>NZ_QNGB01000038.1 GCF_003298505.1 Roseovarius sp. TE539
GCCGTCGCAGTTGCACTGAACGGCAGACCGAGAAAGACGCTCGGTTGGAGGACGCCCGCAGAGGCGCTGGACGAGTTCATGATAATGGAACAAGATCGTGGTGTTGCGACGACCGGTTGAGACCGCCCAGTACCTGTCCATCCGCTACACTGAGCGCCTGGCCGATGCCGGAATCGACACCTCGGTCGGCAGTGTCGGTGATTCCTATGATAATGCCATGGCCGAGAGCATTATCGGCCTCTTCAAGACCGAGGTCATCAACTTTTTCGGCCCGTGGAAGTCCATGGCCCAGGTCGAGTGGGAGACCCTGCACTGGGTCAGCTGGTACAATACGGAGCGGCTACACAGCGCCATCGGCCACCGGCCGCCGCAGGAAGTGGAGGATGAGTTCCATGCAGAGATGAATGCTCTTGAAAACGCCGCCTAAGTTTTGAACAAAAAAGCCTCTCGGAAACCCGGGACGGTTCAGCAGTCATATTTCAGCGATCTCCAGAGCCGTTCGATCATGCGGTTGTCGATCCATCCGCCGCAGCCGTCCATCGAGATCTTCACCCTGGCCTCATGCAGCACGTCGGTGAAATCGGTGCTGGTGAATTGCGAACCTTGGTCGGAGTTGAAGATCTCCGGCGGGCCGGGCCGTGGCAGCGCCTCTTTCAGAACTTCGATGCAGAATTCCGCGTCCAGGCTGTTAGACAGCCGCCAGTTCAGCACCTTTCAGATGTGCCAGTCCATGACCGCGACGAGGTAGAGAAAACCGCGCCGCATCGGAATGTAGGTGATGTCGGCAAACCAGACCTGATTGAGGCGGTTGATCGCCAGGCCCTTGAGCAAGTACGGATAAATCTTGTGTTTGGGGTGCTTCTGGCTGGTCTCCGGCGCCTGGTGGATCGGCACCAGGCGCATGAGCCGCATCAGCCGGCGCACACGATGACGACCGCATTTATGCCCTTCCCGCTGCATATGGCGGGACATATGCCGCGAGCCATATCATGGCGTTTCCAGGAACTGCCCATCGATGATTTCCATGAACCGCAGATTTTCCGCGCTTTCGCCGCGCGGGTGATGTGGAGGCTGGGGCGCCCCAGCGACAGCAAGCTGCACTGCCGCCGAACGCTGAGATCGCGATGCTCTTTCTTCACCTCTTTCCGCCTCCAGGGCCGAGGATGAGACTGGAGGCATCGGCCAAAGAATCCCGTTCCACGACGAGTTGGCCGATCTTGGCGTGCAGTCTTTCCACCTCCTTCGGTGAGATCGACGGGTCTTCCTCGGCCTTCGCGCCAAATGCCGATGCCATGTTCTTGATCGCCGTTTTCTTCCAGCCGCTGATCATCGTCGGTGCATAAGCTGATCCGGTGATCTGCCTGAGGGATGTACTTCGTTGCCAGTTGAATGTTCTCGTCGAGGAAATGGCTGATCGAGCTTTCGCGGATCAGGATGAACATCCCGTTGCGCATCTTTTCAAGCGCCTCGGTCACATCGTAGCTTTCATGATCGAGGCGGATGCCGGCGCTTGCATATCCCGCCAGTTTCGATCCCTTGCACATCGGCGAGCATCCAAAGACCGGAAGCTTGTGCCGGCGGGCTATCTCCAACGCCTCGATAACGTCATCGTCTTCTTCCTGGATGAATTCGCGCACCGTTTCCCAGATGCCGATGCATTCAGGCCATTCATGGGTCGCCCGGTGATCATCGGGGCCAAAGTAGTGATTCACCGTCGAGCGCGGCATTGTGTAAGGTGTCTTGCACGGTGCACCCCAGTGAATTGTCATTGGTCCAGCATTTGCTTCGTCCAGGAAGTGCCGCACGCCTTCAAGCCCGGAAACCACAAGGATCTGATCCAGACCCGACACGACAGAGGTTGTGCCGTAGGCCACCACGAGTTCGGCAAAGCTCGAAACCGACAGCTTGGAGCGTTCGACATGCAGGTGCCCGTCGATCATGCCCGGCGCCAGGTAGCGCCCGTTCGCATCGTGAAATCGCGTATCCGGTCCCTTGCAATGCTCCACATCCCCGATCGCGACAACGTGCCCGTCCTTGATGGCGACCTCGGCGGCATAGATCTCGGCCGTGGCCACGTTGATCAACCGACCACTACTGATCACAAGGTCGGCTTTGACATCACCATGTCCGGCGCGGATCATTTCTCTGAGGTTCACGAAACATGCCTCCCGTTTTTCGGGAATTGTTCCCCCTCACATGGTTGCCATCAATATTTTTCGCGTATCCCGGATTCCATAATGTTATCTGAAATGAACATGGCGCCCTTCATGGCACCAGCCGGGGTATCGCCGACATCGAGAAACTCGATTTGAATAACCAAGAAAAAATCGAAACCATCCCGCTCAAGGCCGTTCAGATGTGATGGTGACAAACTTGGAGACCGGAAAGTTATCCATCGCGAAGATTCTCGATCCGGGAACATCATTCACGTTCGGCGAGACAACCTATCGTGACGGAGATCAGTTCGGCCCGATGACCGGGTGCCAGCTCGAAGCGATCTACCTTCGGACCGGACAAGTCGAGATCCAGTGCGACGACAGCGTGTTTCACCTTTCCGCGCCCGGTATTGCACTTGCGGCCTCGCGGCACAGGCTGGAATACAGGTACGGCCCCGCCAGCATGTGCAACGTGCTGTGGTGCCAATATATTTCCGGGAACCTTGACGTCGGAAAGGTTTCTGCGATCGCGCCGTTCTGCGGGCCAATGGATGTTTCGCCCGCCGCAACCTCCTTGATCAAGACCGGCGCCGGCCTGCCCATCGACATCTACTCGGACATGCATGATTTCTGCTCTGCCCCGGGTATCGCGGTTCTCGAAGAGCTGCTGACCCGCAGGAAGCTGATGGAAACGGTGGCCGAGATATAGCCACAGGTGCAGCTTGTCCGACGCCACATCGAAGAAAACCTGGGCCGGACGATCACGATGCGTACACTGGCCGGCGTTTCGGGCCTGTCACCCCAGCACCTGAACAGGCTATACAATAGCGTGTTCGGGGAAAAACCGATCGACTACTTGTGGCGCCTTCGGGTGCGGCGTGGTGCTTATCTGCTTCGCCACACCGGCATGCAGATCAGCCAGATCGCCTATCAGACGGGATTCAAGACGCCCAATCATTTCTCGCGCAAGATCAGGGAGCGGTATCACATGACCCCGCGCAAGCTGCGCGAAACGAAATGGCGCGGCCATGGCGCAGTGTAGAGAGAGGGTTCGACCGGCACAACGCGTCAAGGACAGCACGACTGTGGCCAGGCTCGCTTGCGCGGCCCGAAAACCCTGCCGGGATTCGCCACCACCGATGACGCCGCCTTCCCGCTTCCAACGGTGACCGTGGACTTTCGAGCCCTCGCAATCCCGCGCGAAACCGCGCCACCGACAATCGCCGATGGCGCGGTTGACACCCCTGGGAAATAAAACCGTCGGACCGGTCCACCGGTCCTGCGGGGCTTACATATGGGCGGCTTCACGCGCGGATTTCAGCCACGCGTCAACCTTGTCCCGGTTCTCCTCGATCCAGTTGGAAGCCTGTTGTTCAAGGTCTTCCGGGCTGTCCGCGCCCGCGTTCATTTTCGCATTCTGGTCGAAGATATCGGCAATCGGAATGCTCGCTTCGCGCAACAGTCTTGCGGCGGCCGGATTCTCCGCCAGGAAATCGGAATTGGCCACCGGTCTGATGTCATTGGCCGGCCAACCCAGATCGCAGGGCTGTTCGCCCCGGCAACCGGCGAGATCCTCGACAGTCGTCTGGTCCGCGAGATGGGCCTGCCCCTCGGGCAGCTTGGTCTCTTTCATCTGAAGCCAGACCACGTCCTTGCCCGGCGGCAACTCACCCACGGTCCAGTTCGGCGTCCAGGTGTAGAAGAAAATCGGCTGGCCATTCTCGTAGCGGCCAAGCGCATCCGCCATGGAGGCCGAGTAACCGGCCTTGATCGGGTTGAAATCGTCGTTCCAGCCATATGCTTCGAAATGATGTGAAATCACGGTTTCACATCCCCAACCCGGCGGGCACGCCACAAGATCCGCCTTGCCATCGCCATTGGCGTCGAAGAGTGTCTGGATATCGTCCCTGGTCAGGTCGGAGACATGGTTGATGTCATGCTCCTCGGCCGTTTTCCGGTCGATTAGGTAACCCTGAAGCGCGCCGCCCTTGGCCACGTAACCGACCTTCTCCGCGCCCTGGCTGAACGCGTCCTCGTAAGAGTTGTGCAGCGGGAACCAGCCGTTGACCCACAGGTCGATATCGCCCTGCGCGACCGTCTGGTAGAAGGGCGGATTGTCCAGCGTCGTGATGCGGGAGACGTCGTAGCCCAGTTCCTGAAGCATCTGACTGTAGACTTCTGCCTGCCACCAGCCGGTGTCCCAGCTTGCGCGGGCCATGTCGATCCTCACGCCCTCGCCGGGCATCTTGTCCTGGGCAACGGTGGCCGTGGGCAATGCCGTCATGGCGGCAACCGCCGCGCCGGTTGTGAGTTTCAGGATCGCTTTCTTGTCAATCATGTCGAAAGTCCTCCATCATTTTGTGTAACGCCGCTTCGGTGCCGTGGCACCGGAGGCGCCTCCGCGGCCAATCCCGGCAGCGCATGGCCGCTTTCGCTTCTGTGTGACGGGCACGCCGTCGCGTCACGTGGGTGACGTTGCCGGTGCCCGTTTGCTGAAGAACGATTTCAGCGTCTCCAGCAATCCCGGTGTCCTGCTGGGCGCGTCCGAGCCGAGCGCCTGGGTGATCCTGTCAAGGATCATGGCCAGCAGCACGATGCCTAGTCCGCCTTCCGTGGCGGCCCCGACATCCAGCCTGCCAAGGCCGGTATAAACTGTCAGACCCAGCCCGCCAGCGCCGATGAGTGCCGCGATGACCGCCATGGACAACGCCAGCATGAGGGTCTGGTTCAGGCCTGCCATGATGGTACGCAGCGCGAGCGGCAACTGAACCTCCCAGAGCACCTGCCGCGGTGACGACCCGAAAGCATATGCTGCCTCGATCAGATCCTCGGGAACGGACCTGATGCCAAGATTGGTCAGTCGGATGATCGGCGGCAGGGCAAAAATGATTGTTGCGATGATGCCCGGGGTCATACCCACCCCGAAAAGCATCACGATCGGAACCAGATACACGAAGGGCGGAATTGTCTGCATGATGTCCAGAACAGGGCGGATGCCTTTCTCGAACCTGTCGCTGCGCGATGCAGCGATGCCCAGGGGCACACCGACGATCGCGCAGAACAAGACAGCCGTCAGGATCATCGCGAGTGTCGTCATGGTCTGGGTCCAGACGCCGATAAGATCGACGATCGCAAGGCTGACAAGGGTGAAAATCGCCAGTCCCCGGCTTGCCACAACCCAGGCGACAACAGTCAGGGCAATGGCGAAAACAGGCATCGGGATCGCCTGCAACCCAAGATCAAGCCCTTCGAGAACGAAAGAGATCGGGGTTTGCACGGCCTGGAATGCCTCCCGGAAATTCGGGACAAGCCACCCCTTGATGGCGGTTTCGACCCATGCATCAAGCGGAATCTCGAATGTATCGGACGGTTGCCACATGAAAACTCTCCTGTCAGGCCGACATGGCGGGGGCGTCTGCTGCGTCGTCTTCGTCCGCAGGCGCATCACCGCGGTGCGTCTTGTCGGTGTCTTTTGCAAGCAGCTGGAAAACCGCTTCGGGCGGCACGACCCCCACGAACCGGCCCCGGTCATCGGTAATCGCGACCGGAAGCCCGGAACTGCACGAGTCGTACAGCTCATGCAGCGGCGTGCTCGGTTCAGCGGTCGGGGCATCCCGCCGCACGGCATCGCGCAAGGACGCACCCTCCTGTCGCTCGGCCTCGGCAATCGACCGGCGGGTGATCACGCCAAACACCGCCTCGCCATTCAGCACATGCAGAGCATCCCGGCCCAACTCGTCCAGTTGCTGCCGCGCGGTCGCGAAGTCACCATCCTTGAGTTGAAGCGCTTCCGGCGGTCTCATGACCGCGCTGGCATCAAAAACGCGGGCGCGATCAATATCCTGGGTGAACGCCGCAACGTAATCATCCGCGGGGTTGCCGACGATCTCTTCGGCCGTGCCCACCTGCACGAACCGCCCCTCCTTCATGATCGCGATACGGTCACCAAGGGTAAGCGCCTCGTCGAGGTCGTGGGTGATGAACACGATCGTCTTTTTCAGTTCACGCTGCAGCGCAAGCAATTCGGTCTGCATGTCCTTGCGGATGAGCGGATCCAGCGCCGAGAAGGGTTCGTCCATGAGCAGGATTTCAGGATCCACGGCAAGCCCGCGTGCCAATCCGACCCGCTGCTGCATGCCGCCCGAGAGCGCGGATGGTTTCCGATCGGCCCATGCCGACAATCCCACCTTGTCCAGCGCGTCAAGCGCCCGGCGGCGGCGTTCGCTTGACGGGATGCCAGCGATCTTCAGGCCGTATTCCACATTCTCGAGGACGGATTTGTGCGGAAAGAGCGCGAAATGCTGGAACACCATCGCGATCTTTTCCAAACGCAGCTTTCGAAGTGTTTCGGCATTGGCGTCGCGCAGGTTCTCGCCATCGACAAGGATTTTCCCGTCACTCGCGTCAATGAGCCGGTTGAGCATTCGTACAAGGGTCGATTTGCCGGATCCCGACAGGCCCATGACGACGAAGACCTCGCCCTCCGCAACGGAGAAATCAATAGACTGAACACCGATTGTCTGTCCGGTCTCGGCAAGGACTTCATCCTTGGTCTTGCCGTCCCTGACCAGTTTGAGCGCCTGACCCGGATCGTCCCCGAACACCTTGGAAAGGTTTTCAGCTACGATTTTGTCGGTCACGATACCTCCTGTTCGGGCATCCTCCGGACCGCCTGCGTGAAGCGGCCTGATGCCGTTTCGCTGCGGCAACAGGTGGTGTCTGGACGCGCGGCTTTCAACCACCCTTTCCCGCATCGGGCAATTTTCGGGCCCTGAGGCGGCATTCTCCAGCCCTTTCCGGATAACGGGCACGGGTTCCGAATGGGCCCCCTGCTGCAGGTCACCCGGTCGGCCGCGCATCACTTGATGAGCAGCAAGCGCGGCACGGTTTCTCCGGGCGGCCAGATCACGTGACGCCGGTGTTGCCCCGTGTCACGAACCGCGCATAATAACCCGGGCCAGGCCCGCCCGATTGCTTCAGATCAAGGATATGCGCCAGCACCTGCCACATAAGGCAACCGGCGCCACGCTCGCGCTTGACCGGGGCGCCGGCGCCTGTTCCGCTGTTCCGGACTCCGAAAGACCCGCATCATGCCCAACGACCCGTTACATTTCGCTGACGATCCGGGCGCACATCGTTCGGCATGGTCCGCACTTGCGCTTGTCGGGATCATCGCAATCTGGTTCGCAAGCGGCATGCTCGTGCCTGACGAGGACGGGCAGGCCACGCGGGACTCGCGCGCCGGCGAACCTGTCAGCGTCGCCGTGACAACGTCAACGGCCGAACCGGTGTCCGAGACCTTCGTCGCCGAGGGACAAGCCCTGCCGGACCGCGACACAAGGGTGCGGGCGGAAACATCAGGCGCCATCCGGGAGGTGCTGATCCGCAAGGGCCAGAAGGTCGCCGCGGACGACCTGATCGCCCGGATCGATCCGCGCCAGCGCACCGCGGACCTGCGCCGCGCAGAAGCGGACCTCGCACGCACGAGACGCGAACTGGAAAATGCCGAAACCCTGCTGGACAGAGGCGCGACGACGCTGGACCGCGTTGTCCACGCGCGGGTTGAATTTGCCGCCGCCGAAGCGGCACTTGCCGCAGCGCGCCAGGCCATCGCCGACACGGAAATTCGGGCGCCCTTTGCCGGACAGCTGGAGGCGCTGGAAATCGACACCGGCGAATTCGTCACTGCCGGCACCGACCTGGCGCGGGTGGTGGACAGCGATCCGCTTACGATCGAGGCCCGCGTGCCCCAGCAATCCCTGGGACGGCTCGAACTTGGCCAATCTGCGAATATCCACTTCATAACCGGCGAACGGCGGACCGGCACCGTCAGTTTCCTGGGGTCGACCGCGGATCCCACCACCCGGACCTTCGCACTCGAGGTGGAGGTGGCAAACCCGGATGGCCTGCTCACCGCCGGCATCAGCGTCGAGGTGAGAATCCCCACCGGGGAAACCGCCGCGCATTTCGTCTCACCTGCGATCCTGGCCCTGGACGAGAGCGGCGCCCTCGGGCTCAAGACCGTCGATGAACAGAACCGCGCTGCATTCCAACCCGTCGAGATCCTCAAGGCACAGACCAATGGCGTGTGGGTCACCGGACTGCCCGGCACTGCGCGCATCATCAGCGTCGGACAGGGTTTTGTCCGCGCCGGGGATACCGTCGACCCAAGGCCCGACACCGGAGCACGAGAACCGTGAAGGGACTCATCGACGCCGCCTTCTCGCGCAGCCGTTTCGTGGTGCTGACGCTTGTGATCCTCCTGTTCACCGGCAGTGTCGCCTATCGCGTCATTCCAAAGGAAAGCGCGCCAGAGGTTCCCATCCCGATCGTTCATGTGCTGACCTCCCTGGAGGGGATCGCGCCGCGGGACTCCGAACGCTTGCTGGTGGAACCTCTTGAAACCGAACTCGCAGCCCTGGCCGGGCTCGAGGAGATGACCAGCGAGGCCGGCGAGGGGTTTGCCTCGGTCACGCTGGAATTCGAGCCCGGATTCGACTCCGATGAGGCGTTGGACCGGGTGCGCGAGGCCGTTGACCGCGCGAGCGGAGAGCTGCCCGCGGACGCATCCGATCCGGTCGTGAACGAGGTCAATACCGCGCTCTTCCCGATCCTTACCGCGATCTTGTCGGGTCCGGTCCCCGAAAGAACACTGAATACGCTTGCAAATGACCTGAAAGACCGTTTCGAGGCCCTTGAGGGTGTTCTTGAAGTCGACATCGCGGGCAAGCGCGAAGAAATACTCGAGGTGCTGATCGACCCGACCATCTTCGAGACTTACGAATTGTCCTTCGAGGAACTGGTGGCCCAGATCACCCGCAACAACCGGCTTATCGCGGCGGGGTCCATCGACACTGCGGCGGGCCGGCTGGTGCTGAAGGTGCCGGGCCTTATCGAGTCCGCCGAGGACGTTATGGAAATGCCGATAAAGGTACGCGGCGATACTGTCGTGACCTTCGCGGACGTTGCCGTTCTCCGGCGCAGTTTCAATGATCCCCAGGGTTTCGCGCGCGTTGACGGTCAACCGGCCCTCGTCCTGGAGATCAAGAAACGATCGGGCGCCAACATCATCGAAACCGTCGATGCGGTGCGCGCGGCGGCCCGGGACGCGTCACTGGAGTGGCCGGAAAGCATCCGCCTCACATATACCCAGGACGAGGGCGAGCAGGTTCGCGAAATCCTCTCGGAGCTCGAGTCCAGCGTCATCGCCGCGGTGATTCTCGTCATGGTGGTGATTGTCTGGGCGCTCGGCCTGCGGTCCTCCGTGCTTGTCGGGCTGGCAATTCCCGGCGCTTTCCTCGCCGGTGTCGCGGCGCTCTGGGCGATGGGTTACACGATGAACATCATCGTGCTGTTCACCCTGATACTCGTCGTCGGCATGCTGGTCGACGGCGCCATCGTCATCGTCGAATATGCCGACCGGAAACTCGAAGAGGGCATGCCCCCGCGCGAAGCCTTTGCCGCCGCGGCGAAACGGATGGCATGGCCTATCATCGCCGCCACCGGGACCACGCTTTCGGTCTTCGTGCCGCTTCTTTTCTGGTCCGGTGTCACCGGTGAATTCATGATTTTCCTGCCTGTGACCGTCCTTCTGACCCTCACGGCATCGCTGTTCATGGCATTGATCTTCGTACCCGTCATCGGTGGCCTCATCGGGCGCCGCCGCCCGCAGACGGCCCGCGCCAAGGCGATACTCGCCGCTGGCGAGTCTGGCGATCCACGCACACTGAAGGGGGCGGCCGGGGTTTATGCGCGTTTCCTGAACTTGGCTCTTGCGCGCCCCCTTGCCGTTGTCCTCACCACATTCGCCCTGTTGATGGCCGCTTTCGGCCTTTACGGGGAATATGGCCGCGGTGTCACCTTCTTTCCGTCCATCGAACCGGATTTCGCACGCGTCGACATACATTCACGCGACAACTTCTCGATCTACGAACGCGATGATCTTGTGCGCCGGGTCGAAAACCGCCTGATCGGACGGGCCGAAATCGAAACCGTCTACGCCCGTTCGACACTGGCCAACCGTTCCGACGCCGAGATGATCGGCACGATACAGCTTGAGCTGACGGACTGGAACACGCGCCGCAGCGCGGAAACCATCGCCGGGGATATCCGCAACAGCATGACCGACATTGCCGGCATTGATGTTCAGGTGCAGACCCAGAACATCGGACCGACCGGTGGAAAACCCGTGAGCCTTGAAATCCGTGCCGCGACCGATGCAGCCCGCGAGAACGCGGTCGAGACGACGCTTCGGATCATGGACCGGATCGGCGGGTTCACGGACATCACCGATACACGCCCCCTGCCCGGCGTCGAGTGGCGGCTTGATCTCGACAGGTCCGAAGCAGCACGTTTTGGCGCCGATGTCAGCCTCCTGGGTCAGGCTGTCCAGCTTCTGACGCAGGGGGTGAAGATTGCGGATTACCGTCCCGAAGATACCGACGAGCCGGTCGACATCCGGGTCAGGTTTCCCGGCACCGAGCGCACCCTGGAAAACCTGCGCAGTCTGAGGGTGCCAACCTCGGCGGGGTTGGTGCCGGTGGAAAATTTCGTCGAAGTCATGCCCTCGCCGCGATCAGGGACGATCCGGCGCACCGACCAGACCCGCGTTACCGTGATCGAGGCGAACGTGGCTTCCGGCACGTTGGTGAACGACCAGGTCCAGGCGCTCGATACCGCGCTGCAACAGGCCGCCCTGCCCGACAGTGTCAACTGGTCTTTTGGCGGAGAAGCCGAGGAGCAGGCAGCCGCGGCAAGTTTTCTGACCAAGGCATTCATCGCGGCGGTCGCCCTGATGTTCGCCATATTGGTAATACAATTCAACAGCTTCTATCAGCCGATCGTCGTATTCACCGCGATCGTGTTTTCCGTGGCCGGCGTTCTGATCGGACTGCTTGTTACCGACCGCCCCTTCGGCGTGGTGATGGGCGGGATCGGAATGATTTCGCTTGCCGGGGTCGTGGTCAACGACAACATCGTGCTGATCGACACGTTCAATCGGTTTCTGCGCGACGGAATGAGTGTTCGGGAAGCGGCGCTCCGCACCGGGGTTCAGCGTCTCCGTCCGGTGGTTCTGACATCCGTCACAACCATTCTCGGGCTGATGCCCATGGTTTTGGCCCTGACGATCGATTACCAGGGCCGCGAAATAACTCATGGCGCGCCCTCGACCCAATGGTGGACGGAACTCTCGACCGCTGTAACCGGCGGGCTCGCCCTGGCGACCGTCCTGACCCTGATCGTGACGCCCTCGCTGCTGGTACTCGGCAAGCCCGAAGGCCGGCGCGACCCTGGCAAGGCGTCCGGGTACGAACCGTCCGGCGACTGAGGGTCGTCGCACCGCCGGCCGTCCTTGATCGGACGGCGTGACACCGGCGTATCCGGTCAGACGCGCGGCGCTCTTGACTGGCCGCGGCGACCATTCATCGGGAGGACGTGAAATCCATGATTTCACGTTCCGTGACAACCATGTCCAAGGGTTGATCCGTGGGTTCCAGCGGCAGCTGCGCGTCTTCCTGCGCGGCGTAGGCGAACCCGATGGCGAGGGTCGGGCGCCGGCTACGCAGCAACTCCAGCGTCCGGTCGTAAAAGCCGCCACCATAACCCAACCTACCGCCCGAGCGGTCAAACGCCACGAGGGGCACGATCAGGATTTCCGGTTCCACGGCCTCACCGTTCTCGGGAACCATCGCCCCGAAAGGGCCTTTTGTCATGGCGCAGCCCGGCCACCATCTTGAGAAGGTCAGCGGTTCTCCCGCGGCGCGGATCACCGGCACCCCGACCGGACCATGTGCCGCGGCTTCGGCCATCGCAGGGCGCGGATCGATCTCGGTTCGAATGGGCATGAAACCCGAAAGCGGACGGCCCCGATACCCCGCAAGAACCTGCGCAAGCAACCGTGACTCATCACCGGCACTTTCCTCATGCGCTGCCTTGCGGCGGGCAAAGGCGGCCTGCCGGGCCGCACGTTTCACATCGTTGATGTCGTTCAAAGCAGAAACACCGCCGCCAGACCCAGAAACGCGAAGAACCCGACAACATCCGTGACCGTGGTCACGAAGGCGCCCGAAGCGAGCGCCGGGTCCACCCCGATGCGTTCCAGTGCCACGGGAATCACGGTGCCTGCCAGCCCTGCAACGACAAGATTGATCACCATGGCGGCAGCTATGACATACCCAAGTCCCGGACCACCGAACCACAGGACCCCGACAACGCCCATCACCACGGCGAAAACTACCCCGTTGATGAGGCCGACGAGAACTTCCCGCCGGATCACGCGCCAGACGTTGCTGCCGGTCAGATCCTTCGTGGCGATGGCGCGCACCGCCACTGTCAGGCTCTGGGTGCCGGCGTTGCCCCCCATCGAGGCGACGATCGGCATCAGCACCGCAAGTGCGACGAATTGCGCGATCGTGTCCTCGAATTGCGCGATGACGACCGAGGCAAGGATCGCAGTGACGAGGTTCACCGCCAACCATGGAAAGCGCCGCTTGGTGGTGGCGAACGGGCTGTCGTTCAGCCGTCCTTCGCCGACGCCGGCCAGGCGCATGATGTCCTCCTCGTGTTCCTCGTCGAGAACCGCCATCGCGTCGTCTATGGTGATCACGCCGACGAGACGCTCATTTTCGTCAACCACCGGCGCGGAAATCAGGTGGTACTGGTTGAACGCGTAGGCAACATCGCCTTCGTCCTGTGTGACAGGGATGGAATGGAACGTCTCTTCCACGAGTGACTTCAGCAGCACCTCGCGGCGCGACGCCATCAGCTTGCCCAGTGTGACATTGCCGACGGGCTTGAGCCGCGGATCGACCAGGACGATATGATAGAATTGTTCGGGAAGGTTCTCCTGGTTGCGCAGGAAGTCAATGGCCTCGCCCACGTTCCAGTGTTCGGGCGCCATGACCACCTCGCGCTGCATCAGGCGGCCGGCGGAATAGTCCGGGTAATTCAGGGATTGCTGAACCGCTGCCCTGTCACTGTCCTCCAGGGCACCGAGGATTGCCGCCTGCTGCTGATCCTCGAGATCTTCGACGAGGTCCACGACATCGTCGGACTCGAGATCGCGCACGGCATCCGCGAGAACCTCCGGGTTGAGCAGGCCGATCACCTCCTCGCGGATCGACTCGTCAAGCTCGGACAGGATGTCACCATCGAACTCCACCCCATAGAGCTCGATCAGGCGGCGACGGTCGAAGGCGTTGATCTGCTCCAGAAGATCGGCGATGTCGGCCGGGTGCAGCTGCTCCAGTTCCTGCAGAAGAAGATCCCGGTTGTCGGTATCGACGGCGTATATGATGCGCGCCACGGATTGCCGATCCAGAAGATAGGCGTCCTCTTCGCGATCGGCATCGGGTTCAGTCTGATGCTCTTCCTCGGCCATGTCATCCCCCGTTCCCGACCCAGACCCGAGCCATAATCAAGCCTCGGGCAGAAGACAATCACCTTGCGCCGCGATGTTCAGCAGCCCGGCCGCCCCAGCACCAGAACCCAATGTCCGCCGGGGCCATGATGAAATCCGAAATCGCGGGCCTCCACGGTCAGGAGGTTGCGCCGATGGCCCGGCGAGCGCATCCAGCCCTCCAGCACCCTCTCGATCCGGGCCGGACCGCGCGCCAGGTTCTCGGCGACGAAGCAGTAGCCGTACCCGGCCCGGCGCACCCTGTCTCCGGCGCTCGCGCCGTCAGATCCCGTATGACTGAAAAACCCGTTTTCACGCATGTCGCGGGCATGGGCCGCAGCCGCGGCGTCAAGGCGCGGGTCCGATACCAGAGGGAGGAGCCCCCGGTCCCCGCGCAACGCGTTGATCGCCCGGCCAGCCCGTCCGGCCTTCAACCCCGGTTCCGTGGCCAGGGGGTCCGGCGCGGCGACCGCCGCGGGCGATTCCCCTCCACTACTACAGGCCGTCAGGGGCAGAACGACACAGAAAACAAACATGATGCGCATCGCCATTCCCGGACCGAGATCCTTGCCTCCCATCGCCTCAGACATACACATCCGCCCCGACCGGTTCCGTTTTCCCGGGCTTCACACACTCGACAGGATTTCAAGTGCCGCCGCGTGTTGCGCCGCGCCGGCCGCCGCCAGGACACGCCCCCCGTCATGCACCGGCCGCCCCCGCCAATCGGTCACGATACCGCCGGCGGCCTCGATGACGGCGATCGGGGCCTGAACGTCATAAGCATTCAGGCCGGCCTCGATCACCAGGTCGATCTGCCCGGCCGCGAGGAGGGCATAGGCGTAGCAATCCACGCCGTACCTGGTGAGGCGCACGAGATCGGCCACCGCACCGAACCCGTCCCTTTCCACCGTATCGCCGATCTCCGGGAATGTGGTGAAGAGGATCGCTTCGTTCAGCGCCCGATCACCGCGCACATTAAGCGGGCCGGCCCCCATCGGTCCCGTCATCCAGGCGCGCCCGAGCCCCCCCTCGAACCGTTCCCCGATATACGGCTGATCAATGATGCCGAAAAGCGGGCCGGAGGCGTCCGAAACCGCGATCAACACGCCCCATGTCGGTGTTCCGGACAGAAACCCGCGCGTGCCATCAACCGGATCAAGTACCCAGGTCAACCCGCTTGTGCCCGGCTGGTGGCCGAACTCTTCACCAAGGATGGCATCTTGCGGACGGTGCGCGGCCAACACCGCGCGCATCGCCCTCTCTCCGGCGCGGTCGCCTTCCGTCACCGGATCGAAGCCCGCCGTTGCCTTGTTATCCGCCAGCAGGCCGTCGGACCGGAAAAACGGCAAAATTGCCAGCCTTGCCGCATCCGCCATCGCATGCGCCGTGGAAATGATTTCTTCGCTGTTTTCACTGGTCACGCGCGATTCCATACGCCTGTGTAAATCGACCGGACTTCACCGTACGGAAACCGCTGTCTTCACGCCACGTCACTCAGAACCCGCGCCAGATCGAAAAGACGCCTGCGCTGGTTTTCCGGGATCGCATAGTAGGACCGGATAAGATCAAGAGCCTCTTTGTCACCAAGCAGATCCGCGGGAGCGGACCTGGACCCGTTCGCACGCTTCTCCTGGTCCTGGGCGTGCTCGAGCCCCTCAAAGAAAAAGCTCACATCAACATCCAGGGCCTCGGCAATATCCCAGAGCCGGGACGCACTGACACGGTTCGCGCCGGTTTCGTATTTCTGGATCTGCTGGAACTTGATACCAACGTGTTCGGCCAACTGTTGCTGAGTCACGCCAGCAAGCCAGCGACGATGACGAATACGCTTACCAACATGGACATCAACTGGGTGCGCCATAGAATTTTCCTTCCAGATTTTCCTGAACCTGCCTTGCGCGGCGCTCAAAGGACGGCAGGCAACACAACCAGCACCACCACGCGCCCCTCCGATAGCCATGAAGCCTAACATCCAGCCAGCAAAATACAAGAAATATTGCTCCCTCGTGAAGTGACAATTGGAATCAAGAAACAATTTCAACGGGCACGCCGGAACGTGGTGACCATCGCTTCAATGCGCCCGCGAATTGACAGGCCCGGCCACATCGGGGACACAGGATGCTGTCGTCTTTTGTTCCCTCTGACCCTCAGCCGGGAGTTCCCGATGCGCGCGTTCCAGGTCACTTCGTTCCACGCCCTCCCCGGCATCGCGGAACTCCCCGTACCGGAGCCGGCCGCCGGAGAGATCCGGCTCAGAATTCATGCCTGCGGTCTCAACTTCGCCGATCTGCTGATGACGAAGGGCACCTATCAGGAGACACCCGAACCGCCATTCACCCTGGGGATGGAAGTGGCCGGTGTCATTGATGCCTTGGGCCCGGAAACGAAAGGCCCCCCTCCGGGCACCCGCGTGGCCGTGTTCGGGGGCAAGGGCGGGTTGGCCGAAACGGGATGCTTTCCGGCGGACCGAGCGGTGCCGCTACCGGATACCATGACCTTCGAGCAGGCGGCCGCCTTCCAGATCGCCTACGGCACCAGTCACCTGGCGTTGGATCACAAGGCGCGTCTGCGTCCGGACGAAACGCTCCTTGTGCTTGGCGCGGCCGGCGGCGTTGGCCTTACAGCTGTTGAAATCGGCAAGCTGATGGGCGCACGCGTGGTCGCCTGCGCCCGCGGTGCCGACAAGCTCGAGGTGGCGCGCAAGGCTGGTGCCGATCACCTGATCAACGCCGAAACCGACGACATCCGCGCCGAGTGCAAACGCCTTGGCGGCGTCGATGTGGTCTATGATCCCGTGGGCGGGGAACAGTTCACAGCGGCGTTGCGTGCCTGCCGCCCCGAGGGGCGGATCCTGGCGATCGGCTTCGCCAGCGGCGAAGTCCCACAGGTTCCGGCCAATCATCTCCTGGTCAAGAACCTGAGCGTCCTGGGCTTCTACTGGGGGGGCTACCTGGGATTTCGCCCGGAGATCGTGACGAAAAGCCTTTCGCGGCTCCTGGACTGGTTCGAGGACGGAAGGCTGCATCCGCATGTGAGCCATGTGTTGCCGCTGGAGCGTGCCGATGAAGCCCTTGACCTCCTGCGCGCGCGCAAGTCCACCGGCAAGGTCGTGGTCACCACCGGCGCCGGACCCTGATCTACCCTGCTTCTTCCTGCAAGGTGTCGATCGCGGCGGAGGCCGGCGCATCACCCCTGGCCGATGCGGCCGCGGCACTGTCGGAACCGCGCAAGGCGGCGAACCCCTGGCGCACCATGGCCGCCAGATGTGCGACAAGATCATTTCCGGGCGATGCCCCGCCGTAGATGTTGATCCGCTGGCGATCCAGCACCGGCAACCCGTCACCGGCCGGGATCATCTGGAGATGTGGCGGCGCGTGCCCCTCAAGCATGGAGGTGATGGCCAGATCCGCACTGACTGTCGCCTCGATCGTGCGGTCGGACTCCGAATCCACCGCAAGATCCCAATCGATTCCGGCCGCGTCGAGCTTGCGAAGGTCGCCGGGCCGGAACGTGCAGTGACGGCAATACGCCAGTGGCAGCGGGCGCTGTTTCCATGCTGTACCCCCTGGCGCGCCGATCCAGCGCAGCGGCACTTCCGCCAATGTCTCACCGCCGCGGGTCAGTTCGGCTTCCGTTGTCAGGATGAGGTCGATCTCGCCGCGCGCATGCGCCGCCCGCAAGCCCGTCGTGTAGGACGAAATGAGCTGCACCTTGACCCTCGGATAGGCGGCGTTGAACTGCCGGAGGACCCGTGGAATGACCGGATAGACGATGTCATGCGGCACTCCCAGTGTCACCTCCCCCTCGTAGAGCTTGTCGGTCAGGCGACCGACGGCTTCGTCGTTGAGAAGCACCATGCGGCGCGCATAGACCAGGAGCTGTTCTCCGGGGGGCGTCAGGGCCACCCGCCGGCTGCTGCGGTCCAGAAGCTCGATTCCGAGCATCTCTTCGAGCCGTTTGAGCTGCATTGAAACCGCCGATTGCGTCAGGTTCATCGACGCGGCCGCCCGCGTCACGCCCCCATGTTCCGCGACAGCGGCGAACGACCTGAGCGTTGTCATGTCCAGGTTCCGCATCATCACACCCCCTGATGTATCAGGTCATAAATATTCATTTCACAAATGGATCACAAGTTGCCAGATATATCAACAGAAGAAATGCAAACGGCACCCGTGTTCACAGAATGGAAAGGAAGCTCGGAATGACCAGCCTGACCGAGAATCGTATTCGCCATCACGCCATTCCAAAGCGGCGTTTCAGCCCGCTCGCGTGGGTCGCCCTCGCACGGCAGCGGCGGGCGCTCAGGTCTCTCGATGATCGGGCGCTCGCGGATATCGGGGTGACCCGGGACGCGGCCCGGATCGAAGGACAGCGCGCATTCTGGGACGTGCCGAACAACTGGCGTGACTGACCGCTTTTCGGGCATCGCCGGAATTCGCACCAATCGGGGCGTGAAAACCTTGAAATGCGGAATGTCCTGACCGATATTGTCACCAAAGGCCCCGCCCCGGGGCTGGCCATGCTCATTATCGGAGGAAACAGATGGCAGAGTTTGACACAATCCGGACGTCGGCAGGAGCCCGTACCGCCCAGATTGATCAGGGTCTTCGCACCCATATGAACAAGGTCTACGGCACCATGTCCGTGGGCATGATCATCACATTCCTCGCGGCGTGGGCAGTCGGCAACAATGCCACCATGATGAACACGCTGTTCACCGGGTTCACCCGGTATATCGTCATGTTTGCCCCCCTGATCATGGTTTTCGCCTTCAGCGCCATGATCAACAAGCTCTCCGCCGCGGCGGCGCAGTTGTTCTTCTACACCTTCGCCGCAGTCATGGGGGTGTCCATCAGCTACATCTTCGTGGTGTTCACCGATTTCTCGATCGCGCAGGTCTTTCTGATCACGGCCATTTCCTTTGCCGGCCTGAGCCTGTGGGGTTACACCACCAAGAAGGACATCTCCGGCTGGGGATCGTTCCTGATCATGGGCGTGATCGGCCTCATCGTCGCCTCGATCGTCAACATCTTCATCGGAAGCCCGGCGATCATGTTCGCGATCTCGGTGCTCGGTGTGCTGATTTTCGCGGGCCTCACCGCCTATGACACGCAGGACATCAAGAACGAATATCTGGCCCACGCACACCACGGCGACAGCGAGTGGCTGGGCAAGTCCGCGATCATGGGCGCCCTGCGTCTCTACCTGGACTTCATCAACATGTTCATCATGCTGCTGAGCCTGATGGGCGGGCGCGAATAACCGATCCCTCCAGATCGAACAGCGGGGGCCGGTCCTGTGGACCGGCCCCTTTTCTGTTGACCATCGATCATGCAGGGCACCGCCGCCGCGCCCGATCCACCCTGAAACCGCACGCGAATGCAAAAAGCCGCCCCCGAAGGCGCGGCTTTCCATGAAATCGCCTTAAAGGCGGATCCTACTTGATCTTGCCTTCCTTGTACTCGACATGCTTGCGCGCAACCGGGTCGTATTTGCGGATGGTCATCTTTTCCGTCATCGTCCGCGCATTCTTCTTGGTCACGTAGAAATGGCCCGTCCCGGCGGTCGAGTTCAGGCGGATCTTGATTGTGGTGGGCTTCGCCATGTTCCGTCTCCTGCGCCGAGGCACCAGAGGCGCCCCGTGAAAATCCCTTGAAGCCTGCCTTTTAACGGGCTTCACGGCCGAGTCAACCGCGTTTTCGGCACGCGGGCAGGCCGGTTGCGCGGAAGGCCTGTAAGCCGGATTCTGTCCTCCCGGCCCGAAGGCCGGGATGGATGACCATTCCTCTGGACGCCCCCGTTGCCGGAGCGCCTCGAGCTGCCAACCCGGACCGCCGGGCCAAGACAAGCCTGCGAGCGGTATCCCGGACCGTGATCCGGGACCGGCCCCGCGCGCGGTCCCTATTCGGCATTGCTCCCGGTGGGGCTTGCCGTGCCGGTCCTGTTACCAGTCCCGCGGTGGGCTCTTACCCCACCGTTTCACCTTTACCCCCGGCCCTTGCCGGGCCTGTGGGGAAGTCTCTTTTCTGTGGCGCTTTCCCTCGGGTTGCCCCGGCCGGGCGTTACCCGGCACCGTCGTCTCGTGGAGTCCGGACTTTCCTCGGGCGGTCCTTTCGGGCACCCGCGGTCATCCGGCCTTCCGCGCCCGACATACCTAGGTGGCCGGCCCGGTGTGGTCAACGCCGAACCGCCGCGCCAGGTCATCGGCAAGGGCCGCATCGACGGCATCCGCCGGCCCCGAGGCCCAGGGCCGGAACCGCAAGCGAAACGCCATCAGCAGCGCCTCGGCATCCACGTCGCACGGATACCCGAAAGCGCGGGCGCTGTCGGCAAACCCGGCCGGGTCCGCAATCCGGCGGCTCACCTCCGGACCGGGCCAAACCGAAAGCCCGCGCAGCGCAAGCGCCCGCCAGTCAAACCGCTCCCCCGGATCAGACTTGCGCACCGGGGCCATGTCGGAATGCGCGATCACCCCCTCCGGCGGAATGCGCCAGCGTGTCATGATGTCCTGCATCAGCACCTCGAGCCGCAGCATCTGCGGCCATGCGAACGGGTGCCGGCCGGAGTTGACCAGTTCGATACCGATCGAACGGGAGTTCACGTCGCCACGTCCACGCCACTCTCCGGCACCCGCGTGCCACGCCCGCATATCCTCGGAAACCAGTTGCCATGTCCTGCCGGTTTCCCCGATCACGTAATGTGCCGACACCCCGGCATCCGGATCGCGGAGCCGCGCCAGCGCCGCCTCGGCACTTTCCATTGCGGTGTGGTGCAGAACGATCAGGCCGGGATCATACCCGTCGCGGCGTTCGGTGAAATTCGGAGAGGCGAGCCATTCGGGCGCGGTCACGACGGGCCTATAGCGTGTTGCATTTGATCGGGAACGGGCCGGAGACTGGCACGCGTCCGTCCACATGGGCACGGACCGTACCCGCCTTTGGGCGGGCGGGTGACTCCGATCCGGCGCAACGCACTCTATCCGCTCACTGCCTTGCGAAACGGGTCCGGATCCCAGCCGCAGGCGAATCCGTCTCCGTCCGGATCAAGGCCCATGCGGTCACGTTCCGGACCACCCCGCTCCAGAAAGGCGATCTGCGCAAGATCGGCCGAGGCATAGCGCGCGCAATTGCGACGGAAACGCTTTTCCTTGTTGAACCCGACACGGCGATAGATCTGCGTGCCCTTCGGGTGCTGCGTCCTCAACGCGTATTGCACGATGTTGGGGCCGGTGCCGCCGGGGCGCTTCGGCAGCGCCTCGGGGTCGATCACCTTGTAGAGTTCTCGATTGCGCGCAATCAGTTCGGCATCGTTCTCGATCGAGCGACGGTCGTCCACCGCCTCGAAATCGTTCTCGTCGGAAATTCCCGGGTTATCAAGAAGCTCGGGCGCGGCATTGTCCGGGTCGGCATGCAGGACGGGTTCACCGGAATTGGCCGCGCGCTCGGCAGCCGCATCGGCATCCTGCGCCCCGGTTTCACCAATCGCAGCCATGGCCTGCGCGGCGACGTCATCCCTGTCGGAACCGTCATCTGCATCGGACCCGTTGATTCCGTCAGCAGCCGCCATGCCGGCGCCGGCCGGCTCCAGCGGTTGCGCGGTCACCGGCGCCGGAGCGGGAAGCGGTGCGCCGGTTCCGGCATCATCCAGCCCGCCGCCCGCACCACTCTCGGGAAGCGACGGAGAACAGGCCACGAGGCCCGCAAAGACCATGCCACATAGATAGATACGCATCTGCTTTTCCTGCCACGTTCTGTTTTGGTGGATTTTACCACCATTTGTCGGGCTTGGCCACAAAGCCCGCCGCCCGCTCCAGCGCATGCGCGGTGTTCAGCAGATCGCCCTCTTCCCAGGGCCTGCCGATCAGCTGAAGCCCCAGTGGCAGGCCCTGCGCATCCAGTCCCGCGGGCACGCTGATCCCGGGCAGCCCGGCAAGATTGACGGTCACCGTGAAGACATCGTTGAGATACATCTGCACCGGGTCGTCGGTATGCATCCCCAGGGGGAACGCCGCCGACGGGGTGGCGGGCGTCAGGATCGCGTCCACGCCATCCGCGAAGACCTGTTCGAAATCGCGCTTGATCAGCGTCCGTACCTTGCGGGCACGATTGTAGTAAGCATCGTAGAATCCCGCGCTCAGCACATAGGTTCCCACCATGACGCGGCGTTTGACCTCGTCCCCGAAACCCTCGGCGCGGGTCTTTTCGTACATCTCCGTTATCCCGTCGCCCTGTTCCAGGTGCGCCCGGTGACCATAGCGCACCCCGTCATACCGGGCCAGGTTCGATGACGCCTCCGCGGGGGCGATCACGTAATAGGCCGGCAGCGCATATCTGGTGTGTGGCAGCGAGATGTCGCGGATTTCCGCGCCCGCGTCCCTGAGCATCGCGGTGCCGTCGGCCCAAAGCGTCTCGATCTCCGCGGGCATCCCCTCCATCCGGTATTCGCGCGGAATGCCGATAACCTTGCCACGGATGTCTCCCGTCAACAAAGCCTCGAAATCCGGCACCGGCAGATCGGCCGAGGTCGAATCCTTCGGATCGTGCCCGCACATCGCCCCGAGCATGATCGCGGCGTCGCGCACCGACTTGGTCATCGGGCCGGCCTGGTCCAGCGACGAGGCGAAGGCCACGATCCCCCATCGCGAACAGCGTCCGTAGGTGGGTTTGAGGCCGGTTATGCCGGTGAACGCCGCGGGTTGACGGATCGACCCGCCTGTATCCGTACCGGTGGCGGCAAGGCACAGATCCGCCGCGACGGCACTGGCCGATCCGCCGGAGGAACCGCCGGGAGTAAGGGGCGTGTCATCCCCGCTGCGCCGCCACGGATTGACGGCATTCCCGTAGACCGATGTCTCGTTGCTGCTGCCCATGGCAAACTCGTCCATGTTGAGCTTGCCCAGCATGACCGCGCCATCGTCGAACAGATTCCGCGTCACTGTTGATTCGTATTCCGGACGAAACCCTTCGAGGATCCTGCTTCCCGCCTGACCGGGCACGCCGCGCGTGCAGAAAAGATCCTTGATACCAAGGGGAACGCCGCACATCGCCGGGGTCTCTTCGCCGCCCTGCAGACGCGCATCGGCGGCCTTTGCCTGCTCAATTGCAAGATCGGAACTGTCGTGGACGAAGGCACCAAGCGCCTGCGCGGCGGTGGCCTGCTTCAGACAGGTCTGGGTCAGTTCCACGCTCGTCACTTTTCCCGCGCGCAACAAGTCGCGGGCTTCGGCGATGGTGAGGGTGTTCAGGTCGGTCATCACTGGTTTCCATTCCTGGTGGCGGACATCTCCGCCCCGCGGCGCGTCTCGTTCATTCCACGACCTTGGGCACCGCGAAGAAGCCTTCGCGCGCATCGGGCGCATTGGACAACACACGCTCGGGCATCTGCCCGTCGGTCACCACGTCCTCGCGTCGCTTCAGGCGCATGGGCGTGACGCTTGTCATCGGATCCACACCGTCCACATCGACCTCGCTCAGCTGTTCGATGAAACCGAGGATGGCGTTGAATTCATCCGCGAGAGCGGGCAGCGCCTCATCCTCCACGCGGATACGTGCCAGAGCGGCCACACGTGCGGCTGTTTCAAGGTCAATCGACATGGGCAGGGGCCTTCTCGATATGTGTTCGGGTCACCGCCCGCGTTTAGCGCCGGCGCGCGCGGCGCGCAAGCATGTGACGGCGGTAGACCTCGATCATCCAGCCCAGCATGAGAGCATTGAGCAGATGCCAGCCGAAATGAGTGCCCCCCGGCAGAGCGGCACAGAGAGGCTCATCCATGCTGCGCAGGGTCACCGAGACGAACAGCAGCCCGGCGCCGATCGCGAGGCCGCGGGCCGTGGCAGGCGCACGTTGGCGCAAGTACAGGGCGAAACCGGCGATCAGAACCAGCACCGGAAGATACCCGGCCGAAACGCCGAGAACGGGCAGCAACCGGAACACCGGCACGAGCGCCGCGGCGACTGGCAGGAAGATCACGACAAGCCCGAGGCTCCGGCGCCAGGGAAGGTTCAGGTAATGTCGCGCGGACGCGAACAGGTAAAGCAGGACGAACCCGAGAATCGGCGCGGTATCCGCCAGCGCCGCCCAGACCCGCGCATGGGTGTGGAACAGGAAGCTGCCGATACCTATCAGGGCCAGCAGGGCCACCATTGCCCACCCCAGAGGCAGACGGCAGTTACGCAGCCGCACGGCCATCACCACCGCGGCCAGCAGAAAGGCCCCGTTGGTCAGCGCATTCACCGGCTCGGCCCAAAAGCCCGGACCCGTCCGCTCGCAATAGGCATCCACAAAATCGAACCAGTCCAACGGGCTTTCCTCATGCCGGGGATTTGTTAGGGTACCGGAAAAGGTAGGGAGGTTCGCATGAAAATCACATGGCTAGGCCACGCATCCTTCAGGATCGAGATCGCAGGACAGGTTCTTCTGGTGGATCCGTGGCTCGACGGCAACCCCATGCTGGACCCCGACCAGCATCAGGCCGCGACCCGCGGCGCCACGCATATCCTGCTGACGCACGCGCATTTCGATCATGTCAGCGACGTGCTGTCGCTTGCGCGCCAGCACGGGATCCCCGTTGTCGGTCAGTTCGACCTCATGGCGCATTGGGAAGAACACGAAAAGATCGAGACGGTCGGATTCAACAAGGGCGGCACCGTCGATCTTGACGGCCTCAAGGTGACGATGGTTCACGCCACCCACTCCACCAGCTTCGGGTCCGCCGACGGCCCGAAGGTTCCCGGCACCGAATGCGGTTTCATGATCGCGGGAGAGGGCCATGTGATCTATTTGTCAGGCGACACCGACGTGATGGCCGACATGAAAGTGTTCCACGACCTGCATGAACCCGATATCGGCATTCTCTGTGCCGGCGGGCATTTCACCATGGACATGCGGCGCGCGGCCTACGCGGCCAGAACCTTCTTCGATTTCAAGACCGTGATACCCTGCCATTACAAGACCTTCCCGATTCTCGAACAATCGGCAGAGGAACTGGTGAAGGCCCTGCCCGGCGTCAACGTGACCGAACCTGAGGTTATGACACCGATAACGATCTGAAGGGCGGCAGATCCCGGACACCGGCATCTGCGGAACAAACATGCCAGCACTGCCGCGGCGGCGCCACCGGGGATGTGTTCGCGCCGGGCCAGAGACTGTCGGAGGCAATCGGAAACGATCCGCAGACGGGCACACCGCCGCCCGTGGCGGGCGGGAAATTCCGTTCCGGCGCAACTTGACTTCGTGTCCCGCTGACGTGATGCCACGCGGACGATGTCGGCGGTGCCGAGGGCCGAGGAGCGGCTCATGAGGGCGATGTGGATGTGGATGTCGGCGGTCTGGCGGTCGGGGCCTCTCGCGGCGATGCGCTCGTCGAAGGCTTTCAGGCAGCGCATCTTCGCCTCGATCCGGCCGCAGTCGTGGTATCCCGTCCAGCGCTTCCAGAAAGCCCTCCCATAGTATCGCGCCGCGCGCAGGGTTTCGTTACGGGCGCGTGCCGCCGCGGCTGGGGGTGAATTTCACCGACCGAATGTCGGATGTGGCCGGGTCCATGGGCAGATGCACCTTGCGCCGTTCGCCATTGTCGCTCGGATCAATGGCGCGACATGGCTCACCGGCGGCCCTGCCACCCCGTGCTTGCGCGCCTGCCATTCGCCATCGCCGAGGACCTTGATCGACAGGCAGAACTGGATGGCGGCATCGAAAAACGCCGCTGGCCATCCGCACCACCCGTCACGCGGCGCGCGCCGGGTCATGTCCTTGTCGACCCGGATCAGCAGCACCCCCGGTTGCGCAGCCATGCGTTGTAGCTGGACCAGTTCGTCGCGCGGTAGCGCGGGGACGGTTAGCCCATAGACGCCGTGTAACGGCATGGATTCGCAAAGTGAATCCTCCAAAGACCGAGTTCTGCAACAACGCCGGATTGTGGGCAAATTAGGGCAGGACTCATTTTGTCACATTCCCAGGACATCTTTTGAATTCCGCAAGAAATTGAACCGAAGGCTGACGCATTTTCAAGTCAGCGACCAAAGCCGGAGACCTTCGGCCCCTAATCCCTCCCGTCAGGACTGCAACTGGTTTTGATGAAGGAATGCGAAATGGGGATCGTCGAGGTCTTTGATCAGACGGATGAAAACACGGGCACAGCTGTCACGGAAGACATGTTCGGCCTCAATGCGCTTTTTACGGTGACCTCACCTGACGAGGCGCAACTACTTGACAGGTATCAGGACCTCGGCACCACGAACTTGCGGTATCCCGGCGGGTCGGTCACCGAATGGTATTTCGACATCTCGGATATCAGCGGCGGCAGCCACGAACAATCAACCGGGACGTTTCAGGGCAACTCCCAGACGCTTGTACCGTTCACCGAATTCTTGGAACACGCCGCGAGTCTGGGCACCGACGTCACCCTCGTGGTTCCCACGATCAGCGGCTTCACCCAATCGGCCGGCGAGGCCCTGCTTGC
The DNA here is from genome assembly GCF_003298505.1 of Roseovarius sp. TE539. Lineage (GTDB taxonomy): Bacteria > Pseudomonadota > Alphaproteobacteria > Rhodobacterales > Rhodobacteraceae > Roseovarius. The sequence goes on from NZ_QNGB01000038.1 coordinate 26,012, forward strand.
CGGCACATACGGCGAGCGGATCATCGATGCGGACCACCTCGAACACGTCGCCGAGTTCAGCAAGGCCGCTGTCGAAACCGCGCAAGCGAAAGGCGTGAAGATCGACGCGCTTGAAATCGGCAACGAGTTCTGGGGCTCGGGACAGATGACCGCGGCCGAGTATGGCAAGCTCGCGGCGGCGATGTCACAGGTGATGTCGGACACCTTTGCCGATATGGGCATTCCCCCGGCTGCGCAGCCCGATATCGTGGTCCAGACCACCAGTTCAGCGGGGACGTTTTCGCCGAGCCGCGATTCGACGCTGTACGTCGAAGAGGCGACCGGGTTTGTCCACACACCCCATAAAGTGAGCCATATGGACGAGGCGTCCGCCGCCGGCCTCACGGCCGTCACGGTGGCCTCCCAGGACAAGTCCCGCCCGCAGGTGCACGAAATGATCGACGCCTTCGACGAGGACTCCGTCACCGTGGAGGGGACGGACGGGCAGCTTGTGGATTTCAACCTGCGCGACGCGGCGAATGCGCTCGACGGGGTGGTGGAGCATTACTACCTCGATGGCGGCTTCGATGCCGTGAACACCGGAGAGCAGTTCGGGTTCAACCAGCTCGAATTATGGAATATCGCGCTGGAGAGCCGTGATGCCACGCAACCTGTCCTCGATTTCTACATCACGGAGTGGAACACCCGCAAGAACGGCGACATCGAGCAGGCCAACAACCGTGGCCTCCAGCAAGTGTCGATGGCGACGGAAATCCTCTATGAAATGGTCACCCACAATGTCACCGCGGCCCATTTCTGGCCGGCGATCTTCAACTACAGCAACTCCGGAACGCTGATATTCAAAACGGCAGAGTCCCTGACCCTCGCCGGAGAAGGCTTCGCCCTGATGAGCGAGAGCCTGCCAGGTCTGACCCCCGTGCTGGATTTCAGCGTGGCGGGGGATTTCGCCGTTCACGGCTATGGCAATACCGACAGGCAGGTGTTGCTTTTCTCCGAGCGCAGCGGTGCCGAGAACCGCCTGGAGCTGGACCTGAGCGCCGCGATCACGCTCGAGGCGGATTACTATCGCGTTTCGTGGACCGAGCTTTGGGATGGCGGCGCGGGCGGCACCGATCAAATGGCCGAGCCGGTCATCAGCACGACCGAGGTGTCAGGTTTGCTGACCGCCGACGCCTTCGAAGAGTTTCTTCTGACGCTGCAGTCATGGTCGGTGCTGCGCCTCGACATCGAGGGCGTCGATGCCGCAGAGGCGGGCGCGGTCCCCCCAGGAAACTCGAGCGGACCGGGGCTGGTTGAGTCCGACGCCAACGCGATCAAAAGCTCCCCGGCACACTCGGGTACCGATGGGGATGACCTGTTCAGGATTGACAGTAAAGATGACACGATCTTGAACGCTGGGGAGGGTATCGACACCGTCGAGAGCTCCGTGAACTTCACGCTGCGGAGACATTCCGCCGGTGATGACCTTGAAAACCTTGTATTCGTCGGAGACGCGGATCTTGTCGGCACTGGAAACCCACTCGACAACACGCTGGTCGGAAATGCAGGACACAACCACCTGAGTGGCGTCTGGGGCAATGATACAATCCATGGAAATGCGGGGAACGACACGCTCATGGGGGTCGCCGGGTCGGACTTTCTGTACGGCGGCGATGACAATGATGTTCTCTGGGGCGAGGATGGCGATGACATGCTATGGGGCGGGGCCGGCGACGACACCCTTTCGGGCGGTGCCGGCGATGATCTTCTGGATGGGGGGGCGGGATGGGATACCGCCTTTCTTTCCGGCAAACAGTCGAGCCATACGCTGACGCTGAGCCCGACGGGAACCACGATCACGG
>NZ_QNGB01000039.1 GCF_003298505.1 Roseovarius sp. TE539
AACCAGAAAAAGCAAAGCCCACAGACGAGCCTGCTATATGGGGGGCGCTCGCCTGTGGGCTTTGCTACCCCCCAGGTGGGTCATTTTTAAATGATCACGATGGGTCAGTTTTGAATGCAGATTGACAATCTCCCGGGATATGGACCTCCGGGCCTATCAGCGCGGCGTCACACTCGACTTCTCACGACCTGGCAAACCGACGGACAACGCCTTCATCGAGGCGTTCAATGGCCGCTTCCGTGCCGAGTGCCTGAACGCCCATGGGTTCCTGACGCTTGCAGATGCGGCCGCAAAGTTGGAGACTTGGCGTCGATACTACAACGAGGAACGGCCACACAGCGCGATCGGCAACAAAGCCCCGATCACGCTGACAAAATCGGGGGGCATCACCAGCCTGTCACCCTGATCGAAGCCGGGAAACTCTCGCTAACGGCGGTAGAAGGTTCGGGGTCGGACCAAAGTTCAGTGGCAGGTCACTTGATCAAGACGGACACTCTAAAAGTGTGCTGCATCCTAACCAGGCGTGGCGGCAGCTGGTACGTTTCAAATGTCCGGAAATTGCTGAAAAGGTTACAGTAATCATGATTTTTCATGTTCCGCATTTTTGGAGACTTTTCATCCGCACCATTCACCTGCCTTTCGACGCTCCTGCCTATTCAAGGCTGCAAGCGACAAGGAAGCCGCTCGGCTGGCGGGGTATTCCTACTTTGCTCACTACAGATGTGCCCATCTATGATCGTCATGCCCACGCCTGGCAAATTGCCGAGTTGAACCGACTCCAGTATCGTCTTGCCCGGCGCATGCTGTGCTTGATCCATCAACACGAAGTCAGCGGAGCGTCCGGCTTCTATGATGCCCGTATCCAAGTTTCGGCGTCTGGCCGTGTTGCCGGTTGCGAAGCAGAAAGCCACTTCGGCCGGTACGTTACCGAACGTGGATAGCATGGCTACCATGCGAAGGATCCCGAGCGGTTGTGCTCCTGAGCCCGCAGGCCCGTCGGTGCCAAGGATGACTTGGCCAAGCTTGTCGAGTTCCCGTGCGGTGTTCAATGCGAGCAGAGCCGATCGCTCGTTGCCGTTGTGGACGATTTCCAGCGCTGACTGACATTTCTCGCACAGGCAAGTGATCTGGTCGTCGGGCAGAGCAGTGTGCCCGCCATTGATGTGGCCAATGACGTCTGTTCCGGTCTCCAACACCATGTCTGCATCGATGAGGCCAGATCCCGGGATCGACGGCCCGCCTGTGTGGATTGTGCTCTGGATACCGTATTTCCGGGCCCAGTCGACCATTTGCCGAGCCGTTCGACCGTCTTTCACGGAACCGAGGCCAACCTCGCCCAGAAGTTTGACACCGGCATCGGCCAGTTCCTTGAAATCCGTTTCTTCCATGCCCTGTTCGATGATCGGTGCGCCGGCATGAACCTTCATTCCTGAGGGTCGGAAGTTCTCGTACCAACGCTGGGCCGCGATCGCCTGTGCTTTCAGACCGACAAGGTCCTTGGGCCGACCGGGCATATGGACCTCTCCGGCAGAGATGAGGGTGGTCACACCGCCATGAAGTGTGCTGTCGATCCAGTTCAGTTGTTGTTGACGTGGTGTATAGTCACCAACGACAGGATGGACATGGCTGTCGATTAGGCCAGGTGCCAACGTCACTTCATTGGCATCCACAATCGTATCAGCACCCTCGATATCGAGGTCCTTCTCCGCCCCCCATGCTAAGATCCGCCCCTCTTCGGCGACGAGGCAGTCGCCTTCGAGGATGGGCTTTTCGGTCCGTCCCGACAGGATGAGACCGATATTGCGGATCACCAGTTTTTGCCGCGACGTTGTCATGATCTGTCTCCTGGTTCGCTATTATGCTACTAGCTTGGATCGTGATGCCGCTCAGCGCAGGCCGTCCTCGCCCTTCACTTCAGAGTCCTTGAGGCCCCCCACGCGCTGAAGCGGACGCCCGCTGTCAGCGACCGCGACGGCAACCATTATTTCTCTGGCACGCGGCGCATCGTTTAGCCTCGCCTCGATTCCGTCGAAGTGGCTGCGGACATAGGCCGCGTCCTTGTGACCAATGGGAACGTCAAGTGGCTGGCCCGGCCCCCCAAACTTCTTGGAGGATGGCACCAATGCTGCCCCCTTTCCGACAGCCTTGCGCAGCGGTGCGCCAAGCTTCGGATGCAAAATGGCGGCGGCATGCTCAAGCTCACCATCTTCGCCAACCATCGCGGCCTTGCCGTAACTTTGGGCCGCGTCGGGCGAAATTCCAAGCGCAGCGACGCAGCGTTCGCCGAGCAACCCACCCAGTTCGGCTCCGATGTCCATCAAGAGGCTTAGATCTTCTTCGTAACGGCCGGCATAGGGATTCTCTATGACGGCTACGGCAACGGCCCGGCGGGTCGGCGGTTCTATCTCGCGGCCCATCTCCGCGAGAGTTTCCTCAACATGTGTCGCGATTTTGCGGATTTTCGTCTTCATCTCAAACCGTCCTCTCCCTTGATATCTTCTACGGCGAGGCCACCGGAACGCGCGTGGACCCGTGACCCGCTCGTCATCACCAGAACGAAAGCCAGTTCGTCAGCTCGTGGTGCGTCATTGCATCCGACCTCCATGGAGTCGAAATGGCTGCGGACATAAGACGCGTTGATGTGAGTGATCGGGATGTCGAGGCGGCCGCCGATGCCCGTCACCTTTTTGGAGGAGGGCACGATGGCGCGCGCATCATTTAGACAGACTCTCATGGCGTGTCCGCCCGGAGCATGCCAAAGCGCGCCGTGCTCGATCTCGCCCGTCGCTCCGATCAACGTGCCCTTACCGTAACCCTCAACTTTGCTGGCGCCGCCAAGCATGTCCACGAGCCGGTCGGACATTTGCGCGCCAAGCGGCTTGAGATCTTCCATGAACCACTGGATGTCTGGTTCATATCGGCCGGCGAAAGGGTTCTTGACGACAGCCATAATCGAGGCTCGGCACAAGGGTTCGACCGCCCGTGGTCCGCCCTCGTGAAATATCTCCTCCAAGTTTCTGATAATCTTACGGGGTTTGACGTCTGACACGGTTTTCTCCCTTCGTGGCCGGCGTTATGCCTTTTCTTCATTCTCTCAAGCGTTGCGGTAGTGGCAGGCGCAGCAGGTTTCCGAAAACGCCGCCTCGCGCAGCGACAACTACAGCGACAAACAAGACACCGATCACCAGAAGCCAGACGTCGCCCAATACGTTGGACAGCATGTTCTCGGCACCGGGCACGACCAAAGCCCCCAACATTGCAGCCATGGGCACGGCCCGGCCGCCCACGGCGACCCAGACCAGCACCTGTGTCGACAGCGCAAAGCCCAGCAAAGATGGTGACACGAAGCCGAACTGCGCAGCGAAGAGCGCTCCGGCAAGACCGGAGAGTGCGCCAGCAAGAATAAATGCGGCCGATTTCAAGTGGTGGGGAACGTAGCCTAGATGCCGCACGCGATGCTCGTTGTCGCGGATCGCTTCGAGAAGGGTTCCATAGGGTGAGCGAATGATGGCGACCACGCTTAGGAAGGCGAGCAGGGTGATCGAGAGCATCAGATAGTAAAGCGCGTGGTCTCCGATCATCGTACCATTCCAACTGAGCGGAGGAATTCCGAAGAGACCGTTGTACCCACCCAAATAATCTGACCGTGTGGTTGCCGTTTCGACAACGACAGCAGCGCATAGCGTGACAATGGCGAAATGAGCCCCGGAGAGGCCGCGCGCAGCAAAGGTCAGCGACGCTATTACGGCTGCAAGGGCCGTTGCCAACACTATGGCCACGACGAATCCCATCGCGACCGAAACGCCGAGACCCGGGATCTTGTTGAGCGTGACAAGTGCGAAACCGTATGCACCGGCGCCGAAAAAGATCGCTTGGCCAAAGCTCAATATCCCGGCCTGGCCCCATATCAAGCTCAATCCCATCGCAAACATGCCGTAGCAGAAATAGATAGCCATCTGCGACAGTAGCCAGCCGTCAAAAAGCAGTCCCAAGATACCAAGTGCCACCCACGCAGCGACCGTGGCGTAAAGTCCGCGGCGTTTCGATTTCATTTTTGTCTCCGCTTTAGGATGCCCTCGGGAAAGAGACGAATGACCAAAATGGCAAGCAGGAACACGATGACCTGCGTGTCTGCCTGTGACAGCCAACCCGCGATCAGATTTGTGGAGCCCGATATGGCCCCCACTCCTAGGATTGGGCCAAGCAAAGAGTTCAACCCCCCGAGCAGGATGGACAGGAAAGACGGAATGAGAAAACCGACGCCAAGCTGCGGGTCAACGCTAATCATCGGACTCATGAGTGCGCCGGCAAATCCCGCCAGCCCAGCACCGAGGCTGAAACTCGCCATGTCCATCCGTCGTGTGTTCAGTCCCAGTGTCGAAGCCATGTCGCGATTGGCGATAACCGCGCGGAGTTTCAGGCCAAGCCTGCTGCTGAAGAGCGCCAGGTAGAGGACCACCGTCAGACCGAAGGCCATGCCAATGATCAAAATCCGCATGCGGGGGTACTCTACGCCGAACACGTTCATCACGCCTGGCAACGGGTTCTGAACGCTTTGGCCCGTTGGGCCAAAGATCACAATGACCGTTTGTTTCAGAACCAGCGACACACCCCATGTAGCTAGGATCGTGTCGATAAATCGAGTGTAGATGTGGCGCACAACCAAGAGCTCGACGAGCAGGCCGGCCAAGCCTGCGACCAGCGACCCGATGACCAGGGCCAGCCAGAAACTGCCGCCGGCCGAGGTAACCGCAACAACCGTGTAGGCGCCGATGAGAATGAATTCGCCGTGCGCCATATTAATGACGTTCATAAGGCCGAAGATCACGACGAGACCAAGGACAACGAGCATCAGGACCGAGAAGTAATTCAGCGTGTCGAGAACAAATTCCATGCGAAACACCTCACAATGAAAGGTACTTGGCCAGCCGCACCTTGTCTGAGCGGATGCCGTCCGCAGCCACCCCCTCCTCGGCAATCAGCCCGTGATCGATAAAGGCAATGCTGTCCGCAGTTCCATCCACCATGTCGAAGTTTTGCTCGGCCATCAGGACGGTGAGGCCAGTTGTATCGACGATCTCACGGAGTTTTCCTGCAATCTCGTGTACGATAGACGGCTGGATACCTTCGGCGGGTTCGTCGAGAAGCAAGAGCCGAGGCTCGCCTGCGAGGGCACGGGCAATGGCGAGCTGTTGTTGCTGGCCGCCGGAAAGACTGCCCGCGCGTTGCTGGGCCCGTTCGGCGAGAATGGGAAAGAGTTCTAGGAGGTGGGGTGGAATCTTGGGCCAAAGCCCCTTTTTTGCGATACGCCCAACCGTTAGGTTCTCCGAGACCGTGAAACTTTCGAAAACCTCTCTACCCTGTGGCACGTAGCCGATACCAAGCTGCGCGCGTGTGTGGGGGGGCAGCTCTGATACAGGTTCTCCGTCGAGCTTGATCGTCCCGCCGCTGGTTTGCAAGAGGCCACAGATTGTTCGCATGAGTGTGGTTTTGCCCATGCCGTTGCGCCCGAGGACCGCGACGATGGCGCCAGCCGGAACCGAGAGATTGAGCCCGTCGAGGACGCGTCCACCACTCGGGTAACCGGCAGCCAAATTGCGGACCTCAAGCATTGGCTGCCGCACCGAGGTACGATTGAACCACTCGCGGATCTTGGCTTATCGCGTCATAATCGCCGCTGGCAATAATCTTGCCATCGTTCGCGACGAGGATCGGCGCGCCGAGGGTCTTCACGAATAAGAGGTCGTGTTCAACAACTAGGACCGTCAGACCGTGCTCGTCACGTAGAACGCACACCAGTTCCGCAATGGCTTCCGTCTCTGTCACCGACATACCCGCGGTAGGCTCGTCAAGGAGCAGGAGCCGTACGTTCCGGGTTAACAGCATGGCGATCTCGAGCCGCTGCTTTTCGCCGTGCGAGAGCTCGGCTACAGCGTATTCCAGTTTCTCAGTCAATCCGGCGACCTCCGCCAATCTGTCACGCCGCACCCGCTCAGGCCGAGCAAGCAAGAGCCCCAAGAAGCCGAAGCGTCCATCTTCGCCCGCCAAAGCTACCTCCAGGTTCTGAGCCACGGTCAAATCGTTGAATACACCTGGGACCTGGAACTTGCGCGCAATTCCCATCCGAACGATCTTGGAGGATGATAAACCGTCAATCCTGTGTCCATCGAACTCGACACGCCCAGCGGTCGTTTTCAGCGAACCGTCAATCAGGTTGAATAGCGTTGTCTTGCCGCATCCGTTCGGACCGAGTATGGCATGCACGCTGCCCTCCTCGATCTCGAAAGATATGCCGTCAAGGGCAACGACTCCGCCAAAGCGCTTTACTAGGCCGTCCACCTTGAGCATCGGTGCCGACGTGCTCATAGCCGACTCACGCGCACTGGTTGGCCGCCGAGATACGTCCTAAATCCTTTAGAACATGAAGTTCTCCGCCGCGCACTTCCGCAATCAGGACGTTTAGGTCGACGTGGCGGTCCTCGGGTCGCAAATAGACCTCGCCATTTCCTGACCGGATAGTCTGGTCGACCATGGCATCCAGAACGGCGTCCTTCTCGTCCGTGCCCGCGCGACGGATCCCCTCAATGTACATCCGGGTCAACGTCCAGTGGGCGTCGACGGTATTGGAGACAATTGCGTCGTCCCCGAAGCGAGTCCGCACAAGGCGATTCAACTCCTGTGCGCCGGGCGACTCCAGCGACGCGATAAAGTTGGACGGTGCGATGATCCCTTCGCTTTCGCTTTCCGTGAGACCCGACAGATAGTTCTCCGAAAACCCGAAAAAGATGATCCTTATGTCGTCCTTCATGCCAGCCGCAACGAACTGCTTGACGAATGTGACCGCGTCCGCGCCGGCGATGGTTATGGCCACGGCACTGGCACCGCTGTCCTGGATCTTGCGCAGTGTTGCAGTGTAGTCCTTCGCGCCCCATGGCGTGTATTCCTCGCCTACGACGGACGCGCTGAGCTTCTCGCACTCGTTTGCGAAGGCGGCGTTCATCTGACGTGGCCAGACGTAATCCGAACCCACTAAGAAGAACTTGTTACCGATGTTCTTCACGGCATGGTCTACAAGCGGTACCACCCAATGGTCGGGCAACGCACTGTAGCAAGTAATGTACTTGGAGCATACACCGCCTTCGTAGTCGGTGGCGTAGAGAAGCGGCATCTTGGCGCGTTCGATTGTGGGGCGCATGGCGTCACGGTTCGCGCTAGTGACTGGCCCAATGATGGCCGAGACCTCGTGGCGGCGGATGAGTTCGTTGGTTCGTTCAACAGCCGTTTTTGGGTCAGTTGCAGTGTCCGAGCGCACAATCTCGAACATTCGTCCATTTATACCCCCTGAATCGTTCGCATTAAGAAGTGCCAGCTCCGCGCCGCGCGCGCCCTGTTGGCCAAGAGCCTCGAGTCCGCCTGTGAATGGTTGCAGGACACCCACACGGATCGGGTTTTGTGTTTGGGCGATCAATGGGGCGGCAATACTCGCCGCCACTGTTGCTCCGCCAAGCTGCAGCACACCGCGACGCGTCAGTCTCTCATGATAACCAGACATACTTCCCTCCCTGAATGTTCAATTGGTGGTCGTTTCGAACTCCGGCATGTTGGCAATAAAGTGGCCCTTCTCCATCGCACTTATTACATTTGTAGAATCGCTCACGATGCCGAAATGCGTGGCAATATCGTACAATGAGGAAGCCTGTTCGCGCGGACCAGTCGCGGCGCACGCATCGTGGGGAACGACCACTTGATAGCCGTTAAAGAAAGCGTCGTGCACCGTAGAGCGGACGCATATGTTCGTCACGACCCCGAAGATTACGAGAGTATCGATTAGGTTGTCGCGAAGAGTGATGTCCAAGTCGGTTCCGAAGAAGGCGCTGTAACGCCTCTTGACGAATAAAAATTCATCGGCCTCACGCTGTAGTTGTGGGACGATTTCGGCCCCTGGCGTGCCTTCGAGGCAGTGTGGCACGCGTTTGACGAATTCACGTTCGCGCCGAGACCCCGGGCGATGTCGGTCTGCAATCCAGCCTATGACTGCCCCTTGAGCGCGGGCTGTGGTGAGCATGGCGTTCTGGATGGGATAAAGTCGTTCAGATCCCGGAAGCGCCATGGCGCCATCGGGATCGCAAAAGTCCCGCACCATATCCACCACTAGCAGCGCTGTTCGGTCCGAGCGCAACTCAATCCCTTCATCGGCGGTCCGTTTGGCAGAGAATGCATCCATCTGAACTATCTCCGGGCGTCAGTCCGTAAGCTCTATATCCATCTGCAAACGATAGACGGTGAGCCAAGAACCGGTCAATAATTATTTCGCACACGATGTATTGTCAGTTGTTAACGAAGCGAAAATCAGTTTGTATTTCTTGATTTATTGATGAGTTGCCGATATTTTGAGCGAGCGGCGTGGGTAGAATGTGAGAGTTCCTGAGGTGCTTGAAAGCCCGGCGGAGTTGCAAGCAATTGGTGCGGGACGACAGTTCTATGAGAACTTTGAGTGAAAGAACTGAGGCTGGTATGAACGAGAACTTGCGCCCGGTGGAAAAGGTTGATGACGCCGCGAAAACCAGCGATTTTTTGGGGTTCGAGTACCAGCTCCATGACAACATTGGGCACCTTCTTCGTACCGCCAATCAGTTCGCTGTTGCCGAGTTTAACAAGTCCTTGGCCAACATCGTCGGAATTGAAGATATCACCACTACACAGTTCGCCACGCTAACCACCATCGCTCGGTTCCCGGGAATTTCATTCAGCGAGTTGTCTGCATTCACGTCCATCGACATGCCGACTCTGAATGCTATGATCACGCGCTTGATCAACCGAGGGTTGGTTACCGTTGAAGTGAATCCGGGAGACAAGCGATCCAGGCGCATCAATCTCACTGAAGACGGAAAGCAGTTGGCGAGTACGCTGCTCGAGAATGGCATCCGGATCGGTGAATTTATCTCTCGAAACCTCACTGCCGCAGAGACACGCCGTCTCATTAAGCTACTAAAAAAGTTTAGCCAGTTCGGTTGATTGCAGTTTCTTTGAACTGACTGGCTTCGCTGTTTGAGGAAATATAGGGAACGTCTGATCAATGTGTTCGGCTGCGCCGAGATAGCGGCTTGATCGCCTTTTCGGGCAGGAGAAGGCGTTCCGGGAGCGGATTTTGTCGTTTCGGGCTTGCCAGAGAGGCAGTCTGGTGGATTTCGGACAGACTTCGCCTCATGCCATGAGCTTCCGTCGCACGAGGAACAGGTTGCCGAGGGCGAACAGAGTGAAGAGTTGCGCACGGTTCTTCGAGAGGCCGCGGTAGCGGGTCTTGAGATACCCGAACTGGCGCTTCATCACCCGGAAGGGGTGCTCGACCCGCGCTCTGACCATCGCGATGATGCGGTTGATCCGCGCGTCGATCGGGTGCAGGTCGCTGCCCTTCGGGGCCTTGCGCATCACACCCCAGACCTTGCCCGGTCCCGTGAACGCGGCCTCCCGCTCGGCGCTGACATAGCCCTTGTCGGCCCAGACCGACCGCTCCTCGCCGTGCAGCAACTCGTCCCAGACCCGGCTGTCGTGGACCTTGGCCGTCGTGGTCTCGAGGCTGTGCACGATGCCGCTTTCGGCGTCCACGCCCACATGCGCCTTCATGCCAAAATACCAGTCGTTGCCCTTCTTCGTCGAGGACATCTCGGGGGCGCGGGCCCTGGCCTCGTTCTTGGTCGAGGACGGCGCATCGATGATCGTCGCATCGACCAGCGTGCCCGAGCGCAGCGTGATCCCCTGGTCGGCGAGATGGCTGTTTACCTCCATGAACAGCTTCTCGGTCAGCTGATGCTTCTCCAGCAGGTGACGAAAGTTGAGGATGGTGGTCTCGTCCGGGATCCGATCGTCGCCGAGTTCGATGCCCGCGAAGTGCCGCATGGCACCGCTGTCGTAGAGCATCTCTTCGGCCATCGGGTCGCTCAGCGCATACCAGTTCTGCAGGAAGTAGACCCGCAGCATCGTCTCCAGCAGCATCGGCGGACGCCCCCCCCCCTTCGGCCCGGCCTTCGGATAGTGCGGCTTGATCAGCGCCAGAAGGCGCGACCACGGCACCACCGCCTCCATCTCGGACAGGAACTTCTCGCGGCGCGTCTGCTTTTTCTTCATCGCGCGGCGGAGACCGGGAAAGGCAGGCTGCTTGGGCATAGGGGGCATCCTCTGGTGTCCCCGCAAGTCTACCCCAACCCGCTCAGAGAGCGAGGTTTTTCAGACTTTCCTTAAAGAGGTGGTCGCGGAATTTTGGGCAAGTTGCCAAGCTATAGCTGTTCCGTCCCGGATGATCACATTTCCCCTCGGCGATCGGTCTTGTTCATGGCAAGGTCGGTGCTGAGGGACATTCGGGACGGAGGGCAGGCATGCTAATCTCTCTTCACAAGCTGTCCGTCGTCAGACACATTCAGGACGAGCCGCCGGCTCATGCGGGCCGAAGCCACAACGAACCAGATTCTCCGCTACCGATCAGGCCGCCGCGTTCCAAAATCATTTGATGACGGACATTGTGAGTTGACAAGAGGAAACGCGCCCAGAGCATCAACGCAACGAAGGTGATCTCGAGCTCGGCTTTGAAATATCTGAAAGGGTCGCCGTTTGTCTTGCAAGCAGGGTAGACGACAACTCGGTTGGCCTCAAACTTGGTTCTTTTGACAGCATTGTCAGCGGGTCGCCACTTTACACACCCGACGGGCCGGAAGGCCGGTGCGACCAGAAAGAATCGCCAAGCTCGCATCCAACGCGCCGCAACTCGTCAGTCAACAGCTTCGCCACATCTTCGGCATTCCCCAGATGTGTCGGGAAGGATAGGCTCAGTCCGACCGGGAAATTGCTAATCGTTCCGTACAATGAACCGCCGACCGCCATGACGCCCGGGAATACCTCCTGACGTGAAAGTGCATAGCCACGATCACGCACTGTCCGGATATCCTCAATAAGTTGGGTTCGACGGTCAAAGGTTTGCGGTGTCTCCTTTGCAAGCGTCTCGTCGAACAACTGCTCGATTGCTGCATCCGGTAGACGCGAGAGAAGAGCCTTGCCGACCGCTGTGGCGTGCGCTGGAAGGGTTTGACCCAGCCGAACCGAGAATTGCGCCGGCGTTCGTCCGAGGTGCTGCCGCAAGAGCACGACATCGGTACGGTCCAGCACCGCCATCCAGCAAGTGAAGCCTGTTGCCTGACTGAGCGAGATCAACGCCTCCGCCAATAGGTCGGAATCATATCCAGAAGGCTGGTATCGAGCGCCAAGCTGCCATGCCAACAAACCGGGACCGTATAGGCGCGTTTGCGGATCCTGTTCGACAAGGTTGCCATTGCGCAACGAGGCCATAAGGCGCGAAGCGCTGCTCCGAGGCAGGCCAAGTCGTTTGCCGATCTCGGCAACCGACACCGGCTCGATCGATTCGGAGATGATGGAAAGTGCCGACGTCGCGTTTTCAAGAGTTTTCATTATTGTCTCACAATATGGAACTAGTGTTACTCGAATTTAACCCAAACATCTCGATTTTTCCATTTATTATTGACTTACGTAGGAACCACACGCACCATTTAGTTCAATTAGTCCCATATAGTGGAGCATACTGGTGAACATCGGATATTCGGGATCCAGCTGGAAAACCGGAAAGGTTGCGTCTCTGATGGCGGAGACTCTGGAGGCTTATGGCGTGGAGGCCATCTTCGGTATGGAGGATCCGGTGCAACTTTTTCACCACCTCAACCGCGACCAGATCCGGGTAATAACCATCCGTGATGAAAAACACGGCGCCATCATGGCGCATGGATATGCGAAGACCTCTGGGCGCCCGGGAATATGTGCCGCGACCTTTGGTCCGGGGGCAACTAACCTGATTACGGGGCTTCTGGAGGCGCAAAAATCTTCGGTGCCAGTGATTGCGTTTATCCAGGAAATACCTGCCAGTCAGCGCGATCGTCACGCCAGCAGCGAAACCGATCATTTTGCCGCGCTTTCGCCGTTCACCAAAAAGGTCTACCGCGTCGAAACGCCTGAGCGTTGCTGCGAAACTGTGCGACGCGCTTTTCGCATGGCGACCAGTGGTAGGCCAGGCCCCGTGGCGGTGCTCTGCCCCGCCGATGTAATGACAATGCATACCGAAGCTGAGATCCACGCCGAACCGGCATTTGCAAGTTTTCCGTCGATCCGGCCGCGCCCTGCGCAGCCTGAGATCGATGCCGCCGCCGCGCTGCTTCGCCAAGCCGCAAAACCAGTCATCATTGCAGGCGGCGGCAGCATACTTTCCGGCGCCTCCGATGAGGTCATCAAACTGGCCGAACGGGTCGGCGCTACAGTGGCCACGACGATGACTGGCCGCGGCACGATCCCCGATTCCCATGCCCTCTCCGTGGGCGCGGTGGGCTCCTCCACCGGCGGCACGCTGGGACGCGGTAGGGTGGCCAACGCCACCGTGGCCGAGGCGGATGTGGTCCTGATTTGCGGATCACGCACCGGCCAGATTTGCTATATGAACTGGGAGCAGCCGGGACCGGGCACCAGAATAATTCACCTCGATATCGACCCCGAAGAGCCGGGCCGTAATTTCACCACCGACGTTACCCTCGTGGGGGACGTGAGGGAAACCCTTCGCGATTTGATCGCCCATCCAGCCACCGACAGGCAAGGTGCGGCTGTGAAGGCATCAGAGCGGATCACCCCACGAAAGAACGCTTGGCGCTCGGAGTTTCACGCCGCAGCCTTCGCCAATGCGAGGCCAATGCGTCCCGAAAGGGTGCTGGCCGAAATATCGAGGCGTATGTCCAGCCACACCATCCTGGTGAACGATGCCAGTTACACGACCGGCTGGTCCTTCAGCCATATTGACAATGTGACGGTTGGCGCCGAGATTCTATCACCCCGCGGGACTGGCGGAATCGGCTGGTCGCTTCCCGCTGCGATGGGCGCCAAGATCGCTGCGCCAGAGGCGCAGATTATCTGCCTCACGGGTGACGGCGCATTCGGATATGTCATGGCAGAGCTGGAAACCGCGTCGCGCTGCGGCATCCCCATCCTGTTGATAGTGTTCAACAACGCCACTTTGGGATTTCAACGCCATTTCGAGAACAAGCTCTTCGGCAGCTACGGCGAGTGCGATTTGTCCAACATCGACCATGCCGCGCTGGCCCGAGTACTGGGCTGCGATGGCGAACGGATCACTGAGCCCAATGCGCTTGCCGAGGCTCTGGATCGCGGCCTGGCAGCGGCTGGAACTTACGTGATCGACGCCGTCATCGATCCCGAGGCCATGGCACCCATCATCGGGTTGGATGACGCTGCCAAGAGCGTCGAAACACACTGAGGCGAAAAGAAAAAGGCAACCAACCACAGGGAGGAAAAAATGTTTGGAAAAATTAGAATACTGGCAGCGACGCTCTGCGCTGGATTGGCCGCGAGCCCAACGGTCGCTGGAGAAACTTTCGACCGAATTATGTCGGAAAATAAGATAGTCGTAGGTGTGGCGCCCTGGAACGGGTTCGTCGCGAAGAACCCGAGCACAGGCGAATTCGAGGGCCTGATCGTCGATGACATTCGAAACTTCACGGAAATGACGGGGATCGAAGCCGAACTTGTCAACACCACTTGGAGCGGGCTGATTGCCGGGCTTCAGGCCGGCAAATGGGATGTCATCATGACCGGTATGGGCGCCACACCCGAACGCGCCAAGTCCGTCGCCTTCACCGACGGCTGGGGGTACCTCTCGCATGTGGCCTTGGTCCGGACAGACAGCGACGCGCAGACTCGGAGCGACTTGAACGCCGAGGGAAACCGCATCGCGGTGGTCTCGGGCACCAGTGCCCATCAGTTCGCGTTGAACGTCCTCGATCAGGCTGAGGTCTCGTCCTTTTCCGATACTGGCGCGGCAGTTCTGGAGGTGATGCAGGGGTCCGCCACGGCCTATCTGGGCGATTCGATCTCCAACACACGTCGGGCGGACGAACGCGAGGAATTGCGGCTAATCGAATTCGCGCCAGACAAGACCGAATGGAACAGCATGAACCACGCTGTGCGATATTCGGATCTGGATCTTCTCCAGTTCCTAAATACCTACATTCGCACGATGCAGCTGCGTGGCTGGTATGCCGAGCTTGCGGAAAAATGGGACATGCCCGGCACGTTGGCAAGCGGACCAAAGTAACCCAAAAAAACTACCAGGCGGCAATCCCCCGGGTTGCCGCCCGCCTGCACGTTTCTGTGTACAGATAGGAACAGCAATGGACTATAATTTCAATTTCAGCATCCTCGTTGATTACGGCGACTACCTAGCCGGCGGCCTCTGGTATTCAGTTATCATCGCCTTTCCGAGCATCGCCGCGGCGACACTCGTCGGAATGATCCTGGCGGCGCTGCATCTGTCGCCATTGCGGGTATTGCGGATTTTGGGCTCGAGCTACGTTGATGTATTCAGGACCTTACCAGTTGTTGTCCTGCTTATCTGGATTCACTACGTGCTGCCAATCCTGACCGGGATGTCGCTCAGTCCGACCGAAAGCAGCATCCTTGCGCTTTCGATGAACGGTAGCGCGTTGGCCTGCGAAGCCTACCGGGGCGGCTTGCAGGCAATCCCCGATACCCAACGGCAGGCTGCATGGTCGTTGGGTTTGTCGAAATTCGACATCCTGCGCTATGTGATCATTCCGCAGGGCTTTTTCTCTACCTTGCCTGCCCTGACCAACGTACATATCACCATCATCAAGAACGTAACCGTCACCGTGCTAATTGCCGTGCCTGAAGTCATGTTCCGTGCGCAGGAGTTGACGGTACAATTCTTCCGCCCGCTCGAACTCTATACCGGCGCAGCGATCGTCTATGTGGCGCTGATCCTCAGCTTCACAGTAGCCATGCGCCAGATTGAACGCCTGCGTAAATGGGAAAGCGTTTGATGTCCGAACCTTTTCTCGCCCTGCAAAGCCTCAGCAAGAAATTCGGTGAAATACCGATACTGAACGACGTATCATTCTCCGTCGACAAGGGCGAAACCATGGTCATCTGCGGCCCGAGCGGTTGTGGAAAGAGTACCCTCCTGCGGTGCCTTAATGGCCTGGAACCGGTTACTTCGGGCACTTTGCGCCTCGGGGAGCGAGAGATCGATCTTTCATCGCCCAAAAACCGCGAAAGCGCGCGAATCGGCACTGGCCTCGTATTCCAGAACTTCAACCTGTTCCCACACATGTCGGTCATGGACAATCTGACGCTGGCCCCGCGCCGCGCTCGAGGGCTGCGCGCAGGCGACGCGCGTCAGGAGGCCGAAACATTGCTTGACCTGATCGGTCTGCGCGATCGTGCCAGTGCCTACCCCTTCGAGCTTTCGGGAGGGCAACGGCAGCGCGTCGCCATCGCCAGGGCCCTAGCGATGAAACCCCAGCTCCTCATGTTCGACGAACCAACCTCGTCACTCGACCCAGAGAAAAAAGAGGAGGTACTGAGCCTTATTCGCGAACTGAAGAGAACGCAGGATGTCACTATGATTGTGGTGACCCACGAGATCGGGTTCGGTAAGGATGTGGGTGATTGGGCGATGCTTCTCGAGGATGGAGACATCGTCGAACACGGCTCGGCAAAAGAGTTTTTTACGGCACCGGTATCTTCGCGCACTCAGAAGTTCCTCAAGGCGGTCATCAATGCCTGAAGAAAAGACGCCTGTCCCCGGCGACCAGCCGCTGCAGATCAACGCGGATCGACCTAGCCGACATCGACCAAGTGTATCCCGGCCAGGACGTGGCGCTGATGTTAACGCCTTCAACCGGCGCACCAAGCCCAAAGTGCCGGGCACGGTACTGCGTGTCTCGGCCGATGCGAGCACAGACGAAGCGACCGCGATCACTTGCTAAGAGGCGATCCTTATGCCCGACCTTGATGCCCTCGCCCTATTGCCTGATGTCACACTCCTGCCGGGGATGCCCGTCGAAGCCTCTCTGAGGACAGACAAACGCACGCCATTCTCCTACCTCACCAAACCCCTTACCGTGTACTTCAAACGCGCCTTCCGGGAGGAATGAAGCCTCGCCCAAGGCGCACACCGACGCCGAGTGCGGGAGCTGTCGGTGAGACGTAAAGCAGCGCTCGCCGAAAAGGCTAGTAGCGGCAGCATGACCCCACGGATCGGCCGCTTCGCCCTCCCAGGCGGTCACTTGCTTTCGATCAGCGAAAGCGCATCCTGCATCGCGCGTCGGTACTGGGCGCGATCGTAAATGTCGTTGTGTCCGGCCCCGGCGATGACCCGGTCCAGGACCAGATTGTCTGCGGCTTTTCGAACCGGTGCGGTTCTGCGCGGCGGAACGATGCTGTCCGCCTCGGCCGCGATCACCGCCACGGGCTGCGTCACGGCCCTTAGATCGGCGGCCACGTCCATACGGTGCCGCAGCAAGAGGCCGACGGGCAGCCACGAGTAGTGTTCGCGGGCCAGCGCCGTGAGCGTGTCGAACGGCGTGACCAGGACCAGCCCCGTGATCGGACGCGACCAGGCGAGATGTGCGGCGGGGCCCGCGCCGAGGCTGAGCCCGACGGCCACGATCCTGTCCGGATTCAGCTCCGCGATGATTTCGTCATGGATGTCCAGCGCGTCCTTCAGGATCGCCCGCGCGGAAGGCCTGCCGGTGCTGGGCGGGTAGCCGCGATAGTGGAACGCTACGACGTCCCGGTCGGGGAACACCGAGTGCAGGTGAAGCGCAAGATCGTCCGCATTCCATGCATTGCCGCCGAAGCCAAGGACGAGGCTTGCGCCCTCGGGCAATGGCCTGTCGGCCGGCAGATGGACACCGACCAGCTCGTCGCCGGACCCCATGCCGAGGGTAAGGCGCTCGGCCTTGGGCGGCAGCGGTGCGCCCGGTCCCACCATGCCTCGCGGAAACAGCAGCTTGCCTTGAAACATCGTGGCCAAGCCGACCACGGCGAGATAAAGCGCCACCAGACTTCCGGCGATCTTGAGAAACGGTGCCATACGCGACTCTCCTGAATCGACGCGCCCGGTGCAAGACCACATCGTTCGCTGCTCACCGAGCCTGCTCCAATCGCACAAGCAGGTTCCGCACGTTCGACACGTGCCAGCGCCCTCCACGCCGCGTCTGGATTCCGCGCTCGTTCATCGCCTCTGCAATTCCGCGGAGCGACGTCACACCCGCCGATCTCAGCCCCTCGATCACCGGCGCGAGGGTCCGGGCAAATTCGTCGGCATTCGAGGCCACTGCTTTCCGCAGCGCAACTCCACTCTCACCGGCTCGTCTCAGCGCGGCCGCCCCGTTCGGATTTCCCAGTTTCACCCCACGCGCCTTGGCCGCCGCCAGCGCCTCCTTCGTGCGCCGGGAGATGGCTTCCCGCTCTTGCTGAGCCACCAACGCCATGATCCCGACGGTCAGGTCGTTGGCCTCCGGCATGTCGCAGGCCACGAAGCGCACGCCGCTGTCACGCAGCATGAGCAGGAAGGCCGCGTTTCGGCTCAGACGGTCCAGCTTGGCGATGATGAGCGTCGCGCCGGTCAGACGCGCAAGCTCGAGGGCCTTCTCGAGTTCCGGACGGTCACTCTTGCGCCCGCTCTCGATCTCGGTGAAGCGACCAAGCACCCGGGCCTCCCTCGCGGCTGCGAACGCGTCGATGGCCTTGCGCTGCGCCTCGAGCCCCAGTCCCGACCGCCCCTGCCGCGCCGTCGAGACCCGCTCGTAGGCCATCAGCTTCGGCGATGGGCCAGCTTCCCTGACCATGTACAAACCCGCGCAACGTTGGTTGCGCAGATCTGTACGATACCATCGCGCCAGACGCGTAGCGGTATTTGCCGCGACCCGTCAGCTTTTCGACATGTTCTCGCTCATCCTGGTGAGGCGCCGTTCGAACTCTTCGCAGTCGCGCTGCACCTGCGGCTTCGCGACCGCGATCTCGATCCTGTCGATCTTCTCGGGTCCCGCCTCCCGCTCCGGCAAGGTCAGCCGGCTGCGCGCCGAAGGCGTCAAACCCAGCTCCGACATGTACCGCCCCATCAGCTCCAGCTGCTTGTTCGCGACCGACAGCCAGGGCGATTGCTGGACATGGCCGTTGGGCGTCTTGAGCAGCGTGGGCGTCTCGGCCAGTTTCTCCTCGGCCTCCACCCAGCGGGCATAGGCCTGGCAATAGGCCGCGAGCGCCGCACGATCCGCCAGCGTGAGAATGCCTGCGTCATGCAGGGGCGTGGCGAGGCGCCGCCACTCCTTGCGGGCAACGTCACTGAGATGCGCCGGGCACCGCGGCAGTGCACCCATGGGCGTGCTGGCCAGCGTTCCGGTCTTCGGTGTGGGCTTGCGGCCGCGCATCGGGAGCTCCTATGCGGTGTCGAACCAGCTGAAGGGATTGTCCTCGTCGGGCGTGTCGACAGCCGAGACCTGCGAGCGCGATGACGGGGTGAAGCCGAACTCGGCCGCGTAGCGCACCATGTCCGCCATTGCCTTGTTCGCCGCACCGACCAACGGGTTGTGGATCACGTTGCCCGCCTTGGTGCGGATGATGAGCCCTTCCGTGACCGCATCCTTGTCCGCCATGCGCGCGAGCGCCGCCTCCGCGGCGACCCACCGGCCATAGGCCTGGCAATAGGCGGCCAGCGGGGCACGATCCAGATTGCTCATGATGCCAAGCTGCACGATCTCTTCGATCACCCGCTCCCACTCCTGCCGCGCAGCCCCGGTCAGATGCGCGGGCGGCTCGGGCTGCGCCAGGTCCGGCACCGGCTCATGGTCGTTGAGCCGGTGTTTGCGGGCCGTTCCAGACAGGAGTTTCAGCTTCGTGGGCTTCGGTTTGCGTCCGCGCATGCCTTACCTCCCTTGACCCTTTCCGACCCCCGGTCCGAATTCTGGCCGTGAAAGAAAATGTCTGCCCCCGCCGGTTCCGCGGCACGGCCTCCGGAGATTGACCCTCCCCCCCGGGGGGGCGCCCCGACGCGCCAACCGCTCGAACAGGCGCCGCAGGCAATAGCTTCTGACAAACGACACGATCGTGAAGGCCGCGCCGACCCCGAGATGCTGCGCAACGGTGACCGACAGGCCCATGACGGGAAAGACCAGAAGCTGCGTGGCGAGCGCCACGATCCAGCCCAGGACGATGTTGGCAAGGGCCTCAAGCGCCGATATCGCGCGACCCTGCGTCATGCCGCGCTCTCCAGGCGTTCCGCGGCGATCTCGTCAAGGCCGCGCCCGTCCGCGTCGAGCGTGGCGCTCTGCCCTGCAAAAGCCTCCCAGCGCCGCACGGCCACATCCACGTAAGCCGGATCAAGCTCCATGGCGTGACAGGCCCGTTGCGTGCTTTCGGCGGCAATCAGCGTGGTGCCTGACCCCGAGAAGGGCTCGTAGACCGCCTGTCCCGCGCTGGAGTTGTTGAGGATCGGGCGCCGCATGCACTCCACCGGCTTCTGCGGCCTTATGTATCAAACGCACCAGCCGGTGCGAAGTGCCGCCAGCCCGAAGGGTGAGCGGGATGGGTGAAATGACTCCACAACCCAACGGTCCTGGGGCATGGTCAGTCCATGCGGCAAGTGATCCGATACACCTTAGGTGCTTTGATGTTCGCGGTTAGCCCGATCATCTACCTCAATATTGAGGTTTGGGCAGCACAGCATGAGCTAGACCAGATTCTAGCCGGTCGTATCCCAGGGTGGCTCTTAGCGTTCATCTTGCAGCCCTGGATTTTTTGGTTGTCTCTAGTTCTGATGGGCTTTGCGTGCGGCGTGTGGCTTGACGCAATCCTTAGAAAGCGCCCGAAGGCGATAGCGAGACAGGTCATTCTGGCTGAGCGGTGTCAAAATCTCGCAAACGAAATCAAGGTTAAACTTAAGGGGATGCACCCTTATGGATCCCCACCGATGCTGTTGTCGAAGTATCAGATCCTGAAAGATGATCTTGCAAAAGAGATCGGCGTACTCTTACCCGCATACGATGGCCGAAGTGGGGTGCCCGATTTCTTAATAAAGCAAACAGCATTTTTAGAATTGATCGCACCCTATTTGTACGCGGAGCGCGGGAAGGATTTTGTAGAATCCTATTCTGGCCTGCTTATATCCGAAGATCGGTCGAGTTTATCGACTTCAGAGCCTGAAGCAAAAACGCGGCACTAAACTTGCCCCGTGATAGCTTGTTACGAATATTCACCTCTTTATCCCCAATCATTTCCGCGAGTTGCGCGTAGGTCACGCCCTGGCGCTTCAGTTCGGCCTTGAGCAAGTTCGCGGCCTTCATCTCCCATTCAGTCTGCGTGGGCATGTATCACCTATAGGTCGAAAAGTATCGTTTTTGATACTTATGCCCTTGTAGTCGATACGTCAACGCACTATATTCGTTACATAGGTAACGGAGACGATGACAATGGCCCAACACTTCCTTCTCTCAGCA
The DNA here is from genome assembly GCF_003298505.1 of Roseovarius sp. TE539. Classification (GTDB taxonomy): domain Bacteria; phylum Pseudomonadota; class Alphaproteobacteria; order Rhodobacterales; family Rhodobacteraceae; genus Roseovarius. The sequence goes on from NZ_QNGB01000039.1 coordinate 20,361, forward strand.
GCTTCCCGCACTCTCAGCCTGCGCTCGATCTACAAGGCAGGCGAGGAAGCGGCCTACCAGACCTTCTGCGAAATGCGTTGGCCTGAGACGGATGGCGAGGCGGTTTGCCCGCGCTGCGGCCATGACGAGTCCTACAGCATCACCACCCGCCGCAAGTTCAAGTGCAAGGCGTGTGCGCACCAGTTCAGCGTGACCAGCGGCACGATCTTTGCCAGCCGCAAGATGGATTTCGTGGATCTGCTGGCCGCGATCTGCATTCTGGTGAACGGGGCCAAGGGCGTTTCCATGATCCAGCTATCCCGTGATCTGGACTGCCAGTACAAGACAGCCTTCGTGCTGGCGCACAAGCTGCGCGAAGCGATGGCCTCCGAGGTCCAGACCGGTGAAGTTCTGGAAGGCCATATCGAGATTGATGGCGCGTATTTCGGTGGCCATATCCGCCCCGAGAACCGCAAGGAAGATCGCAAGGACCGCCGCCGCAAGGACAACCAGACCGGCAAGCGCCGTGTCGTGATCGCCATGCGTGAGCGCGTGGGCCGCACCCTGCCGTTTGTCAGCACCGATGAAGGCGAGGGCGTTGCACTGGCAAACGAGAACATCTGCCGCTTGGCCACCATGTCAGCCGATGAGGCAAGCCATTGGGATGAGTTGCACATGGGCTGGGCGGTTGACCGCGTGAACCATAGCGAGTGCTACAGCGACCACGGCAAGCACACCAACATGGCGGAAAGCTACTTCTCCCGCCTGCGCCGCATGGTGTTGGGCCAGCACCACCACGTCAGCCCGCAATACCTGCACCAGTATGCCAACCATGCCGCATGGCTGGAAGACAACCGCCGCAGCGACAACGGCGAACTGGCGCACCGTCTGGCGGCGAACGCGCTGGAAGCGCCGGTGAGCCGGAACTGGAAAGGGTATTGGCAGCGGGCGGCATGAGCGGTTACCGCATTGCGAATCACATTCATGTTGTGGTTAGACTAGTGGGCAAGCGATTATGTAGAGGTATGCCGCAATTTATTGCGCCTGAACCTCTTGACTCGTGCATCCCTTCGATTCGATCATGTGTTTGACGCTGGAGGTGAAAACGCCGCTACGGCTGGTACCCGTAACGGCGCTGTATTTTCCGGTTTCCGCAACCCTATCAGGATGGGCCGCTGCGGATATTCGGGTAACGTAGATCAAGGTTACACCTTGAAGAATCCGACAGTCAATGCGGCGCATCGCATAAAGTGAAAAGGGCAGCAGAATGGCTGTTAATGTGACTTGGCGCGGTGCGAGCGGGCAATCGTACACCTTTGAAACCTATCCTGTAGAGGCACAATTCAACCCAGTATCAGGGGTCTACATCTTCTGTAGGCAAGTCCCCTCTGGGAGCTGGGAAGCTCTCTATGTTGGCGAAACCCAGTCTTTTGAACAAAGACTGAACGCTAGTATCCGGTCCCACGATGGCTACGCCCGGGCAGTTCGCCTCGGCATGACCCATATCGCTGCGCTTGCTGTATCGAGCGATACCGAGCGCTTGCGCATTGAAACTGACCTTCGGCATGGGTTGAATCCTTCTGCGAATGCACAGAATGCACTGGGAGGGCTGTTTCAATGAGCGGTGACACCCAGAGCATTCTTTGCGGCGACTGTCGCGTACCGGTTGAAGGTCCCGCTGATGGACAAGACGATAGTGTGTTTTCCTGTCCCGCTTGTGGGCGCAGTGACACACGTAAAAACGTCCTCGAAGAGGTCAAAGCCTTCGTTACCGAATTGGCACAGCGTAGTCTCCAAGAATCCATGCGGGAGACAGCGAGGGGTAGCGACTTCATCAAGTTCGAGGGCAAGCCTGTTGAGAAGCGCACTTATCGGTTCATAACTGACCATCGGTTCTGATCCTTCTAAAGCTGGCCCTACGGGGCCAGCCAAACCCGCCCCTCATGCCGCACATACCCGGATTTCTTCATCTGTCCTAGCTGTGCATATACGCTCCGGTACATAGCCTCATAGGCCAGTCCGTGCGCCTCACACACCCGCATGACAACCTCCGGCCCGGTACATGGTCCAGAGCGCAGCGCCGCGAATATCGCCACCCGTAACTTGCCGCGCCGAAAGTGATACTTTGCCTTGCGCGGCACTGGCCCGAGATTGTCCCCGCGAAGCTGCAACAGCGCTTCGACGTGTTCTAAGCCAGGTTCGCCATCGCGGATGATCTGCGCCCGGAGGTTTTGCAGCGCGCGCGTTATCGTCTCGGGCTTGTAGAGGTAAAGCTGTGTTCCCATGCCCCATTGTGATTCACATCACCGCAGGATTCAGCTATATTGTTGGTGCGCTTGATACATAAGGCCGGGCTTCTGCGTGCCGTGCACCGTCTCGGCGTCCTGGTCGCGGCTGGGGATCGACCACAGCGTCGACTGCTTGCGATCCCCCGACCAGTGGCCCTTGCCACGGACGCAATACCACGCCGGTTCATGCTGCCAATGATAATGCCCGCGCGAGAGCACATGCCGGTCCTTGGCCCAGATGATCTGGCTGCGGATGTCGAACCCGCAGGCGGCGAGGCTCTCGGCCACCGTGCTGGCGTGCAATGCCCCGTGCCAGACATAGGCCACGTCGCCCGGGAAGAGCGCCCAGGCATCCCGCCAGTCCGCACGGTCGTCGTTCATCACCTTGCCGGTGCGCTTCGTCTCCGACGCCCCGGCCCGGTTGCGCCAGTCCGGATCGTAGGCCACGCCATAGGGTGGATCCGTCACCATCAGGTGCGGGCGTACATCCCCCAGCAGCCGGGCCACGTCGACCTCACAGGTCGCGTCGCCGCACAAGAGCCTGTGCGGGCCGAGGCACCACAGATCGCCCGGGCGCGAGACCGGGGTCTCGGGCGGCTCAGGGGTGTTCTCCTCCCGCGGATCGGCCGTGTCGAGCGCCAGCAGCTCGTCGAGCTCCCCGGCCGCGAAGCCCAGCCCCTCGAGGTCCACCCCGAGCTCCGACAGCTCGCCCAGCTCCAGCGACAGCAGTTCCCGGTCCCAGCCCGCCTGTTCGGCGAGGCGGTTGTCGGCGAGAATGTAGGCGCGCTTTTGCGCCTCGCTCAGATGACCCAGCTCGATCACCGGCACCGCGCGCAGGCCCAGCTTCTGTGCCGCCAGTACCCGGCCATGCCCCGCGATGATGCCGTTCGCCCCGTCCACCAGCACCGGGTTGTTGAACCCGAACGCCCGGATCGAGCCGGCGATCTGCGCCACCTGCGCCTCGGAATGGGTGCGCGCATTGTTGGCGTAGGGGATGAGATCGGCGACCGCGCGCTGCTCGATGGAACGCGCGCCGGTCAGCCCCGTTTCTCCACTTCCGGGAGGTTCTTTGTCCTGCATCCCTGGCCCCTTGCTCAATTACACAGCCTGTGCCTGCAGTCTACCACGCCATCTAACTCATTGTCATCGTGACATTAATTTCCAAACAGCGACGTTGGACGCCAAAGCCTGCCAGTGCCATGACCCCGCTGGCGCAGCAGAACCGCAGGCAGGCGCGAGAGGTGGGACAGATGGGACAGATGAAAACCATTTCTGCCTCACGCGCGCGCGTGGGAGAAAAAAGGTTCTGTTCTGTCCCATCTGTCCCACCCCACTCGGATTGACAGGACGCGCACGGAAAGGTTGAACTCGGCTCGGGAGGACAAACAAAACCATGGGGCACATTCATCTTGGCGTCTTGCCGAAGACAAGACGATGGAACGAGGTTGTCGAGGCCCTTGCTTCCGGCGCGGCAGACGAGGTGGTCGTGGCTGCGAGCGCGCAAGCGGCCGAGAAAGACCTGCTCTCGGCCACGGATAGTCCTGTCTTCATCGAGGCCGTCAGGCTGCTTCTCGCGATCCCCCACGCTGCACGCGCCGGTGATTTCGGCGATGCTCTCAGGGTCCTTGATCTGGAAGTTCGCGACGGCCCCGAACTTCTCGACCTGACCATGGCCGTCGATGAACGTCTGGCAACGGTCCGACGTGGGGCTGGCGGATCGAACGACCTCGGCGAGATTGCGGCGCGCTCCCTTGTGACGACCCTCTCGGAGATGGTCGGAGACCAGCTGCCCGGTCTGTTCGAGGCGACGCCGGATGATGTTCAGGCGGCCACCCGCAAGCTCTCCTGGTCTCGTGGAATATCCGAGTTCTCCCGCGCTTTCTACGCGCGGCTCGTCACGCACTCCCTATCCTACTGGCTGGACCGGACACTCGCGCTGCATGTCGGGTCCGAAGATCGTTTCGCCAATGCGGGCGACCGCAGCGCCTTTGATGTCGCGCTGTCGCAACATGCACGGGAGGCAACCCGGATCATCCAGGAGTTCTCGGGCGGCTGGTACGGCAAGACCCTTCACGACAAGGGCGGCATTTCCTCTCTGGATGCCGCCACATTCGGTGCAGTGGCTTTGAAGAAGATCGTCGCCGAACTGCGGGCGAGGCGCGGAGGCGATGACTGAGGCGCTCGTGTACTTTGAGGCCGGCAAGCCACCCCTCGAGGTTCGCTTCGGCGGCAGATATCCCAACTTCAAGCTCGAGGCCGACAAGATCAGAGCAAGAGCGCTGGCCAAGATTGATCCGATTTGCGACGATTTTCTGGAGATCGCGTCGACGGTCTTCGTGGCTGATAGCACGGTCAGCCGCGGCGGCGCGGTTCGTGCCCGGATGGGTCAGCAATGGCGGCGCGATCTTTCCTTCACGATTCCCGTCCGTCGGTTGGACATCTGGAGAAAACCGGAGGTGGTCGAGGCCCTGACCGACGCCGTGACGTTCCTGACAGAGGACAATGTGCAGTTCGAGTTCGTCGAAGGGGACTTCGCACGGCCGCGGGAACCGTTTCTCGAGTTCGATCCCTCTGGGCCACAGTTCGAGGCGAACGAGGCCATCCTGTTCTCCGGCGGGCTCGACTCCTTTGCCGGCGCTCTCGAGACGCTGGCGACAACGCGCCACAAGGTGCTGCTTGTCAGTCATCGCTCGGCACAGAAGGTCATACCGCGGCAGGATGAACTGGGCGCATACCTTTCCGAACAGTTCCCGGGCCGCGTGCAGCACCTCCAGGTCAAGGCTCGACGCCGTGGTGCGGAGGGCAAGGAGACGACGCAAAGGTCACGCTCGCTGCTCTTCACCGCCCTGGGCTGGGCCGCCGCCCAGGCCCTGAAAATTCCGCGCCTCAGCTTCTACGAGAACGGAACGATCAGCCACAATCTCCCGATCAGTCCGCAAGTGGTCGGGACCATGGCCACGCGGACCACGCATCCGCTCGCCCTGAAGAAGCTCAATGACCTGCTGGAGTGTCTCGCCCCGGGCCAGCTCGGCATCGAGAATCGCTACGAGTGGCTGACCAAGACCGACGTCGTTCGCAGGATCGAGCAGCACGGTGGCAACGAGCAGATCGATCGCGCCGTGAGCTGCACGAGTGTGCGCGAGCAGGATAACCTCAGAACGCATTGCGGCGCATGTTCTCAATGCCTTGACCGCCGCTTCGCCATGCTCGCTGCGGGACTCGAAGACCACGATCTGCCCGAGCGGTACGCCACCGACGTGCTCTTCGGTGCGCGGGAGCGGGAGCGATCGATCACCATGGCGCTTGAATGGACACGCCATGCGCTTCGCCTGCGGGACATGGACGAGCGGGCCTTCATGTCCGCCTTCGGGCATGAGCTCATGCAGATCATCCGGGGACATGAAGATCTGCCACGTGCCGAAGCACTGCGCCGGGTCCGCGACCTGCACCTCCGGCATTCCAATGCGGTGGCAGGCGTTCTCGAACGCGTCGTCAAGGAGCAGGCGGCCGACATCGTCGCGCGAAGGCTTCCCGCCTCGTCTCTCGTTGCCATGCATCTGGGCCAACAAGATCACACACAGCCCGCCCTGCCGTCTGATCCACGTGCGAGCGCCAAAACCTCCGGTCCGATGGAAAGCATCGCCGAGGAAGACGTCGTTCCGGACCCGACCAAGCCCCTGGTTGCGGCATTCTTCGATGAGGACGATACACCCGTTGTCGCTGTCGAGGGACTCGGTCGGGTCAAGGGGCCTCCCGCGCAGGTTGCACATGCCCTGAAGCCAAGATTCGACGATGCGCGGGCATCCGGTTTGGCTTATGACGAATACCCGTTCGTGCAACTGTCGGCTCTGGGTTCCCTGCGAAACATGAGCAAAAGCGCGATCCGTCAAAATGTCCGACGTTGCCGGCAACAACTGAAAGAGTTCTACCGCGACGTATACGGGGCCGCGCCTGACCGCGATCTGCTCATCCAGGGAAAGCAGCCGCAAGGACACCGCCTTGAACCGGATTTGCAGGTGGCGACAAGGGAACGAACCGACCGAATCAATCCGGGCTGAGCAGGCGCCTCGCGTTAACCGACTTGATCCCGCATGCAGGCATGTCACGCCGCAAGCTCGGAATGTCACGCCGTCGGGCTTGACAGCTTTAGAATACAGGCCCTTCAGCGCGCATTCTGTCACGCCGGCCGCCAAAGGGCGTCACGCCAGAAATGCTGCCTAACTATCTGATAAAAGTTACTATTTCCGGGAAGATCACACGAGCACCCGGAGGCAGGAATGATAACAGGCCATTTGACCTGCCCCATTTTTCAGGGCCACTCGCAAGTCGAGTCTGTTCCTCATTTGTTTGCCATCATTCGGCGGCGTGAGCAATGGGCGCAGGCGCGGAGCCATCAACTCGCTCAAGCGGCTGCGCCCAT
>NZ_QNGB01000004.1:0-160000 GCF_003298505.1 Roseovarius sp. TE539
CAACCAGCAGCTCCCGCAATCAGCCCTGGGCAGCAAGACGCCCTTGCAGGCGATGAAAGACTGGCACAAACTCAAGCCCGACCTGTTCAGGAAACGGCCATACTACCTTCCGGGATCCGACAACTAGATGCAGAAGGACGCATCGGATACACGTCAACAGGAACTCCAAGATTCAAGCGTTTTTTGGATGAAATGCCGGGTGTGCCTGTTCAGAATGATTGGTCAGATATTACACAGGCAAGCAAGAAAGAACGCCTCGGCTACCCCACGCAGAAACCCGTCGCCCTGCTCGAACGCATCGTCGCCGCCTCCTCGAACCCCGGCGACGTGGTGCTCGATCCGTTCTGCGGCTGCGGCACCACCGTGCACGCCGCCGAGAAACTCAGGCGCAAATGGATCGGCATCGACGTGACCCACCTCGCCATCGGGCTGATCGAGAAACGCCTGCGCGACGCTTTCCCGAAGGTGGAATTCACCACCCAAGGTGTGCCGCAGGACATCGCGGGCGCGCGCGACCTCGCCAATCGCGGGCGGGAGGACAAGAATTACTATTTCGAGTTCGAGAAATGGGCGCTGTCGCTGATCGCCGCACAACCCGGCAACCTTGGCAAGAAGGGCGCCGACAAGGGGATCGACGGCAATATCTATTTCGGCAAGACCGACCGCGCCATCGTCAGCGTCAAGGCGGGCGAGAATATCGGCGTCGGCATGATCCGTGACCTGCGCGGCGTGATCGAACGGGAAAAGGCGGGCATCGGGATATTCCTCACCCTGACGGAACCGAAAAAGACCATGGTGGCCGAGGCGGCGGCGGCCGGACAATTCGAGATGGAGGGGTTCGAGCCCGTCCCCCGCATCCAGATCGTCACCATCGAGCAGGCGCTGCAATTGCGCGACCGCGCCGTGCGCCTGCCCGCCCGGCGCGACGACGCCTTCAAGCGCGCCGCCCGCGAGGAGGACGCGCGCGCGCAGGGGTCGCTCGATCTCTGACCGCCCGGCGCGGCGAGGCCGATTGACGCCTTTTCACCGCGCCGTGCCGCGCTAGAATTGCGACATGCCTTACGAATGGTCCACTCCCCCGGGCGATGATGGCGGAACGCGGCTGTCGCTGCGCCCGCACCGGTCGCTGCCGCGCCGTGGCTTCGCCGCCTTCATCCTGGCCACCTTCACGCTTATCACCATCCCGCTCTACCCGCTTCTGGGCACTGTCCTTCTCTGGGGGCTGCTGCCGTTCATCCTCCTGGCTGTCGGCGGGGTCTGGTGGGGGCTGGAGCACTCCTACCGGCAGGCCGAGGGGCTCAGCGAGGTGCTCACCATCGACCCGGCCGAGGTGCACCTCACCCGCACGGATCCCGGCGGCGCGGTGCGGCACTGGGATTGCAACAGCTACTGGGCGCGGGTGGCGATGCATCCAACCGGCGGGCCGGTGGCGCATTACCTCACCCTCAAGGGCAAGGGCCGCGAGGTCGAGATCGGGGCGTTCCTGAGCGAGGAGGAGCGCCTGGCGCTTTACGGTGAGCTGAACGATGCACTGCGGACCGCGCGGGCCGGCTGAACGGGCGGTTGGACACCAATTGCCCCGAGGTGCCGGATTTCGGTTCAAGCCCCCGGTTCCGGGCCTTCGGACCGTTCAATCCCGGTTCCGCGCGGGCGCCCGGCCCGGTCAGCTCAGCCGGGTCTTGACCATCGGCCCGACGGCGCCGAAATCCATCTGCCCGGCATGGCGTTCCTTGAGCTTGCCCATGACCTTGCCCATGTCCCGGATCGAGGACGCGCCGGTGTCGGCAATGGCCTTGTCGATCGCCGCCCCGGTTTCCGCCTCGTCCAGTTGGCGGGGCAGGAACTCCTCGATCACCGCGATCTCTTCGCGCTCCCGCTCGGCCAGGTCAAGCCGCCCGCCCTCCTCGTAGGCGCGCACGCTCTCCTGCCGCTGCTTGGTCATTTTCCCAAGGATCGCGAGGATTTCACGGTCGCTCACGCCGTTGTCTCCATCGGCGCTCCGGGCCGCGATGTCCTGGTCCTTGATGGCCGCATTGATCAGGCGAAGCGTTGCAAGCCGCGACGTCGCCTTGTCTCTCATGGCCTGTTTCAGGGCCGTGTTGACCTGCTCGCGCAAGCTCATGCCGTTCCATCCCCATGGTTTGGTCACAAGCCCCGGACAATATCCAAATCCTCCGACACTCGCAACCGCCGCAGCGTGCCGCGGGCTCTTGACGCTATTCGCCGCCGGCCCTAGTTTCGCGCAAATTTCCGCCCCGGAGCCTCCAGACATGACCAGATCCGCCCCCCAGCACCCGACCGCCTGCCTGGCCCTCGCCGACGGCACGGTTTTGATGGGGCGCGGGTTCGGGGCGACGGGGGAAACCACGGCCGAGCTGTGCTTCAACACCGCCATGACCGGCTATCAGGAAATCATGACCGACCCGTCATATGCCGGGCAGATCGTGACTTTCACCTTCCCGCATATCGGCAATGTCGGTGTCAATGACGAGGATGACGAGGCCGCCGACCCGGTTGCTGAAGGCATGGTCGTCAAATGGGATCCGACCGAGCCAAGCAACTGGCGTGCAATGGAAAACCTGTCCGAATGGTTGGCACGCCGCGGACGGATCGCGATCGGTGGCGTGGACACGCGCAGGCTGACGCGCGCCATCCGCCAGCAGGGCGCGCCGCATGTGGCGTTGGCCCATGACCCGGCCGGCAATTTCGATACGGCGGCCCTTGTCGCCAAGGCGCGCGGGTTCGCCGGGCTGGAAGGAATGGACCTTGCGCGCGATGTCACCTGTGCACAGTCCTACCGCTGGGACGAAATGCGTTGGGCTTGGCCTGGCGGTTTTGCCCGGCAAACCGAAGCGCGCCACAAGGTCGTTGCCGTGGATTTCGGCGCCAAGCGCAATATCCTCCGGTGTCTTGCCTCGGCGGGCTGCGATGTCACGGTGATGCCTGCCACTGCCACCGCCGACGATATCCTGGCACTTGAACCCGACGGCGTGTTCCTGTCGAACGGTCCGGGCGACCCCGCGGCAACCGGGAATTACGCGGTGCCGATGATCCGCGGTATACTGGCCGCTGAGGTGCCGGTGTTCGGCATTTGCCTTGGGCATCAGATGCTTGCGCTGGCCCTGGGTGCCGAGACGGTGAAAATGAACCATGGCCATCACGGTGCCAATCATCCGGTCAAGGAAATCGAGACCGGAAAGGTGGAGGTGACATCGATGAATCATGGCTTTGCAGTCGATGCCCAATCCCTGCCGGAGAACTTGGTGGAAACGCATGTGTCGTTGTTCGACGGCTCGAATTGCGGCATCCGCATGCGCGACCGCCCGGTTTTTTCCGTGCAGCATCACCCGGAGGCGAGCCCGGGGCCACAGGACAGTTTTTACCTGTTCGAACGGTTCGCAGCCGCTATGGCCGACTGAGCCCCGGATCTGCGTTAACACCTTGTTACGTATTTGTTTACGGTCCATTAACTGATTTGGTCAAAACTCTCTGCGAGGATTTGCGGCAGGGAGCCAATCATGGGCATTTCAGAACTTCGTCAATTGGATCTGCCGGCTGAAGACCTGGCGGACAGGCCGGCCGAGCTTGAGGAGGCACTCGTTGAGTCGGGTTCCATTACACGTGCCGACGCGTCGCTGGCACTGATGGTTCAGAGGTACTGCGCCGCCCCGCTTGACCGTGTGCTCGAGGCCGAGGGGCTGGCCAGCGAGGCCGAGGTACTCGATGCACAGGCCACGGCTCGGAGGGCCCTGCGTCTGGATGAAGCGGGGCTCGCCGCGGCATCCACTTGGCCGGTGGAGGTTGATCCGCGTGATCTTCTCCGCCACGGGATGCTGCCCTTGGCCGGGGCCGAAGGGCGGGCCCGCCTTGCCACAGCGCGACCTTCGGAAACCGGCCCGCTTCGTACCCGGCTTCCGCGTGAGGTGGCCGATGCCCCGCCTGTCATCGCGCCGCGCGCTGCCATACAGGCACGTATCGCGCGCGATCACCGTGACACCCTGACCGAAGCCGCACAGGCGCGGGTGCCCGAGTCGGAAAGCTGCCGAAGCTGGCTTGGCCCGATAAGGGGACGGCTCGTCGTGACATTCGTCCTGCTGGGGCTGTGTGTCGGGTTCACGCTGATGTTTCCCGCCGGGGTCTTCACCATGTTCGCCGTATGGGCCGGTATTACGCTGGTCGTTTCTGCGGCGTTGAAGATGGCTGCCTTCATTGCGAGCGTCACGGCGCCGGAACCGGACACAATGCCAGATCCGGGGGTGAAGGACGGCAGGCTTCCGAAGGTTTCCATCCTGGTGCCCTTGTTCCGCGAAACCGAGATCGCGCATGCGCTGATCGCGCGCCTCAGCCGCCTCACGTATCCCAAATGCCTTCTTGATGTGGTTCTGGTGCTCGAGGAAAAGGACGCGTTGACCCAACAGACCCTCGCCTCGATCGACCTGCCGCCATGGATGCGTGCCGTCGTGGTGCCGGATGGGCAGCCCCGCACCAAGCCGCGGGCGATGAATTATGCCCTGGATTTCTGCGAAGGCGACATCGTCGGGATCTTCGATGCGGAGGACGCACCGGATCCGGACCAGATCACCCGTGTCGCCCGGCGATTTCAGACTGCCCCGCCGGATCTGGTGTGCCTGCAGGGCATCCTCGATTACTACAACCCGAGACAGAACTGGTTGGCGCGCTGCTTCACCATTGAATACGCCACCTGGTTCCGTGTGATGTTACCAGGAATGTCTCGGCTGGGCCTCGCAATCCCGCTTGGCGGCACGACACTTTATTTCCGGCGCCACGTTCTGGAGGAGCTGGGTGGTTGGGACGCGCACAACGTGACCGAGGATGCGGATCTGGGCTTTCGGCTGGCGCGTCACGGCTACCGGACCGAGATGATCAACACGGTGACTGCCGAGGAGGCGAATTGCCGGGCCTGGCCCTGGATCCGGCAGCGTTCGCGCTGGCTCAAGGGGTACATGACCACCTATCTGGTGCACATGAGGAACCCCCGGCTACTGTTCCGGCAGTTGGGGCCGCGAAAATTCTGGGGTTTCCAGGCACATTTCGTTTCGGCGCTGTCCCAGTTCATTCTCGCGCCGTTCCTGTGGTCTTTCTGGCTGTTGATCTTCGGTTTGCCGCACCCTCTGGATCCGTATGTGGCGCGCAGCACGCTCGTGACCGTCGGTGTGCTTTTCCTGTTGATCGAGGTTTTCAATGTCGTGCTGCACATGACCGCGGTTTCGGGACGCGAACACAGGCACCTGATGGCCTGGGCGCCGACGATGCATTTCTATGCGCCGCTCGGCGCGGTGGCGGCCTACAAGGCCCTCTACGAGATGGTTTTCGCCCCTTTCTTCTGGGACAAGACACGACACGGCCATTCCCTGCCGCTGCTCAAGCGGATGCAGGGCCCCGGGCAACCATCAGATAAGGGTGTCGACTTCCCCGGAATCAAGCTTGAGCCTCGTCACGAAAGCCTTTGAGATATGCGCTTTCAGAGCTTCACCGGCGGCCTGCGCATCCCGTGCCTCGATCGCACTCACGATGGCGTCGTGTTCCTTGAGCGCGTCCCGGTCGCGGCCGACGGCGGCAAGTGACGTGGTCGCCATGAGCGCCATGGAGCGGTGTACAAGATCAAGCTGCTGAACAAGAAACCGGTTATGGGAGGCAAGATGAACCTGCTTGTGAAACCGCCGGTTGGCGCGGGCCATGGCGGCAGGATCGCCCAGAAGCTGATGGTCGTCCTCGACCATGTCGCGCAACACACGCACCTCCTCATCGGTGGCATGGCGCGCGGCCAACTCGGCTGCCAGGGCCTCGAGTTCGGCACGCACCACGTACAGCTCGGCCAGCTGGTTGTGATCCAGCGATGACACGATCAGGCTGCGTCCGTCCCGCATCAGCAGGCTTTGCGTCTCGAGCCGTTGCAGCGCCTCGCGGATCGGTGTGCGCGAAACACCGAACCGCTCGGCAAGATCGCTTTCGACCAGGCGGTCGCCGGGCTTGTAGATGCCCATGTCGATCGCTTCGAGGATCAGCGTGTAGGCATCTTTTTGGGGTGGTTTCATGAAGGATGTATTCCGTTTGCCGGGATCTGTTTCTGTACCCTATCTTTGGCATACAGTGGGGATCAAGCCTGCGGGCATTGCGCGGATTGCCGCGCCGCCCTAGAACCGGGGCATGCCAAAGCAGAATTTCACACATGTCTCGACATGGGTCTTCGACCTCGACAACACGCTTTACCCGCCGCAGGCCCGGCTTTTCGATCAGATCGAGGTGCGGATGACCGCCTATGTGATGGAGGCGCTCGGGGTTGCCCGTGCCGAGGCGGACCGTCTGCGGATCAAATACTGGCACGAGCACGGTACGACACTGGCCGGCCTGATGCGTGAACACGACGTCGATCCGGGCCCGTACCTGACCCACGTGCATGAGATCTCGCTTGAGGGTCTCGACGAGGATCCCGAGCTGGGTGCGCGGATCGCGGACCTGCCGGGTCGCAAGATCGTATATACCAATGGCAGCGCGCCCTATGCCGAACGCGTGATTGATCGCCGCGGGCTCAACGGTTGCTTTGACGCGGTGTACGGCGTCGAAGATGCGGGGTTCCATCCCAAACCCGACCCGGCCGCGTTCGAGGCGGTTTTCCGGCGTGATGGGCTGAACGCGAGTCTGGCCGCGATGTTTGAGGACGATCCGCGCAATCTTGCTGTTCCGCATGTCATGGGGATGCGTACCGTCCATGTCGCGCCCGAGCCCGCACCGGCCGATCACATTCATCATCATACCGATGACCTGAGCGGTTTTCTGGCAAGGCTGATGTGACAGGCTGCCGCTTGGACCGATGGCCGTACCGCACCTATCTGTAGGAAAACGGAAGGATGACCGGATGCGCGGCTTCGACCATGACATAGTTATATCGGGCGGCGGGGTTGCCGGGCTGACGGCAGCTGCCGCGTTCGGTGCCGCCGGTTTTTCGGTGCTCTGCGTGGACCCCGCCGCGCCGGTCACCGAACGCGAGGCAGAGGGCGCAGACCTGCGCAGCACCGCCTTCCTGCAACCGGCGCAGGCGTTGCTCGAGCAGGCGGGCCTGTGGGCCCGGCTTGAGGGGCATGCCAGCGAATTGCGGGTCATGCGGATTGTCGATGCCGGTGGACCAGAGCCCGAAGTCCGCGTTACCCGCGATTTCAATTCGGCGGATATTTCGGACCTCCCGTTTGGCTGGAACCTGCCGAACTGGCTTTTGCGCCGGGAAATGGTTGCACATCTGCAGGAACTGGACAGTGTCGAATTCTGGACCGGAACGGCGACGCGATCCCTTTTCACGCGTGAGGGCGAAGCGCGGGTGGGCCTGAGCGATGGCACAACCGTGCGGGCGCGGCTGGTGATCGCCGCCGATGGCCGCAATTCACCGATCCGCGAAGCGGCCGGCGTTGGTGTGCACACAATCCGTTACGGTCAGAAAGCATTGGCTTTCGCTGTCACCCATCCGCTTCCGCATCAAAACGTGTCCACCGAGATTCACCGGTCGGGCGGCCCCTTCACGTTGGTGCCGTTGCCTGATCACGAGGGGCTGCCATCCTCGGCGATCGTCTGGATGGAAGACGGGCCCGAGGCCGTGCGTCTCGCGGGTCTTGGCATTCCCGACTTCGAGGCCGCAATGACCGAACGCTCCTGTGGCCTTTTCGGGCCGCTCAAGCTGGCTTCGCGGATGACTATCTGGCCGATCATAAGCCAGGTTGCGGACCGCATGTGGGCCGAACGCGTGGCATTGGTGGCCGAGGCGGCACACGTCGTGCCCCCGATCGGCGCGCAGGGCCTCAACATGTCCCTTGGAGACATGCGGGTTCTGCTCGCGTTGGCGCTGGAGTCGCCCGACACACTCGGGGATGCGAAAATGCTTGAGGCGTATCACCGGCGCCGTCATCGGGAGGTGGCGTTGAGGTTGGCCGGGATCGACGCGCTCAACCGTGCCTCCATGATGCATTTCCAGCCCTTGCGAGACTGTCGCGCACTGGGTGTGGATACCATATACGCGCTTGCGCCGGTGCGGCGCCTGCTGATGCAGATGGGGCTGGGCGCAAGGGGATGATGCGCCTTCGGCCCTTTCGCGTACCGGAAGTGGTTCTGATCGCTATCCGATCGGGCCGGGGCGCCGTTCTTCGCTCAGAAGAACGTTGGCTTCAACATCACCGACACCCGGAAGCATCATGATCCGGCGACGCAACACGCGTTCGAAGTCAGGGATGTCCCGGGCAACGACACGCAGACGGTAGTCGTAGAGGCCGAGGATATGTTCCACGGTCTGAACTTCCGGGATCGCCGAAACCGCACGTTCGAAATCATCCAGGCTGACGCGGCCCTTGGTTGCCAGTTTCACGCCAAGAAAGACCGTGACGCCGAAACCGAGCCTTTCTGCGTCAAGATCCAGGCGCTGACCAAGGATGATCCCGTTTTCATGCAAGCGTTTGATGCGCCGCCAGACCGCTGATTGCGATACGCCCAGAACGCGGCCAAGGGCGCTGGCGCTTTGGGTTGCGTCCCTTGCCATCGCGCGCAGAATGCGGCGGTCCATGGTGTCCAGTTCGATCAAAGCGGCAGCACCTCGTCGGATTTGATCCGCGCCACATGCATCAGCGCCTCGATGTCCGCGATATGGGGAAGCGTAAGGATCGCGGTTCGATAGACTTGCTGGTAATGTGCCATGTCCCGCGCGATGACCGAAAGGCGCACATCCACACGGCCGAGGAACGTCTGGATCTCGACCACGTCGGGCACCTCGCGGGCGGCGGCGAGGAATTCATCGAAGGCCCGGGGCTGTGTCTTGTCCAGGGCGATGCGCAGGGACACCTCGACCTCCCGGCCAAGTGCGCGCCAGTTGATGACGGCATGATTTCCCCGGATCACACCTTCCTGTCGCATTTTTTCGATCCTGCGGGTGCATGTCGCGGCTGTCACGCCTGCGCGTTCAGCCAGTTCAGCGAAGCCTGTCGTCGGGTTGTGCTGATAGTGCCTGAGAATGCGCTTGTCCGTATCGTCCAGCATGAAAATCCCTACGATATTCGATTACGCGCATCATATTTTCGCAAAATGTAAAAATGAAGTGCTTTTTGCCATCATTCTTGTGGCTGCAAGAGTAGGATACTGACGACCTGACTGAACGGCATGAACGAAAGCGAAGGAGAATGACATGCGAGTCTATTATGATCGCGATTGCGACATAAACCTCATCAAGGACAAGAAGGTTGCGATTCTGGGCTATGGCAGCCAGGGCCATGCTCATGCGCTGAATCTGCGTGACAGCGGTGCCAAGAACCTGGTGGTGGCCTTGCGTGAAGGGTCCGGAAGCGCCAGGAAAGCCGAGGCAGAGGGTCTCAGGGTGATGGAGATCGCAGAAGCGGCCGCATGGTGCGACCTGATGATGTTCACCATGCCGGACGAACTTCAGGCCGAGACTTATCGCAAATACGTTCACGACAATATCAAGCCTGGCGCCGCGATCGCGTTCGCTCACGGACTCAACGTGCATTTCGGACTGATCGAACCCAAGGAAGGCATCGACGTGATCATGATGGCCCCCAAGGGGCCGGGCCATACGGTGCGTGGCGAATACGTGAAGGGCGGCGGTGTGCCATGCCTCGTGGCGGTCGACAAGGACTCGACCGGCAAGGCGCTGGAAACGGGGCTTTCCTATTGTGCGGCCATCGGTGGCGGACGCTCCGGCGTCATCGAAACGAGTTTCCGCGAAGAATGCGAAACCGATCTTTTCGGCGAGCAGGCGGTCCTGTGCGGCGGTCTGGTAGAGCTGATCCGGATGGGCTTCGAGACACTGGTAGAGGCTGGCTATGCCCCCGAGATGGCCTATTTCGAGTGTCTTCACGAGGTAAAGCTGATCGTTGATCTGATCTACGAGGGCGGGATTGCCAACATGAACTATTCGATCTCCAACACCGCCGAATATGGCGAGTACGTCTCGGGGCCGCGCATTCTTCCCTATGAGCGCACCAAGAAGGAGATGAAGGCAATCCTCCATGACATTCAGTCCGGTGCCTTCGTGCGTGATTTCATGCAGGAAAACGCGGTCGGACAGCCGTTCTTCAAGGGCACCCGGCGGATGAACGATGCCCACCAGATCGAGGAGGTGGGCGAAAAACTGCGCGGCATGATGCCGTGGATTTCCGCCGGCAAGATGGTCGATCGCGAGAAGAACTGAACCCGTCTTCGGAAACCGCGACAGGGGCGCGCCTGCCAAGGGTGCCCCTGTCTGCACGGAAAGATAGAGCGAATGCAGGATATCGCCCCCGTCAACTGGCTCAGGATCGGGTTCCTCGGGGTTGTCTGGGGCGCAAGCTTCATGTTCATGACCCTGGCACTCGGCAGTGTCGGGCCATTGCTGCTGGCGGCAATGCGCATCGCGCTAGGGGCGGTGTTCCTTGTTGGGCTTGCCCATGCCATGGGGATCGGTTTGCCGCCGCGTCGTGGTCCTGATGCGGGGCGCATCTGGCTTTTCGCCCTGGCTATGGCCCTGTTTTCCAATGCGGTTCCCTTTACACTGCTGGGCTGGGGGCAGCAGGTGGTCGCCTCGGGATTTGCCGGCGTTTGCATGTCGGCGGTACCGCTCCTGATCTTGCCACTGGCACACATTTTCGTGCCGGGGGAACATCTGACATGGCGGCGCCTGGCGGGATTTGTACTGGGAACAGGCGGTGTGGTCGTCCTGATCGGGCCGGGCGCCTTCGCATCGACCGGCAAGGATTTGGAGCTGCTGGCCAAGCTCGCTTGCGTGGCGGCCGCCGGATGTTATGCGACGGGCACGATTTTCACCCGGCTTTGCCCGGATGTTGACCGGGTGTCACTCTCGGCGGCCGTGTTGCTTCTGGCCAGCATGATTCTGCTGCCTGTCGCGCTGATTGTCGAAGGTCTGCCGGAGGATCTGGACATGATCGGGGTCATCGCGGTCGTGTACCTCGGGATCCTGCCCACAGGTGTGGCGCAGATTGTGCTTGTTCAGGTCAATCGCGAAGCCGGCCCGTCGTTCTTCGGGTTGGTGAACTACATGGTCCCGGTCTGGTCGGTGATATTCGGGGCGCTCATTCTGTCCGAGCCGGTGCCACCAAGCCTGTTGAGTGGTCTGGCATTGATCCTTTTCGGTGTCGCGATCAGCCAGGCGGCGGCGCTCAGGCGTTTGTTCGGCCGCCGTGCGACGGGCTGACATCCGCTTTGTCCGCTTGTCCCCGATGGATCGCGCTCCACAGATCAAGGGCCGATCGCGTCGCCTTGACATCATGTACGCGCAGGATCTGCACCCCCTGCATGACACCGGCCAGCGCCACGGAAACCGATCCCGGCACGCGGTCGCCCGGTTGTGGTGCCTTGCCAATATCGGCGATGAAACGTTTGCGTGAAGCGCCCAGAAGCAGCGCGCACCCCAGGCCGTGGAAAATCGACATGTTGCGCAGGAGGGTCAGGTTGTGTTCCTGTGTCTTGCCAAAACCGATACCGGGATCAACGATGATCCGGTGCCTCTCGATGCCGATGCCGATGAGCGCGTTCACCCGCTCGGCCAGGAAATCGTAGACATCGAGAACCACGTCATCATAGCGGGGATCAACCTGCATGGTCTGCGGGTCGCCCTGGGCATGCATTATACAGACCGGCAGGTTCTTTTCGGCGCAAAGCGGGGCCAGCTCCTTGTCGAAGGTGAAGCCTGCCACATCGTTGACCAGTCCCGCGCCGGCATCGTGCGCAGCGCGGGCCACGGCGGCCTTGCGCGTGTCAATCGAGACGGGAACACGCCCGTCTTTCCGGATTTGGCGTATTACGGGTATGACGCGCGCGCTTTCTTCCCGCGCGGGCACTTCTGTGGCGCCGGGGCGGGTGGATTCTCCGCCGACATCCACGATCGCCGCACCCTGGTCCGCCATGTCGCGCGCGTGCTGGAGCGCGACATCGTGGGCATAGTGTTCGCCACCATCCGAAAAGCTGTCGGGCGTGACATTCAGAATCCCCATCAGCCGTGGTGCCGCGAAGTCCAGCCCGCAGATGGGTGCCCGTTGTGACGTGAGGCGATCCAGTGTTTCGGACGGCACCTCGCTGACGGGTAGCATGACAGGCGACGCATCGCGTTGGCGCAATTCCACGGTATCAAACCAGGTCCAGCCGTCGGCCAGCGTCAGCGCAGTCTCGGGGCGGGCATCGTCGTGACGGAGAAGGGGACGGAAATAGTGTGTCATGGTTGGTGCATGGCGCAGGTGGCCTGGCTTGACAAGCAGGTCACAGGCCCGATTGCGCCATGTCCTGAACCAGCACCGGCACATTCGCGCCGTCTTCGGGTGGCGTGGCGCCGATCAGAAGCAGGTCCGAGGCTTCAATGTGATCCGCGAACCAAGCCGCCAGTGCGACAGCATCGCCCGGTTCGGTGGTCGGGCCGTCGATCGCGTCCAGAACGATCTTGGACGGCGCCCAGACACTGATCTGACCGTTCTTCATCGCCCAGTCGAGTTCGGTGCGTGTGCCGATCACCACGCACCGATCGTCACGCCCCGCAAGGACCCAGGCATTCTGTTCGATCTCCAGCAGGGCGATGCGGCGCTGCGCCATACGGTGGCGGGCATCCGGCTGTGTGGCATCCGCCGCCCCGACGCAAAGGATCACAGGCTCGGTACGGTTCTGCAACTGGTCCAGCCAGTGCCCGAGGTTGGGTGACATGATGGCCCGGTTGCTCAGGAATACCACATGGGGGCGCGGGCGCGCGTCCGCCTGCAATGCCACCGGCTTTGTTGCCACGTCCTGCATTGAGCGCACGATCTCGACACCAAGGGCACCTGGCCCGCGATCAAGTTTCTCGATCCGGACGAAACAGCGCACTGCCTGTGGTTCCGCAAGAATTCTTTCCGCGATCCGTTCGGCGAGCGTTTCGAGAAGGTTCAACCTCTCTTCGGCCAGTTCTGCGCCAATCGCCTCGGTTACCCGATCATAGGACAGGATGCGATCCACATCGTCATCCAAAGGCTCGGTGACCGGGCGCACCTCGACGACAACATTGAAACATACCCTCTGGGTTGTGCCACGTTCCGCCTGAAACGCACCGATTTCCACTTCGACCACGTGGTCGCGCAGTGAAATGCGGTCAAGCGGACCGTCGGGGGCCGTGGCGTCGGCGCGTGCCGCCGGATGCTCGAATGCCAGTCTGATTTCATTGCTCATAGGACGCTCCGGAAAGGGTGGGCGCAGCCTAGAGGCATCGAAACGGTCGGCATGCGCAAATGCGGCAGGCAACGCCCGTTTTGCGCCGGTCGCGCGCTTCAGTTCTGTGAAAGGCGGGTCGTCAGCCTGTAGAAGTGATGGACCCCTATCGTGGCCGTCCGGGGAAAGACGCGCGACCAGTCCGGTGACACCTGGCGGGTATGATAATGTGTCGCTCCGTCAGTCAGGGGGCGATCGGCGCCACCGGTCATGAGCTTGGCAATCTTGCTGACCCTGCGATAGGCGCGTTGCTCGCTGATGACTTCTTTCTTGCCATCGCAAGTATAGGTGAACTGACAGGCGAACTTGCGTCCCGTACCCTGATTTATCACACCGCAGACAGACCCCGGGAAGCGCGGATTATCGACACGGTTCATGATCACTTCGGCGACCGCAAACTGTCCCTTGACGCTTTCGCCACGGGCCTCGAAGTAAAGGGCTTCGGCCAGGCACTTCCAACCATCACCGAATTTGCGCGGTTTCTGAACGTCCAGCCAATCCCGCGTATAGCGAATGCCGATGCCGACTTCCTCAAGGTATCCGGCGAGGCGGGACTCCGGGATCGTGTTCAACGCCCGCCGTTCATCATTGACCAGCCGGTCGACCTTCGTGTCGGCCAAGGCCATGCCTGAAAACGCCAGAATGAATGCCAGGGCGATGCGTGTCATGCCAACCTCCAGGTTCCTTGCCGGACCAGATCCGTGCAAATACCGGCGCCTCTTACCGAATTTCTGCCCTGCCGTCCAGCTTGGCCCCGGTGAGCCCGGGCTCGACGGGTCAATCGGGGGCACGGATGGCCGCGTTCGCGCCATTCATTCGCAAACGCAACAGCACCGTCCAACCCGGCCAAATCGCCCTTTTAAAGGGGTTCCCGTTTCAAAACGGGCCTGCATCGCAGTGGGCCGCGCATCCCTCAGCCAGTCCTGTCGCGCACCGCGAGCTGTGCCGCGGCAAGCCGCGCGACCGGCACCCGGAAAGGCGAGCACGAGACGTAATCGAACCCCACGCGACGGCAAAAGGCAATCGATTCGGGGTTTCCGCCATGTTCACCGCAGATTGACAGCATGAGTCCGGGATGCGCCTTGCGGGCGCGATCCGCACCAATGCTGAGCAACTCCCCCACGCCTTCGACGTCAAGCGTGTGAAACGGATCCTCCGGATAAACCCCTTGTTGCACGTAATCGGACATGAACCGGCCGGCATCATCACGCGAAAGGCCATATGTCATTTGCGTGAGGTCGTTGGTGCCGAAACTCAGGAATTCGACCAGCGGAGCAATCTCTCCGGCGCGAAGTGCCGCGCGGGGCGTCTCGACCATCACGCCCAGACGGTAGGTGAAGTCCCGGCCGGTCTCGTTACGCACTGCCGCAGCAACAGCGTCGATCCGCGTCTTGACAAGTTCCACCTCCCGGCGTGCCGAAACCAGTGGAATCATGATTTCGGGCACGACCGGTTCGCCTTCCCGGCTGCCTTGCAACGTGGCCTCGAAAATGGCCCGTGATTGCATGTCGTAGATTTCGGGCACGGTAATACCCAGGCGCACACCGCGCATCCCCAGCATCGGATTGTATTCGCCAAGTGCCTCGACACGGCGGGTCACATCCGACATCGGCAGATCCAGCGCCTCGGCCAGTTCCAGCATGCCCGAACGTTCGTGCGGCAGGAATTCATGAAGAGGCGGATCGAAAAGCCGTATACATACAGGCTGTCCCTGCATGATCCGGAACAGATCGGTGAAATCCTCACGCTGCATCGGCAACAGCCGCTCCAGCGCCGCGGCGCGATCCTGGCTGCTGTCGGCGAAGATCATCTCGCGCATGACCGTGAGGCGGTCAGCTTCGAAAAACATGTGCTCTGTCCGGCACAGCCCGATTCCCTGAGCGCGAAAATTGCGGGCCAGCTCGGCATCGGCGGGTGTATCCGCATTGGCGCGCACCCCGATATCGCGGACTTCGTCGGTCCAGTCCATGAGAACGCGAAGTGAGTCGTCGTGGCCCGCGTCCAGCAGAGGGGCCTTGCCCGCCAGAACCTCGCCATTGGAGCCGTCTATCGTGATCACGTCGCCTTCGGCAAAAACGCGCCCGTCGGGGGCGGTAAGCTGCTTGCGCCGGGTCTGGAAGCGAATGTCAGAGGCGCCCACCACGCATGGAAGGCCGATACCGCGCCCGATCACGGCGGCATGGCTGGTCATACCGCCACGTTCCGTCAGCACAGCCACAGCCGCATGCATGCCGCGTATGTCCTCGGGGCTGGTTTCCCGGCGTACAAGAATGCAGGGCTCGTCGCGCGCGGCGGCGGATTGTGCGGCATTCGCCGAAAACACGATCCGGCCCCACGCCGCGCCGGGGCTCGCGGCAACGCCGGTTGCCAGCACATCACGCTGAGCCTCGGGATCGACCTGCCGGTGCAGCATCTCGTTCAGCGCCCTCGGCTCGATCCGCATCAGTGCTTCTTCACGGTTGATGATACCGTCCTGAGCAAGCGCCACGGCAATGCTGACCGCCGCGCGGGCACTGCGTGCCACCCGGACCCCGTCGAGAATAAACAGCTTGCCGTTCTCGATGGTGAACTCGGCTTGCATTTCCTCGCGCAGCTTCTCACGCATCAGGGCGGTGTGCGCCTTCAGTTGCGCGAACGCGTCCGGTGCCAGCTCCTCAAGCGACGGTCCGCGGGGATCACGCTCCAGGTAAAGGGCGTCGGCCCCGCCGCTCAGCGCTTCGCGTCCCTGGGATTGCGACAGGTAGCGGCCGGTTATCTGGCGCGCTCCCGTCTGGCTGTTGACCAGCTGCATCACGCCCGATCCGCATTCTCCCTGCCCCAGCCCGAGCGCCATTTCCTGCACCACAAGGCCCAGCCCCGCATCCGCGGGGGCGCCCTTGGCCTGTCTCAGCAATCGCGCGGTGGTGCCTTCCCATGCCCGGGCCATCGAACGCAGAACTTCGGCCAGTTGAACCGAGGGATCCTGTGGAAATGCCTCTTCGGTCTCGTCCTCGTAGGCTTTCAGCGCTTCGGCAAGTCCGCGCGCGGGGTCGTCGCTCAGGTCGTCGAAGATGTCCGGATCCAGCCGCGACACATGGATCGCATAGGATTGCACGAACCGCATATAGAGTTCCGACGCGGCCCGCTCTCCGAGCCTTTCACAGAGATCGGCGTGGAGGGATGTATTCATGCCGATGTTCAGAACGGCCCGGGGTCCGCCCCAGTCCGGATCCTCCGACGACGGCCTTACACAGAGAAGCGGCGCGGACCCGAACGGCCCCAGGAGCCGATCCATGTCAGGTATCTCTCCGGCGGCGATCGCATGGACCGCATCAAAAGACAATGCAACCGTGCGCGGAACCGGCAGGTCCAGCCTCAGGAGGCGTTGGAGACACTTTGCGCGGCCACCATGTGTATCCGTGCGCATCGGAACGTCCGGTGTGATCAGGGTTATGTCGGGGTCATTTTGCTGCACTGCGGCACCTTCCTTGGTTGGCGCAGCATACGCTTGGTGTCGAGCAAGGCAAGGCCCGGCTTGCGGTGGTCTCAGCCTTCGATTCGGGTCAGATCCGCGGCCTGCGTGCATATCGTGCGGATCCGGTTGAGCAGGTTCAGGCGGTTGCGCCGCAACACCTGATTTCCGGTGTTGATCTGCACCGCCTCGAAGAACGCGTCGATAGGTCCGCGCAACGCCGCCATGGCAGACATGGCCGCGGCGTAATCCTCTGCTTTGAGGGCGGCGGCGATTTGCGGCTCTGCAGTGTCGAGCGCGGTGAAGAGCGCCTTTTCCTCGTCGGTCTCGGCGAATTTCACATCCGCGCCGAAGGAATATTCGACGCCGTCTTTTTCTTCGGCCTGTGTGAGGATGTTGTTGGCCCGCTTGAAGCCCTGCAACAGGTTCTCGCCATCCTCCGTGCTCAGGAACGCCCCAAGCGCGCGGGCGCGGTGGACGAGCAGGGTGAGATCGTCATTACCCTCCATCGCAAGGCAGGCGTCGATCACATCATGGCGGATACCCTCGTCCTTGAGATGGACCTTCAGGCGGTCGTGCAGGAAGGCGAGGAGGTCGATAGAATGATCGAAGATTCTGTAAGAATCTAGGATCGTATAGAAAATAAACTCTTGGATTACATCCCCATCGTTTTCTGGAGAGACATCTTCAGCAGTAAGAGAATGATCGAATGCACCGGTTTTCCAGCGATCAAAATGCTTGAAAAATTGCTCATTGCTTGAGCCACTTTCGGCTATTCTATCATACGCTTGTGTCCCACGTGCCGTTTCCAAATAAGCAAAAATAAAAATGGAAGTTTTTAAAAGAGCTTCCAAAGAGAGCCTATCACCATTCCCCAACACCAACCGGATAACCCCCAACGCCGCGCGGCGCAGCGCGTAGGGATCTTTCGAGCCGGTGGGCTTCTCGTCAATCGCCCAGAAGCCGGTCAGCGTGTCGATCTTGTCGGCGAGCGCCACGGCGACCGAGACAGGCGCGCTTGGCACGGCGTCGCCCGGCCCCAGCGGCTTGTAATGTTCTTCGCAGGCCTCGGGCACACCGTCGTCATGGCCTGCGGCCTGTGCGTAATAGCGGCCCATCAGCCCCTGCAATTCGGGGAACTCGCCGACCATCTCGGATTGCAGGTCGGCCTTGCACACCCTTGCCGCCTCCGCGGCCAGATCGGGTTTGGCGTCCACAAGGGGTGCGATCTCGCGCGCCAGTGCCGCGATGCGCTCCACACGGTCGGCCTGTGATCCCAGCTTGTTGTGGAAGGTCACGTCGCGCAACCCTTCGGCCATGCCTTCGAGGCCCTTTTCCCGCACCGTGCGCAGGTCATTCTCCCAGAAAAATTTCGCGTCGCCCAGCCGTGCCGCCAGCACCTTCTGGTTGCCGGCGAGGATGGTTTCGCCGTGATCGGAGGTCTCGCGGTTGGCGACAGTGACGAATTTCTCGATCCGGCCCGAGCCGGGGTTGCGGACGGAGAAGAATTTCTGATGCTCCTTCATCGAGGTCTGGAGGACCTCCGGCGGCAGGTCGAGGAAGCCGGTGTCGATCCGGCCCATCAGAACCACCGGCCACTCCACGAGGCCGGCAACTTCTGCCAGCAGCCCACGGTCCTCGACCACTTCAAGGCCCGCCGCGAAGGCCTGATTTGTGGCATCCTGCCAGATGTGCTCGGCCCGGGCATCCGCGTCCAGCATGACGAAATCGCGCGTCAGCCTTGTGCGGTAGTCGTCGAATGAACTGACGGCGAAGCGCCCATGCCCCATGAACCGGTGCCCTTCGGTCGTGTTGCCCGTGCGGATACCGTCGAGATCCATGTCCACGACCCGCGCTTCGCCCGCATCATCCGTCAATATGCACAGGATCGAATGCAGCGGCCGCACCCAGCGAAGCGGTGTTGCCCCCCACCGCATCGACTTGGGCCACGGGAAATCCCTGATCACCTGCTCCAGAACTTCGGCGATGATCACCGAGGCCGGGCGGCCGGGTTTCGTGATGGTTGCGAAATAGGCGCGGCCCTTCTTCTCATCGCGCAATTCAAGCGCCTCGCGGCCGATACCGGCGCCGCGCAAGAAACCCTCGATCGCCTTTTCCGGCGCGCCCTCGCGCGGGCCCTTGCGTTCTTCCGTGACGGTCGGGCTTGCATCCGGCAACCCCTGCACCGTCAAAGCCAGCCTCCGTGGCGTGGAGAAGGCAGCGGCCCCCGCATATGTCAGCCCCGCCTCGACGAGCCCGTCCGTCATGCGCTTTTTGAGATCACCCGCGGCCTTCGCCTGCATGCGTGCGGGGATTTCCTCGGAAAAGAGTTCGATCAGGATATCAGGCATGGTGTCAGTACCCTTCGGGCGGTTCCGGACAGTCTTCGGGCGCTGGACGTCCGTCGAAAACGACTTCGCCGCAGTGATTTATCTGGTGCCAGACATAGCCGCGACCGTCGGACATGACGGCGACGACCCTGTCGATTCCGTACTGGATGTTGCGCTGTCCCAGGAAGGCGAGCGCGTCCCCTTCTTCCAGTGCCATGCCGATCTCCTCCGCGTCGAAGCAATCGAACCAGCCGGGCGCGTTCAGTGGTTCCGCCGCTTCGTAGGGCACAAAGGTTTCGGTCAGGAGCGCATGACTTGTCGGTGTCGTGAAACAGGCCCGGTAGCGGATCGGGGAGCTGTCCGCATCGATGGCTTCGAACGCTTCGTACAGCACCGGTTCGGGCTTTCCGGAAACCAGCGAGGTCAGCCGCACATCGCCGTCGCCGGTCGCGCGGACGGGCTCGTAGAAATGATAGACCTGGAGGTAATAAAGGGCCGCCCCTGCCACCAGTGCCGCGATCACGATGATCACCGATAGGATTTTTCCCGTCACTTCGAATGCCCCCCGGCGGCGGTCCGGACATACGCGTCTGCACATTGCCGGGCCAATGTCCGCACCCTCCCGATATAGGCCTGCCGCTCGGTCACGCTGATCACGCCGCGGGCGTCCAGAAGGTTGAAGATATGGCTGGCCTTGATGCATTGATCATACGCGGGATGCGCCATCACGATACGCTGGCCGGTCCTCGGGTCCTGGTCGGGCTGGTTCAGGATCGCCGCACATTCGGCCTCGGCCTCTTCGAAATGGCGCAGCAGAACCTGCGTGTCGGCCACGTCGAAATTCCAGCGTGAATATTCCTGCTCCGTCTGGCGGAACACGTCTCCGTAGCTGAGCGGGATCGGCGCGGCGGGATCGTTGAAGGGCATTTCCATCACGTGATCCACGCCCAGCACGTACATCGCCAGCCGTTCCAGACCATAAGTCAGTTCGCCCGATACGGGATGACAGTCATGCCCGCCCACCTGCTGGAAATAGGTGAACTGGCTGACCTCCATGCCATCGCACCAAACTTCCCATCCAAGGCCCCAGGCGCCCAGTGTGGGGCTTTCCCAGTCATCTTCGACAAAGCGGATGTCATGGGTTTTCATGTTGATGCCGATCGCTTCGAGAGACCCGAGGTAAAGCTCCTGCAGGTCGGGCGGGCTGGGTTTGATCAGCACCTGGAACTGGTAGTAATGTTGCAGGCGGTTGGGATTTTCGCCGTAGCGGCCGTCGGTCGGACGCCGCGACGGCTGCACATAGGCCGCCGCCCAGGGCCGCGTACCAAGGCTTCTCAGCGTGGTGGCGGGATGAAAGGTGCCGGCCCCGACTTCCATGTCATACGGTTGCAGGATCACGCAGCCGCATCCGGCCCAATAGGCCTGAAGACGCAGGATGATATCCTGAAAACTGGTTGGTTTGCCGGAATTTTCGGCCATCTTTTCCCCCGGACAGTGCCGCGAATTTCGCATGCTCTTCCTAGGGCCCCCGCAGGGGAGGGTCAATCACGCGGGGCGCCATATTTTAGGTGCATAGATGCGAGGATTTGGTAAAACTCCCCGAAGTGCAACCAATTCCGGTAACGGCAAAGGTAACCCACGTGATGACAAGATTCATTCTGGCCTCGGTACTATCGGTCCTTCTCGGTGTTCAGACGTTGCAGGCGCAACAGGAGTCGGATCCCGGCGGCGCTTTCTGGGTTCTGATAGAGGCGCAGCCGGGCCTGACGGAGATCACCAATTCCCTGAGAAGATATGACAACCGGCTCGAGGATGTGAACGGTTTCGATCACGGTTCAGGCTGGTACGGTGTTGCCCTGGGACCGTATTCAAGGGCCGATGCCGAACGGGTTCTTGTCACCTATCGCAATCAGGGTCGGATACCGCGTGACAGCTACATCAGCAACGGATCGGACTTCCGGCGTCAGATATGGCCCGTCGGCGCCGAACAGCGCGATCCCGAGCTCGCCAATGCCCCGGCATCCGCGGCTGAAATCGACATCAGGGCGGATGATATTGCCGGAGAACAGTCCGCGGAAGTTGACGCCGCTGAAGCCGATCCCGGTCCCGTCGTGGCGGAGGCGCGCGAGCCTCAAGTCGTGAGGGAGGCCGAGTTGCCGGAAGAAACTCTCGCCGAGGCACGCGCCAGCGAACGCCGCCTGAACCGCGAGGAACGCATGCAGATTCAGATCGCGCTCAAGTGGGCGGGCTACTACGCAGGCCGGATCGACGCCGCGATCGGGCCCGGAACCCGCGCCGCCATGGCGGGGTGGCAGCGGGACAACGCTTTCGATCGCACCGGTGTGCTGACCTCACGGCAGAGGGCGGAACTCTTGCGGCAGTACAACGCAGTTCTCGACGGTCTGGATCTGGCGCTTGTGCGTGACGAGAGGACCGGCATAGAAATGCAGATGCCCACAGCCGAAGTGGCCTTTGCCCGTTACGAGCCGCCTTTCGCACATTTCGATGCCCGCACCGATTTGGGGGCGCGTGTTCTTCTGATCAGTCAGGAGGGCGATCGTGATACGCTCTATGGGCTGTATGACATCATGCAGACACTGGAAATCGTGCCGCAGGACGGCCCGCGATCACGCGAAGGAGACAGTTTCACGCTCGTTGGACGGAACGATCGGATCGTCTCGCATACCGAAGCGACGCTGCGCAACGGTCGGATCAAGGGGTTCACGTTGATCTGGCCGGCCGGCGACGAAGAGCGGCGCACCCGCCTTCTGTCCGAGATGCAGGCCAGTTTCACCCGTCTCCGGGGTGTGCTCGACCCGGCACAGGGTTGGGATGACGATCAGAGTGTCGATCTTGTTTCGGGTCTGGAGATACGCAAGCCCCGCCTGTCGCGTTCGGGTTTTTACGTGGACCGGCGTGGGACAGTCGTGACCACGACCGAGGTTGTGGCGAATTGTGGCCGGATCACCATAAACCATGATTATGCGGCAGAGATCGCGACACGGAATGCCGAACTGGGCATCGCGGTCCTGCGCCCGCGCGAGGCGCTGGCCCCGATGAGCTTTGCCGATTTCCAGCAATCCGTACCGCGACTCAAGTCCGGTGTTGCTGTCGCCGGGTATTCTTATGGAGGTGTCTTGAATGCACCGACGCTTACCTTCGGAAAACTGGCTGATTTGCGCGGCCTCAACGGAGAGGAGGACCTCAAGCGCCTCGCGCTCGCCGCGCTGGAAGGTGACGCCGGCGGGCCGGTGATGGATACCGGTGGCGCGGTTCTGGGCATGCTCCTGCCGGAGACGGGAGGAGAACGCAAACTGCCCGAGGATGTCAGTTTCGCCGCCGATTCCCGGGCTGTGCTGAAGGTTCTGCGAGAGGCGGGTGTTTCACCGTCAGCGACCTCCGAGATAGACGACGTCGCACCGGCGGACCTGAGCGACCGCGCCAATGGCATGACAGTTCTGGTCAGCTGCTGGGATTGATCGCCGGCCCGGTCGGGCGTGGCCCGGGCGGGGTTGAAGGAACGGGATGACCTTGCCGCAAGTTCCGGTTAAGAGCGGGCGACCACGTTCCCTTGGATCTGTCCGCATATGACCAAACGCCAGGCAAAAAAGCGCGCGCCGCTGTTTTCCGTCGAAGACCGCGACAACCTGAGCTGGCTGTGGGCGCATTATTTGCGCAAGCGCGCACCGCTTCTTGGTCTGGTGCTGGCCATGATCCTCGTGCAGGGGCTCGTTTACCAGCAATTCCTGTCGCTTACGGAAACCGGCCTCCGGGTGATCTTCGAAAGTGGCGACGTTGCCGAACTGGCGTTGGTTTGCGTGGTGGTGTTTTTCCTTTTTGCCGTTCGCGGCCTGATGTCGTTCCTTGTGCCACTGGTCACCGTGCGGGTGAGCAACGCCGCGATCTACGAGATGCGGCGCGATCTGCTTGCACATTTGATGTCTCTCGACCTTGCCTTTTTCGAGCGCACCAAATCGGGCGAGATAATCCAGAAATTCGTCACACAGACCCAACAGCTGGGTGTCTTCGTCGGCCAGGCCACGGCTGCGGCGGTGCGTGATGCTGTGACTGTTTTCATCGTGTCGGGCTACCTGATCTACAAGAATGCGATCCTGTTCGGTGCTGCCGTCGTGATCCTGCCCTTCATCATCTGGATCATGAATTATGTCTCGGATCGCATCAAGCAGGGTCAGACCGATGCCGAAGCGGCGCTTGGCGATTACATGAATGGTATCGAAGAGACGATGAACGGCATGCGAACCGTCAAGATCTCGAGCCAGGAAGACATGGAAACCTCGAGGCTGCTCAAGGGCACGGCATCCATCCGTGATCTTTTGACCCGTGTGCAGACAACCCAGGCATTGATGCTGCCGGCGATAGATCTGTCATCGGCTTTCGTCTATGTTCTGGTGATCGGCGGCGGGGGTTACATGGTTCTCAGCCCCGGTTTCGACATGGACGGCGCGGGCATCATCACCTTCCTGCTCGGCATGGTCATGATTTTCGATCCAGCGAGGCTGCTCGCGCAGTTCTTTGCCCAGCTTCAGGCCAATCTGGTCCTGTTGTCGCGGATCCGTGCGCTTTACGACGAGGCCGCGACAATCAATGACGCCCCGGACGCGGTGGAAAGTTTCGATACCTCCGGAGACATCGTGCTGGAGGATGTGCATTTTTCCTACAGTCCCGATCAGCCGCTTTTCGAGGGGCTCGACATGACCTTTGCGGGCGGGCGCGTTTCGGCGATCGTCGGTGCGACCGGATCCGGCAAGACAACGATCCTGTCACTTCTGTCACGGCTTTACGATGTCGGGTCCGGACGGATCACAATCGGGGGGCAACCCATTGATCAGCTGAAGGTTTCGGCCTTGCGGCGCGCTTTCTCGGTCGTGGCGCAGGATATCGTGATCTTCAACAATTCGATCTGGGAGAATATCCGCTACGTGAAGCCGGAGGCGAGCGAGGCAGAGATATGGGAGGCTGCTGAGAATGCCGAGATCGCCGATTTGATCCGTCGGCGGGGCGATGCGCCGGTCGGTCCCAAGGGTGCGCAGCTTTCCGGCGGGCAGAAGCAGCGGATTGCCATTGCGCGTGCTTTTCTGCGCGATGCGCCTGTTCTGTTGCTGGACGAAGCGACGTCAGCCCTCGATCAGGCCACGGAGGCGCGGATCAAGTCCGCGCTTGGCCGGCTGACCAGGGGAAGAACCACGATCATAGTCGCGCACAGGCTGTCCTCGATCTCGGACGCCGACACCATTTTCGTGCTGGAAGCCGGGCAACTGGTCGAGAAGGGCCATCATGAGGACCTGCTTGACCAAGGCGGGCTTTATGCGCAACTCTACAGGGCCCAGAAACGCGGCTACGATGCGGCCTGACCGGCGCTAGTCCACGGCTCGGATGAGCTTGCGCTCCAGAACCCGCAGTACGGTCTTCAGGTCATGACCGCGCTTCAGGATCTGTCCGTCCATGCCGATCACGGCATATTGTCCCTGACGGTTGCGCAGTTCGGGCCGTTTTTCGATCCGGTATAATGGATGTTCCGCCGTGCGCCGGAAAACCGAGAAGATGGCAACATGTTTCAAGCAGGAAATCCCGTAGTCGCGCCATTCCCCGGCAGCCACCATGCGGCCGTACAAGGACAGGATCACCCCCAACTCACTGCGGTGAAAGGCAACCTCGGTTATCGCGTGGGGCGTCGGGACCGATGCGTGAGAATGGGTTGTCATGCGCACAGACTTGCTGCAAGCAAAGCTGAAATCAAGCGAATTCAGCGCCACCCCCGGCCTGTTGGCAGGATCGGGCATCGGTTTTCGGTTGGGCTTGCAGCCCGTCGGGCCGGTCAGGCGAAGCGTCCCTGACAGAACCAGCCGGGGCTCATCGTGCCGCCGTGAGCGTAGAACAACCACAGACGCGTGCCATTGTCGGTCACCACCTGCCAGTAATCACGTACGCCGCTGCGCCAATTGACATCGTCCAGCCACCATTCCGGCGCTATCCGTTCGGGCCCCGTGGCGGCGCGGGCTTCATGCATGCG
Organism: Roseovarius sp. TE539; assembly: GCF_003298505.1. Classification (GTDB taxonomy): domain Bacteria; phylum Pseudomonadota; class Alphaproteobacteria; order Rhodobacterales; family Rhodobacteraceae; genus Roseovarius. Next base: position 25,046 of record NZ_QNGB01000004.1, read on the forward strand.
TCCGCGCCAACGAAACCGCGCCGGTGGGGCCGGGGTGTCGGGGGCATTCACCGGCTCGGGCCGCCACATCATCAGCGGTCGCGGCGCTGGCGGCGCGGGCCAGTGGCCGGGGGCCGGATCGGACCAGGCAGCGGCCAGGATCATCGCGGATTTTTCCGGGATGTGGCTGTTGGCAGGGTGACGCCGGGTAATTGCCTCCAGCCCGATCCGTGCCCCGATGCGGCCCATCAGCTCTTCGGTTCCGGCCTTGCGTGCCAGCCTGTCCTGCACGGCCTTCCCGGCCATGACATGCCCGGTTGGCGCGCGCTCGTGAACCGGTTCCACGCGTGTCGCTTCCAGGCGCAGCGTGTCGATACCGAAACCGGCATCCATCCCGGCAATCTTCATTGCCAGCAGTGGCCGGATATGTTCGGGCCGGTCTGCGGCACGCGCCAGCCCCACCTCGACAGCCTGTACCGTGTCGTCTGTGCGCAGGGCTTGCAGGCGAACTGCCCGCGCGCCCTGACCCTTGTCGCTCAGCAACTTGCAGAGCCGCGGGAGCAGCCGGTCCAGTGCCGCCAGGATATCATCACTGAGGCCGACAGGTTCGGGCAGGCTCAACCGCGTGACATAGCGCGGCTGCGGCTGTTCCGGCGAGATCGGCTCGGGCACCTGGCCAAGCGCCTGATCCAGACGAAGCACCAGATCACGCCCGAACCGCCGTGCCAGTGGTGCGCGCGGCTGTCCGATGAGATCTCCGATACGGCGCAATCCCAGCCGGGAAAGCTGCGCCACCACCTCCTTTTCCAGCCTCAGCGCGGCCACCGGCAGGCCGGCCAGCGCCCCATGGGTTTGTCCGGGCGGCGCGATACGCCTTGCGCCCCCTGACCCGTGAAACAGCGCGGGCTCCGTGTCACTTCGTTTCCGGTGGCGGTTCCTGGCGGCACGTGATCGGGTGGCCCGGGCTTCCTGGTCGATGGCGTCCCCTGACCTGTCCGTCGTCGTGGCCGCGCCGGCGAACCTTGCCAGGGCCCAGGCCGCACCCGGCGTATCGGCAAGCCCGCAAATTGCGCTGAGCCCCATTTCCTCAGCATCATGCACCAGTCGTGTCATCAGCCCGGGTTCACCGCCGAAAAGGTGCGCGCAGCCGGTGATATCGAGCACCAGCCCCCCGGGGGCCTGGGCCGCCACCCAGGGCGAGAAACGCCCGGCCCACCGAACCAGCGCGCACATGAAGTCCGCTTCGGCCTGCGGATCCTGCAGCCAGGTCACCAGCTCCGGGCAGATCGCCTGCGCATCCCGAAGTGCCTGTCCCTGATGCAGCCCCGCCGCCATGGCGTCTTTCGACAACGAGGACAGGATTTGCGCCTGTCCGTCCTCGGCAACCACCGCAAAAGGAATGTCTGTGAGCTTGTCGAGGCGGCGCAAGAGGCGTTCAGCCCCGAGATATGGAAACCAGACGGAAAGGATGCGGCGGGCGTGCATGAAGGTATTTGTTCGCTGTTTGTTCCGAAGGTAGATCACCGCGTTGCCGGAGTCGAGTCGAGCGGTGATGGACCGTTCGGCGCAGTCAGCCGCACCAGATGCGCGTGATCCGCTGATTCTCGTCCACCGATAGGTTCAGCCGTTCGGGACGGTGATCCATCGTCCTCATGGCATTCGGCGGAAGAATACGGACCGGTCCTTCACGCGCTCCCGGGTCGAATGCATCGCGCGGCTGGCCCACGAGATGCCGCAGTTCCGACGCGCCGCAGCGTCCGGTCTCGGCGGTGCTTGCGGAATCTGCCCCGCTCTGCGCCCCGGGCCGGCAGGCCGCGAGCATCAGCGCCCAGCAAAGCAAAAGTGTGATCCTTCGCATTCACGCGTTCCGGTCTGTCTATGCGTCAATCCGGGTGCAGCATCGTAATTTCGTCGTGCCCGCGCAAGCAGGGGTCGCGTGCGTATTGAAATGATGCAAGCTTTCGCTCACAGTTCGGCCAAACCAACGGGAGGACATCAGGAATGCGCACCACAGCCGCAGTCGCCCTCGAAGCGGGCAAGCCGCTCGAGATCATGGAAGTCAACCTCGATGGCCCGAAGGAGGGCGAGGTTCTCGTGGAGGTTAAGGCCACCGGCTTGTGCCACACTGACGATTTCACCCTTTCGGGCGCCGATCCGGAGGGTGCTTTTCCCGCCATCCTCGGCCATGAAGGGGCCGGCGTGGTTGTCGAGGTTGGTCCCGGCGTCAAATCGCTACAGCCGGGGGATCATGTGATTCCGCTCTACACCCCCGAATGCCGCGAATGTGAATACTGCCTGAACCCCAAGACCAACCTGTGCCAGAAGATCCGTTCGACGCAGGGGCAGGGTGTGATGCCCGACGGAACCTCGCGGTTTTCCTTCACCGATGGAACACCGATCCTGCATTACATGGGATGCTCGACCTTCTCGAACCATACCGTCCTGCCCGAGATCGCGCTGGCCAAGGTGCGGCGTGATGCCCCCTTCGACAAGATCTGCTATATCGGATGCGGTGTGACCACCGGCATCGGCGCCGTGATCAACACGGCAAAGGTCGAGATAGGATCGACGGCGATTGTCTTCGGTCTTGGCGGCATCGGCCTCAATGTGATCCAGGGGTTGCGCCTGGCGGGGGCCGATCAGATCGTGGGGGTTGACCTGAATCCTGCGAAAAAGCCCATGGCGGACCGGTTCGGCATGACCGATTTCGTCAACCCTGAAGACGTGGATGGTGATCTGGTCGCGCATCTGGTCGAGCTGACGGGCGGCGGCGGCGACTATACTTTCGACGCGACCGGCAACGTGCAGGTGATGCGCGCGGCGCTCGAATCGGCCCACAAGGGCTGGGGTGAGAGCGTGATCATAGGCGTGGCGCCCGCCGGGGCCGAGATCGCGACCCGTCCCTTCCAGCTGGTGACAGGCCGGGTCTGGCGCGGGACCGCATTCGGTGGTGCTTCGGGGCGCACCGACGTGCCGCAGATCGTCGACTGGTACATGGACGGCAAGATCGAGATCGACCCGATGATCACCCACACGCTCAAGCTCGACGAGATCAACAAAGGCTTCGATATGATGCATGCGGGCGAGTCGATCCGCTCGGTTGTCGTTTATTGATATCGTGCAGGGGCAGGATCGCCCTACTCTCCGGCCGGTTTCCCGCGGGGGTGCACAGAAATCTGTGCGCCCCCGCACCTTGTATCGCCCCCTCACCTGGTTACTTGTGTGCCGACTGCAATGCGATTCCGGAGGCTATACATGAGCAATGAAAATTATACCCCGCCAAAGGTCTGGACCTGGGAAGAGGAAAGCGGGGGAACCTTCGCCTCCACCAACCGGCCGGTGGCCGGCGCCACCCACGACAAGGATCTGCCGGTCGGCGAACACCCCTTTCAACTCTATTCGCTCGCCACGCCCAACGGCGTCAAGATCACGGTGATGTTCGAAGAGTTGCTGGCCGAAGGACATGATGCCGAGTACGACGCCTGGCTGATCAGGATCGGAGACGGTGAACAGTTCGGCAGCGGTTTCGTGGAGATCAACCCCAACTCGAAGATCCCCGCCATGGTCGACCACACCGGTCCCGAGCCGCTGCGGGTCTTCGAAAGTGGTGCGATCCTGCTGCACCTGGCAGAGAAGTTCGGAGCGTTCCTGCCTGCAAGCGGACCGGGCCGGACCGAAGTGATCAACTGGCTGATGTGGCAGATGGGCAGCGCGCCCTATCTGGGTGGAGGCTTCGGGCATTTCTATGCCTATGCGCCCTGGAAGATGAAATACCCGATCGACCGCTTTGCGATGGAAACGAAACGACAACTCGACGTGCTGGACCGGGAACTTGCCGACAGGCCCTACATAGCCGGTGATGACTACAGCATCGCGGACATGGCGATCTGGCCCTGGTACGGCAATCTCGCGCTCGGCCGGGCCTACGGCGATGCGGCAACGTTTCTGGCCACGCATGAATACGAGAATGTGATGGCCTGGGCAAAGAGGATCGACGCCCGACCGGCGGTTCAGCGAGGTCGCAAGGTCAACAGGACGTTCGGCGAACCCCATGAACAGTTGCACGAGCGTCATTCGGCTGCCGATTTCGACACCAGGACACAGGACAAGATTGGCGATGAAGCCTGAAAGGGTTTCTATGACCGCTGTGATCGGTCATCAATGTCTTGAGAGGGAAACCATTCATGCCTGATCGTACTCCGCTCCTGGCTGTCTTGATCGATGCTGACAACACCTCGCCCAAGTGGACCCGCGCGGTTTTCGAGGAAATCGCGGCCATGGGGGAGGCAAGCGTGCGGCGGTGTTACGGTGATTTCTCTTCGCAACAGATGGCGGGATGGAACAAGGTCCAGGCCGAGTTCGGCCTGGTTCCGCATCATCAGCCGGCAAACACAGTGGGCAAGAATGCAAGCGACATCGCCCTCGTGATCGACGCGATGGACCTGATGCATTCGGGCCGCTTCGACGGTTTTGTTCTGGTCAGTTCCGACAGTGATTTCACCCGTCTCGCCAGTCGCATCCGCGAACAGGGGCTCGAAGTTTACGGGATTGGCGCGCGCAAGACTCCCGAGGCATTCCGCAAGGCCTGCAAGCGTTTCATCTACCTGGAAAACCTGGGGGATGAGGCGCCCGAAAAGGCCAGTCCGCGGGGTGACAAGAACCTCAACGAGGCGCGTGACCTTCTTTTCAAGGCGATGGACAGCCTCGATCAGGACAGTGAATGGTTTGCACTGGGTCGGCTGGGTCAGCAAGTGACCGCAGCCAATCCCGATTTCGACACGCGCAGTTACGGCCACAAGAAACTCAGCGATCTCGTGGGCGCCATCAGGGTTCTGGAAACCCGGCGCGAAGGCAATCAGCTCATGGTGCGGCGGGTGGATTGACCCCGTCCCATGACCCGTGTCAGCCCGCCTGGCGCTGCCGCCAGAGCGTGAACAGGCCCGCTCCGACGATCAGGCCCGCCCCGACTGCCACATTGGTGCGGATCGCCTCGCTGAACACCAGAACGCCGATTGCACTGCCGAAAACCAGTTGAAGATAGGCAAAAGGCTGTACCGAGCTGGCCTCGGCGACCTCGTAGCACTTGATCAGGGTCCAGTGACCGAGGGCTCCGGTAAGGCAGAGGCCACCCATCCATGCCCAATCGGGGCCGGTCATCGGCTCCCAGAACCAGACACCGACCGCCGTCATCGCCATCGCCCCCACGGTGCCGGTCCAGAAAAAGCTGGTCGCGGTGGTATCACGCCGGGCCGCATAGCGTGTCAGAAGCCCGTAGAGCGCGAACATCAGCGCCGCGATCAGAGGCACCACGGCCTGTGGCTTGAATACACCGAAGCCGGGCTGCAGGATGATCAGGACCCCGACAAATCCCACTGCGATCGCCGCCCAGCGGCGCCAGCCCACATGCTCGCCCAGGATCGGCCCCGACAGCGCGGCGATGAGCAACGGATAGCAGGTGAAGACCGCGTGGCTTTCCACCAGCCCGAGAAGGGTAAAGCCCAGGACCATGACGCATATCTCGGATACCAGAAGCACCGCCCGAAACGCCTGCAGCAAGGGCTGTGTTGTGGCCGCCGCGGCACGGAGGCCGCCGGCCTTGCGCCCCGCCACGGTGATCACGAAGGCAGCAAAGAACCAGTAGCGGATCATCACCACCATGAAGACGTTGTATTCCCCCGCCAGATGGCGGGAAATACCATCCTGCATGGCAAAAACGAATGTTGTCGCCACCATCAGCAGGATTCCCAGACGGGTATTCTGTTCGGTCATGTCCCGGGCTCCATCACCGCCCGGGTCATATGGCGTTTGCGCCCGAAGCCAGGCACGCGTTCGACCGAAAAACCGGCCTTGGCCAGTCCCCGGCGGACATGTCCCGCCGCGGTATAGGTGGCCACAGTGCCGCCCGGTGACGTGTGGTCCGCAACCGCGGCAAGAAGCGGTGTTTCCCACATTTCAGGATTCTTCGAGGGGGCAAACCCGTCAAGGAACCATGCATCGGCGCGGCCGGTCCAGCCCGGGAGGCTGCGCCGTGCATCACCCGGCACGAGCCTGAATTCCAGATCACGAAGCGAGATCCGGCGCTTGTCCGCATGCCAGAATGGCGCCAGTTCCGCGATCAACTCGGCCAATTCCGGAAACCGGCTCTGGGCACGGATCATGTCCGTGGCCTTCATCGGAAAAGCCTCGAAGGCGGTGTAGGTCAAGCGCCCGGCCCGCCCCGAATGCCGCCAAGCCTGAATTGCCGTCAGCAGGTTCAGCCCTGTGCCAAAGCCGAGTTCGGCGATTCGGAACCCTTCGCGAAACCGCGCTGGCAGGTCATTACCGCCAAGAAATACATGCCGTGTTTCAGCCAACCCGTCGCCAAGGTTGTAGTAAGGATCGTCGAAGCGGGCCGAAACAGGTATGTCGCCCGCCCGCCATTCCAGTTCGATCCGCTGGTCCTGCATCGGCGCTTCCTCTAGGCTGTAACAGGGACGCGGCGACCATGCAGGCCGGCAAGGAGATTGGCAATGGCGGATGTAACCGTGATGGGTGCGGGTATTTTCGGGCTTTCGATTGCCTGGTGCTGCCAGTCGCGGGGCGCCCGCGTGCAGGTGATCGACCCGGGCGGTCCCGGGGCTGGGGCGTCGGGTGGCGTCGTGGGCGCGCTTGCCCCGCACGTACCGGAAAACTGGAATGAAAAGAAGGCGTTCCAGTTGGAAAGCCTGCTCATGGCCGAAGCATTCTGGATCGAGGTCGAGGCGGCCGGCGGTGTCTCACCCGGGTATGCGAGGCTGGGCCGGCTGCAACCCGTTCCCGACCTTCAGGCGTTGGACCTGGCGCAAAACAGGACACGGACCGCCGCCGACCTCTGGCAGGGGCGCGCAACCTGGGAATTGCGGCGCGACGACGGGGAAACATGGGCGCCGGTGACACCGACGGGCTGGCTGATCCACGACACCCTGAGCGCACGCGTTCACCCGCGCCGCGGCTGTGCCGCGCTCGCGGCGGGGATCCGTGCCAGGGGCGGCCTGATCTCCACCACTGGCAAGCCGAAGGGCCGCATCGTCTGGGCGACGGGAGCGGCTGGCCTTGAAGTCCTTTCCGCCACGCGCGACCGGAGTGTTGGCGGGGCGGTGAAAGGACAGGCGGCACTGTTGCATTTCGATGCCTGCGACAAGCCACAGATCTTTTCTGATGGCGTGCATGTCGTGCCCCATGCCGACGGAACGCTGGCCATCGGATCGACAAGCGAACGTGAATTCGATGACCCGGCCACCACCGACGAACAGCTTGACGCGGTGATAGAGGCCGCGATGTCCGCCGTGCCGGTCCTGCATGGTGCGCGGGTCATTGAACGCTGGGCCGGGCTGCGGCCGCGCACGCGCTCCCGCGCGCCGATGCTGGGCGAGCACCCCTTTCGCCCGGACGAGTTCATCGCCAATGGCGGGTTCAAGATCGGTTTCGGGATGGCCCCGAAAATCGGAGAGGTCATGGCGGCCCTCGTTCTGGACGGCATCGATGACATCCCAGATGGTTTTCGCCCTGCCACTTGCCTGTAGGTGTGTAAGCCCGGTGTTACAGGTTCACCCGGCCCCGGCCGCTGGACATTTCCGCCCGTCCGGGCCGCGCACCCATGCAGAGCCGTCGCTCCGGCACGGCACGGACATTTCGCATGCTGTCAGTGGCGCGGTCGGCCAACTGCATCACGGAACGATAAACAGCCACGTGTTCGTGGATAATGGCGATACGTTGTCATGTCGGGGCTTTCCCTGAACCGGGTGATGGGGCAGGAATGGACCATGAAACCGGATGATCTTGTCTTGACACCTACCGGGCTCCGCTTCCTCAACCGGCGCTATCCCTGTACTATCGGGCGCGGCGGGATCACCGGTGACAAGCGCGAGGGGGACGGTGCCACGCCGATCGGGACGCACCGCATCGCCGGGCTACTTTTCAGGCCCGACCGGATGCGGCCGCCGGTATCCTGGGCCCGGCCCATTCGTCCCGGTGACCTTTGGTCCGACGATCCCGATTGCGCGCATTACAACCTCAAGGTCCGGGCGCCGTATCCCGGCAGCCATGAGGTTCTGCGGCGCGCGGATCCGCTTTACGATCTCATTCTCGTCACCGATTGGAACTGGCCGGTCGCGATGCCCGGGCGGGGATCGTGCATCTTCCTTCATCAGTGGCGCCGTCCCGGATACCCCACAGCGGGATGCATCGGGTTGAGGCCGGCTGATTTACGCCACATCGCGGCCCGCCTCACCCCTCGATCCCGCGTGATCGTCCACGGCTGAACGATCGGTCCGGGATGGGCTCAGCCCTGATCGCGCGCCCCGAAAATTGCGCTGCCGACACGAATATGCGTGGCGCCGAGGGCGATCGCGTCCTCGAAATCGCCACTCATCCCCATCGACAACCCGGTCAGCCCGTTTCGTGCCGCGATCCTTGCCAGGAGCGCGAAATGCGGGCTTGGCGCCTCGTCGACCGGTGGAATGCACATCAAACCACGCACCGGAAGGTCCATGCTCAGGCAATCGGTGATGAATGCATCTGCCTCGGTGGGCATGATACCGGCTTTCTGCTCCTCCTCGCCCGTATTGACCTGAACGAAAAGTTCGGGGCAGTGCCCCTCTTCCTGTGCGATGCGCGCGATCGTTTTCGCAAGCTTGGACCGGTCGACGGAATGGATTGCATCCGCCAGCCCGAAGGCCTGCCGCACCTTGTTGGTTTGCAAGGGGCCGATGAGATGCAGAACGATGCCGTCGAAACGATCCCGGTAGTCGGGCCATTTCTCGGCCGCTTCCTGCACGCGGTTCTCCCCGAATATGCGATGTCCCTGCTCCAGTATGGCGGTCACGCGCGCTTCGGGCTGTTTTTTGGAAACGGCGATGAGCGAGATGTCCTCGCACGCGCGCCCGGCATCCATTGCGGCGGTGGTCACGCGCGCCTCTATGTCGGCAAGTGTCACTCTGCTCCTCCTTTGTCGGCTGCTGTTTCCCGCATCTCGACACGATAGTAGCGCGCTGCTTCATTCGGTGCAGCGGCTAATTGCGCATGCCCGCAAACGGCTTGCCCCGGCCTGCCGCGTTGGATAGTAGAGAGATGAACAAGATCGGAAGCCAGCATGTTCCACTTTCCTGCGAAACAGGCCGCCGCGGCCATCGTCTGCGTTGCCATTCTTGCTGGCTGCGGCCAGTCCCGCGGAATAAGTGAGGACGCGACGACAGTAGCGTCCGGCCGTGAATCCAAGAGCGGTGTAACCGAGGGTGGCAGCCTGCTGGACTCGATCTTCGGCGATGGCGACGGAAACGTGAAGGTCAACCGCTATCTTTGGACCGCCTCTCTCGATGTGCTGAATTTCCTGCCTGTCGAATCGGCCGATCCGTTCACCGGTGTCATATCCACCGGTTACGGAACACCGCCGGGAGGTGGCCGGGCCTACCGCGCCACGATCCTGATCTCGGATCCTGCACTTGATGCGCGGTCGCTGAACGTGGCCCTGCAAACGCGCCGTGGGCCGGTCGGTGCCGGGACGCAACGTGCCGTCGAAGACGCCATCCTCGGCCGCGCAAGGCAGCTTCGCATAAACGCGGAGCGGTACTAGCGTCCGCGTCCGCCGTTCCCTCTCAACCCTGCATAATCCTTTCCACCCACTGCAACTGAGCAGGCAGGCAGATTGTCTCGAGATCGTACCGGGCCTGCATTTTCTTTCGCGCCGCAGCGCCCAGCTCCGCACGCGCACCAGCGTCGTCCAGCAGCGAACAGACGGTATCGACCATGCCCGCGCCATCGAAAAAATCCACCAGCCGCCCGGTTTTTCCGTCGTCGATGACCTCACGCACCGGGGTGGTGTCGCTTGCCACGATCGCCGCGCCACAGCTCATGGCTTCGAGCAGTGACCAACTCAGGACAAAAGGATAGGTCAGGTAGACGTGCACGCGGCTGATTTGCAGCAGGCGGGTGAACTTGTCATAGGGGATACGCCCCAGAAAATGCACCCGGTTCCAGTCCGGCTCGGGGATTTGACCGCGTACCTCGTCGATGAATATCTGCTTCCAGGTGCGTTTGCCCGGCGGGCGTGCGCCATAACTGACCCCGTCACCGCCGACAATCAGGATCCGGGCATCGGGCCGTTCCGCCAGGAGCCGGGGAAGTGCCCGCATGAATACGTGATACCCGCGGTAAGGCTCCAGGTTCCGGTTCACGAAGGTTATCACCTCATCGCTGCGGCTCAGGCGCCCGGCGCCTTCCACCTCCAGTGTCGCGATCGGATCGGGGCACGATGTCGTGGTGTCGATCCCGTCATGGATCACGGTGATATTGTCGCGAAATTCCGGTGGAAACGTATCCGCCTGAAACTGGGTCGGGCTGAGGCCCGCATGGGCGGTCGGGAAATGCAGGTGGTTGTTGAGGTTCTTCAACCTGATCCGCAATGGCTGCACGGTGGTGTCGGCGGTTTCGAATTCGGGATCGAAGCCCAGATGCGGCCATTCCGCGTGGTGATAGAGTTCGCAGTACAGGCCGATCCGTGCTTCCGGCCAGAGATCACGAAGAAACATCGACTCGCCCCAGCCGGGATGAGCCAGGATCAGATCAGGAGAATATCCCTTGTGTGACAGTTTTCGGGCCGCCTGGAAACAGGCCTCGCCGCGGGTGACCTTGCTGTCCAGATCAACTAGCCAGGGATGCACGTTCTGGCGGCCCCGGTCCGGCAGGCTGTAGGGCAGAATCTGCACACCCCTCCAGTTGCTTGCCTCCTTCACCCTCAGCGTCAGAGCCGTGCATTGATGCCCCCGCTGTGCCAGTGCAGGCGCAAGGTGCTTGAACTGTCCGGGAAAGTTCTGATGTATGAAAAGGATCTTCATGTTTCGGTGCCACGCGGTTATCAGGCTCCGGGGTTATAGGCATGCAAACCGTCCCTGCAAAGGGCGGAATTTCCCTACCCGCCTCTGGACCGTGTGCCCGCTTGCGCCTATCACCCCAGCCAGGGATGCAAGATAAGAAGGGTCCGCCGTATATGTCTCGTTACTCTGCCGCCGAGATCGAAGCGAAATGGCAAGAGGCCTGGGATAAGGCCGGAATTTTCCATGCCGCACGCAGCGAGGATCGGCCGAAATACTATGTGCTGGAAATGTTCCCGTATCCTTCGGGGCGGATCCACATGGGCCATGTCCGCAACTATACGATGGGTGACGTGATCGCGCGTCACAAGCTGGCCACCGGCCACAACGTGCTGCATCCGATGGGTTGGGACGCGTTCGGCATGCCGGCGGAAAATGCTGCAATGGCCTCCGGCGGGCATCCCAGGGACTGGACCTACGGGAATATCGACGACATGCGCGCGCAGATGAAGCCGCTGGGCCTGTCCATCGATTGGAGTCGTGAATTTGCCACCTGCGATCCTGAATATTACGGTCAGCAGCAGGCGCTTTTCCTCGATTTCCTTGAAAAAGGGCTGGTGTATCGCAAGAACGCCGTCGTCAACTGGGACCCGGTCGACATGACCGTTCTGGCCAACGAGCAGGTCGAGAACGGCCGCGGCTGGCGGTCCGGCGCGCTGGTGGAGCGGCGCGAACTCACGCAGTGGTTCTTCCGGATATCGGACTTCGCGGAGGAGCTTCTGGAGGCGCTCGATACCCTCGACAACTGGCCCGCCAAGGTGCGGCTGATGCAGGAGAACTGGATCGGCAAATCCCGAGGGCTTCAGTTCAGCTTCGCGCGCACCGACGGGGGCGATCCGATCGAGGTCTACACCACCCGGCCCGACACCCTGATGGGGGCGAGTTTCATCGGCATCTCGCCCGATCATCCGTTGGCGAAGGAACTTGCGGAACAGAACCCGGAGGTCGCCGCCTTCCGCGCCGAATGCGCAAGGGGCGGCACCACCGAGGAGGCGCTGGAGACCGCTGAGAAGCTGGGGTTCGATACCGGGCTGAAGGTCCGCCACCCGCTTGATCCGGACTGGGAACTGCCGGTTTACGTGGCCAACTTCATCCTGATGGATTACGGCACCGGCGCGATCTTCGGCTGCCCCGCGCATGACCAGCGCGATTTGGATTTCGCCCGCAAGTACGGGTTATGTGTCAAAGCGGTATTTGAAGAGTTTGGATCATACCATGACGACGCTATCCCAGATAGTGAGTTCGCTGGGAATCCAGTCTTTTTGAAGGATTTGGGGCCAGGACCAAATGGAGGTTCTGTCCTCAAAAAGTTTTTTCGTATCACCAATACGGCTTTCGTGCCGCCGAAAACCGAAACAGTCCGCTATGTTAATGGCTTCGCCGGGCAAGAACATCAAACCGGCGAGCATGCAATCGACGCGGCCATCGACTTCTGCGAGGCCAACGGCGTCGGGCAAGGCGTGACCAATTACCGCCTGCGCGACTGGGGGCTTTCCCGCCAGCGCTACTGGGGCTGCCCGATCCCCGTCGTGCATTGCGAGGCCTGCGGCGTGGTGCCGGAGCGCAAGGAAAACCTGCCCATCGCGCTGCCCGACGACGTGAGTTTCGAGGTGCCGGGCAACCCGCTCGACCGGCACCCGACATGGCGCGACTGTGCCTGCCCCGCTTGCGGCGCGCCCGCGCAGCGCGAGACCGACACGATGGACACGTTTGTCGATTCAAGCTGGTATTTCGCGCGTTTCACCGCGCCGCGCGCCAACACACCCACCGACATGGCCGAGGCGGCCTACTGGATGAACGTGGACCAGTATATCGGCGGCATCGAGCACGCGATCCTGCACCTGCTCTATTCGCGCTTCTTCGCCCGGGCGATGCATATCTGCGGCCACCTGCCGGAGAAATGCAAGGAACCCTTCGATGCGCTCTTCACGCAGGGGATGGTCACGCACGCGATCTATGTCACCCGAGACGAGAATGACCGGCCCGTCTATCACTTCCCCGAGGATGTGGAGGTGCATGAAAGCGGTGCCCGGCTGGGCGCGACGGGCGAGGATGTCGAGGTGGTGCCCTCTGCCAAGATGTCGAAATCCAAGAAGAACGTGGTCGACCCGGTCAATATCATCCGCGACTACGGCGCCGATACCGCGCGCTGGTTCGTCCTGTCCGACAGCCCGCCCGAGCGCGACGTGGAATGGACCGCCGCCGGCGCCGAGGCCGCGCACAAGCACCTTTCGCGCGTGTGGCGCATCGCCACCGGAATCGCGGGCGCGAATACTGACGAGGCGGCCACGCCAGAGGCCGACGAGGCGTTGCTGCGTGAGATGCACAAGACCATCCACGAAGTCACCGGCGGTTTGGAATCCTTCGGTTTCAATGCGGCCATCGCCAAGCTCTATGGCTTCACCGCAACGCTGGCGCGCTCCGAGGCCGGGCAAGACGCCAGGCGGCGGGCCGCCCGGACCCTGGCACAGCTCATGGCGCCCATGACGCCGCATCTGGCCGAAGAGGTTTGGTCGATGCTGGGCGGCGAGGGGCTGGTTGCCAACGCGCCTTGGCCCGAGGCCGATCCCGCGATGCTGATCGAGGACACGATCACGCTGCCGGTGCAGATCAACGGCAAGCGCCGGGCCGAGATCAGCGTGCCGCGTGACGCCGACAAGTCCGAGGTTGAAAAATCCGCGCTTGCCGTCGATGCTGTGGCAAGGATGCTGGATGGGGCCCAGCCCAGGAAGGTCATCGTTGTCCCCGGACGGATCGTGAATGTCGTCATTTAGTCGCCGTGCTTTCTGCATCTCCGGGTTTGCCGCCGTTTCGGCCTGCGGGTTCCGGCCCGTCTATGGCCCGGGCGGCGGGGGAAACAGGCTCCGGGGGGCCGTCCGCCTGGAAGAGCCCGAAGGGCGTGACGCCTTTCTTTTCGCTCGCCGCACGGAGGAGCGTCTGGGCCGTGGCCCGGCGAGTGCGCGCTACGCGTTGTCCTATGCAATCTCCGTCCATGCGGAAGCCATCGCCATATCGCCCGACAACGTGACACAGCGTTTCAACCTTCGCGGGCGTGCGACCTATGCCTTGCGTGATACCACCACCGGTGCCGTGGTGCAGTCCGGCAAGGTGGAGAATTTCAACGGTTACTCCGCCTCCGGCTCCACGGTGGCCACTCAGGCCGCGGAGCGGGATGCCCGTGAACGGCTGATGACGATTCTGTCTGACCAGATGATCGCGAGGCTTCTCGCGGCGGCCCCGGATCTGCCGGAATGAAGCTGTCGCCGCGGGACGCGCCCGGTTATTTCGCCAATCCCGAGCCGCACCGGGCCGGGTTGTTGATCCATGGTGCCGATGCGATGCGCGTGGCGTTGCGCCGGCAGGAGGTCATATCGGCGCTGGTCGGACCGGAGGGTGAAGCCGAAATGCGCCTGTCCCGGATTCCGGCCGCCGACCTGCGCAAGGATCCGGCCATGCTATCGGATGCGGTCCGATCCCAGGGTTTCTTTCCGGGTCGGCGTGTCGCCTTCGTTGACGGGGCCGGTGACGGGCTGGCCGAGCAGATCGGCGCGGTCCTTGAAGACTGGCGCGAAGGCGATGCGCAGGTGATCGTGACGGCGGGTGCCCTCCGGGCGGGATCAAGACTGCGCAAGCTTTTCGAAGCTCACCCCAATGCCTATGCGGCGGCGATCTATGACGATCCCCCGTCACGCTCGGAGGTCGAGGCGGCACTGGAGGCCGCGGGCCTGGGCAATGCAGGGTCCGACGCCAAGGCTGATCTGATGGCGCTTGCCCGTGCGCTGGACCCCGGTCATTTCCGCCAGACCCTGGAAAAGATATCGCTCTACAAGCTTGACGACAGCACGCCGCTTGCCGCGACGGATATCGCTGCCTGTGCGCCTGCCGCCACCGAGGCGGCGGTCGATGACATGGTGGATATCGTGGCGGAGGCGCGCACCGCCGAGATCGGGCCGATGATGGCACGGCTGCGGGCGCAGGGCGTGGCGCCAGTGACACTCTGCATCGGGGCGGCGCGCCATTTCAAAGCCTTGTACGTGGCCGCGGCCGATCCGGGCGGCGTGGCCCGTGGTATCGCCGCATTGCGCCCGCCCGTGTACGGTCCGAAACGTGACAGGATGCAGCGGCAGGCACAGCACTGGGGTGCTGCGCGTCTGGAACAGGCGCTGTCGATGATGACCGAGACCGATCTGGCCTTGCGGTCGGCCGGTCAGAGTGCGCCGGCCATGGCGCTTGTGGAACGCACGCTTATCCGTCTTGCGATGCTCGCAGCGCGCTGACATCCCTTCCGCCATTCAACGCTGCCGAAAGGAATGCCGCACTTGAGGGTCATTCGGGGAACAGCCCATCTGGTGGATCTGCTACCATCCGTCCCCTTGCCGGATCAACCGTCGGAACCACGGCCTGCGTGAACGGCATGAGGACAGTGGCCGAAACACCGGGGCAGCGGATTTCAAGAATGTCTCCGGCCCCGTGATCATGCACGGCGGTGACCTTGCCCAGGTAGGCCCCTCCGGTATCGAAGACCTCGAGGCCGATCAGGTCCGCATGGTAGTATACGTCATCGGGCAGCTCGGGCAGGCGGTCCCGTGGCGCGAAAAGGCGTGTCCCGCGCAATGCGTCCGCCGCTTCCTTGGTGTCGATGCCCGAGAGTCGGGCAATCAGCGAGCCCTTTGTCGTCTGGCCGGTAAGCCTGATCGTGAAACACTGCGCCCCGGTTTCGGTCTCCACGGGGCCGTAGGCCGCGATATCCTCAGGCGTGGCGGTGAAACTCTTGAGCCGCAGCTCACCCTTGACGCCGAAGGCACCTGCAACGGCGCCTATGCAGATGCGCTCAGTCATGTGTCGCTCCTTCACAGAATGACCCGCTCATCGTGCCGCCTGCCGCCGCGCAGGCGTCACTCTGTGACCGCCTTTCGAATAGCACGCCGGCGGTGAAGGCAATGAGACAGACGATCACCAGACGGACCGGGCGGAGCATCTCAGCGCGCCTCGATCATCAGGGCACCGCGCCGATCTTCCCACCGGGCGGTCTCGAGTTCCGGATTTGTGCTCTCTTTTTCGGGCCAACCGATGCAGAGATACGCGACCAGCGTCCAGTCCGCAGGCACGTCAAGGTCGCGGGCCAAGCGCGCCGGATCCAGGATCGACACCCAGCCGACGCCCAGTCCCTCGGCGCGCGCCGCAAGCCAGAACTGCGTGATCGCGGCGACGACGGAGTAGCGGCGCATCTCGGGCATGCTGCGCGCACCAAGACCGGCGCCTTTTGTGGTCGATTCGTCACAATAGACCGCGATCTGAATCGGCGCGTCCTGCATGCCCGAAAGCTTGAGCTGACTGTAGAGCTGTGCACGTTCGCCATCGTAACCACCCAACGCTTCGGCATTGGCGTCGTTGAAATTGTCGAGTGCGGCGCGGCGTGCGCTCACCGTCTGAAGGCGAATGAGACGCCACGGCTCGCTCAACCCGACGGAAGGTGCGAGGAGGAAGGTGTCGAGGCAGCTGCGCAGCAGTGCCTCGTCCACCGGATCGGTGCGAAAGCGGCGCACGTCCCGCCGCCAGCGCATCAGATCGCCGAGTAGGTTCCGGAAGTCCGGTGAAAACCTATCCATTCCAGCCCTTCACCTCCGAGCCCCTTACGCCTCGCCGGTCGCCTCTTCGCTGGCGGCGGCGGCTTTCTCCGCCTTTTCGGCAGCGCGTTCCTGCGCCTTCTTGCCGGGGGTTCCCTTGTTGGGGTTGCTGCGCTCTTTCCTGTTCAGAACGCCGGCGGCTTCAAGCATGCGGCTGATGCGGTCGGAGGGTTGTGCCCCCTTGTCAAGCCAGTGCTGGATGCGTTCGAGATCCATCTTGACGCGGTCCTCGCTGTCCTTTGGCAGAAGCGGGTTGTAGGTGCCGAGCTTCTCGATGAAGCGCCCGTCGCGCGGCATGCGGCTGTCGGCGGCGACGATGGAGTAGTGCGGGCGCTTCTTGGAGCCGCCGCGGGAAAGTCGGATCTTCATGGCCATTGTCATTTTCTCCTTTGAATGGCGGTGGAAAGGTGCGTGAAATCACGCATCCTACGATTGTTGTTTCCGGTGGTGCTGAATGACTTCAGCGATGATGAAATTGAGGAATTTCTTGGCGAATTCCGGGTCCAGGTCGGCCCGGTTCGCCAAGTCTTCAAGCCGCGCGATCTGTGCCGCTTCGCGATCGGGATCGGACGGGGGAAGGTCATGCTCGGCCTTGAGAAGGCCCACGGCCTGGGTGTGCTTGAACCGCTCGCCCAGTGTGTAGACCAGGATTGCATCGAGGCGATCTATGCTTTCACGGTGCTCACGCAGGAGCGCGGCGGCGCGGGCGGTGGTATCGGTCATCGGTGGCCTCGCAAAACGATGTGACGGGCGGGTCGCAGGCCTGTCATGCCACCCGCGCCTGCGCGCATATGGAAGATGAAATCAGTCAACCGGCATTCCCTTCGGCTTGAACAGGGGGTCGCAGTAATGACTGATCTCAAGTTCTATCCCGTCCAGAAGCTGCCCGGAGCGCAGCGTCTCCGGGGCGGGATGACGATACACGGCATCGTTGCCGTCGATCGTCGCGGCCTCCTTGTCCTTGACGCACCCCAGCCGTTCGGCCAGGCGGATGCTGTCGAGGTTCTTGGGATCGATGTAGCTGACGGCACCTTCCCAGCCGAGATCGTCGTAGAAATACCGGCGCACCGCGTGGGTGGCCTCAAGCGCGTAGCCATGGCCGGCCTCGTCGGGCCAGATGATCCAGGCGATCTCGCGTTCGGGCCAGCCGGCCGGATACCAGCCGCCGGTCATGCCGAGGGTCTTGTCGGTCTCGCGGTCGTGGATCATCCACATGCCATAGCCGCGGATCTCCCAGTGGCCGATCTCGGCGGCGTAGAGCATCCAGGTCTCGTAGGGGTTGAGCGGCCCGCCCATGAAACGCGACCGGTAGGAGGCGAAGGTGGCCTTGAAGTTGGGATAATCGTCGGGTTCGGGGCCGCGCAGCACCAGGCGGCGGGTGTCCAGGACGGGAATGCGGGACGTGGGCATGTCAGGCGGCCTCCGGTGCGGGGTGACGGTAGACGATCGTGCCCGTCCAGCCGGGCAGGTCGGGAATAGCGGCACCCGCGTCCAGCGTGCAGCCCAGACGTTCGGCCAGAGCGATTGAGCGGGCGTTTTCCGGGTCGATGTAGCTGACCAGCGTGGACAGGCCGAATGTTCCGTAGGCATGGGCGCGCACGGCGCGGGCGGCTTCGCGGGCATACCCCCGGCCTTCCAGCGCGGGATCCCAGATGCCCCAGCCCAGCTCGATCTCGGGATAGCCGCCGGGCATCAGCAGCCCGCAATCCCCGATCGCCTGATCGTCGCCTTCAAGGCAGAGCACGAAGAGACCGAAGCCGTGGATCGCCCAATGGCCGATCAGGCCGGCACAATGATCCCAGGCGGCGGCCCTGGAATACGGCCCGCCCATGTACACGGTGCGCACCTGCGTCAGGTAATTCACGCCGCGCGCCACGTCGCGCGCATCGAAGGCGCGCAAGCGCAGTCGTTCGGTTTCCAGAACCGGGGTATCGGCATGGCGAAGCGTCATGCGTAGGCCTCCGGGCTGCCGTCATTGTCCGCGCCGATCCCCAGGTCGGCGGGCGAAGGGTGGCGGTAAAGCCGTTCGGCGCCCATTTCGACATTGTCGTATTCGCGTTCGAACCAGGCCCCAAGACGTTCGGCCAGTGCGACGGAGCGGTCGTTGCCCGGCACGATGTTCGAGGTCAGCGTGGCGAGGCCCAGCTCCTCATAGGCCCAGCGGCGGGCACGTTCGGCGCCCTCGAAGGCGATGCCGCGGCCCTCGAACCCGTCGAACACGACCCAGCCGATTTCGGGTTCGGGCCAGCCCTCCGGGTTCCAGATGCCGGTGATGCCGCAGGGCTGGCCGGTTTCCTTCCACTGGATGGTGAAATAGCCATACCCGTGAAGCGCCCAGTGGCCGATATTGCAGGCGAACCAGCGCCACGCCTTGGCGCGGTCCCGCTCGGTCCCGAATCCCCAGGACCGCTCACGGTCCAGCAGGAAGGCGCAAAGCGGTTCGAAATCGTCGTGCTGCGGCCCGCGCAGCACCAGGCGGCCGGTTTCCAGCCGGGGTATGGTGAGGGTCAGGCTCATGCGCACGCCACCGCACCCGGACAATGCCGGCACTGGCTTTCCCGACGTGACGAGGCCACCGCGATCATTTCTTCTTGCCGAACCCGGAAAGGCCCGGGGGAAGCCCGGCGCCGCCGCCCGTGCCGGGCAGACCGCCTCGACCGCCGCCCAGTTGCCTTGCCGCCTGTTCCAGAGATTTCTGATCCATGCCCTGAAGATCCTCGGGGCCGGGGCCGCCCTTTCCGAACATGCCCTTCATCGCCTGTTTCAGGGCGCCGCCCTTGCCCATCTTCTTCATCATGTCGCCCATCTGGCGCTGCATCTTCAGAAGCTTGTTGAGTTCACTGACCTCTTGCCCGGCGCCTTTCGCGATGCGCTTCTTGCGGCTGGCCTGCAGGATCTTGGGGTTGGCGCGCTCCTTGCGGGTCATCGACTGGATGAGGGCGATCTGGCGGGTGATGACGCGGTCGTCGAAACCCGCCTCCTGCACCTGCTTGGCCATCTTTCCCATACCGGGCATCATGCCCATCATGCCTTCCATGCCGCCCATCTTCTGCATCTGTTCCAGCTGGGCCTTGAGGTCGTTCATGTTGAACTGACCCTTCTGGAAGCGCTTCATCATGCGCTCGGCCTGCTCGGCCTCCAGGGTTTCCTGCGCCTTTTCGACCAGGCTGACGATGTCACCCATGCCCAGGATGCGCCCGGCGATGCGCTCGGGCTCGAAGGTTTCCAGGGCCTCCATCTTCTCGCCGGTGCCG
Organism: Roseovarius sp. TE539; assembly: GCF_003298505.1. Classification (GTDB taxonomy): domain Bacteria; phylum Pseudomonadota; class Alphaproteobacteria; order Rhodobacterales; family Rhodobacteraceae; genus Roseovarius. The sequence goes on from NZ_QNGB01000004.1 coordinate 44,792, forward strand.
ACAAAGCGGATCGGTTTGCCCGTCACGGCGCGCATCGAGAGCGCCGCGCCACCGCGCCCGTCACCGTCCATCCGGGTGAGCACCACGCCCGAAACACCGATGCGGGCGTCGAACTCGGTGGCGACGTTGACGGCGTCCTGCCCGGTGAGCCCGTCCACCACCAGCAGGGTTTCGCGCGGGTTGGCCACGTCGCGCACCGCCGCGGCCTGGGCAATGAGCTCGTCGTCGATATGGAGCCGCCCGGCGGTGTCGAGCATGTAGACGTCATAGCCCCCGAGGCTGGCCTGGGTCTTCGCGCGCCTGGCGATCGCAACCGGATCCTCGCCCTTGACGATGGGCAGGGTGTCGATCCCGATCTGCTGTCCGAGGATCTGGAGCTGCTCCATCGCGGCGGGGCGGTTCACGTCGAGCGAGGCCATCAGCACGCGCTTGCCGTCGCGGTCGCGCAGGCGCTTGGCCAGCTTGGCGGTCGTGGTGGTCTTGCCCGAGCCCTGCAGGCCGACCATCAGGATCGGCGCCGGCGGGGTGTCGATCTTGAGCGCGCCCGGCTCCTCCTCGCCGGTGAGCATCTCCACGAGCGCGTCATGGACGATCTTGATCACCTGCTGGCCGGGCGTGACCGACTTGGTGACCGCGGCGCCGGTGGCCTGTTTCTGGACCCGGCTGATGAAGTCGCGCGCCACGGGAAGGGATACGTCGGCCTCCAGCAGCGCGACGCGCACCTCGCGCAGGGCGGTCTTCACGTCCTCTTCGGAAAGCGCGCCCTGCCGTGTCAGGCGGTCGAGGACGCCTGAGAGGCGTTCGGAAAGATTTTCAAACATCGCCCTGGCCTCCTTCGCCGGTTGCTGCCGTGCCCTTCCCCAGATGGGGGCGGCGGTTCAATACACAAATGCCCCCACGGGCGAAACTCGCTGGTGGGGGGCGATCCCGGGCATTGCGCCGCAGGGACCGGAAGCGATGCGACTTCCGGAAATTTGGGATCGCGTATGCCGAAAGTTTGCGGAAGTCAAGGCCGGTGTTCTTCCTCGCCGCAGGTGCCCGCGGGATCCGGACAAAGGTGGGGCTGTATGATCTTCCCGGTCAAGCGCCGGACTTGTGCCCGGGTTGCCATATCGCTACCAATTGCCGGAAAAGTGTTGGTATTCGCACAATGCTGCCGGGACACTATGGACAACTGGGACGAGATCAGGACCGCCTACAACGTGGCCCGTATCGGGACGGTGAGCGGCGCGGCTCAGGACATGGGCGTGCATCACGCCACCGTCATCCGCCATATCGACGCGCTGGAGGCGCGGCTGGGGGTGAAGCTGTTCCAACGCCATGCCCGCGGCTACACCCCGACCGAGGCCGGTGATGACCTGCTGCGCGTGGCGCAGGCCACCGACGACCAGTTGTCACAGCTCGAAGGGCGCTTGCGCGGGCGCGGCGACGCGGTGACCGGCGATCTGGTGGTGACCTCGGTCGGGGGGCTCAGTCATTTGCTGGTTCCGGTGCTGGCGGAATTTCAGGCCGAGTATCCCGATATCTTGGTGCGTTACCTGACCGGAGATCGCCTTTTCCGGCTGGAATACGGCGAAGCGCATGTGGCGGTGCGCGCAGGGCCGGCGCCCGAGGAGGCCGACAACGTCGTGCAACCGCTGCTGAAACAACGCATGGCGCTTTTCGCCAGCGAGGCATACATCGACCGGCACGGTCGGCCGGCAGGTGAGGCCGAGTTTTCGCGCCATCGGTTCGTCAGCGCCGATGACCCGGATTCGCGTGCGCCCTTCGCGCGCTGGTTGCGCGATGCCGTGCCAGAAGCTTGCATCACCTTTCGCAGTGGTGACGTGCACGCACAGCGGCGCGCCATTGCGGAGGGGGCCGGTATCGGGTTCCTGTCGGAAATGCAGGCAGCCGAGATCGGTGGACTGGTGCGCATAACGGGTCCGCGCGACGAATGGTCGGCGCCGCTGTGGCTGGTCACGCACATGGACCTGCACCGTACCACGAAGGTTCAGGCGTTTCTTTCCTTCATCAAGATACGGTCGAAAACCTGGCAGGGCGCATGACCGCCGGCGTCCGTGTGCCCATGACACAGCCGATGCGCGGGCATTTGGCGATGCTGGCCTTTTCGGCGCTGATCGCAGGGTCATTTGCACTCGGTTCGATGGCGGCGCCGCACGTGGCGCCAACTGCCCTCAACGCGGTGCGATTCGTTCTTGCGGCCTTGATCGTCGGGGCCGCGGTTCAGGTGACCCACGGTTTTTCACGCGCCGCGTTCCGGGCGCCTTGGCGATATCTTCTGCTGGGCGGCGCGATGGGATTGTATTTCGTGCTCATGTTCGAAGGGCTCAAGACCGCTGCGCCGGTTTCGGCGGCGGCCGTGTTCACCCTTACGCCGATAGTGTCGGGCCTTGCGGGTTACGTGATGCTGCGCCAGATCACCACGTCGCGAATGGCGCTGGCGCTTGCCATCGGGGCGACCGGGGCGCTGTGGGTGATCTTCGATGCCGATCCGGCCAAAATCGTGGCTTTCGCGCCCGGACGCGGGGAGGTGATCTATTTCTTCGGCTGCGTGGCGCATGCCGTCTATACCCCGATGGTGCGGTTGTTGAACCGCGGCGAACCGCCGGTGGTTTTCTCCTTCGGCGCCACGGTTGGGGCGGCGGTGCTGGTTGCGCTGGCAGGTTGGCGCGACATCGCCGCGACGGATTGGACCGCGCTGCCCGGGATCGTGTGGATCACGCTGGTCTATGTCGCCGTCTTCGCCACCGCGGCGAGCTTCGTGCTTTTGCAGTATGCGTCGCTCAGGCTGCCATCGGCCAAGGTCATGGCCTATACCTATCTCACGCCTACATGGGTCATTTGCTGGGAAGCGGCCCTTGGGCATTCGCTGCCGCCGGTTATGATCATGGGAGGCGTGGGGTTGACGGTGCTGGCATTGCTTGTGCTGCTCAAGGACGAGGGCTGAGCCTGCGGTGACGACGGCAGGTCCGGCCGGTCACTCTTGCGGGGCAGAGCGGCCAGGGAACTGTGCGAATTCGATTTCAAGGAATTTCTCGAAGGCGTCGAGGTTAACCGCTTCGAATTGTCCGAAGCCCTGCATCCAGACGCTGGCCTCGCGCAGCGCCCCGGGTTCGAGCTTGCACCACACCACCCGCCCGCGGCGTTCCTGGCTGATAAGGCCGGCACGGGACAGGATGCCAAGATGCTTGGAGATCGCGGCGAGGCTCATCTCGAACGGTTCTGCCACGTCGGTAACGGCCATGTCATCCTCCAGAAGAAGCGACAGGATCGCCCGACGGGTGGGATCGGCAAGGGCCGCGAAGACGGTATCGAGGGTTGGCGCCATGCCTGCCAATACGCTCGACGGCTCAGGATCGTCAACCGTACGGTTGAATATGCGTCTTGTGCCCACGGACCGAGATACCCGGCTTGTCAAAAGGTGCCTCGTCGGACGGAAGGGGTAAAAGTTGTTGGTTTTCAGAGTATTGAAAGTTTCTTGATACATTGCTGCGTGTGCTTGACTCGCGGGCGACCCCGGCTTAGCAAATAGCCAACCGTTCCGGAGGGCTATTTCGCGTGACCGACCCCGAGAAGAGCGAGCGCCTTGCGCGGCTTGACGCTCGGATAAAGGCCCTGAAGGGCAAGGAAGCGCCGAAAGCCCATCAGGACGAGCACTACAGCCAGGCGCATCTTGCCTGGAGGATGGTGATAGAACTTGTTGTCGGTCTTCTGATCGGCTTTGGCATTGGGTATGGCCTGGATCGCCTTTTTGGCACTCTGCCGGTCTTCCTTGTGCTGTTCACTTTGCTGGGGCTGGCCGCGGGTATCAAGACCATGATGCGTAGCGCCAAGGAAATCCAGCGGGACAAATTGGCCGAAGAGGCCGAGCGAAAAGAGGCCCGCAAGGGCGGCGAGAGGACGAAAGATGGCGACTGAAGCGAACACCGCCGACGACGGCGGACTGGTTTTTCACCCGATGGATCAGTTCATCGTGAAGCCCCTGTTCAGCGACGGGCCGGTCGGCATGTTCACGATCACCAATGTGACGATGTGGATGGCCCTGACGGTGCTGGCAATCATCGCGCTGCTGGTGCTGGGCACATCGAAGAGATCCACGGTGCCGGGGCGCACCCAGTCGATCGCGGAATTGGCATACGGGTTCGTTTACAAGATGGTAGAAGACGTCGCCGGCAAGGATGGCGTGAAATTCTTCCCGTATATCATGACGCTTTTCATGTTTATTGTGGTGTCCAACTTCCTCGGGCTTCTGCCGGCGGCATTTACCACCACAAGCCACATTGCCGTGACCGCGGTGATGGCGATGGCGGTGTTCATAGCGGTGACAGTCATCGGGTTCGTCAAGCACGGCGCCGGCTACTTGGGCCTGTTCTGGATCAGCGCCGCCCCGTTGCCGCTGCGTCCGATCCTGGCGCTGATCGAGGTGATTTCCTACTTCGTGCGCCCGGTCAGCCATTCCATTCGTCTTGCCGGCAACATGATGGCCGGCCACGCGGTGATCAAGGTTTTCGCCGCGTTTGCGCCGATGATCACGATCTCGGTCGGGGTGGGGATCCTGGTGACGCCGCTGAGCATCCTGGCGATCACGGCAATCTATGCGCTGGAGGTTCTGGTGGCCTTCATTCAGGCGTATGTATTCGCGATCCTGACCTGTGTTTACCTGAAGGACGCGCTTCATCCGCATCACTGATCACCGGGCGGGTAACCGGCCAAGGGGCCGGTGCATGATGAAATCAACGGTGGGCTCGCCTGCCATACGGACAAACGAAACAACGCAATTCCAACGTAAGGAGAATCGAAATGGAAGGCGACGTCGTACAAATGGGTGCATATATTGGTGCCGGTCTGGCCTGTACGGGCATGGGCGGGGCAGCCGTTGGTGTGGGCCACGTGGTTGGCAACTTCCTCTCGGGTGCACTTCGCAACCCCTCCGCCGCCGGCGGCCAAACAGCGACCATGTTCATCGGTATCGCGTTCTCGGAAGCTCTGGGGATCTTCTCGTTCCTCGTCGCGCTTCTGCTGATGTTCGCCGTCTGAGCCCACCGGAAGCTGATCCTTACGGCCGGGTGGCGGCACACGCCGACCACCCGGTTCAAACGGAAAGTTCCCGAAGGAGGACGACATGGCAACCGACACCACCGCAGCAGCCGACGCCGCGTCGGGCGCAGGCATGCCGCAGCTGGATATAACCACCTACAGCAACCAGATTTTCTGGTTGGTCGTGACCTTGGTGGTGATCTATTTCGTTCTGTCGCGTGTGGCGCTGCCGCGGATCGCGGCCGTTCTGGCCGAGCGTCAGGGAACGATCACGAACGACATCGCTGCCGCCGAGGATCTGAAGGCCAAGGCAGCGGAAGCCGAAGAGGCGTACAACAAGGCGCTGGCCGATGCCCGTGCCGAGGCGCAGAAAATCATTGCCGAGACCAAGGCCGACATCAAGGCCGAGCTTGACGAGGCGGTGGCAAAGGCCGATGCCGAGATCGCCGCGAAGACGGCGGAAGGCGACAAGAAGATCGCCGAGATCCGGGAAGGAGCGCTGGAGAGCGTCAAGGAAGTTGCCAAGGACACTGCACAGGAAGTCGTGGCAGCCATGGGCGGCAAGGCGGACGCGCGCAGCGTGACGGCCGCGGTCAATGCACGGATGAAGGAATGATCGCCATGAGAACGGTTCTGGCAACACTCGCGGCGCTTGCCCCGGCTGGTCCGGCGCTCGCAGCCTCCGGCCCCTTCATTTCGCTAAGCAATACCGATTTCGTGGTACTGCTGGCCTTCCTGATCTTTGTCGGTGTGCTTGTCTATTTCAAGGTGCCCTCGCTGGTGGGAGCGATGATCGACAAGCGCGCAGCAGGCATCAAGAGCGAACTTGACGAGGCCCGCGCGCTGCGTGAGGAGGCGCAGGCGCTTCTGGCCAGCTACGAGCGCAAGCAAAAGGAAGTGCAATCGCAGGCGGACAGGATCGTCGCGCACGCCAAAGCCGAGGCGGCCGCCGCCGCGGAACAGGCGCAGGAGGATCTCAAGGTGTCGATTGCGCGCCGGATGCAGGCCGCGGAGGACAGGATCGCGTCCGCACAGGCCAACGCTGTCAAGGAAGTGCGGGATCAGGCCGTCACCATAGCCATCGGAGCGGCCCGCGATGTCATCGCCAAGCAGATGACGGCTGCCGAAGGCAACAAGATGATCGAGGACGCCATCGGTGAGGTCGAGGCGAAGCTGCACTGAAAAGCGCGCAGACATCGCCCCTTCCATCGAAACCCCGGACCTGCGGTCCGGGGTTTTCTGGTCCGGTCACCCTTGATTTGCCTACGCCGGTTCTCCGGGGTCCGGACATGAAAGGGGGCCGTTGAACCGGCCCCTCAATCACGCCTGCCACGATAGTCGTCTGGAGGTCTGCCTGTAATCCTTCGATCTCGTTACTGTTCAGGAACCACGAGCCTCAGCCCGGGTTCGAGGGCACCGGAACCGGACAGAATGTCCCGATTTGCGTCGTGGATCTCGTCTTCATGGCCGGTCTGTCCGTAGAAACGATAAGAAATCGATTCCAGCGTATCGCCCGGCCGCACGATGTGATGACGGGCTCCGGGTGCGGGCGCATCCGCGTGCTGCCTGTTCGTGCCGAGCATCGCCAGCAACGGCGCTGTATCGACGCGACCATCTGCCGACATGAGGTTTTGCGGCACGTCGCCCCCGCCGGGCGCTGCCGCCCTGATGGCCACTTCGTCAAGGTAAGCCTCGGGCTTGCCTTGCGCCAGCGCGGCGATGATGAGCTGTTCAAGTCGTGGCGGCGTGCCTGCCCCGCCGGCGCCGCTGTCGTCCCGAGGGAGCGCTGTATCATGGTCCGGGGCAGCGACCGGCACAGGATCGGGGCGGATCGCCTCGTCCCGAAATCCGTCCGGATCAAGCCCGGCTTGCATGCGCGTCACGCCGTCAATGCCTCCCGATTGGGCCACATCGCGCCGCGGACCATTGGCGGTCAGTACCAAGATCAGCGCGATGTTCACGGCAATGAAACCGGCCAGGACAAGCGCGATACGGATCATCGCATCCCCCCTGAGCGCCGGGCTTGAGCCCGCGCTTTTGTTCCGTGCTGTCGCGTCTTGTGCCGCGCGGCCAAAACGTATCCCCCGATATCGCCGTCCCGCTTCGAATGCGGGCTGACGCTTGCCTGATTTCACCCAGATATAGGCGAATCAATGCGAATCGGTCAACATAAAGTGATTCGGCATGTCGGAAATTCCCGCGCGCAGGTCACGTTCGGGCCGGTAAACAGGAGTTTTCACCGGACATTGCAAGAATTTCGCCGCAGCCGATGCCCCGAACCTCCGCTACGGCATCCGGGGCCGTTCGCGGGATCATCAGGCGTTGTCACGCAGAATATGCCCCGCGAGGTAGAGCGACCCGCAAATCAGGACACGTGCCCGGGGCGTGTCCGCGACGATGTTTTCCAACGCACCCAAAGGAGTTGGCGCGGTAAAGGCCGACATGCCGGCACGTTCGGCCGCCGCCGCTGTATCGGCCGCCGGGAGTGTATTGGCCTCGCCCGGTATGGAGACGGCGGTAAGGCTTCCGGCCACCCCGGAGAGCGGCGTCAGGTAACCCGAGATGTCCTTGGTGTTGAGCATCCCGCAGATCAGGTGCGTGGGACGTGCCGGCAACGTGGCGAGGTGCTGCCCGAGCGCGCGGCCCGCGGCAGCGTTGTGTCCGCCGTCAAGCCAGAGTTCGGCCTCGGGGGCGGCTTTGACGAGCGGACCATGACGCAACCTTTGCATCCGGGCCGGCCATTGGGCGTTGCACATAGCCGCCTCGAAGGCGGTTTCGTCCGCCTCGAGATGGCGCAATGCCGCCAGTGCGATGCCGGCATTCTGAATCTGGTGGGCGCCGGGCAGCACCGGCAGCGGCAGGTCAAGCAACCCGCGTTCATCCTGATAGGTAAGGCGGCCGCGTTCATCCTGCACGTGCCAGTGCTGCCCATGTGCGAGAACCGGTGCCCGGCAAAGGGCCGCGCGATCCTCGATCACCTCAAGGGCCGCGTCATCCTGTGGCCCGATGACGCATGTCACGCCACGCTTGACGATGCCTGCTTTTTCCTTGGCGATCGCGGTCAGCGTATCACCAAGGAACTGTTCATGATCCATCGAAACCGGCGTGATGACCGTAAGGCGGGGGGTGTCGATCACGTTGGTGGCGTCCAGCCGGCCGCCCAGTCCCACCTCGAGCAGCGTGTAATCGGCCCCGACCCGCGACATGGCCAGGATCGCGGCACAGGTCGTGATCTCGAAATATGTGATCGGGGCTTCTCCATTGGCGGCATAACATTCATCCAGAACCTGCATGAGGTGGGGTTCCGAGATCAGATCGCCGGCCAACCTGATGCGTTCGTGAAACCGCGCCAGGTGAGGCGAGGTATAAGCATGACAGGTCTTGCCCGCCCCTTCGAGCCCGGCGCGGATCATCGCCAGGGCCGACCCCTTGCCGTTGGTTCCGGCGACATGAATGACAGGCGGAAGGGCGTCCTGCGGGTTGCCCAAGGCATCCAGAAGCCGCCAGACCCTGTCGAGTGTGAGGTCGATGATCTTTGGGTGCAGCGCCATCATCCGTTCAAGGATGATGTCGGAATTCGGAGCCTTCATTCCCGGGATTGCCGATCGGTGGCGGGGGTTTCAGCCGCTGCCGGCTGCGTTGCCTCGGCCGGATCGGGCGGCGGCAGGTCACCGCGCACCGCCGGGGGCAGCCCCAGAAGCAGGCGCGTGATGGTGATCAGTTCCTCCCGCATCCGGGTGCGCGGCGTTACCCGGTCGAGCATTCCATGATCCAGAAGGTATTCCGCACGCTGGAACCCCTCGGGCAGTTTTTCCCGAATTGTCTGTTCGATCACCCGCGGTCCCGCGAAACAGATAAGAGCGTTCGGTTCGGCTATATGCACGTCTCCCAGCATAGCGTAACTTGCCGTCACGCCGCCGGTTGTGGGGTGCGTGAGCACGACGATGTAGGGCAACCCGGACTCCTGCAGCATCTGCACGGCGACGGTTGTCCGCGGCATTTGCATCAGGCTGAGAATACCTTCCTGCATCCGGGCCCCGCCAGCAGCGGAAAAGAGAATGAGCGGGCGTTTGAGCTTCACGGCCTCCTGCGCTGCGGCGATGATGGCATTTCCAACATACATGCCCATCGACCCGCCCATGAAACTGAAGTCCTGGGCCGCCGCGACGATGGGCGTGCGCCCGATCTCGCCGGTGGCCACGAGCATCGCCTCAACCTCGCCAGTGGATTTCTGCGCGGCGCGCATCCTGTCGGGATATTTTTTCTGGTCCCGGAAATGCAGGGGGTCGGGCTTGGGCGCGGGTACCGAGACCTGTGCAAAGGTGCCCCCGTCGAAAAGAGCCTGGAACCTGGCGCGCGGGGTGATCTGCATGTGATGGCCGCAACTGGTGCAGACATTCAGATTGTCACTCAATTCCCGGTGAAAGAGCATGGTGCCGCATTCGTCACACTTGGACCACAGGTTCTCGGGCATCTCGCGGCGCGAGAAGATCGAGTTGATCCGCGGACGCATGTAGTTGGTGATCCAGTTCATGAAAGCGGTCCCTCAAGCGGTTTCGGCCCCGAGATAAGCCGCCGACGCATGAAATGCAATCAGCGTCGCAGGGCCAGCCGGGCCGTCAGCCAGCTGACCAGCAGCATTGCGAAATCCACCGGGATTGTCCGGCGCAGCATTTCGGCCGCCTGCGGCCCGTGCTCCACGACGAACAGCGCGAGGCCGGACATCGGACCGGGCAGGGCCGTCACGAGGATCGCGCCAAGGTTGTTGAAAAGGTGCAACCCGATGGCTGGCCCCAATGATCCGCTGCGCGCCGTGAGATCTGCGGCAGCCACACCGAACAATGCCGCCCAGAGCGCGATCAGCAGCGCGTTCTCTCCGTAGACGCCGGGCGCGAAATGCAACGCACCGAAAAGAAGCGAAGGGAGCCCTATCCAGGCCAGCGGGTTGGCGAAACGCGCACCCAGTTGTTGTTGCAGGTAGCCCCGGAAAAGCAACTCCTCAGACCCGACCTGCACAAGCACCGCCGGAATGGCCAGCGGCAACATCATCAACCAAGCCGTAACCGGCAGGTTCAGCTTGAGGTCATGCGCCGGGGTCCATGGCGGCAGCAGCGTCACGACCGCGTAAAGCAGCGCTAGGCCCACGAAGACGCGGGTGAAATCGCGCACCGCGCGGGGCAGTGGCCCGAGCAGACCGCGGGCCGGTCGATTGTGCATGTGGGCGGTGACGATCATGACGGCCGCCCCGAGACAGCCGAAGCTGTAAAGTTGCACGAGGACAGCAAGAGGGGTTTCACCCTCGCGCACGACCTGCATGAAGTTCATGTAGGCCTCGTCACCGGCACCAAGGGCGACCAGAGCGAAAATGGCCCAGTTCAGACCATAATAAACCAGAACGCCCATCATCAGCCCGGCCGCCAGGCGCCAGAGTTCGCTGTTGGGTCTGGCCGGATCGGTCAATTCGCTGTGCGGATCATAATTCATCCCGCTTATCTAGGTCGCGCCCGCGTCCCCTGCAATCGGCCTTGTGCCTGCAGGTGTGCTTGTTTAACCCTGTTGGCAAAAAGTTTTCAGGAAGGCCGCCATGACCAAGTTCGACAAATCCAAGCTGCCCAGCCGATATGTGACCGAAGGGCCGGCGCGCGCACCTCACCGGTCCTATTACTACGCCATGGGCATGACAGAGCAGGAGATCCATCAGCCGCTCGTCGGAGTCGCGACATGCTGGAACGAGGCCGCGCCCTGCAACATCGCGCTGTCGCGTCAGGCCCAGGCGGTGAAGGGTGGTGTTAAGGAGGCGCACGGATCCCCGCGCGAGTTCACCACGATAACCGTGACCGACGGCATCGCGATGGGGCACGAGGGCATGCGTTCGTCCCTCGCCAGCCGCGAGGCCATCGCCGATACGGTGGAGCTGACGATGCGCGGCCATTGTTACGACGCGCTTGTCGGGCTCGCTGGCTGCGACAAGTCCCTGCCGGGGATGATGATGGCGATGGTACGGCTCAACGTGCCCTCGGTTTTCGTTTACGGCGGTTCGATCCTGCCGGGCAAGGCGCCGCAGGTGGACGAGATCCCCGAAGATTTCCGCACCCGTGACCTGACGGTTCAGGACATGTTCGAAGCGGTGGGGCGAAACCAGAACGGCACCCTGTCGGATGCTGCGCTGGAGATGCTGGAGCGCGTGGCCTGCCCGAGCTCCGGGGCCTGCGGCGGGCAGTTCACAGCCAACACCATGGCCTGCGTGTCCGAGGCGATCGGCCTTGCGCTGATGAACTCCTCCGGGATGCCCGCACCGTATGAATCACGGGATCAGTATGGCGAGGCCAGCGGTGTCGCGGTGATGTCTCTGCTGGACAGGAACATCCGGGCCCGGGACGTGGTGACGCGGCAGAGCCTTGAGAACGCCGCGCGCGTGGTGGCCTGCACAGGCGGCTCCACCAATGCCGGGCTGCACCTGCCGGCGATCGCTCATGAGGCGGGAATCGAGTTCTATCTCGATGATGTCTGCGAGATCTTTCGCGACACGCCCTATTTCGTCGATCTGAAACCGGGTGGGCAATTCGTGGCCAAGGATCTTTTTGATGCCGGCGGTATCCCGGTGGTGATGAAGGAGCTGCGCAAGGCAGGGCTCATCCACGAGGACTGCATGACCGCGAGCGGCCGGTCCATCGGCGAGGAGCTTGAACTGATCGACCGCGAGGCCGACGGAAAGGTGATCCACCCCATCGACAAGCCCCTCACGGCCACTGGCGGCGTTGTCGGGCTCAAGGGCAACCTTGCGCCACAGGGGGCGATCGTGAAGGTGGCGGGGATCGCGCCCGAACACCAGGTATTCACCGGCCCTGCACGGGTCTTCGAGAGCGAGGAAGAGGCGTTCGAAGCGGTCAAGGCCCGGAGTTACGAGGAGGGCGAGGTGATCGTCATCCGCAACGAGGGGCCGGCCGGCGGCCCCGGCATGCGCGAAATGCTGGCCACCACGGCCGCGCTTTCGGGTCAGGGCATGGGCAAGAAGGTTGCATTGATCACGGACGGCCGCTTTTCGGGGGCGACTCGCGGGTTCTGCGTGGGCCATGTCGGGCCCGAAGCGGCGCATGGCGGGCCGATTGCCCTGATCGCCACGGGCGACAGCATTACCATCGACGCGATCCGCGGCGAGCTGTCGGTCGATCTCGACGACAAGGAGCTGGCCCGGCGCAAGGCTGCCTGGCCCGGCCCGCGCGAGACGATCTATGCGTCCGGCGCGATATGGAAATTTGCCAAGCTCGTGGGTGAGACCTACAAGGGTGCGGTGACACATCCGGGCGGTGCCGCGGAACGCCATGTCTACATGGATCTTTGAAAGGGGTCCCCGGTTCTGGATGGCCCTGGCATCGGCCGTCGCAATGCTGGCGGTCGCGGGGTGTGTGTCCCCGGTCCGCGACTCGCGGCAAGTTCAGCGCACGGCCCTTTTCCAGGGCGGAGCGATCGTTGCCAGCCCCGCGGGATACTGTATAGACGAAAGCCATGTCCGGCGCCGTGACCAGGGAAGTTTCGTTCTCATGGCGGGCTGTGCCCACATTGACGGCGAAGGACCCATGGTGGACCCTGCGGTCATCACCGTATCGGTTCTGCCGGATGAGCCGGGCGTGCGCAATGCAACGGCCGAGGAGTTGGCCGAGAAGCTGTCGCCGAATGCCGCCCCTCTGGAAATGGTGAACGGGGAGGATCTCGCGCTGGTGCACCTTGCTTCCGGGGGCGACCAGGCGATGCCTGGCGGTGACCCGCGCCATTGGCGCGGTAGCATGGTACTCAATGGCCATCTGACCGGATTGGCAGTCTATGCGCCCCGCGATAGCAGGCTGGCAGGCGCCGCGGGACGGCGCCTTGTGACCGAACTGGCAGACACTTTGCGCAACGCCAACCCGCCCGCGCGCCTCGCGGAGGGTGGGCATGCCGATGACGCTCGCCAAGGCGGGTCGGACCAGGCACAGGACCGGCCGCGTGGCGCTCTGGGAACGTTCCTTTCGGGATTGTTCGGAAATTCCTCGTAATCATCTGGAAGAAGAGGACCGGGCAGGATAGAACCCATGCCGGAAGCAGGTGACCGAATGATCGAGTTTCGCAGTGTTCTCCTGGATTGGATGACCTATCGCCGGGGCTTGCGCCGCTGGGCACGGGCCGCTCGAAATGCGCCGCGCATGAGCCTTGCCCAGCTTCGCACAGAGCGAAAACGCGCCCGAAGCCTGCTTTTTTGCCTCCATGAGTTCATGAAGGTCGCGGACAGCCGGCTTGCTCTGCCAGTGGAGGGGTCCGACGCCTTTCCCCGTCCGCACGGAACCGATTGGTCGTGGCGCCCGCGACTGTGGCGCGAAGTTCTGGAGCGCCCCGGAATTTCATCGGCACAAAGCAAATCGCGCATGGGCGATGAGGTGACGTTGTTCCACGATTGTGAACGATCCGAATTGACGCTGCGCCAACTGCGCAATACCCGTGCAGCCGATCTGGCGCCTTACGGGCTGCGCATGGATGTTCTTGCTTTCGACGGTTCGTTCCTGTCGCTTGTCGTCGATCTTCCCCGGGAGGCCGTGGGGGGGCTGCGCCGCAATCACCTGGTCCGCATGGACACGATCGTGGAGATGGAAAAACCTCTGGAGATCTTTGCCCGCCTCAACATCCGCCACGGGCCCAACACCGAACAGATCGTGCGCGAGCTGCCACTGGACCACGACGAGATCATGGTGGAATTCGATCTGGCCTATTCAAAACTGAACGAAAAAAGGATCGAGCGCGCCTGGATCGACCTGATCTTCGAGAACCCTCAGATGAGCCAGGTCATCGTGCGGGATCTCACCTTCTCGCGTCGCCCGCGGGCCGCGCTCTGACTGTCCGGGAGAAACGGCATGAGCGATCTCATACTGACCAAGACACGGCTTTCCGAAGGCGTCTGGGAAGGCCTGTTGACCCGCAAGAGCGGCGGCGTCGACGCTCCGCAGCTTGAGGTGACCCATCTTGAGACGCCGGTCGAGGGTGTCGAGGTTGCGGATACCGGCACGCCTGGACAATGGCGGGTGCGGGTTCCGATCCCGGTGCAAATGATCGCAGACGGCGTGCAGACATTCCTGATTCGGGATGTCGCCACGGGTGACATACTGGACAGTTTCGCGCTGATGTCGGGCCACGCCCTGAGCCATGACATACGCGCCGAACTTGACCTCCTGCGCGACGAACTGGATATGCTCAAACGCGCCTTCCGCCGGCATTGCCTTGAAACGATGTAGGCGCAAGGGCGCCACCGTCACAAGCACGTGACGTGCCCGGCACATTGCCTGCGGACCACCCCTCTTGACGCGGCGATCCACGGCACGAGACCCCGGGCCGGTTCCGGGCGGACGGGGTGCCCGTTTCATCTGGCCTGAAATACCTCGGGGGTTTGGGGGCAGCGCCCCCAAGGTCCGCGCGGCAGACCCGTGATCAGAAAACCAAGGCGCTGGACCGCGCGCGCCAGGCGCTCAGCGATCCTTGGGAAGCGGAACGATCCGGGCTTCGCCTTCGGGTGTAAGCTCCTCGAAATCGAAATTGTCCAGCCTCTTGGCACGGCGCCCGGCCTTGTCGGCGGAAATCTTGATGTCCGAGATGTCCTTGGCAGCCTGATGGAAATGCCGGTCCAGGTTCTCGACCCGGTTGCCCAGCCGGTCCACATCGGCAAAGAGCAAGCCGAGTTCGCGCCGGATAGCGCCGGCCTGTTCGCGCATCCGGGCATCCTTGAGGATCGCCCGCATGGTGTTGAGCGTGGCCATGCAGGTGGTTGGCGACACGATCCAGACCCGTGCCGCGAACCCCTCGCGTACCAGTTCGGGGAAATTGGCGTGCAGTTCGGCATAGACCGCCTCGGAGGGCAGAAACATAAGCGCCCCGTCGGCCGTCTCCCCGTCGAGGATGTATTTCTCGGCGATGTCCTTGATGTGCTTCTTGACGGATGTGCGCAGGAACCTGGCCGCCTCGCTCAATTCCCGGTCGGAGCCGGCCTTGCGCATGGCCTCGTAGGCTTCCAGCGGGAATTTGCTGTCGATGCAGATCGGCCCGGGTGGATTGGGCAGGTGAACCAGGCAATCGGCGCGCTTGCCGTTCGAAAGCGTGTGCTGGAGGCTGTAACTGTCGGAGGGCAGCGCCTTGGTCACGATATCGGTAAGCTGGATTTCACCGAAGGCTCCGCGCGTCTGCTTGTTGGAGAGGATATCCTGAAGGCTCAGCACGTCGCCCGACAGCTTGGTGATGTTGTCCTGCGCCTTGTCGATGGCCTGCAGGCGCTGCTGCAATTCGCCCAGCGATTGCGCGGTGCGCCGGGCCGAGCCTTGCAGGTTCTCGGTCATGTTCTCGGTCACCTGTGTCAGCCGCTTCTCCATCAGTTGCAGCATGTGCGATTGCGCCGAGGCCTGCGCCTCGGAAACGTGGTTGAGACCCCCGGCGAGCTGCTGCTGGCCCTCGCTCAGCCCCTGCACGCGCTGGCCCAGGTCGCCCATCTGGCGGACCAGGGGTTCGGTCATGCGTGCCGACCGGGCAGCGGCGCGGACGGCCATGATCAGCAGGATGACGATCACAACCAGACCGCCGACAGCGATGAGAATGGCAGTGCCGACCGGATCTTCGAGTGAAACGGCGGTGTCCCCGATGGTAATCATGTGCGCCCGAAAAGCCTTTCGATATCGGCAAGCGGCAGCTCCACATAGGTGGGCCGGCCATGGTTGCACTGGCCCGAATGGGGGGTCGCCTCCATCTCGCGTAGAAGCGCGTTCATCTCCGCCGCGGTCATCCGGCGGCCGGAGCGTACCGAGCCGTGACAGGCGATGCGCGACAGGACCGCGTCGATGCGCGTTTGCAATGTCCGGGTTTCACCTTGCTCTGCAAGTTCGTCAAGGATGTCGTGGATCATCGCGCGCGCGTCCACCGGGCCGAGAATGGCGGGCGTTTCGCGGACTGCGATGGTGCCGGGGCCAAAGTTCTCGACAACGAGTCCGAGGCGTTGCAGTTGCCCGGCGAAGTCCAGAATTCGTGTTGCATCTGCCTCGGACAGATCGACGATCTCGGGGATCAGCAACGCTTGCGACGCTACGCCGGTACTGCCCGTCCGCGACTTGAGCCTTTCGTAGACAAGCCGTTCATGCGCGGCGTGCTGATCGACGATGACCATGCCGGTTTCCGTCTGGGCGACGATGTAGTTTTCATGAATCTGGGCACAGGCTGCCCCCAGAGGAAGGGACTGCGGCGGTGTTTCGGGTGGCTCGTGCGTGTCGTCCGGGGCCGGGTCTGGTTCGCCTGCGGCAGGTTCTGTCCGGGCACTGTAAGCGGCCTGCATCTCGGCGAAGGCGGGGGCTTGGGCCTGGTATGCCGCGGCGCGCGCAGCGGGCGAGGGCCGGTCCATCTGGTAGACACGGGCGCCATCGGAGTCGGGGCGCATCGCACCCAGTGTGGCGCTCGCGATCGTGGAGGAGGCGCGGTGCCCGGCCTCGGCCAACGCGTGCCGCAGCCCCGAGACCACCAGACCGCGGGCAAGGCCGGGATCACGAAACCGCACCTCTGATTTCGCGGGGTGGACATTGATGTCAACCTGCCGCGGATCGCAGTCGATGAAGAGCGCGGCCGCGGGATGCCTGTCCCGGCTGAGCAGATCCTGATAGGCGGCCCGCAACGCGCCGATCAGCATCCGGTCGCGTACCGGGCGCCCGTTCACGAAGAGGTACTGCGCCACCGCGGCGCCGCGCGAATAGGTGGGCAGCGCGGCAAACCCGGTCATGCGAAGCCCGTCGCGCTCGGCTTCTATCCGCAGCGCGTTTTCGGCAAAATCCGAGCCGAGGATCCGCGCCAGGCGACCGTGGAGAGCATTGAACATGTCTCCTGTTTCGGCATCCGCGCGGAAGGTCACACGCCCGTCACCGCCGCCCGAGACATCGCGAAGCGTGAAGGATACGAACGGGGCGGCCATTGCCAACCGCTTGACCGTATCGGTGATGGCCTGCGTCTCGGCCCGGTCGCTGCGCATGAACTTCAGCCGCGCCGGCGTGGCATGGAAGAGATCGCGCAGGGTCACATCCGTGCCCACGTTGAGCGCGGCGGGCCTGACACGGCCCGGTGTTCCACCGGAGACACGGATTTCGGCGGCATCGTGGCCCTCGGCGCGCGAGGCGATCGTCAATCGGCCAACGGCCCCGAGCGACGGCAACGCCTCGCCGCGAAAGCCGAAGCTGTGGATATCCAGCAGATCCGAGCCGTCGATCTTGGAGGTGGCGTGCCTCGCAAGCGCCAGCGGCAGGTCTTCGGGCACGATTCCGCAACCGTCATCGGCTACACGGATCAGCGTCTTGCCGCCATCGGCCTGCGCGATTGCGATATGACATGCACCTGCGTCCAGCGCATTCTCCACCAGTTCCTTGACGGCCGAAGCCGGCCGCTCCACTACTTCCCCGGCGGCGATCCGATTGATTGCCGCTTCATCCAATTGCCGGATCATGGGACGCTTGACTTGTGTTCCGGGGCTTATTTGGGGGCTTTCATCATTCATAACCCAACACCTAGCATGAGACGTAGCGATTCTGCCAGACGAGAACTTGGCCGCGCGGCGGTCACGCTGCCAAAATCCCGCGTGTGGGGTTGGTTCACAAATACATTCACTTAAATGAATGGGATCATAAGAAAGGAGTGACCATGTTCCGCCGAAAAAGCCCTTCACAGGGATCCAGTTCGCCCGAAGTAACAGGTTTTCACGATCCTGCCTCGGGAAGCATACAATACGTCGTGGCTGACCCCGACACCGGAAAGGCCGCTCTGATAGACATCGTTCAGGATTTCCGGCCCGCCGAGGCCGCCGCATCCCATGACAGCGCCCGGGAGATCGTGGATTTCGTCAACGCCGAGGGGCTGGAGGTGGAATGGATCCTCGACACCCATCCGCATGCCGATCACCTGATGGCCTCGGCGTGGTTGCGGCAGGAACTGGAGGCACCGAATGCCATTGGCGCCAAGGTCCGCGACATCAGTGAAATCTGGGAAAAGCTGTATAACCTGAGCGGCGCGTTCGATCCCGACCGTGATTTCGACCGGCTGTTCGAGGATGGCGAGATCTTCAAGCTGGGCAATCTTGATGTGCGCGTCATGCTGTCGCCCGGTCATACGCTGGGGTCGGTCACCTACGTGGTTGGACAGGATGCGGCCTTCGTGCATGACACCTTCATGCATGTGGATGTTGGCACGTCCCGTGCCGATTTTCCCGGTGGATCGTCAAGTCAACTCTATGACAGCCTGCAGGCCATCCTGGCCTTGCCCGAAGACACGCGTCTTTTCGTCGGGCATGATTATCCCCCTGTCGGTGACCGCAAGGAGCCGGCTTGGGAGGCGACCGTGGCCAGACACAAGCGCGACAATCCCCATGTCGGTGGCGGGGCCACCCGCGAGGCATTCATGACGCTGCGCGACGATCGCGATGCCACGCTGGGCCTGCCGGACCGGATTTTGTACGCGCTGCAGGTCAATTTGCGCGGCGGGCGCCTTCCCGAACCCGAGGATGACGGGCAAAGTTATTTCAAGATACCCGCGAACCGATTCTGAAACGGCTGAAAAAGGACTGCAGACATGAAGACCGAAACCATTGACGGCGGCGAACTGGAAACCTGGAGCGTCGAGGAGGTGTCCGACGCCTGGGCGCGTGACGAAGTCGTGCTGATCGACGTCCGCACCCCGCAGGAGTACATGTTCGAACATGTTGAAGGGGCCCTGCTTCTGCCGATGCCGTTCTTCAACGCGCACAAGCTGCCGGGGCAGAGCGACAAGCGCATCGTCTTCATGTGTGGCTCTGGTGTCCGTAGCGAGAAGGTGGCGCGTGCCGCGCTGGAAGCCGGGATGAGCCGTATCGCTCATATGGAAGGGGGGTTCGCGGCGTGGAAGAAGGCGGCCAGCCCTTACATCGGAACCAATATGGCCACCGGCGCACCGCGGCGCGTCGAGGGCTGAGCACGGGGTGGCGCCAGGGTTTCCGGCGCTGAAACGAAAAGACCCGGGCAGTCATGCCCGGGTCCATCTCGTGGCGGCGGTTCTGATCAGGTCTTGGAGAATTCGGGATAGGCTTCCATGCCCAGTTCCGACATGTCCAGCCCGTCGATCTCGGCTTCTTCCGAGACCCGCAGACCGACAACCGCCTTGATGATGAGCCATACCACGGCGGAGGCCACTACCGTAAAGATGCCGATCACGGCGATGCCGTAAAGTTGCGTCATCAGGTTGGCATCTCCGTTGGTGAGAATGACCGCGATCGTGCCCCAGATGCCGGCAAAGAGGTGAACAGGGATCGCACCGACAACGTCGTCGATCTTGAACTTGTCCAGCATCGGCACGGTGAAGACCACGATGACACCGCCCACGGCGCCGATCAGCGTCGCCATCCCCAGGCTCGGGGCCAGCGGTTCGGCGGTGATCGACACCAGACCTGCCAGCGCGCCGTTGAGCACCATGGTCAGATCCGGCTTCTTGTACATCACCTGCGTCAGGATCAGTGCGGCGACGGCCCCGCCTGCAGCGGCAGTGTTGGTGTTCGAGAAGATCCGGCTGACATCGGCCACGTCACCGACGCTGCCCATTGCCAACTGAGAGCCGCCGTTGAAACCGAACCAGCCCAGCCAGAGGATGAACATGCCCAGCGTGGCCAGTGCAAGGTTGGAGCCGGGGATCGGATGCACCTTGCCATCCTTGTACTTGCCGATACGCGGCCCAAGGATGATTGCGCCGGTCAGTGCGGCCCAACCGCCCACCGAATGCACGATGGTCGACCCGGCAAAATCCGAGAAGCCGGCCGCGCTCAGGAAACCACCGCCCCAGCTCCAGCTGGCTTGCAGCGGGTATATGATCGCCGTCAGGAGAATGGTGAAGGTAAGGAAGGGCCACAGCTTGATCCGCTCGGCCAGCGCACCCGAAACGATCGAGGCGGTGGCGGCACAGAACATCAACTGGAAGAAGAAGTCCGACCCGGTAGAAGCATAGGAATAGTCGTCCGCCGCCGCGGCACTCACGCCCACGGGTTCCAGAACACCGAGCGACGGGAACAGCCCCGAAAGCACATTCTCGATGGCCCAGTCGCCAAGTGGATACATGAGGTTGTAGCCGATGGCGTAATAGAAGATTGCGGCGAGCGAAAAGAGCGCGACGTTCTTCGTCAACTGCATCGTCACGTTCTTGCCGCGTACCAGCCCGGCCTCGAGCATGGCGAACCCCGCCGCCATGAAGAACACCAGAAAGCCCCCGATCAGGAACAACAGTGAATTGAAGATGAATACCGAATCTGTCGGCACGGCGGCCGGGACGGTTGCCTCCGCCTCCTGTGCCAGTCCGAGCTGCGGGAGCGCGGCCACGGCAGCGGCAAGCCCGAGTGTCGTGAATTTGGTCATGGTCGTTTCCTTTCCGTTGAGCGCCGGGTCAGAGCGCGTCGCCGTTGGTTTCGCCGGTGCGCACACGCGTGGCCTGCTGAAGATCGAGGACGAAGATCTTGCCGTCGCCGATCTTGCCGGTGCGCGCGGTTTTGGTGATGGTGTCGACCACCTGGTCGGCCATCCCCGCGTTCACGGCTATTTCCAGCTTGATCTTGGGCACGAAATTGACAGCGTATTCCGCGCCGCGATAAATCTCGGTATGGCCCGATTGGGAGCCGAAGCCCTTGATCTCGGTAACCATCATGCCGCGCACGCCGATTTCGGTCAGCGCTTCGCGGACCTCCTCGAGCTTGAACGGCTTGATTGTCGCAATGATGAGTTTCACGTATTCCCCTTTCGGTTTCCTGCTGAACAGGCATTTCGCACATGCAGAAAAATCCAATGGGCGGGCTGCCTGAAAGGGATTGGCGTCAAATTCGGCCAGGGCCGGAGTGTATTCGCACAAAAAATGCTCAAAAAAAATAAATCGCACAAAAAATATGCAAACGTAAAAGCCGGAACACAGGGCCGGCGGGACTCTACAAGTCCGGCAAAGCGGTTTAGACTGCACCAAACAAACGAGGTCCGGGCAGGGCTTGCATGAGTAATTCAGGTCGCAGGAAACCGCCACTCGTGGCAGACAGGCGCTATCGGAAACCCGCTCGAAAACCGGCGCGAAAATCCGCACCGAAGAAGCGGCGGGGATCGCGGAAACCGCGAAATCCGCTGATCCGTTTCATGAAAGCCGTCGTGGCGTGGGCGCTGCGGCTGATCTGGGCGATCGGCTGGCGTTTCACGGCGGTCGTTTCATTGATTCTCGCGCTTGCCACCGGCTATACTTACGCGAAGTTGCCCGACATTTCCGAAGTTCTCGACGGGCGCGCGCGCGGATCGGTGACCCTGCTGGATGTCAAGGGCGATGTCTTTGCCTGGCGGGGGGATCAGTTTGGCGGGGTCGTTACGGCCGGAACCGTCTCGCCCTATCTGCGCGATGCTGTTGTCGCCACGGAGGACAGGCGATTCTACCTGCATCCCGGCATTGATCCGATCGGCATTGCCAGTGCGGTGAGGATCAACCTTGGCGAGGGTCGTGGCCCTCTGACCGGGCACGGTGGATCCACGATCACCCAGCAGACGGCGAAGTTGATGTGCCTTGGTGTCGCCTATGACGAGGCACAATGGGACAGCGAGGCCGACTATGTTGCCGATTGCCGCCGCACGACCCTCTGGCGCAAGGCCAAGGAGGCCGTCTATGCGCTGGCGATGGAAGTCAAGTACACCAAGAACGAAATTCTGTCGATCTATCTCAACCGTGCCTACATGGGGGCCGGAGCCTATGGTGCCGAGGCCGCCGCACAGCGCTATTTCGGCAAGAATGCGGCTGAGTTGAACGCGCAGGAAAGCGCGGTCCTCGCGGGGCTTCTGACCGCGCCATCGCGGCTTGCCCCGACAACGGATCTCGAACGGTCCAGGGACCGGGCCGAGACGGTGCTGCGGCTGATGACCGAACAGGGGTATCTGACCGAGGCCGAGGCCCGGGCGGCCCGTAGTGACCCTGCGACCCTGTCCGAGGCGGCCGAGGCGCAGGCGGGCGGATATTTCGCCGACTGGGTCATGGCATCGGGACCGGAATTCTTTACCCGCGACACCACCGAGGACGTCATCATCCGCACCACCCTCGATCAGCGCATACAGAGTGCCGCCGAAGACGCCTTGAAAACGGTTTTTGCCGAAAAGGTCGACGAAGACTCCGGGGCACAGGCGGCGATCGTGATAATGTCGGCGGACGGGGCGGTGCGTGGCATGGTCGGCGGTCGTGACACGACTGTCGCCGGGGGATTCAACCGGGCCACGCAGGCCCGTCGTCAGACCGGGTCGGCCTTCAAGCCCTTCGTCTACGCGACGGCGCTGGAACTGGGATACGACCATGCCTCGACGGTGGTGGACGAACCCTACTGCCAGGACATTCCGGGCTCCGGCCGTTGGTGCCCCGAGAATTACGGGAAAAGGCACTATGGCCGTGTGACACTGACCGAGGCTCTTCGCAAATCGCTCAATATCCCGGCTGTGAAGGTCTCCGAAAGCGTGGGTCGGGATCTGGTGCGCAGGGTCGCGAATGAATTCGGGATCGAAAGCGACCTGGCGGATGGACCGGCATTGGCGCTTGGCGCGTCCGAGAGCACCCTTCTGGAAATGACCGGAGCTTATGCCGGGATCCTCAATGGCGGATCCTCTGTCACACCCTACGGGCTGGTCGAGTTGCGCCTGCTTGGCGAGGAGACCCCCCTGGTGGGGACAAGCGGCGGCATCGGAGAGCGGGTGATCCGCGAGGATGCGGCACGCGAGCTCATCTACATGATGCACCGGGTTGTCACGGATGGAACCGGCACGCGCGCCACCCTTCCCGAGTGGGAGGCAGCTGGCAAGACAGGGACAACCCAGGCGGCGCGGGATGCCTGGTTCCTGGGCTTCACGGCGGATTACGTGGCCGGGGTATGGATGGGATATGACGACAACACCCCCCTGACCGCCGTGACCGGCGGTGGCCTGCCGGCCGAAATATGGCGCGAAACGATGCTGCGGGTGAACGAGGGCCTTCCGGTGCGCCCGCTGCCGATGCTGCGGCCCGCGGAAAGGCCGACCGCCGATCCCGAACCCCTGCGCCGACCTGATCCGCGCGAACGTGCAACGCCGGTTGGCGACCTGATCCGGCGTCTGCTGGGGGGGGATTGACCGGGTTCAGCCGGCCATGCGCAGATCCCGGATCAGCTTGTCAACATTGCCGAGGTTGCGATCCAGCATGGCCCCGATTTCGGTGCGTTCGGTAAGCCGCAGGCTGATACCCTCGATCAGCATGTCGAAAAAAAGGTTCTGGCCCGACCGGTCCGATACCAGGAATCTTACTTCGAACGGCGCTTCGCCCTTCAGGTAGACTGTCGTCGAGACCTCATGCCATGACTTGACCTGGTTGACCGTTTTCACCTCGACGCGGCCGCCGACGAATTCACGGAACCGCTTGCCATACTTGCGCGCGATATAGCTTCGGAACGCATCGGTGTAAGCGCGCATCTGTGCGCTGCTCAAGCCACGCGCATCAGCGCCGAGGGTCGATCGCGCGATAATGTTCACATCCGCGTATCTGCGAAAGATACGTTCGAAATCCGAGATCATGCCTCTTAGCGATTTGCCCGAAGAAATCACCCCGTTGATATCGCTTACCACGCGCTCCACGAGCGCCTTGGCCTGAGAATTATTCAGGGCAAGAGCCGGTCCGCTGGCAGCAATTGACCCGATTGCCGCCGTGCCCGAAAGGATCGCGGTGCGGCGTGATATTTCCTGCGGCATTTCATTCGCCATGGCGGACCCTCCTACGGATCGCTGAATTGCATGTCGTAGGGATCAACATAATCTTCCTCGGTGCTTCTGCCCAGACGGAAGCCCCTGTTCTGCAGATAGACACTTCGTGATGCGGCATAGCTGTCGGCGCTCTCGTAAAGGATCGAGTTGATCGTTTCGGCATAACGGCCGCGTTTGCCAATGCCGTCAAGAACCGATATCCCCGTGCTGTAGTACCTTTCCGGCGTTGGCAGTGCGTATCCGAGTGGATCCGTGAAAAGATCCACGATCCGGCCCGTGGCCGCCCTTTCGGTCGATGGCCCCAGCACCGGCAGTTCCAGGTAGGCACCTTGCGGAACGCCCCAGACATCCAGCGTTTCGCCGAAATCCGTGCCGGTGCCGCTTGGCATTCCCATCTCTGTCGCCGGATCGAAGAAGCCACCCAACCCCACGGTCGTGTTGACGAGGAAACGGTACGTATCTTCTGTCGCACCTTTCATGTTGCCCTGCAGGACGCCGTTGACGATAGCCTGCGGCATCGAGAGGTTTTCGGCGAACCGACCGATCGCGGTGCGGATGTCCACAGGTATGGCGCCGGCGTAACCTTCGCTGGCCGGTTTGAGAAGGGCCTTGTCCAGCTTGCGATTGAACGCATGAGTTTTCCGGTTTCCCACCTCGTAGGGATCGAAGACCTGCCCGGGCGGCAGGGGTGAGTCGGGTGTGGTGCACCCTGCCACCAGTGCCAGGGTCAGTGCGGCGAGTGCGCGGCGCGGGAATCGCAGGGCTGCAGGCAGTCTGAGCATGTTAAATCGAAACTTCCGACATCAATTTTCAAGGCCTTCATTTAACCTGAACGACCACGCGGGAAACAGGCCTGCAAACGGTTGTGATCCGGGCGTGGCACAATGGTAACGTCGCAGACGTTTTTTCGCAGCCCGCAGGGTTACATGCGGGCGGTGCCACGGACAAGAGAAGTACCCTGACACATTGATGTCGCCCGGGTCGGACAAGGCACCGGTTGCGTTACCCCCGCCGGTTCCAATAAGCGGCAAGCTTCATGTCACTGAAATATCCCGCCCGGAAGGGCAGGACCATTGCGCCGGTTCTTTTTGATTTTCATCGGTCCGAACGGCCGCTAGCGTTCGGCTCAGGTGAAGCAGGAAACCAGGGAGACAAGCGGATGAGCGGATTCGAGGGAAAACTGGCCGAAATGGGCGTGCAATTGCCGGACGCGCCCGCCCCGGCAGCGAATTACGTGCCCTATGTGCAGGTGGGTGACACGCTTTACGTGTCCGGCCAGATATCCAAGGACGGCGACCGTTTGATCACCGGCAAGCTGGGTGATGACATGGATACCGCGGGCGGGGCCGAGGCCGCCAAACTGTGCGCAATCGCGCTTCTGGCGCAGGTCAAGGCAGCCTGCGATGGAGATCTCGACCGGCTTTCGCAGGTGGTCAAGCTGACCGGATTCGTCAACTCCACCCCCGGTTTCACCGAGCAGCCGCAGGTGATCAACGGCGCGTCGGATTTCATCGGCGCGGCCCTTGGCGCCGCCGGGCGGCATTCGCGTTCAGCGGTTTCGGCCGCGTCGCTTCCCTTTGGTGTCGCAGTCGAGATCGAAGGGATATTCCGCATCCGATGACGGCACTGCCCGCCGCATTCTGTCATGTGCCGCTGGCACATCGCGCATTGCATGATGCGCGGGCGCGGCGCCCCGAGAATTCCCGTGCAGCGATCGAGGCGGCCATTGCCGCAGGATATGGTGTCGAAATTGATCTTCAGGCCTCTGCGGACGGGGTTGCGATGGTCTTTCACGATGCGGCTCTCGACCGTCTGACCGGAGAGACCGGCCCGGTGCAGGGGCGGGAGGCGGCAGCGCTGGGCAAAATACCTCTCAAGGATGGTGACGGCGAGGGCATCCCGAGTTTCCAGGAGGTGCTGACACTGGTCGCGGGAAGGGTGCCGCTGCTGGTGGAATTGAAGGATCAGCACGGCGCAATGGGGGAGACTGATGGCCAGCTGGAAAGAGCGGCCGTCGCCACCGCGGCCGGTTATCGCGGTCCTATCGCCATGATGTCGTTCAATCCGCATATGGTCATCCGGCTCGCGTCGCTTGCGCCGGGGCTTCCACGCGGCCTGACCACCTGCGCGTGGCGGCGCGCGAACTGGCCGCGCCTGTCCGGGCGAACGCGGCGCCATTTGCGGGATATCCCCGATTTCGAGGCTTCGGACGCGTGTTTCATCAGTCATGAAGCGGGTGATCTGGATCGGCGCAGGGTGTTGCAGCTTCGCGCTGCCGGTGTGCCGGTCCTGTGCTGGACCGTCCGTTCCCCGCGCGCCGAAATTCGGGCGCGTCGCGTTGCCTGCAATATAACTTTCGAAGGGTATCAGCCGGCAATCCCGCCTTGAACCCGGCGTTTGCGGCAACAGATTAGGCTCAAGGCAGCAGGCGGACCGGCAACATGACGCAGCAGCAACAGATCACGGTCGAAACCCATGACAGCCTGTCGCGCATATCCGCGGCAGAATGGGATTCCTGCGCCTGCCCCGAAGCCGCAGAGGGCGGGCGCCCGGAAGATCCGTTCACGACGCACCGGTTTCTGAAGGCCCTGGAGGACAGCGGATCGGTCGGACCGGGCACCGGGTGGCAGCCGCAATACCTGACTGCGCGGATTGATGAAACGCTGATCGGTTGTGCGCCGGTCTACGTCAAATCCCACAGTCAGGGCGAGTACATATTCGATCACAACTGGGCCCATGCCTATGAACGTGCCGGTGGCCGTTATTACCCCAAGCTTCAGATCGCTGTGCCGTTCACGCCCGTCACGGGCCGGCGCCTTCTGACACGCCCGGGCCTGGAACAGACGGGGCGTGCCGCGCTGCTGCAAGGGGGGGTGCAGATTGCCGAACAGAACCGGCTTTCGTCGGTTCATGCGACCTTCTGCACCGAAGCCGAGGCCGAGGCGGGCGCCGGGATGGGCCTCATGCCGCGCCTTACCCAGCAATACCATTGGGAAAACCGCGATTACGAGAATTTTGGCGCGTTCCTGTCTGATCTGTCCTCGCGCAAGCGCAAGACGATCCGCAAGGAACGCACCCGCGCACAAGATTTCGGAGGACAGATTCGCGCGCTGACGGGGGCACAGATCGAACCGCGCCATTGGGACGCCATGTGGGCCTTCTATCAGGATACGGGCGCCCGCAAATGGGGCATGCCCTATCTGACCCGTGCCTTCTTCGACATCGCCGCCGATTGCCTGGCCGACGACGTGCTGATGGTCGTGGCAGAACGTGACGGGAGCGTCGTGGCCGGGGCGCTAAACCTGGTCGGGGCCTCGGCGCTTTTTGGCCGCTACTGGGGCTGCGCCGAGGATCACCCCTGCCTGCATTTCGAGCTGTGTTATTATCAAGCCATCGAGCATGCCATCGAAAACGGATTGTCCCGGGTCGAGGCCGGGGCGCAGGGCGAACACAAGCTGGCGCGCGGATACCTTCCCGTCAGCACCCACTCCCTGCATTGGATGGCCGACCCCGGCTTTTCCGATGCCGTCGCCCGATATCTGACCGCCGAGCGTGATGCCGTGGAAGAGGATATCGAAATCCTGACCGGTTACGGACCGTTCAGAAAACCCCAAGTGGAGGATCACCAGTGACAGAACGCCTTAGCGACACCGCCCGCAAGACCACGCTCGCACCGCTTCTCGAAAATGGCTGGACAATGGACGAAAGCCGGGATGCGATCTCCAAGACCTTCAAGTTTCCGGATTTCACCGAAGCCTTCGGATTCATGACCCGGTGCGCCATCTGGGCGGAGAAGTGGAATCACCATCCCGAGTGGTCGAATGTCTACAATCGTGTCGACGTCACCCTGACCACCCATGACGTGGATGGACTTAGCGCACTGGACGCCAAACTGGCCCGCAAGATGGACACGCTCGCAGACTGAAGCCGCAGGGCCGGAATTCGTACCGGCCGAGGCCGGCCTCAGATTTCGCTCAGCAGGGCTTCGCCGGCCGACACCTCGCAGGCGCCGGGATTTTCCTCGACATGCAGCCGTGTGACCTTGCCGTCTTCGACCAGCATCGCGTAACGCTTCGACCGCGCAAGCAGGCCGGCAGGCGGGGCGGTGAAATCCATGCCGATGGCCTCGGTGAATGTGCTTTCGGGATCGCCCAGCATGGTGAGTCCGGCCGCATCGGCACCTGTCGCCTCACCCCAGGCGCCCATGACGAAAGGGTCGTTCACGGATACGCAGATGATCTCGTCAACGCCCTTGTCCGCGAAGTCCCCGGCGGTGCGCACGAAGCTCGGAACATGGGCGGAATGGCATGTCGGCGTGAAGGCGCCGGGCACCGCGAAGATCACCACCTTCCGGCCGGCGGTCCTTTCGGCCAATTCCACGCTCTCGGGGCCGTCATCGCCCATCCGCATCAGAGCTGCATCCGGAAGTTTGTCGCCGGTGGTAATGGTCATTGTCGTTCCCTGCCTATCCATTGCGTTGCATTGGCAGGTAGATATAGGTTCGGTTTGCCGCGTGGCCAGATCCTTTTAAACCGCCGCGGTCATGATGGAGGCGCATGTGGAAAGAATTGTCGTGGTCGGCGCAGGGCAGGCCGGTGCGTCACTGGTGGCGAAATTGCGAACCGGTGGCTTTACGGGGACCATAACACTCATCGGTGAAGAACCTGTGCCGCCCTACCAGCGGCCGCCGCTGAGCAAGAAGTACCTGTTGGGTGAAATGGCGTTGGAACGACTCTTCCTGCGGCCGGAGAGTTATTATGCCGACAATCGCATCGACCTGCATCTGAATGAGACCGTGACAGCGATCGACCGTGCCGACCGGCAGGTGATCGCCGGTGGCCGGGCGATCCCGTATGACGCACTTGTACTGACCACCGGGTCGGTGCCGCGCCGCCTGCCGGGTGCGATTGGCGGTGAATTCGCGGGCGTGCACGTGGTGCGCGATCTGCGCGACGTCGATACGATGGCCCCGGAATTCGAAGAGGGCCGGCATGTTCTCATTGTCGGGGGTGGCTATATCGGGCTGGAAGCGGCGGCGGTGGCGGCGAGCAGGGGGCTGAAGGTTACACTGGTGGAGATGGCTGACCGCATCCTGCAACGTGTCGCGGCGCCCGAAACCTCGGATTACTTTCGCAGGCTGCACCGGGACCATGGCGTCGATATACGGGAAGGGGTCGGTCTGGAGCACCTGACCGAAACAGGCGGCCGTGTGAAGGGCGCGATTCTGTCCGACGGGTCCGAACTTTCCGTGGATTTCGTCATCGTGGGTGTCGGTATCACACCGGCCACCGAACTGGCCGCCACGGCGGGGCTTGAAATCGAGAATGGTATTCGGACGGATTCCATGGGGCGCACCAGTGATCCGGCGATCTGGGCGGCGGGGGATTGTGCGTCCTTTCCCTTCGGGGCAGAGCGGCTCCGGCTGGAAAGCGTGCCCAATGCCATCGACATGGCCGAATGCGTGGCCGAAAACATCCTTGGTGCCGGAAAGGATTACGTGCCGCAGCCGTGGTTCTGGTCTGATCAATATGACGTCAAGTTGCAGATCGCCGGCCTTGGTAACGGCTATGACCTCGTCGTTACCAGACAGGGGGACGGCGCGGGCCATGTTTCGTTCTGGTACTACAGGGGCAATGAGCTGTTGGCGGTAGATGCGATGAATGAACCGCGTGCCTACATGGTTGGCAAGCGCCTGATCGACGCCGGGAAATCCCCCGATCCCGAGGTCGTGGCGAACCCGGGCACGGACCTCAAGGCGTTGCTGAAGGCGTGAGGATCATTGCCGGTGACTTCCGCGGCCGTCGTCTGGCCGGGCTGGGCAAGGGCGATGCGGGCGCCCAGCTTCGACCGACCTCCGACAGGGTGCGCGAAAGCCTGTTCAATGTTCTGGCCGGACTTGACGATGTCAGGATGGACGGCGCGCGCGTGCTGGACGTTTTTGCGGGAACCGGCGCTTTGGGGCTCGAGGCTCTGTCGCGCGGGGCCGCGCAGGCCCTTTTCATAGAGAACGGCCGCACCGCTCTGGCGCTCCTGCAGCGCAACATCGCGCTTTGCGGCGCGGAGGAAGCCTGCCGGATCCTGCGCCGCGATGCCCGGCACCCCGGCGCCCCGCCCGGGCCGCCGCATGACCTGTTGTTTCTGGACCCGCCCTATGGCAAGGGCATGGGAGAGGTGGCGCTGGCGGCGCTGTTCAAAGGTGGTTGGCTCGCGGGCGGCGCCACCGTCATCTGGGAGGAGGGTGCCGAGATCCACCCCCCCGACTGGCTGCACCTCCTCGGATCACGCCGCTACGGGGAGACCTGCATCAACCTTTTGCGCCTTGCCGGGGATTGACACCCCGCCGTCGGAAGCGCGGCTCAGTACTCGACCTGCTTGCCCTCGAAGACGTCGAACTGCTCCAGATCCCCGCCGTTCACGAAGGCATAACCGTCATTGGTCATGACGATCGTGTAAGGTGTCCAACCGGTGGAGCGCCACCAGCTTTCGTATTCATCGGTCTCGGCGTTCGTGCGCCACTTGCCCTCATCGGGTTCACCGCCCTCGGGAATGTAGACGGTGAAATCACCCTCGCCGTAGTACTGCGTGTAGGTTGAGCCCGACCAGGTCCCCATCACCGTGTTGCCAGCGAGCAGATCCTCGATCTGGGCGGCGGTCATCTGAACCGCGACGGCATCCTTGTCCTCGCCGGCCATTGCCATGCCCGGTGCCGTTACCATAATTGCGCCTGCCATGATGATGGCGGAAAAAACCCTGCGATTGATCATGTCTTCCTCCCCTTGTGCAGCGGGAAAGGTCGCACACAAAGGGCGCAAGGTTGAAGACTCATGCCCCGTCATCACGGAGAGGTGAGAAAGCCGTGATCAGGATTGCCCGGAAATCGTTGACATTTGTGAGTGTCGGACCGGTTACAACCTGATCTCCGATGGCCGCAAAAAAACCGTGAGCGTCGTTCCTGGCCAACGCCCCTGCCGCATCGCGGGCCGCCCGGACGCCGCGGGAAAGTGTGTCCGGCCCGATGACCGCGCCGGCAACTTCGGCTGCGCCATCGACACCATCCGTATCGCAGGCGATGGCATGGATGCCCGGCGTGCCGTCAAGAGCCAGTGCCAGAGCCAGCGCATATTCCGCGTTGGGTCCCCCCACGCCGTCACCGCGGCGCGTGACCGTTAGCTCGCCGCCGGAAAGCAGAACCACCGGCGCGGCATGGGGCCTCAGCGTGGCCTGCACCCTGCATGCCAGCCCTGCATGTTCCCGTGCCACGTCCCGGGCCTCTCCCTCCAGCGCGTCGCCGAGGATTCGTGCTTCGCATCCTTCGGCCTCGGCAAGGTCGGCCGCGGCGGCCAGCGATTGCGAAGGCGCGGCGCAAATCACGTTCTCGACCCGGCCAAGGCGCACGTCATCCGGGGCAAGCGGATCGCCTCCCGCGCGCAGGAAGGCATCGACCGAGGCAGGTGGCCTGACATTCCACCGCCTGAGAGCTTCCAGCGCCTGCGCGGCATTACCGTCGTCGCCCACCGTGGGGCCGCTGGCGATTTCGCCGGGATCGTCTCCCGGAACGTCCGAAATGAGCAGCGCCCGCATCCGCGCCGGATAAGCTGCGGCCGCCAGCTTTCCGCCCTTGACCGCCGAGATCCGCTTGCGGATGGCGTTGATCTCGGCGATCGGTGCGCCGCTGGCCAGAAGTGCATCCGTGAGTGCCCGCTTCTCCTCCAGAGAGATGTCGCCCGCCGGGGCGGTCAGCAGGGCAGAACCACCGCCCGAGATCAGTGCCAGGACCATGTCGCTTTCTCCCAGTCCTTCCAGCAGTCCCAGCATCCGCGCCGTCGCCCTTTGACCCGCGGCGTCCGGCACCGGATGCGCGGCCTCCGCGATCTCGACACCAATACAGGGCCGGCCATGACCGTAGCGCGTGATCACCAGCCCTTCGCAGGGGCCGTATACAGCTTCCGCGGCTTCGGCCATGCGCGCGGATGCCTTTCCGGCGCCGACAATCACCAGCCGCCCTTCGGGACGCGGAGGCAGCGCGCGGTGAAGGCTTTGCATGGGGTCAGCCACTTGGACTGCCCGGTCGAACAGACCGCGCAGCAGACTCTGAGGATCTGTCATCGGCGCCTCATCAAAATCCGTGTTTATACCAGACTAGACCGAGCCAAGACCGGGGGACAGCCCATTCGCGGCATATCGGACGACACTTGCGCGCCCCGGCGCCAGCTTGACAAAACCGGGGCGGCACGCGACAGACGCGCCATGTTCATGACGCTTGCACAAGTGGCCCTTGGAGGGGCGATCGGCGCTTCGGCGCGGTATCTCGCCTCGGTGGGGTCTATGCGCCTGATCGGGCCGGGGTTTCCATGGGCCACACTCGGGGTAAACATCCTCGGATCGTTCCTCATGGGGGTCATCGTGGTCGTGCTCGCTCATCGCGACGGCACGCGCCTCGGGCCGTTCCTTCTGACTGGGGTGCTGGGCGGGTTCACAACCTTTTCCGCTTTCTCGCTGGATGCGCTAACACTGTGGGAGCGTGGCCAGACCGTGATTGCCGCGGCGTATGTGGCGGCATCCGTAGGCTTTTCGCTGATGGGGATCGTGCTGGGTATGGCCGTGGCGCGGTTCACCTTGTCATGACGTCTGTTCAAACCATGACAGTGGCGCCAGAAGACGCTGGTCAAAGGCTTGACCGCTGGCTCCGGCGACAGTTTCCGCATGTCCAGCAAGGCCGGATCGAAAGGATGTGCCGAAAGGGCGAACTCCGGGTCGATGGTGGCAGGGTCAAGGCCGGAACGCGGCTTGCGCATGGGCAGCAGGTGCGGGTGCCGCCGTTGCCGGATACGGCGAACACGCGCACCGCGGTGCGACAGAAAATCGATGAAGCGGACAGCGCGATGATCCGTGATGCCGTGATCTACCGGGATGATCAGGTCATTGCCATCAACAAGCCGCCGGGCCTTGCCGTGCAGGGCGGATCAGGACAGACGCGTCATGTCGATGGTCTGTCCGAGGCGTTGCGCTTCGGGCTGGAGGAAAAGCCGCGCCTTGTCCACCGGCTGGACAAGGACACGTCGGGTGTTCTGATCATGGCGCGCACGCGGGCGGTCGCAGCGGCGCTGACCGCCGCATTCCGCAGTCGCACGACCCGCAAGATCTACTGGGCGGCAGTGGCAGGTGTTCCCGCGCCCCGTACCGGCACGATTCGTTACGGCCTTGTGAAGGCACCGGGCCATGGTGCGAAAGGTGAAGGCGAGAAAATGCATTGCGTACATCCCGATGACGTGGACCGAACGCAGGGCGCGCGGCATGCGATCACCGATTTCACGGTCCTCGAGGCCGCGGCCAGCCGGTGTGCATGGATGGCCCTGGTCCCTGTTACGGGCCGCACCCATCAGCTGCGCGCGCACATGGCCGAGATCGGTCATCCGATCATCGGAGACGGGAAATACGGCGGGTCCGGTCAGGAAAATCCCGGTGATGGCTGGGGGGCCCAACTGGGCGGCGAATTGAGCCGCAAACTGCACCTGCATGCGCGTTCACTCACCATTCGGCACCCGGTGACGGGTGCGCAGCTTGTGCTTGTCGCGCCACTTCCGGCGCATATGTCCCGGACCTGGGACGTCTTTCAATGGCAACCCGGTGACGTGCCGGACGATCCCTTCTCCAAGATCTTCTGACCGGCGGTGTCGATCATCGGGACGCGCGCAGACGTGTCTGCGCGCGGAAAAGCACAAAAACTCACGCGGGGGCGAAACAACAATGAGTGAATGGTCACTGAAACGGTTTTGGAAATCCGCGGGCGTCGCGGATTGTGACCCGGGATACCGGATCGAACTGGATGGCCGCCCGGTACATACTCCGGCCAAGGCGCCACTGGTCGTGCCGACCCGACCGCTGGCCGAGGCCATCGCCGGGGAGTGGGACGCTCAGCAAGAGCGCGTCGATCCTAACGTCATGCCTCTGACCCGGGCTGCGAATGCCGCGATCGACAAAGTGTGGCACCAGCATTCAGAAGTCGCTGACATGATCGCCGCTTATGGCGATGCCGATCTTTTGTGCTATCGCGCCGACTCGCCGGAAGGGTTGGTCGCGCGCCAATGCGCGGCCTGGGACCCGTTGCTGGAATGGGCCGCCGATCATCTTGGCGCAAGGTTGCGGCCGGTGAACGGCGTCATGCATGTTCCCCAGGATCCTGTTGCGCTTGGCGCGATGTCCGGGCGGGTGCACGATCTGGATTCCTTTGCACTGACCGCCATGCATGACCTTGTGTCGATGTCTGGCTCGTTGGTGATCGGATTCGCGGCAATCCACGGGCAAAGCCGGCCGGAAGAGCTTTGGAACGCCTCGCGCATCGACGAGACCTGGCAGGAGGAACTTTGGGGAACGGATGCCGAGGCGGCTACGACAACGGCGCGGAAACGGGCCGCATTCCTGCAGGCGCACCGGGTCTACGCCTTGTCACGCGGTTGATCACCGTCCGTCTTGTGGGGCATCATTTTTCGTGATCTGCACTTGACCTTGACGAATGAATCCGCCCAAACTCAGGCTCGCTGAGGGGGATTGCCCCTTCAAAACCCGACCGGCCTTAACCGGCCGCACGAACCGTCCTGTGCAATCGGACGGGCAATCAGGAAGAGGTAAAGATGAAAAAATCCGTATTTCTTGGCGCGCTGACAGTCGCCGGGCTTGCCGCAAGCGGTGCCGCCGCTGCCACGCTTGACGACATCAAGGCGCGGGGCACCCTCAACTGTGGCGTTACCACCGGTCTCGTCGGTTTTGCGGCGCCCGATGCCAATGGCGTTTGGGAAGGCTTCGATGTCGCGGTCTGCCGCGCCGTTGCCGCAGCCGTTCTCGGTGATGCAACCGCTGTTGAATTCGTACCGACAACCGGCAAGACGCGTTTCACGGCGCTCGCTTCGGGCGAGGTGGACATGCTGGCACGCAACACCACGTGGACGCTGACGCGCGATGTCGACCT
Source organism: Roseovarius sp. TE539 (assembly GCF_003298505.1). Lineage (GTDB taxonomy): Bacteria > Pseudomonadota > Alphaproteobacteria > Rhodobacterales > Rhodobacteraceae > Roseovarius. Next base: position 79,586 of record NZ_QNGB01000004.1, read on the forward strand.
CAAGAACGAGTTCGTCGGCATCAACTATTATGACGGTCAGGGCTTCATGATCCCCAAGTCGCTTGGTGTGACCTCGGCCAAGGAGCTGAACGGCGCCACTGTCTGTATCCAGACCGGCACCACGACCGAGCTCAACCTCGCGGATTTCTTCCGCGCCAATGACATGGAATACGAGCCGGTTCCGATCGAGACCAATGCCGAGGCGCAGCAGCAGTACCTTGCCGGTGCCTGTGACGTCTACACGACGGACTCGTCGGGCCTCGCCGCCACGCGCGCAACGTTCGAGACCCCCAGCGATCACGTGATCCTGCCCGAGATCGTTTCGAAGGAGCCGCTTGGCCCGCTGGTACGCCACGGGGACCAGGAATGGGGCGATATCGTGCGCTGGACGCTCAATGCCCTGATCGCGGCCGAAGAGTTGGGCATCACCTCGGCCAATATCGAGGAGCTGGCCAAGGGCACCGATCGCCCCGAGGTCAACCGCATACTCGGCAGCGAAGGCACCATGGGTGAGATGCTGGGCCTCGACTCCGAGTGGGCCAAGCGCGCCATCATGGCGGGCGGCAACTACGGTGAACTCTTCGCCAAGCACATTGGCGAGGAAACCCCCGTCGGCCTGGCACGCGGGCTCAATGCACAGTGGAAAGACGGTGGCCTGATGTACGCGCCGCCGTTCCGCTGATCGGCTGAAGACAGGGGCGCAGGCCAAGGCCTGCGCCCTTTTTTGATCAAGACCAAACCAGAATGATCGGCCCACGGCGTTCAGCCGCGAAAAAACAAACCGGGCCGACAGACGGGGAACATCCCAGATGACAACAGATACCGACCCTCCCAAGGAGTCGTTCCGGCTGTCCATGCTCATCTATGACACCCGGTATCGTTCCACGACGATACAGGTGGTGGCGCTGATGGCCTTCATGCTGGCCGCGGCGTGGCTGATCAACAACACGATGCAGAACCTGGCCGCGCTCGGGAAGCCGGTTGAATTTGGCTTCTTTTCGGAACCGTCGAGCTACGACATCAACCAGCACATCCTGGAATACGACAGCCGGGATTCGCACCTGCGCGCCTCGTTCATCGGGCTTTTGAACACGCTCATCGTCGCTGTTCTGGGGTGCGCCACGGCAACCATCGTGGGGGTTCTGGTGGGTGTCCTGCGGCTTAGCAAGAACTGGCTGGTGGCCAAGATCATGGCCGTCTATGTCGAGATGTTCCGCAATGTTCCGGTCCTTTTGTGGATCGTGCTCGCGATGGCGATCCTGATCGAAAGCTTGCCACGACCATCGGCGTTCCGGGGTGACAATCCCGATGCAACGCTCAAGCTCTTTGACAGTGTGGCCTTCACAAATCGCGGGTTCTATATTCCCGAGCCGCTTTTCTCGCGCTCCCTGGGCGATATCCATCTGTTCGGACAATCCAGCCTGCGCATGGATGTTTCGTTGGACCTGCTGGCCTTCGTGCTTGTTCTCGGCCTGTCGATCTTCGCGGCGCGCAAGGTTACGGCGCGGGCCGACGCGATCCAGAACGCGACGGGTGAACGGCCAACCACATGGTACATAAATCTCGGGATAATCGTCCTTCCGACGCTTGGATTGCTGATCGCAATGGGATTTCATGTTGGCAATCCCGAGCTCACGGGGTTCAACTTTCAGGGCGGCATACACATGCGCAATTCCCTGATCGCACTCTGGTTGTCACTGTCGCTTTACACGGCTGCATTCGTTGCCGAGATCGTGCGCGCCGGTATTCTCGCCGTGAGCCACGGTCAGACAGAGGCCGCAGCGGCCCTCGGGCTGCGTCCCAACCGGGTCATGAACCTGGTGGTGCTGCCGCAGGCCCTGCGGGTGATCGTCCCGCCGCTGATCTCTCAATATCTCAACCTGACCAAGAACTCGTCCCTGGCGATCGCGGTGGGGTACATGGACATCACGGGTACCCTTGGCGGCATCACCATGAACCAGACCGGGCGGGAGCTTGAATGCGTCCTGCTGCTGATGCTGGTCTATCTGACGATCTCGTTGGTCATCTCGTCGATCATGAACTGGTACAACAATCGTGTGAAACTGGTGGAGCGGTAGGATGAGCGATACACATGCAGAAACCGTCTCCTATGTGCGCGAGACGATGCTCCCCGAACAGGAGCCTCCGGTCACCGAAACGGGTGTCATCGGCTGGATGCGGGAAAACCTCTTTTCGGGCTGGCTGAACACGATCCTGACCCTGCTGTCGATCGGGTTCGTGTACTATGTCCTTTCGGGGCTCCTTCCTTGGGTTTTCCAATCGGTCTGGAACGCCGAATCGCTGGACGAATGCCGCCAGATCATGAAGGCGACATGGGGCGAAACCCATGGGCACGCGTGCTGGGCGGTCATCAAGGACCGGTGGCTTCAGCTGCTTTACGGTTTCTATCCACCCTATCCCTTCGCTCCGGATGCGACGGTGGATGCCCCGCCACCCGAAGCCATGTTGCCGGCCTATTTCCGGCCCAACCTGACCTTCGTATTGCTGTTCATCGCGCTTGCGCCGGTGCTTTTCGACAGGGCGCCGCGCAAACTTCTGATCGTGACCGCGATCTACCCGTTCCTGATGCCCTGGCTGATGTGGGGCGGGTCGCTGTGGTTCCCTCTCGGCATCGCGGCCGGCTTCGTCATTCTCTACCTGGTCATTTCGATGGGTCAGGTGCGGCTGGGCTCGTTGCTGGCGGTCATCGCCGGCGTGATCGCGGCCCTGCTGTGGTGGAGCGTGATCATGGGCTATGTCACCGCCGGTCTGGATCAGGTCGTTCCGATCAGTCTGCCGAGTGTCGAAAGCCGGCAGTTCGGGGGTTTTATGCTGGCGCTTCTGCTCGGTGTCGTGGCGATCGGGCTGTCGCTGCCGATCGGGGTCCTGCTGGCGCTCGGTCGTCAATCCGACCTCTTCATCGTCAAGTCGCTCTGCGTGGGGTTCATCGAACTCATCCGCGGCGTGCCGCTGATCACGCTTCTTTTTGTCGCGTCGGTGCTGTTGAACTACTTCATGCCGCCGGGCACGAATTTCGACATCATCATGCGGGTGATGATCATGGTCACCGTCTTCGCCTCGGCCTACATCGCCGAGGTGGTGCGCGGTGGCCTCGCGGCGTTGCCGAAGGGTCAGTACGAGGGCGCCGACAGCCTGGGCCTTGATTACTGGCAGGCGCAGCGGCTGATCATCATGCCGCAGGCCCTGAAGATCTCGATCCCCGGCATCGTGTCCACCTTCATCGGCGTCTTCAAGGACACCACCCTGGTGTCGATCATCGGTCTGCTTGATCCGATCGGCCTGAGCCAGGGTATCCGCGCCAACCAGGAATGGAACGGCATCTACTGGGAGCTTTTCGCCTTCATCGCGCTGCTGTTCTTCATCTTCTGCTTCAGCATGTCCCGTTATTCAATGTGGCTGGAGCGAAAGCTTCAGACCGGCCACAATTAAGAAAGGATTCCGGCAATGTCCGATCTGGCTCTCGAACGCGATGTAGACCGCTCAAAAATGCAGGTGAGCGACAAGGTCGCCATCGAAATAGACGGCATGAACAAGTGGTTCGGTGCCTTCCACGTGCTGCGTGACATCAACCTGACGGTTCATGAAGGCGAAAGGATCGTGATTGCGGGTCCGTCCGGCTCTGGCAAGTCCACCCTTATCCGCTGTCTCAACGCGCTGGAGGAGCATCAGCAGGGCCGGATTGTCGTGGATGGTACCGAGCTTTCGAACGACGTGAAGAACATCGACAAGATCCGCTCGGAAGTGGGCATGGTTTTCCAGCACTTCAACCTGTTTCCCCATCTGACGATCCTCGAAAACTGCACCCTGGCGCCGATCTGGGTTCGCAAGACACCGCGCAAGGAAGCGATGGAAACCGCGATGCACTTTCTTGAAAAGGTCAAGATTCCGGAACAGGCCGACAAGTATCCCGGCCAGCTTTCGGGTGGCCAGCAGCAACGGGTGGCGATCGCGCGGTCGCTTTGCATGAAGCCGCGGATCATGCTTTTTGACGAACCCACATCGGCGCTGGACCCCGAAATGATCAAGGAAGTTCTCGACACCATGATCGAGCTGGCCGAGGAAGGCATGACCATGCTCTGCGTCACCCACGAGATGGGTTTTGCGCGGCAGGTCGCCAACCGGGTGATTTTCATGGATCAGGGGCAGATCGTCGAACAGAACGAGCCCGAGGAGTTTTTCAACAACCCCAAATCGGAACGTACCAAGCTGTTCCTGAGCCAGATCCTCGGCCACTGATCGCCCGGTTGTCCGAAGTCACCCGCCGCAAAACCGGGGTGGAAAACCGCCACCGACCTGATTCTGGCGCATATCACCGGCTTGTGGCACTATACAGGCAAGCGCGAACAGGTCAGTCAGTCGTAGCTGCGCTGATCCTCTATGACCTTGCCGTCGTTGGGCAGGCTGCCCTTGGCCACGATCTCGATCCGGCCCTTCATCTTCAACGCTTCGGCCACGGATCCGGCGAACGCGTCGGCGTTGCCGTCTTCGGCCTCGATCTTCACGGTCATCACGTCCATTTCGCCCTCGCGGCTGGCTATGACCCGGGCGCGCGAAATCTCGGCATGACGCGATACCAGCGCCGCCACCTGTTCGGGCCGCACGAACATGCCCTTGATTTTCGTCGTTTGGTCGGCCCGGCCCATCCAGCCCTTGATGCGCAGGTTGGTGCGGCCACAGGGGCTTGTCCCCTCCATTGACGCGCTCAGATCGCCGGTTGCGAAACGGATCAGCGGGTAGTCGGGATTGAGGGTTGTCACAACGACCTCTCCCACCTCGCCCGGCGCTACCGGCTCGCCCGTGCCGGGGGTCACGATCTCGACGATAACGCCCTCGTCCACGACAAGGCCTTCCTGAGCATCGGACTCATACGCGATGTTGCCCAGATCGGCCGTGGCGTAGCATTGCAGGCACGCGATGCCCCGATCGGCATACTCGCTCCGCAGCGAAGGAAACAGGGCACCGCCACCGACGGCAGCTTTCGAAATCGAAAGGGACAGGCCCATCTCGTCTGCCTTGTCCAGAATGACCTTCAGGTAATCCGGGGTGCCGGCATAGGCGGTCACGCCGATATCGGCAGCCGCCCGTGCCTGAAGCTCACTCTGTCCGGTTCCGGCTGGCACCACCGCGGCGCCGACGGCGCGTGCCCCGTTCTCGAAAATCATTCCCGCCGGTGTCAGGTGATACCCGAAGCAATTTTGCACGATGTTGCCGCGACCGATGCCGCAAGCGTGCAGGAACCGGCCCATGCGCCACCAGTCCCGGCTGCCGCCACCGGGTTCGTAAATTGGCCCGGGGGATTGGAAGATGTGGGTGAAATCCGCGGCATTCCGTGTGGTCAGACCGCCGAAGGGTGACTCCGCGGTCTGCGCCCGCCCCAGATCCGCTTTGCGCAGAACAGGCAGCGCGGCAAGATCACCAACGCTCCGGACCGTCGCGGCATCAACATGTGCGAGTGACATCTCGTATCCGGGCAGTCCCTTTGCCCGGGCGATCTGCTTCGGCAATGCGTCTGCTATTGCCTTTTCCCGATCTTCGGGACTGCGCGTTTCCAGGTCGTCGTAAAATTGGGTCATGTTTACACCGATATTCCGTCGCGGGGGGCGCGACAGCTTGACAGATTGAAGGCGCACGGAGTCGCGGCTAGACGATTGCATACAAAAGTATACAGATCAGCAACGCCCCATCCCGAGGACGCCCGAGAATGACAGAGACAGAAACCAGCCCCGCCGTCAGCGACGCCGAGATAGACTCGCGAATTGTTTTTCACGAAGCCGAACAGATCATGGAAGCGGATTTTTCGGAGTTTCATTTCCGCGATTCCGAGATCGTGAATCGCTTTTACGACCGGCTGGAAGAACGTATCGCTCGGACCGGAGAGGAGCTTTGGTTTTTTCTTGTCAACCTCAATGGGACCCGCATCGACCCGATCGCATGGACGGCCTATTCCCGCCGCGGCAGGGCACTCAACCTCGCCCATTCGATGGGATCGGTCCGTTTCGATGCCTCCGAGGTGACCCGGCGTCAGATCGAACGCGCGGCGAATACCGAAGCCTTCGATCCAAATCTTTTCACTGACCGCGCCGCTGCGCTTGAACGTATCGCGGAACTGCCCGGCAAGCGGCGCGCAAGAATCACCCATGATCCGAACTACACGCTTTCCGATTTTGTCCGCAGGCTGGCTTTTGACGAGGACAGGGTGATCATGGAAGTGGATTTTTCCCACTTCGTCTTCCACCACAGTCGGGACGTTGACGATTTTTATGATTTCATTGAAGAGCGGATCAAGGAAACGGATCGAAAGTGGTTTTTCCTTGTCAACCTCAACGGGTGCGAGATCCTTCCGGCCGCCTGGGTGCGTTATGCGCACCGCGGCAAGCGGCTCAACGAGGCGGCCTCTTTGGGCAGTGCGCGGTTTGCTGCCGGGTCGGAGACTGAAGAGGATATTCGCTTGCGCGCCGAAACGCAGGGCTTCCGGCCGAATATCCACAACACGAGAAAGGAAGCACTTTCCTTGATCGAGGAAATGCGCGCGGACCTTACCGGCGAATGATCCGGTTTGGCGCTTCGGCGTCTTGTTGCGGAAGTGCCATGCCCCGTACCCGGCCCGAAAGACACCCGCACGGGGCTGTGAATGTGCATGATTGGCCATCGCGGCGCTCCTGATTCAGCTCAGCCAGCGTTTGCGGCGGCGGTAGCTGCGGACGTCGCGGAAACTCTTGCGGCCCTCATCCGACATGCCGAGATAGAATTCCTTCACGTCGGGGTTCTCGCGGAGATCGTCGGCGGGCCCGTCCATCACCACACGCCCCGACTCGAGGATATAGCCGTAATGCGCGAAGCGCAGCGCGACGTTGGTGTTCTGCTCGGCCAGCAGGAAGGTCGCGCCCTCATTCTCGTTGAGGCCCTTCACGATATTGAAAATCTCTTCCACGAGCTGCGGCGCAAGGCCCATCGAGGGTTCGTCCAGAAGTATCGTCTCGGGCCGGCTCATCAGGGCACGGCCGATGGCGAGCATCTGCTGTTCGCCACCCGACGTATAGCCGGCCTGACTTCGCCGACGTTCCTTCAGGCGCGGAAAATAGGAATAGACAAGCTCCAGGTCGGTATTGATATCCGCCTTCGAGGCGCTTCGCGTATAAGCACCGGTCAGAAGGTTTTCCTCGACCGTCAGGTGCTCGAAGCAGTGTCGGCCCTCCATTACCTGTATGACCCCCTTTTTCACCAGATCGGAGGGGGCCAGGTCCTGTATACGTTCACCACGGTACGTGACGGAGCCCTTTGTCACCTCGCCCCGTTCCGATTTCAGGAGGTTCGAGATGGCCTTCAGCGTCGTCGTCTTGCCCGCACCGTTGCCACCAAGAAGGGCGGTGATCCCGCCTTTGGGGACGCTGAGGCTGACGCCCTTTAGAACCAGGATGACGTGATTGTAGATCACCTCGATATTGTTGACCTGAAGAAGCTTTTCTTCGGTACGTCCGGCGTCGAGCATGGTGTATCTCCGTCATGTCCCGAACCTTTCCGGGACCGCTGGAATTCGATGGAGTGGGGCGTGACGCGGCGGCGGAACCGCCGCGCCCGGTATCATGTAGCCCGTCCCTTGGCCGGGCTTGTCCACGCAGCGATCAATCGCAGCGCAGCTCGATGTCGTTCTCCTCGGCGAAGGACATGGAATCTTCCTTGACAAGCTCCTGGATGATCTCCTGGTCCGACTGGTAGTAATCGGTGATCAGCTCGAACTTGCCGGCCTCGGCGTCCCACTGCGAAACCGCGCCAAGGCCATTGCCGCCGTGGTTCTCGCAGGTCACAGTGAACTCGGGGCCGAAGTTGGGAAGGCCGATCGCGGCCATTTTCTCTTCGGTGATCTCCAGGTTCTCCATACCGTCGCGCATTTGCTCGGGCGTGATGGCAGCCACGCCATGCATTTCCTGTGCGGTTTTCACTGCTTCCGCAGCGAGCATAGCAGCGTACATTCCACGGTTGTAGAGCACGCTTCCGATCTGATCACCCGCGCCGGCTGCAAGACCGGCATCGACGACATATTCCTGAATATCATCGTAAACCGGATAATCTCTGCCAAGGTTGTGGAATGTCAGCGCCTTGTAACCATCGGCCCGTTCGCCTGCGGCTTTCACGTCGTTTTCCGATCCGGACCACCAGATGCCGATGAAATTCTCCATTGGAAAACGGATATTCACGGCTTCCTGGATCGCGACCTGGTTCATCACGCCCCATCCCCACATGATCACGTAATCGGGCTTCTCGCGGCGGATCTGCAGCCACTGCGATTTCTGTTCCTGGCCCGGGTGGTCGACCGGTAGAAGCGTCAGGTCATAGCCGTGCTTCTCGCTCAGCTTCTCCAGCGTTCGAATGGGCTCCTTGCCGTAGGCGGAATTGTGGTAGACCAGCGCGATGGTCTTGTCTCCGATGTCACCGTCATTCTGGTTGAGGATATGGGTCACAGCGTGGCTCGCCCCGTCCCAGTAATTCGCCGGGTAGTTGAAAACCCACTTGAACACCGACCCGTTCTTTGCCGACGTGCGGCCGTACCCCATCGTGTGGAGCGGGATGCCGTCCGCCGAAGCCTTCGGGATCAGCTGATAGGTGATGCCCGTGCTGAGCGGCTGGTAGACCAGAGAATCGTCGCCCTTGGTGCCTTCGTAGCACTCGACACCCTTTTCGGTGTTGTACCCGGTTTCACATTCGACAAGATTTATCATCTCTCCGCCAATGCCACCGTCGCGTTCATTGAGCAGCGTGAAGTAATCCTGGTAACCGTCCGAGAACGGGATGCCATTCGCCGCGTAGGGGCCGGTGCGGTAACTTGTGTCGACGATCTTGAGTTCGGCCAGTGCCGGCCCCGCGGCCATCACGGCGGCGGTGACTGCTGTCAGTAGTTTCTGTTTCATCGGTTGATATCCTCCCTTGGTTTCTCCGATGTTCGCGTAGGGCGGGTGCTGAACCCGCCACACCTCTCACCCTGCACCCTAGTGGGGGAAGGGCCAAAGTCTCAGTTTCTCCTTTGTCACCCGCCAGAGCTGTGCCAGCCCGTGCGGCTCCGCCACCAGGAAGGTGACAATGAGTCCGCCGACGATGATGAATTCCAGGTGCGCGGCAAGATCCGTGGGCCAGCCCAGGCCGCCCACCAGCGTGTTCTTCAGCAGCACCGGCAGCAGCACCAGGAAAGCAGCCCCTGCAAAGGAGCCGAAGATCGAGCCGAGCCCGCCGATGATCACCATGAAGAGCACGAGGAAGGACTTGTTGATGCCGAACGCCTCGCCCACCTCGACGGCACCCAGGTAGACCGCGAAGAAAAGCGCGCCCGCGATGCCGACGAAGAAAGAACTGACCGCGAAGGCGCTCAGCTTGGCCTTGAGGGGGTTCACGCCGATGATCTCGGCGGCGATGTCCATGTCCCGGATCGCCATCCATTTCCGCCCGGCCATGCCGCGGGTAAGGTTGCGCGCGATCAGCGCGCTCAGCGTCAGGAAGACGAGACAGAAAAGATACGCCGCCCAGGGCGCGGTTTCCGCCCCGGTCACGGGCACGCCCATGATCGTGCGTTCCGGCGCGCTGATCTGCCCGGAGGCCGAGTAGTTGTAGGTCCACGACCACTTGTTGAAGAGCCAGACGAGGAAGAACTGCGCCGCCAGCGTGGCCACGGCAAGGTAGAACCCCTTGATCCTGAGTGACGGCAGCCCGAACAGAACGCCGACGACGGATGTCACCAGCCCCGCCAGGATGACCGAGAAGAAGATGTTGATCTCGGGCAGGGCGTAGCGGACCCATTCGCCATCCTGCATCAGCCAGATGTCCAAGCCGGTCATGAACTTGTAGCAGGCATAGGCGCCCACGGCCATGAATCCGCCGGTGCCCAGGCTGACCTGCCCGCAATAGCCCACCAGGATATTGAGCCCGATCGCCGCGATGGAATAGATCAGGAAGGGTAGGAAAACCGCGTTGACCCAGTAATCGTTGATCACGAACGGCACCATCGCAAACGCGATCACGAGAACCGCGTAGTAGCGATAGCGATCGAACTTGATCGGGAAGGTCTGGTTGTCGGCTTCGTAGGAGGTCTTGAAATCCCCCGCTTCGCGATAGAACATCTAAAGAACCTCCCCGTGAATCTGTTCGTCTTCGTCCTCGCGTTTTGCTGCGCGGTTGGCCGGTCGCGCATATCCCGTCGCCTCGGAGTGACGCGCCAGCCAGAGATAGGCGGCGATGCCCAGCCCCCCGCCAATGGCAGCGAGTATCGCGGCGGTGATCATCTGGCCCGTGTCCTCCACCCGGGCCGAAAGCGCGAGGTAGCCGAAGGACCAGAACCCGGCCCAGGCAATGACATTGACGATGGCAATGAGCTTCTTCATCCCGTCATACCCTCTCGATGATCTTCTCGCCGAAAAGCCCCTGAGGCCGGAAGACGAGGAAGATCAGTGCCAGCACGTAGGCGAACCAGTTCTCGGTGGCGCCGCCCACCATCGGCCCGATGATGAACTCGAAAAGCTTCTCGCCCACCCCGATGATCAGGCCGCCGACGATGGCGCCGGGTATCGAGGTGAAGCCGCCCAGCATCAGGACGGGCAATGCCTTGAGCGCGATCAGCGAAAGCGAGAACTGCACGCCCGACTTGGTGCCCCACATGATCCCGGCCACCAGCGCCACGAACCCGGCCAGTGACCAGACCATCACCCAGATGAAATTGAGCGAGATGCCGACGCTGAGCGCGGCCTGGTGGTCATCGGCCACCGCACGCATCGCCCGGCCCTGCTTGGTGTATTGCGCGAAGATCACCAGCGCGATCACCAGAAGCGCGGCCACCGCCGTTGCCCAGAGATCGAGATTGTCGATGAAGAATCCGTAGCCGAAGATGTTGTAGGTCACCTCGTCGATGGTACTGTTTATGCCCTGCGGCAGACCTACATCGAGCTTCTTGATGTCGGCGCCCCACATGATGTCACCGAAGCCCTCGAGGAAATAGGCAAGGCCGATCGTGGCCATGAACAGGATGATCGGCTCCTGGTTGACGAGGTGGCGGAAGATGAGTTGGTTGACCAGCCAGGCCAGCGCAACCATCACCACCATCGTCAGCAGGATCGCGGCCACCGCCGGCACGTGCCAGCCAAAATGGTGGATTTCCGTGCCGAATGCGGCGTTGATGAGATGGCTGAAGGGCACCTGTCCCTCCATGATCCCCACCAGCGTGAGAGCGGCGAAAAGTGCCATCACCCCCTGGCTGAAGTTGAAGATGCCCGACGCCTTGAAGATCAGGACGAAACCAAGCGCCACGAGCGCATAAAGCACACCGGCCATGAGGCCGTTCAGGAACACCTCCATTCCCCAGATCAGCTGCTCAGGCATGATGCGCCTCCCCTTGTGTTCCCACGCCCCGGACTTGCAGCGGGGCCTCCCGGTGGTTGAGCTCCCGGGTCGGGCCCGGAACGGGTGATTTGAAATCAGTCATGGGCCACCCCCAGATAGGCGTCGATCACCGCCTGATTGTTGCGCACTTCATCGGGGCTTCCGTCGCCGATCTTCTTGCCGTAATCCATCACCACCACACGGTCACTCAGGTCCATCACGACCCCCATGTCATGTTCGATGAGGGCGATGGTGGTGCCGAATTCGTCATTCACGTCGAGAACGAAGCGTGACATGTCCTCCTTCTCCTCGACATTCATGCCCGCCATGGGCTCATCCAGCAGCAGGATCGAGGGTTCGGCGGCCAGCGCGCGCGCCAATTCCACGCGTTTTTTCAGGCCATAGGGCAGGCGGCCCACCGGCGTCTTGCGGATGTGCTGGATTTCGAGGAAGTCGATGATTTTCTCGACCGCTTCGCGGTTCTCGACCTCCTCCTGCTCCGCCTTGCCCTTCCACAGCGCTTGCGCCAGCAGCCCGGCCTGCATCTGTCGGATGCGGCCCGTCATGATGTTGTCCAGAACGCTCATTCCGTCGAACAGCGCGATGTTCTGAAAGGTGCGGGCGATGCCCTGCCGGGCAACCTGATATGGCTTCATCGGCGGCCGCTTGGCACCCTTGTACCAGACTTCCCCTTCCTGAGGATTGTAGAAACCGGATATGACGTTGAGCATCGAGGACTTGCCGGCCCCGTTGGGCCCGATGATCGCCCGTATCTCGCCCTCGCGGATGTCGAAGCTGATATCCTTGATCGCCACCACCCCGCCGAAGCGCAGGGTGATGTTGTGCATTTCCATCACCACGCCACCGATGTTGCGACCATCCTCGGTGATGTACCCTTCTGTCGCGTCAAGCATGGCGTCTCGCCTTTCTTCTTTTTGCTTTCTTGCTTGGTCTGACAAGACTCATCTTCTTGCGATACTCTCCCACGGGATCATGTTCTCGCTTTAGGCGCGCCACTTTGCGTTTTGCTTTTTCGAAACTTTCAGAGCCTTCAAGACCTTTGGCGGCCAGTTCCTGCATCTCTATCCTAGCCATCGCCAATTGTTTCGACGCCGTCTTCTTCGCGTCTTTTACGTGAGTAAACCTACTCGGTTTCCCAACGCCTTTGAGCTGTTTGATTACAGACTTCGGTTCTTGCCTGCGGCCCAAGCCACGAGTGTCCTTTCGAGCACTTTCGTCCGCCGCATAACCGGCTTGTAAAACACGATTTTTCTTGGAGTTTTTCGACCAATCAAGTTTGCTCATTCCGCTGCCTCCTGTCGGGCCGGGCCGACCGGCACGACCTGTGCATCGCAAACTTTCAGCGTTGCGCTGATGGCGCCCTTGCGTCCGTCCTCGTAGGTCACCTCTGTGGTGGTCGAGACCTCCTCGGATCCGTCATAGAGCGCGGCGATGATGTCTTCGTACTTGTCGGCCACGACCCCGCGGCGCACCTTGCGGGTGCGCGTGATCTCGCCATCGTCGGCGTCGAGTTCCTTGTGGAGGACGGCAAAACGATGAACCTGGCAATGGCTCAGCATCGGGTCCTCCGCAAGGCTGCGGTTCACGTCCTCGACATGCTCGCGCATGGTTTCCAGGACACGGGGATGCCCGGCCAGTTCCTGATACGAGGCATAGCCGATATTGTTCCGCTCGGCCCAGTTGCCGACGGCGTTGAGATCGATGTTGATGAAGGCCGTGCATTCCGAGCGGTTGTTGCCGAACACGACCGCTTCAAGAATGTTGGGGAAGAACTTGAGCTTGTTTTCCACGTATTTCGGCGCGAACAGCTTGCCATCGGCCATCTTTCCGACATCCTTGGCGCGGTCGATGATCCGCAAGTGGCCTGATCCCTCTTCGAAGAAACCTGCATCGCCGGTGGCGACCCAGCCGTTCTCGTCCTTGGTCTTTTTCGTGCTTTCGGCGTTCTTGTAGTAATATTCGAACGTACCCGGCCCGCGATAGAAAACCTCGCCGTCCTCGCTGATCCGGATCTCGACGCCCGGCGCCGCCACGCCCACGGTATCACTTCGGACCTCGCCGTCAGGCTGTAGCGTGATGAAGACCGATGCCTCGGTCTGTCCGTAGAGCTGCTTGAGGTTGATGCCGAGGGACCGGTAGAAATCAAAGATTTCCGGGCCGATCGCCTCGCCGGCCGTATACCCGACACGGACACGCCCTAGGCCCAGAGTATCTTTCAGCGGGCCATAAACCAGAAAACTCCCGATCGTGTATTTCAAACGGTCCCAGGCACTTACGGATTTGCCGTCAAGGATGTCGGGCCCGACCTTGCGGGCATGGGCCATGAAGGTGTCGAACAGCCATTTCTTTAACCGTCCTGCATCTTCCATGCGGATCATCACATTGGTCAGCTGGTTCTCGAAGACGCGCGGCGGAGCGAAATAATAGGTCGGGCCGATTTCGCGCAGATCGGTCTGCATCGTGTCGGCGCTTTCGGGGCAGTTGACGCAGAAACCGCACCAATAGGCCTGTCCGATCGAGAAGATGAAATCACCCACCCATGCCATTGGCAGGTAGGCCAGTACCTCCTCGCCCTGTTGAAGGTTGTCGAATTCGGCCGATGATCTGGATGCCTCGATGATGTTGCGATTCGAAAGCACCACGCCCTTGGGATTGCCGGTTGTGCCAGACGTGTAAAGCATCACGCAGACGCTGTCATAATCGAGCTTTCCGCGCCGCGCCGTGAGGTCCTCGATGAATTCGTAGTAGGCCGCGCGCCCCTGCTCCTGAATGTCGACGAAGCGGTGCAGCTTGTGGTGATCGTATTTCCGCATGCCACGGGGATCGACATAGATCATGTGCTCGAATTGATGCAGCCGTTCCTGGATCTCGATGACCTTGTCGACCTGTTCCTGATCCTCGACAACGGCGAAGCGCGCGCCGCAATGGTCCATGACAAAGGCCATTTCCTCGGCGGCAGCGTCCTGATAGAGCGGCACCGGGATCGCACCGACCGATTGCGCGGCGACGATCGTCCAGTAGAAACAGGGGCGATTGCGCCCGATGATGGCGATGAAATCACCTTCCTGGACGCCGAGATTGATGAAACCGAGTGCCAGAGATTCGATCTCTTTCTCGGTTTCAGACCAGGTCCAGCACTGCCAGATCCCGAATTCCTTCTCCCGGTAGGCGGGCTTGCCGCCGAACTCGGACGCGTTGCGCTGCAAAAGCGCCGGCACGGACTCAAGCCCGCCGGTCGCCTGTGACGACTGTGCCAAGTTTTCTCCTCCCGTTTGCCCGCTGTGCGGGCCCGAACGCCCGATGGGCGATTCCCTGTACATCCACAGTGCGCCGCTCACGCTGTCGGTCAACTCTTTCGTGAAGATTGCCCAATCCTTACAAAATGTAACAAGTTGCAGTCAGGACTTTCCGGCGCCACGCACCGGTGCTAGCGAGGTTCGGGGGAAGAGCAGATGCAATCCACGCGCCCAGACACCGACGCCATGACAATGGCCGGGCTGAACCTGATACAGCAGGCCCTGACGATCTATGATCGTGATCTGCGCCTTGCGGTCTGCAACCGGCGCTTCCAGGAAATGTTCGATCTGCCCGACCGTCTGGTGACGCCCGGCGCGGATTTTGCCGACACGATCCGCTACCTCGCGGAGCGCGGAGATTACGGGCATGTCGGCGATCTGCAAGAGTTCGTGGACGTGCGTGTGCGTCAGGCCCGCGCGTTCGAGCCTCATTACATGGAACGCACCCGTGCGAACGGCCGCACGATCAGCGTCGAGGGGTCGCCGCTGCCGCAGGGTGGTTGGGTCACTGTCTATACGGACATCACACGCACCAAACGGCAGGAAACCCTGTTGCGTGCCCGATCGGAAGAACTTTCGGATCAGCTTCTGAACTATTCCGAGGAACTTGCCGCAGCCAACCGCGAGCTTTCGGCCACCATTACCGCGCTTGAAGAGGCAAAGCGACAATTGACGGCCTCCGAGGCGCGCACAAGGCTCACGACCGAGATGATGCCGGCCCATATCGCCCATGTGGATGCCGATCGCCGCTATACCTATTCGAACCGCCGGCTAACAACGGTGATGCCCGGCTCGAAATCCGATCTCATCGGCGTCCACGCGGCCGAGGTTCTTGGTCCGCAGCCATGGTCCGTCATCAGCCCGCATCTCGACAAGGCCTATGCCGGTGAGCCGTCCGTGTTCGAGTTTACGCATGATCCCAGCTCACGGCGCATCCGCGTGGCGCTCACGCCCGATCACAGCGATGGTGGCGTCTATATCCTGTCGATGGACATCACCGAGGAAAGCCAGACCCGCGCCGCCCTGCAACAGACACGGCGCAGGGAGATGGCGGCGCAGCTGACCTCGGGGCTGGCGCATGATTTCTCCAACCTGCTGACGATCATTCTGGGGATGCAATCCAAGCTGCGCCGCATGGACCTGCCGGCCGAGGCCGATGAATTGATCGGCGCCACGCTTGCCGCCGCCCGCCGGGGTGGCGGGCTTTTGAATCGCATCGCGGACATGACCGGCCCGCGTGAGCACATGCCCGCGCCGGTGGATCTTGCAGGGTTCCTGTCCGATCTGGAAACATTGGCGCGCTCCACCCTGCCAGAGGGGATGAGCCTTGAAATCAGCAATCTCGCCGGTGCCGGTTCCTATCTCCTTGATGCCGGCATGTTGCAGGATTCGCTTCTGAATCTGGTGCTGAACGCACGCGATGCATGCGGGCCGCGGGGCCGGATCGAGATCACGGCGCGCATCATTCGCGACACCTGGTTCGAATTCGTGGTGTCGGATACCGGAACCGGGTTTTCGGATCAGGCGCTTTCGCACGCCCTCGATCCCTTCTTCACGACCAAGGGCGGAGAGGGATCGGGCCTCGGGTTGTCGATGGTCTACGACATGACGAAGCTGGCCGGCGGGCATGTCAACCTTGCCAACACGGACAGTGGCGGACGGGTGGTGCTGCGTCTGCCGTTCCGGCCCGCCACGCCCGGCGGCGCCCCCGGGATGGTGCTTGTGGTCGAGGACAGTCCGGATCTGCGCGGCGCCGTGCGCGACATGTTGCGCGACGCGGGTCATAGTGTTGTCGAGGCCGACAACGTCGGGGAGGCGCTGGCGCTGCTTGCCGACCTTCCACAGGTATCCGCCGTGCTGTCGGACATCGTTCTGGAAGGCGGTGAAACCGGGTTGGACCTTCTGGATCGCATGCCCGAAGATCATTGCCCGGCCTACCTCATGACGTCGCTGCCCGCGGATGATCCCCGGCACGTGGCGGCACTGGGGCGGGCGCCGGTTTTGCGCAAGCCTTTCTCAGCGCAGGATTTGCACGCTTTCCTGGGGCACACCGCCGGGGTCGCGTCGTGACCGCGCCCCTTGTCAGCATCCTGGATGACGAGCCGGCGATCCGCGCAATGCTGGCCGATGCGCTGGAAGAGGCCGGCTTTCGGACCCGGACGTTCAACCGGGCGACCGAATTCGAGGCGTCCCTTCGGACGACCACACCCGACGTGTGCCTGGTTGATCTGTCGCTTCCCGACCGTGACGGACTGACCCTGGTTCATCGTCTTGCGCTGGAACAGGGGGCCACGGTCATCATCATCTCGGGTCGGGCACAGGTGCAGGACCGCGTGACAGGGCTTGAGCTGGGTGCCGACGACTACATCATCAAACCCTTCGACCCGGCCGAGGTGGTGGCGCGGATCCGGGCACGCCTGCGGCGTGGCGCGTCTGCGCCGCAAACAGGCGAGACGGCTCACTTCAACGGCTGGACCGCCCATTTCGACCGTTATGCCCTGGAGGACGAAAGCGGCACCGAAACCCCGTTCTCCCACGCCGAGGGAGAGGTGCTGCGTCTTTTTCTGGAACGGCCCAAAAGACTGATTTCGCGGCAGGCAATGCAGGAGGTGCTGGGCGGCGCGGCCGGCGAAACCTTCGACAGGGCCATGGATGTGCGCATATCGCGCCTGCGCACCAAGCTGCGTGAGGATCCGAAAAGCCCGCGCCTGATCAAGACCATCTATGGCGCGGGCTACATCTTTCTCGGGGATGTCAGCTGGGATTGACCCGGGTGTCAGATGCGCAAGAACGGTTGTGCGATCCGCGGCATCAGCCCCTTGAACTTCAACGGTGCCTCAGTGGCCGCAAGGCAGATGCAATCCTCGCCGATATCGGCCACCGGCGTATGGTTCACTTTTTCGTCGGCGACCTCCACATCACCGCGGGCAAAGCGGTCCTGATCGTCGATGAAGGCGCCCTTCAGGACCAGGGTGATCTCGGTCCCGGTATGGCCGTGATCAGGCATCGCCACCCCGGCGGGGATATGAAGCAGCCGGACTTCGGCGTCGCCGACGGTAGGGAGTATCGCCTGTTTAACCCCCATGCCGATCGGGCGCCATTTGACATCGTCAAGTCCGCCGCCGACGTAATCGCGCACCGGCGCGGGGAAGACATCGTCGGTCGATCCCACCTGGCAGGGCGCCGTGGCGCCCCGTGCCTCCTCCGAACCGGCGATCAGGGCCAGTGTCGCTTCAAGGCTTCCGGGCTCCATGGTGGCTGTTTCACTCTCGTCGAGCAACGCGCCACCAACCGTATCATACGCACCCAGCCGTGCGCGGCATTCGTCGCACATCGAAACATGCGTTGCCACCGCCAGGCTGAACGCTTCGGGCAATGTGCCGGCGGAATACGCCATCAAAAGCGCATCGGTAAGATGGTGGTTTATCATGTCGGTCATACTGGTCATCACTTCATTGCGTGGCGCAGCCGGTCCAGCGCCAGACGGATTCGGGATTTGATCGTGCCAAGTGGCAGGCCCGTCTGCTCGGCAATCTCGGAATGGCTGAGATCCCCGAAATAGGCCTTTTCAATCAATGCTCTCTGTTTTTCCGGCAGCGCCGTCATGGCTTCTGCCAACTTCTCGCTTTCCTGTTGCAGGGCAAGGATCTCTGCCTGGTCAGGGCTTTCGTCCGGCCCCCAAATCACCTCTTCCGGTTCCGGCCGGCGCGCCTTGCGCAAGGCATCTATCTTGCGGTTTCTGGCGATGGTGAAGATCCATGTCGCCGCACTGGCCCGAGCCGGGTCGAATAGATGCGCCTTTTGCCAAAGCGTCGCCATCACCTCCTGGGTGCATTCTTCCGCCATGGCCGCGTCCGCGCCCGACCGCATAAGGAAGGCTTTGACCCTTGGTGCGAAATGCGCGAAGAGACGGGCGAAGGCAGCCTTGTCCTGCGCGTCCCTCACCCGTGCGATGCACGTTACCCATTCGGTGTTTTCCTCGTTCTTCGCCGTCATCACTCGGTCTGATCCCACCCCCGTTGCGGATTTGGGCTTTGCCCTAGCACAGCCCGCAAACACAGGCGAGGGGACCGGGCGAGCAATGACGTCGGGTTCTTGCAACATGTAACGTCTACGGCCCGCTTCGCCCGGCGGATCACCTGCCGACCGATTTATTTTGTCATCCGCTGCGGCTTGCGGCGCGTAGAAACCCCAGACGCAATGAAAAGAAACGGTCAAAACACCATGCCATTCGACTCCATGCCGCCCCCGCGCCAGCGTATCGCCGTGATCGGTGCCGGCATTTCCGGAATGGGGGCGGCGCACATGCTGGCGGACACCCATGACGTGACACTGTTCGAAGCTGAAAACCGGCTTGGCGGTCATGCCCGCACGGTTATCGCCGGGAAACGCGGCGATCAGCCGGTCGATACCGGTTTCATCGTTTTCAACTATGCCAATTATCCACACCTGGCACGCCTTTTCGACAGGCTGGACGTGCCCGTCGTCAAGAGCGACATGAGCTTCGGCGCCTCGATCCGTGGCGGGGCACTGGAATATGGCCTTGCCAGCGTGAACGCGATATTCGCGCAGCGCCGCAACGTTCTGAACCCCAGCTTTCTTGGCATGCTGCGCGATGTGATGCGGTTCAATGCCCGTGCGTTGCGCCACACCAGCGATCCCGATCAGACGATCGGCGAGTTTCTCGGCGGCATGGGCCTCGGGCCATGGTTCCGCGATTATTACCTGTACCCGCTGACCGGCGCGATATGGTCCACGCCCAAGACAAAGATGGGCGATTTCCCGGCCCACGCGATGATCCGATTCATGGAGAACCATGCCCTGCTCAACCATACCGGCCAGCATCAGTGGTACACTGTGGCGGGCGGTTCTGTCTCGTATGTGGATCGCCTCGGCGATGACATGAGACGGCTTGGAGTCACCCTGAGGCTCGGGTGCCCGGTCAGCGGTGTGCGGCGTGGCCCATCCGACGTGGCCGTGCGGGCGCACGGCGGAGACTGGGAAGAATTTGACGAGGTCGTCTTCGCCACCCATTCCGACGACAGCCTGCGCATGCTGAGTGACGCCACCCCGCACGAGCGGGCCGACCTCGGTGCAATACGCTACCAGCCCAATGACATCGTGCTTCACGCCGATGCAAGCGTGATGCCCCGTCGTCGCGCGGTGTGGTCCTCGTGGAACTATACCGAGGCCGAGGCCCGACGCGACGGGCAGATCGACCTTACCTACTGGATGAACCGGCTTCAGCCGATCCCGCAGGATGATCTCCACTTCGTGACTCTCAACACGAACCGCACGATCCGCGAAGAGCTGATCTATGATCAGGTGACGCTGCGCCATCCCGTTTACGACCTGCCCGCACTGGCAGCACAGCAACGGGTGCGGGCCTCGAACGGTCGCGACCGGACCTGGTTCTGCGGTGCTTGGCTCAAGCACGGCTTTCACGAGGACGGGCTGTCCAGCGCGGTCGATGTGGTGCATGGCCTTACCGGCGGCGCGGACAGGACCGCGACGGCACCGCGCGCCGCATGAGGACCGTTGATCATATCGCCGGCCACACGTGGCACGGGCGCAAGGGCGCGATTGAGAACGCGTTCCGCTACGGTGTCGATTACGTGCTCCTCGACGCCGAGGCGGACCCGGAATGCCCGCGCCTTTTCGGCCGCAACCGGGCCGCGCTGGCATCGGTGCGCGACCAAGATCACGGCGGCCCTCCGGGTATGGGGCGCGGCCCGCTCTGGGTGCGCGAGGTGCTTCGGACGCATGGCCTTCCAGCTCCAGCACGGATCGAGCTTCTGACCCAGCCGCGCATACTGGGGCATGTATTCAACCCGGTTTCGTTCTGGATCTGCCGCGACGAACAGGGCGCGCTGCGATCAGTCATCTCCGAGGTCACCAATACCTTCGGCGATCGCCATTCCTACCTTTGTCACCGCCCCGACATGGCGCCGATCACGGCCGATGACCGGCTGTACGCAGCCAAGCTGCTTCACGTATCGCCGTTCCAGAAGGTCGAGGGCGGTTACGAGTTCCGGTTTGATCTGAGATCCGACCGCATCGGCATCTGGATCGATTTCACCGGGGGCAACGGGGGCGTGATCGCCACCCTCGTCGGTCCGCGCGCGCGGCTCAGCAATGCCGGGTTGCTGCGCGCCGTTCTGCGCCGTCCCCTGGGTTCGCGCCGGGTTCTGGCGCTGATTCACTGGCAGGCACTCAAGCTGTGGTGGAAGGGTGCGCGCTATCGTCCACGGCCCGAGGCGCCCGCGCAGGAGGTGAGCCATTGACGGCAGCGCCGCGCCTTCCGGCATATGCGCTGTTCGCGGGGTTGCTGGCGTCTGCGGGATTGCCGCTGTATATCCATGCGCCGAAGTTCTATGTCGACGAATACGGTGTGTCCCTGGCTGCGCTCGGCACCGTTCTCTTCGGACTCCGCTTGCTGGATGTCCTTCAGGACCCGCTTCTCGGACGTTTGGCGGACCGTCTGCGATTGCGGCGCGGAGCCTCCGTTGCCGTCGCGGTGGTGGCCATGGCGGCGGCGATGGTGGGCCTGTTCGCCGTGACACCACCGATAGAGCCCCTCGCCTGGTTCGCGGTGATGCTCACGATCGTTTTCTCCGCTTTCAGTTATCTTACGGTCTGCTTTTACGCGCAGGGCGTGACCGCGGCGGTGACGCTTCAGGGCAAGGGGCATCTGCGCCTTGCACGCTGGCGCGAAAGCGGTGCCTTGCTGGGGATATGCGCCGCCGCGGTGGCGCCGCTGGCGCTTGGTGGCCACGGCGGATTTGCCATCGGCTTTGCACTGCTTGCGATTGCCGCGCTGGCGGTGATGCGGCGGGAATGGCGCGCCGCCCCGGTGGCCGGAGCCGGGTTCCTGCCCGTCCTGCGCGACAGGATCGCGCGGCGTCTCCTGGTGATCGCGATGGTCAACGCGGCGCCGGTGGCCGTCAGTTCGACCCTCTTTCTCTTCTTTGTCGAAAGCCGCTTGAAAGCGCCCGGTCTCGAGGGGCCGTTCCTTCTACTGTTTTTCCTTTCGGCGGCCTTTGCGGCGCCGTTATGGGGACGGGCTGCCGAACATGCCGGCGCCCGCCGCGTGCTTCTGTCCGGGATGGTCCTGTCGATCGCGGCCTTCGGAGCGGCGGTGACGCTGGGGCCGGGCGACACCTGGGCCTTCGGGGTGATCTGTGTGGCATCCGGTGCGGCACTGGGTGCGGACATGACGCTTTTGCCGGCCCTCTTTGCCCGCCGCATGGCGCGTGTCTCTCCCGGGGCGAGCGAGGCTTTCGGCCTCTGGTCCTTCGTGTCCAAGTTCACCCTGGCATTCGCGGCGGTGGCGCTTCTGCCCCTGCTCGAGTCGGGTGGCTTTCGCGCTGGCGGGTCCAATGATGCGGAGGCTCTGCTCCTCCTGAGCCTGCTTTACGGGGCCGTGCCCTGTCTTCTCAAGGCCGTGGCCATCGCGCTTCTGGCGACACTGAAACTCGACGACACGGAGGACGGCGCATGACCGCGGCTTCATTCCTTGCAACCGGCGCCCTGGCGATGCTGGGTCTCGTGTGGCTGCGTGAATACCTGGCAGGGTTCTCCGCGCAGCGGCCGCGGCATTACGCCGACGCGACACCGCAATTCGATCTGATCCGCCATCTGAACGGCCCGATGATCTGCGAAGGGGTCATCTACGGGCCCACTGGACGGGTCGCATCACGGTTCACGGGAAGGTTCAACGCCGAATGGACCGGCAATCGCGGCGTGATGACAGAACATTTCATCTATGACAGTGGTGAAACCCAGGATCGTGCGTGGCATCTGGAACTGGGCAACGACGGGGCAATCCGGGCCGAGGCCGCGGACGTGGAGGGCACCGGGCAGGGGCGGCAGTCGGGCCCGACGGTGCAGTTGCGCTATCGGCTGCGCCTGCCGCGGGAGTCCGGCGGTCACGTCCTTGATGCCAATGACTGGATGTATCTGGCGCCCAATGGCACGATCGTGAACCGGAGCCAGTTCCGCAAGTTCGGCATCAAGGTCGCGGAACTTGTCGCGACGATGCGCAGGGTGGACGCGTCATGACCGGGTGGATCGGAAAAAGATACTGGCTCGTGGGTGCAAGCGAGGGGCTGGGCGCCGCGCTGGCCCGCCGCATCAGTGCCGCCGGTGCCGAGGTGATCCTGTCGGCCCGCGATGCCGACAAGCTGCATCAGCTGGCCGAATCCCTGCCCGGGCGAACCCGGGTCGTGCCGGTGGATGTGGCCAGCGACCAAAGCGTTGCCACCGCGGCGGCCCAGGTGGGCCAGGTTGACGGGCTGGTGTACCTCGCCGGCGTCTATTGGCCAATGTCTTCGGTGAACTGGAACGCTGAACAGGTCACCGCAATGGCTGATATCAACTTCACGGGCGCGATGCGCGTGATCGGTGCTGCCCTGCCGGCGATGGTGGACCGTGATTCGGGGCATGTCGTGCTGACAGGATCCCTATCGGGCTTTCGCGGTCTGCCCGGCGCGATCGGCTATTGCGCGTCCAAGGCCGGGATCATGGCGCTTGCGGAATCGATGCGGGCGGACCTTTGGCGCACCGGTGTGCGGGTGCAACTCGCCAATCCCGGCTTCATCAAGACCCGGCTCACCGACAAGAACGAGTTTCACATGCCTTTCCTGATGACCCCGGAAACGGCCGCCCGGCAGATGTTCGAGCTGATGTGTGACGAACGCGCTTTCCAACGTCATTTCCCGGCCGGTTTCAGCCTTGTGTTCCGCATGTCGCGGTTTCTGCCGGACTGGATCTATTACCGTCTTTTTGCGTAGGATCAAGGAACGGGGCTGCGCGGTGGACCAAAGCTGTGCTAGGATCACGTGCCAGGGGGAGTTGCGCTCATGCTCGAAATCAGCACATACAAGATCGCTCAGGTCATACTGATGGCGCGGGAACTCGATCGCGCCGAAGGAGAGTTGCGGGCCTTCATCGACCGGCTCGACGAGGAGGAGCAGATCAGCCTGGTCGCGCTGATGTGGATCGGCCGCGAAAGTTTCGCCGCCGATGAACTGCAGGAGGCCAAGGCCACCGCCCGTGCGGAGGCCACGACGCCGACCGCGGATTACCTCCTGGGGACGCCGCATCTTTCCGATCATCTCGAGAATGGTCTTGATGAGCTGGGCATTTCCGTGGTGGACGAAGAGGACGAATTGGTGCGTGGCGGCTGAGAGGTCGATGCCACCCCGGGGCATGGTCCTGCGTTGCTCCAGTCACACGCCCCGGTCTGAAGGATCCCTGCCATGACCACCCTCAGCCTTGATCATGCCCGCATCATCATCGATGCCGCCCTTTCCGGAAAGAGGTCGGGATCAGAACGGCGGATTGCGGTTTGCGTGGTTGACGCGGGCGGTCATCCCCTGGCCATGAGCCGCGAGGCCGATGCCGCCCCGCTGCTGTCGCATATCGCCGAGGCCAAGGCAAAGACATGCATCGTCTACGGCAAGCCGAGCAAGACGGTGATGGAATGGGCCGATGCAACGCCAACCTGGTTTCACGGTGTGCGCGAGGTGGCGCAATCGCGCATGGGCGTGCCTCTCACGGGATCGCGGGGCGGCGTCTTGATCCGCGATGGCGCCTGCGGTGTCCTGGGGGCTGTTGGCGTGGCCGGAGAGGCCGGTGAGTTCGATGAAGCCTTCGCAGTGGCTGGAATCGGGGCGGCAGGCTTCACCGCCGAGACCGGCTGAGCCAGTGTCGTTCCGGGTTGACCGCGGCCGTTCCCCGCAGGCGTGACTGCGCCACACACGTCTGTTTTGCGTTCGGGCCACGCAGGCTCCGTGGCGCTGACCTTCGCCTCCGTCTCCGGCGTCATTGGTGGGACAATGACAACCTCCGCCGGAGTATTTGGGGAAAGATGAAGACCTCCGGTCCGTCTTCATCTTTCCTGCAATACTCCCGCCGGAGGCGCCCCGAGGCGCCGGCCGAAGGCCGGCAACGAGACAGGACTGCGCGCCTGAAAGGCGCACCTTTTGAAAGGCGCCGCGTGGTTCAGCAATTTGGCCCTAAAGGTGGTCAACCACCTGCAAATGCTGCGCGAGGCGGTCGATCTCGCCAAGGAGCCGCTGAACCAGCTTGGGGTCGCCTGGCGCCGGCGTAACGCCGACGGGGATTTCTCGGTTCATCACGGCCTCCACCACCAGTGATAGCGGGATCGACACCAGCCGTGCCATCGCAGTGCCGCGCGCGTCACCCCAGGCGTCCATCACGTAGGTCTTGTGCCAGACGGGCATACCCTCCCTCTCGGCCCTGAGCGAGACACAGAGCACCACGCGGTCGGGCTCGTCCTCCTCATAGGCGTTCTCGGCCCAGAAGCTGTCGGACATCTCCCTCAGGCGCGCTTCGCCTTCCGGGCCTTCGAGCGTCTCGATTTCGGCGAAAACGTCGCCCCAGGCCTCGGCCCAGCCGTTGAGCCGCAGCGTGCCGCGCACGAATTCCTTCACCTTCCAGTCCGCATCGAACCCGTAATCCGCCATGAAGGGGATCGAATCGCGGTTCGGATAGACCTCGAAGGTCTCGGGCGCTGGCAGCGGTGCGGTATAGCTCGAGAGCGCGTGCCACGGCCGCGCCACGTTGAGTTCCGAGAAGTCCCGGATCGACCGCGACGGCGAGCGCAGCGCCTTGAGAACGCCCAGGGGTGACCAGCTGAACTTGTAGCGGAAGGGATTGGGATGTTTCGGGATGCCGCCACAGTAGGAAATGAAGCTCAACACGTTGTCAGCGTCGCATTCATCGGACGCGCGGTAATCGGCCACGAGGTGATGCGCCATAAGATGGTCGATGCCGGGGTCGAGCCCGACCTCGTTGACCAAGCAGATGCCGGCCTCGCGCGCGGCGCCGTCGAGGGCGCGCATCTCGGGGGCGATATAGCTTGACGATACGAAATGCGCGCCCTTGGCGATGCACATCTCGGCCAGGGGCACGTGCCAGTCGCCGGGCAGCATCGACACAACAACGTCACCGGGTTGCACCTCGGCGCTCAGGGCGTCCACGCTGAAGGCCATGATCCGGTTGGTCAGGTCGCCGACGGCCTCCTCGGCCTTTTCGGGGGTCCTGTTCCAGACGGTGATTTCGTGCCCGCCTTCTATCAGCCGCCTCAGCCCGGGAATGGCCGAAAGCCCGGTGCCGCACCAATGGATTGTCATGCTCGGATCCCTTCCATGTGGGTTTCGAATTCGGCCTCTGCGCGGGCCCATACGCCGTCGTGCAGAGTGCCGAGGCGTTTGAGCGAGGGCAAGAGCTGTGCCGCGAAATCATGCGATGATTCCACCGGCAGGAGCGAGGGAAGATTATCGATTGCCATCACGTCGAGGGGCGGAGCGTCATGGACCCGTGTTACCGGCGCCGTCCATGTGGTGGCCGCGTCGTAGACCGGGACCGGATTGTAATCGCTGTCCGGGTCACAGGCTACATCGCCGATCACGGTCAGCCGGCGCTCCGAGTCCGGCGCGGTGCGCGGCACGAAAACAGGCGTTCCGGGGCGCGCGAAGATGCAGTTGAGAAAGATGTCATGCGCGAGGATCTCGGCGAACGGGCCTCCCCCGGCGGTCTCGGCCACGTCCCACCGGGTGGTTTCGATACCCGTTTCCATGCACAGATCCGCGGCCCCGGACCCTACCCGGCCCAGTGCGCCGATGACGATGGCGGACGGGCGGGGGCCACCGGCCAGGTCATCGGCGAGATCGTCAAGCAGGGCTTGCCTGGAGGCGTAGGTGGCGACCGGCGGGCAGATCTTTCCGCGGCGCTGAGCCGCCCAGGCCTTCAGAGATACCGCCGCTCCCGCGTAGCCGGCCCAGTAACCGAACGCCGCGACGCGACGGCCCTCGCTGTCCACGAGGTATTCGAGGTCATAAAGCGTGCCGCCCCCTGCCGCGAAACGCTCCAGCAGGCGGCGCCCCGCGTGCTGCCCCTTGAAGGCGTGCCCGAACATGATGTGTCGGTGCGGCAGCGGACTGTCGTCATCGGGCAGTTCCTTGAGGCCGAAGATGATCGCGTCGTCCGGGGCGCCGGGCCAGCTTGCCTCCGGCGCGATCGTGCAGCCTGCGGCGCGGTAACCTTCCAGGGGAATGGCCCGATTGCGGCTTTCCTCCACCGTGACCTCGATGCCCGCGGCAATCAGGGCACCCGCACCCTCCGGGGTCAGGCCCGTACGTTCCTCGTTGGGGCGTTGTTCGGCCCGCATCCAAAGATGGGTCATTCCTGCTCTCCCTCAGATCATGCCCCGGGCTTCGGCCCGCTCGACCGCGGGGCGGGCGCGCATTGCCGCCCGGAAAGCCGCGATGGCGGGGAAATCGGCTATCTCCACGCCATCGCCTTCCAGCCATGTGCTGACCACGAAGAGATAGGGATCGGCCAGTGTTAGCGTGGTGCCCATCACGAAAGGTGCGATCAGGGCGTGATCCTCGATGAAACGGCAGCTTTCGGTCATCGTCCGCGGGGTCTTTGCCGCCATGTCGTGCCACGAGCTTTGGTTGTCGGCCCAGCGGTGGCCGCGGCGCAAATGGGCATGGTTCACATGCATCGTGCTGGCGAGGTAATACATCACCGCGCGCATTCTTGCGGCCGCGAACGGTTCTCCGGGCACCAGCCCCGCCTCCGGCGCCAGAGCGGCGATGTAATCGAGGATTGCGCCGGTTTCGGTCAGCACCCCCTGCGGTGTTTCGAGCGCAGGCACCCGGCCCTTGGGATTGACAGCCAGATAATCGGCCTGCCGTTGTTCGTCTTTGGCGAAATCAAGCCTTGCCAGCGTGTGATCGAGCCCGGCTTCATCAAGAGCGATGGCAACCGCGACCGAGATCGTGTTCGGCGCATAATACAGGATCATTTGCGGGGTCTCCGGGTTTGCGTGGTCATACGAAGGTCCGGGCATGGGCGCGGTCCGGAAGGTCCAGATGCGGCGTTGCGTTGAATCCGCCCAGCATCAGACGATCATGCACATATTCGAGGCGGTGGAGAGAGCTGTTCATGATCTGAAGCATCATCAGCGCCATGCCGCCATTGCGAAGATCCAGAACCTGGCGCATGGCCATGCCGATCACCCCGCCCGATGTCACCAGCAATATCCGCCCGCTGCCTTCGCAGATGTCCCCGATCAGCGAGGTGACCCGCGCGGAGAACGCATCGAAGGTTTCGGGAACATCCGCGAGTGTGCCCCGCGACCAGTGGTCGATGACCTGCGGGAGATGGGTTGCGAACTCGGTTGCATCGCGCGGGGCAGGGATGCCGTGCTGCGCTTCCAGCGCCATCGCGAGGCTGAAGTAGCTCAGCTCGTTGAGCCGCGGGTCACGGGCCGTGATCTCGTATCCCATCGCGTGCGCGGTGTCGGTCTGACGGGTCAGCGTGCCAGTGACCACACGGTCGAAATGCGGATTGGTGTCGCGCAGATGCGCGCCCAGCCACGTTGCCTGTTCGCGGCCCAGATCCGACAGGCGGTCATAGCTTTGCTCGTCGGTGGCATGGCTGTTGGCCTGCCCGTGTCTTACCAGGATGATTTCCGCCACCTGAATTTTCTCCCGATGTGTCTGGACACAGGTTACCGGCGGCGGCGGGAAGGTGAAAGGCGGATGACGAAAATTTCGAACGGCGCCGGCGCGGTCAGGTCAGGCCCGGCGTGTTTTGATCCTGATGGGTCCTCGGGGCCGAACCTTTGCCGTTTCGGGGCGGCCCGTGTTGACGATGCGAAACGCGCGCCGTCCGGGTGGCGCAAAAACGCGGGCAGGTGTCGGGATTGGCGGACTCCCATTCGCCGTCTCATGGTCTAGAATGTCACCAAGCAGGGAGGCACGCGCATGTCCGAGAAAATCACGATCACGCTGGATGGCAGCGACGTCGAAGCCGAAGCCGGCCAGACGCTTTGGGAAGTGGCCCACGGGCGCGGACTGGTGATCCCGCACCTGTGCCACAAACCCGCTCCCGGCTACCGCCCGGACGGCAATTGCCGGGCCTGCATGGTCGAGGTCGAGGGAGAGCGCGCGCTGGTCGCCTCGTGCATCCGGGAAGCCAGGGATGGCATGGTGGTGACCACCAATTCGGCGCGGGCCGAAAACGCCCGGAAGATGGTGGTGGAGATGCTGCTGGCCGATCAGCCGGTTCAGAAAGAAGCGCATGACGCGTCTTCCCATCTTTGGGAAATGGCGCGCATGCAGGGAGTCTCCGAAAGCCGGTTTCCCGCGATGGAAAAGCGGCGGGTTCCGCGTCTTGATGACAGCCACGTCGCCATGCGTGTCAACCTCGATGCCTGTATCCAGTGCAACCTGTGTGTCCGTGCTTGCCGCGAGGTCCAGGTCAACGACGTGATCGGCATGGCAGGCCGCGGCCATGACAGTTTCCCCGTCTTCGATTTCGACGACCCCATGGGCGACAGTACCTGCGTGGCCTGCGGTGAATGCGTGCAGGCGTGCCCGACCGGCGCGCTGATGGAGGCCAGCGTGCTGGACGACGCCCAGAGGGGCGACAGCGCCGATTATGACACCGAGGTCCAGAGCGTCTGCCCGTTCTGCGGCGTCGGGTGCCAGGTCAGCCTCAAGGTCAAGGACAACAAGGTGAAATACGTCGATGGACTCAACGGCCCGGCAAACGAGGGGCGGCTTTGCGTCAAGGGCCGGTTCGGGTTCGACTACATCCACCACGATCACCGCCTGACCATGCCGCTTATCCGGCGTGATGATGCGCCGCCCAAGGGCTTGAATGTCGATCCTTCCAACTGGCAGGCTTTCTTCCGCGAGGCGGACTGGGACGAGGCGCTGGATGTGGCCGCCGATGGCCTCAAGACGCTGAAGGACAGGCACGGGGGCAAATCCGTCGCAGGATTCGGCAGTGCCAAGTGCACCAACGAAGAGGCGTATCTGTTCCAGAAGCTGATCCGCCAGGGTTTCGGCCACAACAACGTGGATCACTGCACGCGGCTGTGCCATGCGTCCAGTGTGGCCGCGCTGATCGAGAACGTGGGCTCCGGCGCGGTGACCGCGACCTTCAACGAGATCGAGAATGCCGACGTGGCGATCATCATCGGCGCCAACCCGGTCGAGAACCATCCCGTCGCGGCGACCTATTTCAAGCAGTTCACCAAGCGCGGCGGCAAGCTGATCGTGATGGACCCGCGCGGCGTGGGCCTGCGCCGCTTCGCCTCCCACATGCTTCAGTTCAAGCCCGGCACCGACGTGGCGATGCTCAACGCCATCATGCACGTCATCGCCGAGGAGGGACTTTACGATCAGCAGTACATCGAGGCCTTCACCGAGAACTGGGAAGCCGAGAAGGCGCATCTTGCCGGTTTCGCCCCGGAGAAGATGGAAGATCTCTGCGGCATACCGGCCGAGTCGCTGCGTGCCGTGGCGCGCGAATTCGCCACCGCCAAATCCGGCATGATCTTCTGGGGCATGGGGATCTCGCAGCATATCCACGGCACCGACAATTCGCGCTGCCTGATCAGCCTTGCGCTGATGTGCGGGCATGTCGGCCGCCCCGGGACCGGGCTGCACCCGCTCAGGGGGCAGAACAACGTGCAGGGGGCCTCGGATGCGGGGCTGGTTCCGATGTTCCTGCCCGACTACCAGAGCGTCACGGATGACGGGGTGCGCTCCGCCTTCACGGAGGTCTGGCAATCGGGGGATTTCTCGGACGAAAAGGGCCTCACCGTGACCGAGATCATGGATGACGTGCATGCCGGCAATATCCGCGGCATGTATATCCTCGGGGAGAACCCGGCGATGTCGGATCCGGACGTGGAACACGCCCGCGATGCGCTGGCCAAACTCGATCATCTCGTGGTGCAGGACATCTTCATCACCGAAACGGCCAACTACGCCGACGTGATCCTGCCTGCCTCGGCGTTCTTCGAAAAGACGGGGACGGTGACGAACACCAACCGACAGGTCCAGATGGGCCGCCGTGCCGTCACCCCGCCCGGAGAGGCGCGCGAGGACTGGGCGATCACCGTGGCGCTGGCCCGGCGCCTCGGACTGCCGTGGCAGTACGAGAGCCCCGCGGACGTCTTTGCCGAGATGAAACTCAACATGCGTTCGCTCGACAATATCGGCTGGGAGCGGCTGGAGCGGGAGAACGCGGTCACCTATCCCTGTCACGATCCGGAAGGTCCCGGCGAAGCGGTGGTTTTCGGTGAGGGCTTTCCGCGGCCGGAAGGGCGTGCACGGTTCACCCCCGCCAGCGTCATTCCGCCCGACGACACCCCCGACGACGATTACCCGATGGTGCTGACCACCGGGCGGCAGCTTGAACATTGGCACACCGGCTCGATGACCCGCCGTGCAACGGTGCTCGATGCGGTGGAGCCGGAGGCCAACTGTTCCATGCATCCCGCGACGTTGCGCAAGTTGGGGGTGGCGCCGGGCGAGCATGTGCGCCTCACGACCAAGCGGGGCAGCATCCGCATCATGGCCCGCGCCGATCGTGCCATCGCGCCCGACATGGTGTTTCTGCCCTTTGCCTACGTGGAGGCGGCGGCCAATATCCTGACCAACCCCGCGATCGACCCCTACGGCAAGATCCCCGAGTTCAAGTTCTCCGCCGTGCGGGTGGAAAAGGCCGAGGACCAGGTCGCGGCGGAATGAGTTCCGTGGCGTGTGGCCACGCCGCCCCGGCCCGCCCGGCCGGGAGCCGGGCTGCGCGCTGGCCAGGGAGGGGCCGGCCCCGGGTTCTGCCTTGGGGCGCCTCCGGCGGGAGTATTTCGGGAAAGATGAAGGGCATGGTCCGGCCACATAATTTTTCATGATAAATTGACGCCGCGCGCGTATGGCTGTCTACTGGGCGCAGTTCAAGGAGGACCGCCCATGATTCCCGTAGATCCGGACCGTTTTCTTGCCGATCTCCACAGGCTTCGCGAGTTCGGCGCCGCCGGTGTCGGCAAGGGCGTCATGCGCCCGGCTTATGGCGAGGCCGACATAGAGGCGCGCGAATGGCTGGTGTCGAGGATCGAGCAAGCGGGTCTGATCCCCCGGGTCGATCCGATGGGCAATGTTTTCGGCCTTGCCGAGGGCCGGTCGCTTCTGGTCGGTTCGCATTCCGACACGCAGCCCGAGGGCGGGTGGCTTGACGGGGCGCTCGGGGTCATCGCGGGACTGGAGATCGCGCGCGCCGCCCGGGAAGCCGGCGGCCCGCCGGTTTCGATGGTGAGTTTCCAGGATGAGGAGGGCCGTTTCGGCGCCGTGACCTGCAGCGCGGTTTTCTCGGGTCTTTTATCCCGCGAGGAAGCCGATCGAAATGTCGATGCGGACGGGATCACGCTGGCCGAGGCGCGTGCGGCGATGGCGGACATGTCCGGCGGGTATGTCGATCCGGCGTGGTTCTCGGGCTTTATGGAGATGCATATCGAACAGGGGCTGACACTCGACGAGGCGGGCGAGGCTGTTGGCGTGGTGACGGATATCGTCGGTTCGCGCATGCTGGAAGTCACGCTCAGGGGTCGCCAGAATCACGCCGGTACCACCCTGATGCATCAGCGTCGCGATGCGTTCCAGGGGCTCGCTGCCTTTTGTGTCGCTCTGAACGGACGGCTGGAGGAAATCGTGACACCCCGGACCGTCTGGACAATCGGCCGGGTCCAGCTGCATCCGAATGCGCCTTCCATCGTCCCCGGCGAGGTGCGGTTCACGGTGCAATGGCGAGACTCCGACGCCGACCGTCTGGATCGCATCGAACAATCCGTTCGCGGCCTGCTTGATGAAATCTGCGCAGGCCGCGGTCTGGAATCGGAGCTGAAGCCGTTGGGCGACCTCTCGCCGGTGCCGATGGATGGACGGTTTCGCATGGCGCTGGCTGCGGCCGCGGAAGAAGAGGTGCCGGGAAGGTGGCGTGATATGCCCTCGGGCGCGTTGCATGACGCCTCCAACCTTGCTCCCGTCCTTCCCACCGGCATGCTTTTCGTGCCGTCGATCGGGGGCATCAGCCACGATTTCGCCGAAGACACCGAGGAGGCGGACCTCGTCCTTGGGCTCAAGGTGCTGGCCGGCGCCGTGGCGCGCATCGCATGATGAGGCGTGGCCGCCACGTTCCGAACTGCCAGGCTGTCTGGTCGCCCTTTGACAGAGCGGCGCAATGGATTTGGCCACGGTTTACGTTCAGGTTGCGGTTTGCGGTCTCCTTCGCCGGGGCCGGTGTCGTCGTGGCCAGCATCCTGCCTGTCGCGCGCGGCATGTTCTTCCGGGGCCGCGGCGCGGAGGGTAACGCAGCGTTGGGAGTGACATCCCGACTCCGGCGCGGCATGGTCGCCGATGACACGGGAGGACGCGCATGCCGACTTACAGCCATATGCTTGCCCCGCTCGACCTTGGCCATGTCGCGCTCAGGAATCGCGTGGTCATGGGGTCGATGCATACCGGGCTTGAGGAAACGAAGGACTGGACCCGGGTGGCAGAGTTCTATGCCGCCCGTGCCCGGGGCGGCGCCGCCCTGATGGTGACGGGGGGCATGGCGCCCAACCGCGAGGGCGGGGTCTTTCCCGGCGCGGCGGGCCTGTTCACTCCGCAGGATATCGAAAATCACCGCAGCGTGACGGACCGGGTTCATGCCGAAGGCGGTCTGATCGCCATGCAGGTGTTGCACGCCGGCCGCTACGCTTATGGACCCGAATGTGTGGCGCCGTCTCCGATCAAGTCTCCGATTTCGCCCTTCCAGCCGACGGAACTCGACGAGGCGGGGATCGAGAAGCAGGTCGCTGATATTGTCACGGCGTGCGCCCGCGCGCGGGAGGCCGGATATGACGGGGCCGAGATCATGGGCTCCGAGGGCTATTTCCTGAACCAGTTCCTGGTCACCCATACCAACAAGCGCACCGATCATTGGGGCGGCTCCTACGAGAACCGCATGCGCCTGCCCGTGGAGGTGGTGCGCCGCGCCCGCGCCGCCGTGGGCCCGGAGTTCATCCTGATCTACCGCCTTTCCATGATCGACCTGGTGCCCGACGGCTCCACCTTCGACGAGGTCGTGCAGCTTGCGCAGGCGGTCGAGGCGGCCGGCGCAACGATCATCAATACCGGTATCGGCTGGCACGAGGCGCGCATCCCCACCATCGCCACCTCGGTGCCGCGGGCGGGTTTCGCGTGGGTCACGAAGAAGCTGATGGGCCGGGTCGGCATCCCTCTGATAACCTCGAACCGGATCAACACGCCGGAGGTGGCCGAGAAGGTTCTTGCTGAAGGCTGCGCCGATATGGTGTCGATGGCGCGCCCTTTCCTGGCCGACGCCGATTTCGTCACCAAGGCCGAGGCCGGGGCGGCCGATACCATCGCCCCTTGCATTGCCTGCAACCAGGCCTGCCTTGATCATACGTTCAGCGGACGGATCTCTACCTGTCTGGTGAATCCACGCGCCTGCCACGAAACTGAACTGCGGATTGCGCCGGCACCGGAGTCGCGGAGAATCGCGGTGGTTGGGGCCGGGCCGGCAGGGTTGTCGGCGGCGATGACCGCGGCTGAACGGGGCCATCGGGTGACCCTGTTCGAGCGTGAATCACGGGTTGGCGGGCAACTCAACATGGCCCGCGAAATCCCGGGCAAGGAAGAGTTTCATGGTCTGGTGGCGTGGTACGAGACGATGCTCGACCGGCTGGACGTGACCCTGCGCCTGGGCGCCGCTGCGACTGCGGAGGATCTTGCAGGGTTCGATGAGGTGATCGTCGCAACCGGAGTTGTTCCACGCGATCCCGGAATTCCGGGCGAGGACGGGCCGAACGTTCTGAGTTACATCGACGTGCTGCGCGGCAAGGCCCCGGTGGGCCGGCGTGTGGCGATCGTGGGTGCGGGTGGCATCGGCTTCGACGTGGCGGAGTTCCTCGTTCACGAAGGCGAAAGCCCGACCGAGAACCTGTCGGCGTGGCGGCGTGAATGGGGGGTGGGCGATCCGGCCGCCACCCGCGGCGGCCTGGCGTCCGGCGGCCCGCAGCCGGCGCCGCCCGCGCGGCAGGTGACGCTGTTGCAGCGCAAAGCCGAAAGACCCGGCAAGCGGCTGGGGAAGACAACCGGATGGATCCACCGGGTGGCGCTCAGGATGAAGAATGTCGAAATGGTCAGCGGCGTCAATTACGATCGCATTGACGCCGAAGGCCTTCATGTCAGCGATGGCGAGGCGGGTGACAACCCTCGCCTGATCGCCGCTGACACGATCGTGCTCTGTGCGGGGCAGTTGAGCCAGCGGTCGCTGGCCGACGACCTGGCCGCGCGGGGCGTGCCGGCGCATGTGATCGGCGGGGCGGACGTGGCCGCCGAACTTGATGCCAAGCGCGCCATAGATCAGGGCACGAGACTGGCTGCCGACCTCTGAACCGGGCCCGCCTTGCGCCACCGCCACGAAAAGGGCGCGGGAGCGGCCTGTCACTCCACCGTGATGGTGATTACCCGGGAGGCGACGGGCGGCTCGTGGGGCACATGGGACTTGTCGCCCAGAACCAGTTGCAGGCTGTGTTCACCGGGCGGCAGATCAAGAACCGTCTCGGTCTGTCCACCGCCGAAATGCCGGTGGTGATCGTCCGCCGGAAGCGGTGCGTTCAGCTCGCCCTCTGCGCCCTCGCCAAGTGGCGGACGGTCGATGAGCAGGTGGTGATGGCCGGTGTTGGCGCGTTGCGTGCCCGCCGGGGCCACGCCCATGCCGCGCAGCCCGAAAACGACCCGGACCGGGGAAGAAACCGCCGCCCCGTCCCGGAGGTTGACGAAATACGCCTTCGCGCCTTCCGGCGCGGCTGTCTCGCCGGCCAGTGCCATGCCCGACACGGCCAGGGCGGCTGCGAGGATTGCGGTTCTCGGGGCTGCGGTCATCGTGTGCTCCTGTTCCGGCTGTTCGGGTTCCATCGTAACAGCTTGGTGCGTGGCCCCCAAACCCCACGCCCGCGCGCATCCGCACACATCTGCGCGACCGGACCGGGAATGCCTCTGGTCAGACCCCGACTTCGGGACCGAGGCACATCAGAGGTTCCTCGCTCTGTTCCACCTCGTAGAGTTCGCGGTGCTCCGGGTCGTTCTCGAAACGGGCAACCAGC
The DNA here is from genome assembly GCF_003298505.1 of Roseovarius sp. TE539. GTDB lineage: Bacteria > Pseudomonadota > Alphaproteobacteria > Rhodobacterales > Rhodobacteraceae > Roseovarius. The sequence goes on from NZ_QNGB01000004.1 coordinate 115,283, forward strand.
CCCCCGGCTGTCCGGCGGAAGCTCCAGCATTGCGGTTCGGGCCGGTCCTCGTACACGAAGCAGATCTCGCCGTCTTGCTCGTACCAATATCCGGCGCGGCACTTGCCATCCAGAAAGGACCACCGGACCCGCCGGTTTCCAAGGTATTCCTCGGCTCCGTAGGCCTGCCCGTCACTGCCGTAGTAGAAGGTCTTGCCGCGCGTGTAGGAATCGAACTCCTCGGCGCTCATCCGGTCCTGTGCCGCGGCTGCGGCGGTCACGGCAAACAGGAGACAACAGGAGATGAGAGCCGATGGTCGCATGGCCCGACCTTGGCAGAGCCGCGACCGTCAGGCCAGACGGTTTTTCATTCCACGCCCCCGTGTCGCGAAGTTTCGCGCGCCACTCAGCCGCTCGCAACGCGGGTCCATGATCCGCCGCCACAGGGGCGGCACCAATGCGACCACTGCCATGACCGGAACCGAGGCCGGAAGAACCGGCATTTCAGCGTCGAAGCGCAATGCCGGGTAAGGCCGCGACGGGGCCACGTGATGGTCCGAATGCCGCGGTGCGTTCAGCGTCAACGCAGAGGAATAACGGAACGGTGCGTTCCAGGAATGTTGCGGGCCGACCGGTTCAGGCGTGCCGTCGGGCCGGGCTCGCCGCCGCAGCCCGTAGTGCTGTACATAGTCCGACAACAGCATCTGGATCTGTGCATAGAGGCTCACCGCCACAAGAAAACCCGCCCCGACAAGGCCACCTAGGAGCAGGGCCGCGATCACCGTGAGAATGGCCCCTACTACATGAAAGACATAAGGATGCGGGCGTCGCCGCGCGGCCTCGCCCTTCGCACGCAGGCGGCTTTCTGCCCGCAGCCCGGCCATGAAGGCGCCCGGGGCGGCACGCAGTGCGAAGCGGTAAAATCCCTCGCCCAGCCTTGCGCTGCTGGGGTCTTTTTCCGTTCCCACATGGACGTGATGCACGCGCAGATGGGCGCTGGCGTGGTGACCGACCAGCAGAGAGGTGTACATCACCCGCCCCAGCAGGCGCAGACCCCGGGCCGGACGGTGAATCAACTCATGCGCGACTGGATGCGAGATCTGGCCGAAAATCATGCCGGCCGCGATGCCGGTCAGCAGCTTTTCGGATGTGTCCAGCCCGGTATTGCTGCCCGAACTCCGGACGATCAGCGCAAGAAGCAGCAGATGCATGATTCCCAGCACGATCAGAAGTGGCGTTGCGGCCGGGAATTCGGCTGCCGGATCGGCGTTGCGTGTGTGACGGGCAGTCAGCCGGTCCAGCACGACGATAAGCACCGTCATTGCACCGAGCGCAAGCCAGCCCCAGGCGCCGCCATGCAATGCCGCCATCACAGTCAGTGCAAATGGCAGAAGTGTTGCCAGGGCGAAAAATGACATCTCGGGTCCGGCTCCGGGGCAATACGTCGCCGCGAGGATAGGAGTAAAAATCGGGCACCGGTCCGGCAGGACGAAGGGTTTTTTGCGGCAGGCCCAACGTTTCCGGCAGGGGATTTGTCGCTTTTGGCCTCGCGTCAGGGCGGGCAGCCCGGTATGCCTGTGCCTGAGTGAAAAAGGGGCTTGGAATGGCACTGGATGAACGCAAGGGCGTCTGGAAATCGGGCAAGGGCAAGGGGCGCCATACCCCCAAGGGCCGCCAGCTCGAGGATCAGCCCTGGGATGAGGTCCGCGCTTTGCTCGGGGATGGCCCGCGCCGCCGTGACCTGCTGATCGAGTACCTGCACCTGATCCAGGATGAATACGGACACCTGTCAGCCGCGCATCTGCGCGCTCTTGCCGAGGAAATGCGCATCGCCCAGGCCGAGGTCTACGAGGTCGCCACCTTCTATGCGCATTTCGACGTGGTGAAGGAAGGGGAGGCGCCGCCGCCAGCCCTGACCATCCGGGTGTGCGATTCGCTTTCGTGCGAGCTGGCCGGCGCGCAGGAACTCAAACAGGCGCTGGAGGCGGGAACGGACCCGGCCGAGGTCCGGGTCGTCCGGGCGCCCTGCATGGGGCGTTGCGATACCGCGCCGGTGCTTGAACTGGGCCATAACCATATCGACCACGCGACTCCCGAAAAGGTGCAGGAGGCCATTGCGGTCGGCGACACCCACGCCCGTCTGCCCGATTATCAGGGATTCGAATCCTATCGCGCCGCCGGCGGGTATCAGACGCTGGAAACTCTGCGCAAGGACGGCGATTTCGAGACCGTTCAGCAGACGCTGCTTGATTCGGGCCTGCGCGGGCTGGGTGGCGCCGGCTTCCCGTCGGGCCGGAAATGGGGCTTTGTCCGCGCCGAAAAGGCACCGCGCTACGTGGCGGTCAACGGTGACGAGGGTGAACCGGGAACCTTCAAGGACCGATATTACCTCGAACGCGAACCGCATGTCTTCCTCGAGGGGATGCTGATCGCGGCCTGGGCGGTGGAGGCGGAAACCTGCTTCATCTACATGCGGGACGAATATCCTGCGGTGCTTGAGATACTGCGCCGCGAGATCGACGCGCTCGAAGAGGCCGGGATCGTGGCACCCGGGCATATCGACCTTCGGCGTGGTGCCGGTGCCTATATCTGCGGCGAAGAAAGCGCGATGATCGAATCCATCGAGGGCAAGCGCGGCCTGCCGCGCCACCGGCCGCCCTTCGTGGCCAATGTCGGCATTTTCGGGCGCCCGACACTGGTCAACAACGTCGAAACCCTGCACTGGGTCACCCGCGTGCTGCGCGAGGGCGGGGAGGTTCTTTCGGGGGTCGAGAAGAACGGGCGCCACGGTCTGCGCTCCTACTCGGTTTCGGGCCGGGTGAAGTCTCCGGGCGTCCACCTTCTGCCCGCCGGCTCCACCATCCTCGACGTGATCGAGGCCGCCGGTGGAATGCTGGACGGCCATGCCTTCAAGGCCTACCAGCCCGGGGGGCCGTCATCGGGTCTGTTGCCGGCATCCCTGGACGATGTGCCCCTGGATTTCGACACGTTGCAACCGCACGGATCCTTCATCGGCTCCGCCGCCGTGGTGGTGCTGTCCGATCATGACAGCGCCCGCGCCGCGGCGCTCAACATGCTGCGCTTTTTCGAGGATGAAAGCTGCGGGCAATGCACGCCGTGCCGGGTGGGCTGCGAGAAGGCCGTGAAGCTGATGCAGGAAGACTGCTGGGATCAGGGTCTTCTGGATGAGCTTTGTACCGCCATGGCCGATGCCTCTATCTGCGGGTTGGGGCAGGCGGCGCCCAACCCGATCCGCCTGACGATGCAGCACTTCCCGGACGAGATCTGAGATCCCCGGCCCGGACGCCGTGCCCCTGCCCTTGCCGTAACGAGCGCCTTTCAGGCGCGCTGTCCTGTCTCGCCTCCGGCCCCTGGCCTTCGTCTCGGGAGCCTCCGGCGGGAGTATTTGGAGAAAGATGAAGACCGTCGTTCTCATTATTCTGTCCTGCTGCATTTCGGGGGGCATCCCGTTTGCGGCGGCGTGGCCCCAAAGCGGGCGGGGCATGTGCCGGGCCGTGCAGGCGGGCGGAAGAAACTGCCGGGGACATGGCCGCGGCGGGTGACGTGGCCTGCGGGATCCTGCCGCACGGACCTGCATCAGGGCCTTATCCGAGCCGATCCCTTCCCGGGCGCGCATCCAGCAGTCGCTGGAAGAGCCTTCCGCCATGGCGGGGCATCGCCACCATGTAGGTGATCCACAAGGCCAGTGCGACGATAGCGGGCAGGCCGGTCAGGGTGAATCCGGAGCCGGTTGTCGCGCCGGTCAGCAGCCTGATCGCGTAGCCGATCACGAAGAAACTGATCAGAAGGTCCAGGATGAAGGCGATCACGACCCTTGTGACCGAGGGGGTGGCGGGGTCTGTCATGACGTGGTTCCCCATGGTTTCCGCGACGACCCTATCGCGGATCGCGTGCCGGCCGAAGCGAAACCCTCGGCCGGCCCGAGGCTTCCATCCCGGCGCGATCCGCATTAGGTGCAGGTCGGAACCAGACGAGGCTTTGTAGGCATGGCGTTTTTCAGCAAGCTCAAGGAACGGCTTTTCAAATCCTCCTCGAAGATCGACGAGGGGCTCGAGGCCATAATAGAGGACAGCGCGGCGGAGCCGGCATCCGCAGAGGCGCCGCCACCCGATCCCGAAATGTCAGCCGATGCCGAAAGTCCTGCCCGCACGGGGCTGCTTGGCCGTCTCCTGGGGCGCGCGGATGCCGCCGGTGCACCGCGCCGGGTGCTCGACGACGGGATGCTAGAAGAGATCGAGGAACTCCTGATCACCACTGACATGGGCGTCGAAACGGCGTTGCGTGTGACCGCCAACATGGCCGAGGGGCGCATGGGCCGGCGCCTTTCTTCCCGCGAGGTCAAGGGTATCCTCGCGCAGGAGATCGCCCGCATCATGGAGCCGGTGGCGAGGCCGATGCCGATCTACCCCAGGAACCCGCAAGTGGTGCTTGTGGTTGGGGTGAACGGATCGGGCAAGACCACCACCATAGGCAAGCTCGCCAGCCAGTTCCGGGCCGCCGGCAAACAGGTGGTGATCGCGGCCGGCGACACGTTCCGGGCCGCGGCTGTCGAACAGCTTCAGATCTGGGGCGAAAGGGCCGGTGTTCCGGTGCTCACCGCGCCCGAAGGATCCGACCCGGCCAGCCTTGCCTTCGATGCTATGGAAAAGGCAGAGGCGGAGGGGGCCGATCTTCTGATGATCGACACGGCCGGGAGGTTGCAGAACCGCGCCGACCTGATGGAGGAGCTGGCCAAGATTGTCCGCGTCATCCGCAAGAAAGATCCGGATGCGCCCCACAACACGCTGCTTGTCCTTGATGCCACCACCGGGCAGAACGCCCTCAGCCAGGTCGAGATTTTCCGCAAACTGGCCGATGTTTCGGGCCTTGTCATGACCAAGCTGGACGGTACCGCGCGGGGCGGCGTTCTGGTGGCGTTGGCCGATAGGTTCGGTCTGCCGATACACGCCATCGGCGTTGGTGAACAGATCGACGATCTGGCGCCCTTCGATCCCGAGGAATTCGCCGCGGCCCTGACCGGACTCGATGCCGAATGAGTCTGCCCTGGGCGTCTTTGTCCCGCGGCAGCTGGCCCGGCACTGTCGGGCGCCTGGCACGCCGCGGGCTCGGGCCAGCGTGCCGGCGGCGATGAGCGAGTGGCTGATTTCCCTTGAAGGCACCGGGTCCGGTCAACGGCTTGCCATGATACTGGCCCTGCTGGCGGCTTTCCTGCATGCGGTCTTCGGATCCTTGCAGAAGGCGCGCCATGACCCGTGGTTGAGCCGCGGGGCGATCGACGCGTGCCTCGTGGGGGTGTCGTTTCCGTTGCTCTTTCTCGTGCCGTGGCCGGAGCCGCACATGTGGCCGATCTTCGTGGGCGTCGTCATCATTCATTTCTTGTACAAGGTCTTGCAGGCGATGGCGTACAGCCGTGGCGCCTTCACGGTCGTCTACCCGGTGGTGCGCGGCACCGGGCCGCTTTTCGCCGTCATCGGGGCGTGGTTCCTTTTCGGCGAGGTTTTCACATCGGTCCAGTGGCTGGGTCTGGGGGTTCTGCTGTCGGGCATCTTCGGGCTTGCGGTCTATAACCTGATGTTTCTGGTCACGGACAGGGAAACACTGGTTCCGGCGCTCGGTCTTGCTTTGGGTACCGGTCTTTTCGTGGCTCTTTATACCACTTATGACGCCTTCGGAATCCGGTCCGCCGTCGATCCCTTCACGTTCCTGGTGTGGTTCTTCTTTCTGTCGGCGTTCGATTTTCCCATGCTTTTCGCATTCACGCCCCTGCGCCGGCGACTGTCGGGCATTGCCTTGCGTCCACTGGCGTTGCGCGGGCTTGCCGGCGCGTTCGTCGCGTTTGGCAGTTTTGGCTCCGTGATGCTGGCCACCCGCCTCGACAAGGTCGGGGAGGCGGCAGTTCTGCGGGAGACCTCGACCGTCTTCGCGGCGCTGACCGGCTGGCTTGTGCTGCGCGAGACGGTGGGCCCGCGCCGTATCGCGCTAATGACATTGATCGCGGCGGGTGCTGTGATAGTTGAGATGGGTGGATAACCGGCGCCGCCAGGCGCATGACGGAGGCAGGTACATGACCGAAAGGCAAGTCAACGGCACCCTGAAGGCGGGGTTGGAATTCGGTCCGATCCTCGCGTTCTTCGTGGCCTATCTGTGGCTGAAGGACCGCATTTTCACTATCTCGGGGGTCGAATATGACGGGTTCATCGTCGTCACCGCGGGCTTCATTCCGGTCTTCCTGCTGTCGATGGGCCTGCTGTGGAGGCTGACCGGACATCTGTCGCGGATGCAGGTTGTTACCGCGCTCCTGATCGTGGTGTTCGGCGGTTTGTCCGTCTGGTTCAACGATCCGCGGTTTTTCAAGATGAAGCCGACGATCATCTACCTGCTGTTCGGTGGGCTGCTGGGCCTGGGGCTGCTGCGCGGGCAATCCTGGCTGCAATACGTGATGGAGGGCCTGATGCCCCTGACACGCGAGGGCTGGATGATCCTCACCCGTCGGCTGATGGCTTTCTTTCTTGGTCTTGCGCTTCTCAACGAGGTGATATGGCGCACCATGACCGAGGAGGCCTGGGTCTATTTCAAGACCTTCGGTCTGACCGCGGCGATCTTCCTTTTCTTCGTGCTGCAAGGGCGGCTCTTTCGCGATCATGGTCTTGGCACGGATGATGACGGGGCCGGAAACGACACCTGAACGTCAACGGCCCGGTCAGGAGGCGGCATTTCGACCCAACGGCAGGTTCCTTGGCAGTGTCGGCGCGGGCAAGATCCGCGACCATCGCGGATCCGGGCGCTCCGGCAGCACGGCACGCAACCGTGCCAGCGGCATCTGCCGGCTCTGGCGCAGCAGTGCCCGGTAGAAATCGAACACGCCGGGCCGCAGATACGAAGACCAGTGGCAGATCCGCGCCGATGGCGGCGCGATCACGTATCCGGCCCGGTCCAGTGCCTCCAGCGTGCCGTGATGATCCATCTGCACTGTCAGGGTGTTGGGCCGGCGCGGCAGTGTATGGCTCATCATCCTGTCACCGGGTTCCGGGGCTGCGATCAACCGCTCCATCATGAAATCGAACAGATCGTTCTCGCGGCTTGTGATGTTGATCACGTCGGCTGTGCGACCGGCCCCGCACGAAAGTGCGTCGCTTGCCGTGGCGCCGTATTCGGCTCCTGCCAGCAGGATGACGCGGTCCACGTCACCCGCGTTCAGTCGGCGCAACGCAGTCAGTACAACACGCGCGCCCAGCGAATGCGCAAGGGCATGAATCGGGCGGGCGGGCGCGATCCGGCGGATGGCGGCGATAACCCGCGCCAGCGCGTCGCCAGCCTGCTCGGCCCGGTCATAGGCCCGCCAGATCGAGCCGCGGGCCGGCCAGCCGAATGCGATACCCAGCCCCTCGTCCGGTGCGCCGGCGCCAAACCCCAAGCCTCGCGGCCAGCTAAGCGCCTTCCAGCAGCCTGCCCGAGGGCTCAGTGACAATATGTGCCGATGCGGGCAGGTCGCTGCGCTGCCGGGACAAAACTTGAACCCGTGAACCATGACGATGATCGGTCCGGAAGGATCGGTATCAAGTGCCCGGACCAGAGCGGGATTCAGTGGTGCGTGATTTGCGCCCGGCTCCGGCCCGTCCCGTCCCGCGTTGACCTGTAAAAGAGGCATCGCCCTGCTCTCCCACCACATCTTGTGTAGAGCGCTTAGGCGAACCATACGAAGCTCTTGTGAAGCTATGGTTAAAGGCTGGTGACGGTGTTGACGCGCAACACCCCCGAGGCTAAGAATTTCCATGTGGCGATTTGTTAACCGGATTGCGGGCCACGTTAAACAACACCGCTAAAGAGGTCAGGATGAAGGAGCCCCTTTCGCTTGACCGCGACAGGGGTTTTTTTGTCGGGCCACGGCCCTGGAGGACGGACATGAAGAAGGACATCGACGAAAGTTGGCAGGACCGCACGAAACTGGTCCATGGTGGCACGCGGCGCAGCGCCTATAACGAGGTGAGCGAGGCGATCTTCCTGACTCAGGGTTTCGTGTATGACAGCGCGGCCCAGGCCGAGGCCCGTTTCGTTGGCGCCGGTGATGATGAATTTATCTATGCCCGTTACGGCAACCCCACCGTTGCCATGTTCGAGGATCGGATAGCCGCCATCGAAGGGGCCGAGGATGCGTTCGCCACTGCGTCGGGCATGGCCGCTGTCTCCGGCGCGCTGACCGCGATGCTGCGGGCAGGCGATCATGTCGTCGCCTCGCGGGCGCTCTTCGGGTCATGCCTCTATGTTCTGGAGGAGATCCTGACCCGCTTTGGCGTCGAGGTCAGCTTCGTGGACGGAACCGATCTTGCACAATGGCGCGCGGCCATGCGCCCCGGCACACGCGCGGTATTCTTCGAAACCATCGCCAACCCCACGCTGGAGGTGATCGACATCGCCGCGGTCGCGCAGATCGCCCACGATGCCGGCGCCACTGTGATCGTCGACAACGTTTTCGCCACGCCGATCTTCTCGGATGCCATCGCGCAGGGCGCCGATGTGGTGATCTATTCCGCCACGAAGCATATCGACGGGCAGGGGCGGGCCCTTGGCGGGGTTATTCTCGGATCCCGCGATTTCATCCGCGGCACGGTTGAACCCTACATGAAGCATACCGGCGGCTCCATGTCGCCCTTTACCGCGTGGATCATGCTCAAGGGTTTGGAAACGATGGATCTGCGTGTGCGTGCGCAGGCGTCCTCGGCGCGGGCGTTGGCCGATGCGCTTGAGGGGCACAGCGCGCTTTCAAGGGTGATCTATCCCGGTCATCACGGACATGCGCAGCACGCCCTTGTCACCCGACAGATGGGCGGCAATGGCGGTACGGTCGTTTCGCTTGACCTTGCCGGCGGGCGCCGGGCGGCCTTCGCGTTTCTCGACGCGTTGGGGCTGGTCCTGATCTCGAACAATCTGGGTGATGCGAAATCCATCGCCACCCATCCGTCAACCACCACCCATCAACGCCTGTCCGAGGAGCGTCGTGCCGCGCTCGGGATCACGCCGGGGTTGGTTCGACTGTCCGTCGGGATCGAGGATACTGCCGATATTATCGCGGATGTGACGCAGGCTCTCGGCACGGTGTGAGACAGGCCCGGCGGTTCAGAACCGCTCCACCCACGGCCTGAGGGTCAACTCATCCGACCACGCCGAGCGGTCCTGTTCGGCAAGCTGAAGATAGGCCGCGGCGATGGCGTCGGGGTCTAGCATGCTGTCGGGGTTGTCCGAGGGCTCTGTCCGGCCCGGATTTCGAATGGCGCCGTCGATGTTGATCCATACGACGTGAATGCCCTGCGGATGCAGCTCCCGCGCCATCGACTGCGCAAGGCCGCGTTGCGCGAACTTGCCCATCGCGAAGGGCGCTGAGCGGGGAAATCCCTTCACTCCCGCCGAGGCGCCGGTCATCATTATGGTGCCGCGCGTCCCGTCCCTCGGGTCGGTGGCCAGCATGTGCGCCGCCGCTGCCTGTCCGACATGGAATGCGCCAATTGCCGTGACCTCCAGGGCCCGGCGCACGGCGTCCGGATCAAGTTCGACAAGCGCCCCGCGCACCCGCGCCGACGGGTTGTAGATCACCACGCGCGGCGCCTCCGCGAGTCCTGCGAAAAACGCCGAGACGGAAGTTGCATCGGCGGCGTCGAGCGACTTGCGCGCCGCGCCGGTTTCAACCGCCAGTGCCTCCAGCTTTGCAATGTCCCGCGCCGCCAGCGTCAGGGCATATTCCGCCGCCGCGAAGCGCCGCGCCAGCGCCGCCGACAGGCCGTCCCCGACACCGACGATCACCGCGTGACCTTTCGCAGCCTCAGTCAACGTCCATCTCCTCTGACGGGATGACACGGAAGAACTCTCCGCCCGACCACAGTCCGAACCAGCCATCGCGATGGCCCCCGATTTCCACCAGGCGGTAGAAACTCTTGCGGTCAATGAGCGCCTCCAGCCGGTCGCGGACCAGAACGTAGGGCGAAGGTTCGCCGGTATCGCCGTCACGTTCGACCCGAATCGGATGGTCGGGTCCGGCAACCATACGGTCGCCGACATTGGTCTCGAAGATCAGCTCTTGGGCGTCTCCGCTGCCTTCCGCCTCGAAATCCACAGCTACGAAAGGGGCGTCGTCCACCGTTATCCCGACCTTCTCGACCGGGGTGACGAGGAAATAATCCTCTCCGTCCCGCCTCAGGATGGTCGAGAACAGCCGCACCAGACCCGGCCGTTCGATCGGGCTGCCAAGATAGAACCACCGGCCGTCCCGCGCGATCCGCATATCCATGTCGCCGCTGAAGTCCGGCGTCCACTCGTGGACGGGTGGGAGGCCCTTGTCCTGAGCGGCGCGCGCTGCCTCTGCCAGGCTTTCGGCTGACGGGGTTGTGAGATTTTCTCCGCTCATTGCTTTTGCCATTTCCTTCATGCGCGATACACTCAAGGGTACATAGGGCTCAGACAGGAGTTTTGCCATGACCGATCAATCCGATCTGCTGGCCGGGATCGAGGCGCTGGAGGACCGGCTCGCCGAAGCTCGGGCGTCGATCACGCGCCGTTTCATCGGGCAGGAACGGGTCGTGGACCTGACATTGTCGGCGGTTCTTTGCGGCGGTCACGGTCTCTTGGTCGGTCTGCCCGGCCTTGGCAAGACGCGGCTGGTCGAAACCGTCGCCACCGTGATGGGGCTGGCCTCAAACCGGATACAGTTTACGCCCGATCTGATGCCGGCCGACATCCTTGGCTCCGAGGTGCTGGAAACCGGACACGACGGCGCACGCGCCTTCAAGTTCATTCCCGGCCCGGTCTTCTGCCAGCTTCTGATGGCCGACGAGATCAATCGCGCCAGTCCCCGCACCCAGTCCGCCCTTCTGCAGGCCATGCAGGAACGTCAGGTCACAGTGGCTGGCGAGGATCGCGCCCTGACCCCGCCCTTTCATGTTCTGGCCACGCAGAATCCGATCGAGCAGGAAGGCACCTATCCCTTGCCCGAAGCACAGCTCGACAGGTTCCTGGTACAGATCGACGTGGATTATCCGGACCGCGGTACCGAGCGTGACATCCTGCTGGCCACCACCGGGTCGGAGGACGCGGAGTCACACCGTATTTTCGCTGCAGAGGAATTGATCGAGGCACAAGAACTGCTGCGCCGCATGCCCGTGGGCGAGGCGGTACTGGAACAGATCCTTGATCTGGTGCGCGCGTTCCGCCCCGATGACGACTCCGCCGGGCAGCGGGTGCGCGACAGCGTCGCCTGGGGTCCGGGCCCGCGCGCCGCCCAGGCACTGATGCTCACGGTGCGGGCCCGTGCGATGCTGCACGGCCGTCTTGCCCCCGATGCCGAGGACGTGGCGGCGATGGCCCAACCGGTCCTGATTCACCGTATGGCGCTCAATTTCGCGGCTCGCGCCCGCGGCGAAAGCCTGCCCGATCTCATCGCCGCGACCGTTAACCATGTCACCCGTGCCGAGGCCGCCGCTTGACATCACAGGACACCCCCCTCCGCGCCCGCTCCGAGGCCGAGGCCGGGCGCCTTCCGCCACTGCTGGCCCGGGCCGAGCATCTGGCCGGGGCCGTACTGCTTGGTGAACACGGCCGGCGCCGCGCCGGGCTTGGAGATGATTTCTGGCAGTACCGGCCGGTGCAGCCCGGCGACTCGCGCCGTATGATCGATTGGCGCAGGTCCGCGCGGAGCGACGCGCAATTCGTGCGTGAACGTGAATGGCAGATTGCCCAGAGCGTCATGCTCTGGGTGGACGGTGGGGCATCCATGCGCTTCACCTCCGACAAGACACTGCCGGAGAAGGCCGATCGCGCGCGCCTACTTTCGCTTGCCGTGGCGGTGCTGCTCAACCGTGGCGGGGAACGCGTCGGCCTCACCGGGGCGGCGCTGCCGCCGCGCCGGGGCGAAGCACAGATCGCCCGCCTGGCCGCGGCTCTGGTCCTCGAGGATGGTGCAAGCGACTATGCCAGTCCCGACACGCGAGGCCTGCCGCCCTATGGCCGGGCGCTCTTCGTTTCGGATTTCCTGGGTGATTTCGATCCCGTGCGCCGGGCCCTCACCGAGGCGGCGGATCGTGGCGTGCAAGGCCTGATTCTGCAGACACTCGATCCGGCGGAAGAGGCATTTCCGTATCGTGGCCGCACTATCTTCGAATCTGTTGGCGGGACGATGGCGCATGAAACCCTCAAGGCCAGCGACCTGCGCGCGCGGTATGTGGCGCGGCTTGCCGCCCGCAAGGACGAGCTGGCGGCTCTCGCCTCGGCGACCGGCTGGCAGTATCACTGCCATCACACCTCCGAAAGCCCGCAATCGGCGCTTTTGTGGCTTTACCGCGCGTTCGACCGCGGCTCCGTTGCCGGAGGGTCCGGTACATGACCATTGGTCCCGTCGGTTTTGCCGCGCCCTGGCTTCTCGTGGCTCTCGCCGCGCTGCCGATCCTCTGGCTGATCCTGCGCGCTGTGCCGCCGGCGCCGATCCGGCGCCGGTTTCCCGGCGTCGCACTTCTTTTGGGGCTGTCCGATGACGACAGAGTGACCGACCGGACGCCATGGTGGCTCCTGCTTCTGCGGATGCTGGCGGTAGCCGCGGTGATCATCGGGCTGGCCGGGCCGGTGCTCGACCCGCGCGATCCTTCGACGGCCAAGCGGGACGGCCCGCTGCTTCTGGTGATGGATGCAAGTTGGGCATCGGCGCGGGACTGGCCCGCGCAGCGGGCCTTGATGGACACCATGCTGGCCGAGGCGGGACGCAACGGGCGTCCGGTTTCCGTCCTCCGGCTCACCGACCCGGAGGCGCCGGTGTTTCGCACCGCCGAGGAGTGGCGCAGCCGTCTGGCCGGCCTGGCGCCGGAGCCCTGGGTACCGACCACGGCGATGATGGAGGAGGCGGCCGCTTCCCTCGGAGAGCGGTCGTTTGAAAGCCGCTGGCTGTCGGATGGGCTGCGGCGTGACGGGCGGGCGGCTCTGCTTGCCGCGCTTGAATCCCGAGGCTCCGTCACCGTCATGCAAAGCCCCCGGCCGGTCATCGCATTGGCGCCCGCAGTGCTGTCGGGAGGGTCCGTCGAACTGTCCGCGCACCGCCTGCGCGCCGGCCCCGACCGGACTGTCACCGTCGAGGCGCATGGCCGCGACCCATCGGGCGTGCCGCGCATTCTGGCGACACTGCCGCTGGATTTCGCCGCCGGTGAAACCGTCGCCGAAGGGGGGCTGAACCTGCCGTCCGAGCTGCGCGCCCGCCTGACACGGTTCGAGATCGCAGGTCAGGCCCATGCCGGCGCGGTCACGCTCACCGATGACAGTCTGCGCCGTCGCGAAGTGGCTCTGATCGCCGGCCGCGAGGACCGTGAGGGGCTTGAGCTTCTGTCACCGCTTCATTACCTTGAACAGGCCCTCGCCCCGGCCGCCGACATGCTGGACGGCGCCCTGATGGACATGCTGCCCGCCAAACCGGACGTGATCGTGCTGGCCGATGTCGCCACTCTCTCTCAGGCTGAACGGGACGCCCTTATGGAGTGGACCGAGAATGGCGGCATGCTGCTGCGGTTCGCCGGGCCGCGGCTGGCCGCAAGCGATGTGTCGCGCCGCGAGGAGGCACCATTGATGCCTGTGCGTCTGCGCGCCGGCGGCCGCACCGTGGGCGGTGCCATGAGCTGGGGAGAGCCGAAATCCCTTGCTCCCTTCCCCGAGGACAGCCCGTTTGCAGGCCTGGACATCCCCGATGACGTTCGGGTGACGGCGCAGGTGATGGCGCAGCCCGATCCGACGCTGGCCGACCGGGTGATCGCGCAGCTTTCGGACGGCACGCCGCTGGTGACGCGCAAGGGAGTCGGCGCCGGACAGGTGGTGCTGTTTCATGTCACTGCGAACGCCGAATGGTCCTCGCTTCCGTTGTCCGGGCTCTTCGTGCAGATGCTTGAACGGCTGGCGGTATCGGCGTCTGTTGCCCGTCCCGCGCCGGAGGATCTTGAAGGCACCACATGGCGCCCGGTTCAGGTACTCGACGGTCTCGGCCGTCTGGACGAGGCCGGCACGCTGCCGGGTGTGGACGGCGCGCGGCTTGTCTCGGCGCCGCTCGGTGCCGATCTGCGCCCGGGGGTTTACCAAGGTCCGGACCGATGGCTGGCGCGCAACGTTATCGGCTCCGATCCGGCCCTTGCCCCGGCCGCATGGCCGCCGCGCGTGGACGTGACAAGCCTTTCCCGACCGGCTGAAACACCGCTCGGCGGTTGGCTTCTTGGCCTGGCTCTCGGGTTGTTGACGGCCGACATCCTTGCCTCCCTGGCCCTGTCCGGACGGCTCTGGCCGGCGCGTGCGGCGCTCGTCCTGGCGATGGCCCTGACGCTGACGCCCCACACCGGTCACACACAATCCGGGGAGGCCGCCCAACGTGCGATCCGCGCTACCTCGGAGGTGGTGCTGGCGCATGTCCTAACCGGTGACGAGCAGCTTGACGAGACCGCGCGTGCCGGCCTCGTCGGACTCTCCGAAACCCTGTTCTTTCGCACCTCGGTGGAGCCCGCCGCCCCGATCGGCGTGAACCTGGAGACCGACGAGCTGGCTTTCTACCCGCTGCTTTACTGGCCGGTGACGCCGGATCAGCCGATCCCGTCCGATCCCGCCTACGCGAAGCTCAATGAATACCTGCGCACCGGCGGCATGATCCTTTTCGACACCCGTGACGCGGACGTTGCCGGTTTCGGCACCGCCTCGCCCACCGGGGCAAGGTTGCAGAGGCTCGTGCGCCCGCTCGACATTCCGCCGCTGGAACCGGTGCCGCAGGACCATGTCCTTACCCGCACATTCTATTTGCTTCAGGATTTTCCGGGCCGCCACTCGGGGCGGCCGGTCTGGGTCGAAGCCGCGCCCCCTGACGCCGAAAAGATCGAGGGGATGCCCTTCCGCGATCTCAATGACAACGTGACCCCGGTTGTGATCGGCGGGAATGATTGGGCATCGGCCTGGGCGATGGACGAAAACGGCAATCCGCTCTTTCCGGTGGGCCGGGGGTTTGCCGGGGAACGGCAGCGCGAACTGGCCTACCGTTTCGGCGTCAACCTCGTGATGCATGTGCTGACCGGCAACTACAAGTCCGATCAGGTGCATGTGCCCGCCCTTCTGGACAGGCTTGGCCAATGACCGCATCCGTCGTCTTCGATCCCCTGCTGCCCTGGTGGCTGATTGCCGCGCTGTCTCTGCTTTCGGCGGCGGGAATCGGTGTGGCGCTCTGGCGCGGGCTTTCCGGTTGGGCCCTGCGCGGACTTGCGGCGCTCGTGGTGCTGGCCGCGCTTGCCGGCCCCGCCTATCAGCGAGAGGATCGTGAAGCACTCAGCGATATCGTTCTCTTGGTCGAGGATGAAACTGCCAGCCAGTCGCTTGCCGGCCGGGCCCGCACCACCGCCGACAACGCTGACAGGTTGGCCGCCCGGATCGAAGAACGTGAAAATACCGAGCTGCGCCGTATAACCGTACCCGATGCGCCTGACAATGGCGGTACCCGCCTGATGACGGCCCTGTCCGAGGCACTGGCCGAGGAACCGCGCGGCCGCATTGCCGGTGCCGTCCTGCTGTCCGACGGGCAGATTCACGACATCGACCGTGCCCCACGAGTCCCGGCCCCGATGCACCTGCTGCATACCGGGCGTGATACGGATTGGGACCGGCGGTTGATCGTCGAGAACGCTCCGGCCTTTGCCATTCTGGGCGAGGAGGTGACGCTCACGCTCAGGATTGCGGATGACGGGGCCGCGCCCGAGGGCGCCACCGAGGTGCCGCTGGATATTTCGGTCGACGGTGACGCGCCGCAGCGCTTCAGCGTTCCGGTGGGCCGCGAGGTGCAGTTGCCCCTGACCCTGCCGCATGGCGGGCGCAACGTGCTTCAGTTCACCACCCCCGAGGCCCCGGGCGAACTGACCGATCGCAACAACACTGCGCTGGTTCAGATCAACGGTGTACGCGACCGGCTCAGCGTCCTTCTCGTATCGGGCGAGCCGCATCCGGGCACGCGTACATGGCGCAATCTTCTGAAATCCGACAGTTCCGTGGATCTGGTGCATTTCACCATCCTGCGCCCACCGGAGAAACAGGATGGGGTGCCGGTGCGCGAACTTTCCCTAATCGCTTTCCCCACCCGAGAGCTGTTCCTGGAAAAGATCAACGATTTCGATCTGATCATCTTCGACCGTTACAAGCGTCGCGGCATCCTGCCCGGGATCTATCTGGACAATGTGCGCAATTACGTCGAAACCGGCGGGGCGGTCCTGTTTGCCGCCGGTCCCGATTTCGCCAGTGCCGACAGTATCTTTCGCTCTCCGGTGGAGGCGATCGTGCCCGCGCGCCCGACGGCCCGGGTTCTTGAGGAAGGGTATCGCCCTTCGGTCACGGACCTTGGGGCCCGCCATCCCGTGACTGCCGGGCTTCCGTCTCAGCACGAGGGGGAATGGGGCCGCTGGCTACGCCAGATCGAGCTGGAAGGCACCGCCGGTGACACGGTGATGACCGGGGCGGACGACCGCCCGCTTCTGGTGCTCGACCGGGTCGGGGAAGGGCGCGTGGCGCTGCTGGCCTCCGATCACGCGTGGCTGTGGAATCGTGGTTACGAGGGCGGCGGGCCGCAACTTGAACTGCTGCGCCGGCTGGCCCACTGGATGATGAAGGAGCCCGAACTCGAGGAAGAGGCCCTGCGCGCCGAGGCGACCGGCCAACGGATGCGAATCATTCGCCGGACGCTCGGTGACGAGGCCGGGTCCGTGACCATCACGACGCCCTCGGGCGAAACTGTCACCCGCGAACTGGAAAAGGCCGGGCCGGGCCGGTTCGAAGCGTTGTATGAGGGACCTGAAATCGGGCTTTACCGTCTGGAAAACGGCGACCGTTCAGCGGTGATCGGCCTTGGCCCCGCTGCCCCCGTGGAATTTGAACGCACCATTGCCTCCGGAGATATCCTCGCCCCGGTGATCGACGGGACTGGCGGCGGGGTCAAGGCTCTGGACGACGGCTTGCCGCGCATCCGCGAGGTCAGTGCCGGGCGCCCGGCGGCGGGGCGCGGCTGGATCGGCATAACGCCGCGTGGCGCCTATCGCACCCTCAGTGTGTCGCAGACACCGCTGCTACCGGAATGGGCGGTCCTGATCCTTGTCTCGGGTCTGATTCTGGGTGGGTGGTTGCGTGAAGGGCGTCGCAGTTGAAGATGTGTCGGGAAGATCATGCACGCAAACCCGCGCTGGCCTTCGGATGCCTTGTCACGATCGCCTTTCAAAACCGGCAGAATGGTCAAAAGGGCAAGGGCACCGCAACAGGCTCCCCGTTCCAGCCGTCGATCGAACACCGCGCCCGCACGTACACAGTGCGGGTGCCGTCGGGAACGGTCACGCTGCTCAGCGAACGGGTGAAGGGTTGTTCGTCCACATGGGGATGATGCAACACGCGCAGGCCCAGTTGGGTACCTTCCGAATCAAGCACTTCCCAGCCGTCGGCATAATGATCCCAGCCCGTGTCGGGATGTTCGATAGTTACCTCGAAGCGCCAGCCCATGCTGGCCTTCTCGACGTTTACATCAACGATTTCGGGCCCTTCCGCAAAGGAAGGTGTTGCAAGGCCGAAACAGAAAAGGATCGCGAGACTCAATCTCATGGCGCGATGATAACCATTATTCGGACGTGTGTTGGTCACGTCTGTGTGTAACGGCCCTGGCGTTGCCGGGATGCCACGTTTGCCCCTGCGGCGACACGTCAGCGGGTTTTTCTTGCCCGGACTCAAAATTGGTTATATTTTTTTACCAAATAAAGGAGGCACATCATGGAAATGCCCCGGCCAAATCCGGACGTCCTTGCCCGAAAGGACGAAATAATAAGGCGGTTGCAAGCGGTTATGCCAAAGGACGCGGTCATTTCCGACGCCGTGGAAACGCGCGCTTATGAATGCGATGCCCTCACAGCCTACAAGTGTCCGCCCCTTGCCGTTGTTCTGCCAGCCTCGACCGAGGAGGTTTCCGCGGCGTTGCGCGTCTGCCACGAGCTGGGTGTGCCGGTTGTCCCACGCGGGGCCGGAACCTCACTTGCCGGCGGCGCCTTGCCCAATGAAGACAGCGTGATTCTCGGGGTGGCAAGACTCAACGAAGTCATCGAAACAGATTATGAAAACCGCTTTATCCGGGTGCAGTCGGGGCGCACGAACCTGTCGGTTTCCGGTGCCGTGGAGGAGGCCGGTTTCTTCTATGCGCCCGATCCGTCCAGTCAGCTCGCATGTGCCATCGCCGGCAATATCGCGATGAACTCCGGTGGAGCCCATTGCCTGAAATACGGGGTAACCACCAACAACCTCATGGGCGTCACGATGGTCCTGATGGATGGAACGGTTACCCGGATCGGCGGGGCGCATCTGGACGCGCAAGGTCTTGATATTCTCGGGTTGATCTGTGGGTCCGAAGGGCAACTCGGGGTCGTCACCGAAGCGACCCTGCGCATCCTGCACAAGCCCGAAGGTGCGCGGCCCGTGCTGATCGGTTTCGAGAGCAATGAGACAGCCGGACAATGCGTGTCCGACATCATCCGGGCCGGCGTTCTGCCCGTCGCGATCGAATTCATGGATCGCCCCTGCATCCGCGCGACCGAGGATTTCGCCGGCGCCGGCTATCCCGATTGCGAAGCGCTGTTGATCGTCGAGGTCGAAGGCAGTGACGAAGAGATCGACGAACAACTTGAAATCATTTCGAAAATTGCCCGGCGCCACGATCCCGTGGAGCTCAGGCAAAGCGCCTCCGCGGAGGAAAGCGCCCGTATCTGGCTGGGCCGCAAGTCGGCATTCGGGGCGATGGGGCAGATCAATGACTACATGTGTCTGGACGGCACCATCCCGGTCAGCCAACTGCCCCTTGTGCTGCGCCGCATCGCCGAGATGTCGGATGAATTCGGCCTCGACGTTGCCAATGTCTTCCATGCGGGAGACGGGAACATGCATCCGCTGATCCTCTTCGACGCCAACAAACCCGGCGATCTTGAGCGGTGCGAGGCGTTTGGTGCTGAAATCCTCAAGCTTTGTGTGGAGGTCGGCGGATGCCTGACCGGAGAGCATGGCGTGGGGGTGGAAAAGCGCGACCTCATGCGCAGCCAGTTCGCCCCGCATGATCTGGAAATGCAGATGGCCGTCAAGGACGTGTTCGACCCCGATTGGCTGTTGAACCCGGCCAAGGTATTCCCGCTTGACGACAGCGCGGGCCGCCGCATCGCCGCGGAGTGAGCAGGGTGGCGGACAAACCCTACCTCCTGAGTCCAGCATGGTGAAACGCTTGAAACCCGGAACCGAAGAAGAGCTTGCCGAGATCATCCGTGATGCCGATGGCCCGCTGCATGTCATGGGCGGCGGCACCCGGCCCATCGGCAGGCCCGTGGATGGCGACGAGCTTTCCACCAGTGCGCTCAACGGGATCGTGCACTACGAACCCGGTGCGCTGACCCTCGTGGCCAAGGCGGGCACACCCGTTGCCGATATCGAGGCGGCGCTGAAAACCGAGGGCCAGCGCCTTGCATTCGAGCCGATGGACCACCGCGGGCTTCTGGGCACCGCCGGCTCTCCGACAATCGGCGGTATCTTCGCCGCCAACGTATCCGGTCCGCGCCGGATCCAATGTGGCGCGGCGCGTGATTTTCTGCTCGGGGTGCGTTTTTCCGATGGCCGGGGCCGCATGATCTCGAATGGCGGCCGGGTGATGAAGAACGTTACCGGCTATGATCTGGTCAAGCTGATGGCCGGAAGCCACGGTACACTTGGCGTCATTACCGAACTGTCGCTCAAGGTGCTGCCGTCATCCAGGAGCACAGGCGTGTTGCTGATGGAGGGGCTCGACGACGCTACGGCCGTTCGCGCACTGTCGCAGGCACTCGGCTCACCTTACGAGGTGACGGGCGCCGCGCATCTGCAAAGAGGCATGACCGGGCACCCTGTTACGATGATTCGCCTGGAAGGTTCCGAGACCTCCGTCGCTTACCGCCTTTCCGAACTCGGCAAACGGATTGATGCGTTCGCGCAGGTCACAGCCGAGACAGATCCCGAACTGGCGCGTGCGGGATGGGCATACATTCGGGATGTAGGGCCTTTTCATGACCGGGCCGGCGATGTCTGGCGCCTGTCGGTCAAGCCCGGCGATGCGCCCGGTATCGTGGCACAGGTCGATGGCGCTGAAGCGGTATATGATTGGGGTGGCGGGCTTGTCTGGCTTCTTGTGCCGGAAGGCACGGGCGCGGGTGCGATCAGGTTCGCGGTATCCGAAAAGGGCGGGCACGCAACGCTTGTGCGCGGGGATAGCACGGGTGGGGCGTTTCAACCCGAACCAGAACCGCTGGCCGTGCTTTCGGCGGGCCTGCGCGCGCAATTCGATCCGCGCGGCATACTCAATCCGGGGCTGATGGGATAACACGATGCGCACCGACTTCACCGAAGAGCAGCTACAGGATCCCGCCACCGCGCGCAGTAATGAAATCCTGCGAGCCTGTGTTCACTGTGGCTTTTGCACCGCAACCTGTCCGACCTACCAGGTTCTGGGCGACGAACTCGACAGTCCGCGCGGCCGCATCTACCTGATGAAGGACATGCTGGAAAAGGATCGTGATCCGGACGAAAAGACCGTCCGCCACATTGACCGTTGCCTGAGCTGCCTCGCCTGCATGACGACATGTCCCTCTGGTGTACATTACATGCACCTGGTCGATCATGCCCGTGAATACATTGAAAAACGCTACCGGCGGCCTGTGGGGGATCGTGCCTTGCGCTGGATCCTGGCACGTATCCTGCCCCATCCCACCAGGTTCAGGCTTGCGCTTCTGGGGGCACGGATCGGCCGGCCCTTTGCCTTCCTGATGCCGGATGAGCGTTTGCGTGCCATGCTCGAAATGGCGCCGAAGCAGGTTCCGCCAGTCAGCCGCAATGACGATCCGCAGACGTTTCCGGCACAGGGCGACAGGCGCCGGCGGGTGGCGTTGATGACCGGTTGCGCACAGAGGGCACTGAATACCGACATCAACGATGCCACAATCCGCCTGCTGACGCGGTTGGGTTGCGAGGTGGTCGTCGCCGATGGGGCGGGATGCTGCGGCGCGCTGACGCACCACATGGGCAAGACCGCCGAAAGCCACGCCACAGCGGCAAGGAACATCCGTGCATGGGCCGCCGAGATGGATGGCGCGGGCCTCGATGCGGTGGTGATCAACACCTCGGGCTGCGGCACGACCGTGAAGGATTACGGGCACATGTTCCGACACGAAACGCTGGCAAACGATGCCGCGCGCGTATCGGATATCGCCATGGATGTCAGCGAGTTGCTCGTCAGCCTCAATCTGCCCGAAGGCGCCCCCCGGGACATGACCGTGGCCTATCACGCGGCTTGTTCGCTGCAGCATGGTCAACAAATCAAGACCTTTCCGAAGGACTTGTTGAAGCGTGCCGGTTTCACTGTTGTGGAGCCCGCGGACAGCCACCTTTGCTGCGGTTCTGCCGGCACCTACAACCTGATGCAGCCCACGATCTCGAAGCAACTCAAGGACCGGAAGGTGCGCAGCCTGGAGGCCAGGACACCCGATGTCATCGCCGCCGGCAATATCGGCTGCATGATGCAGATCGGCGGGGGCACAAGAGTGCCGGTCGTGCACACGGTCGAACTGCTGGATTGGGCAACCGGAGGCCCGCGCCCACCAGCCCTGGCAGCGGTTCATGCGGCTTGAAAACCTCTTCCTTCGCTCTGCGGCCCGCATGCCCAAATTCTGCCTCATAGTGGGGTTACCGAAACGGACAGAGTTTCTTGCATGCGGGGTCCCCTATGCGGCGTGTTTTCCTGTTTCTTGTCGCGGTCCTGACCGTTGCTTCGCCGGTGGCGGCGGATGGCTCCGGCCTTCGGCGGCTGAACACGGGTGATGAGAATCGTGGCTGGGAGGCGGTTGGCAGGCTGGACCTGGATGGCAGGGAGCTGTGTACCGGCGCGCTTATCGAGCCCGATCTTGTACTTACAGCCGCGCATTGCCTGTTCGACAGGACCACGAAGCAGCGTGTGGATCCCGCGCGCATCGAGTTTCTTGCGGGTTGGCGAAACGGACGGGCCTCGGCTTATCGCTGGATCCGCCGTGCCGTCGTGCATCCGGACTATGAATTCAGCCACAACATCATCGCGGATCGGGTACGCAACGATGTGGCGCTACTTGAACTTCATCACCCGATCAGGAACACACGCGTGCGGCCTTTCCCGACCGACCAGCGCCCGCGCGAGGGGCAGAGGATCGGTATCGTCAGCTACGGCAAAGGCCGGTACGAAGCCCCGTCGCTGGAGGAGATGTGTGATGTGATGACACAGCATCGCGGTGTTCTGGTGATGTCCTGCGATGTTGATTTCGGCTCCTCCGGCGCGCCGATCTTCACATTCGAGACAGGCCGTCCGCGGGTTGTATCCGTGGTGTCCGGGATGGCCGAGGTGGACGGGCGCAAGGTATCCCTCGGTACGCAACTGGAAAAGCCGTTGCAGATTCTCAAGGCACAGCTCGCCTCGGGGCAGGGGGTGTTCCAGGCGCCGCCGCCGAAAACGTCGGGCGTGGGTGAGCGTCGTGATATAGGTGCCAAATTCGCCAAGCCGTGACCGGGCGGCGGCGGGCCGGATCCGGAAAAACCGGCAGTATTGAAAAGACTTTCGCGATTTCCCATATTACCCGCGCAGGGCGCCCGGACCGGGGCCTTGCCGTTCGTGCCTGTCCCGCAAAGGGAAGGCAACTTCACAGGTATCGCTCAAAGGAGGATAACCCATGCGAAACTTTGATCTTGCTCCGCTCTATCGGGCAACCGTCGGTTTTGACCAGATCGCTGAAATGATGGATCGCGTTCTGTCCAGCGATGTCAGCCAGCCGACCTATCCACCCTACAACATCGAGAAGACGGACGATGACTCCTACCGCATTTCGATCGCGGTTGCCGGCTTCTCGGAAAATGACCTGTCCGTCGAGGTCAAGGAAGGCGCCCTGATCGTTTCCGCCCGCAAGGCCGAAGACGATGATCAGCGGACCTACCTGCATCGCGGTATCGCGACGCGGGCCTTCGAACGCAAGTTCCAGCTTGCCGATCATGTACGCGTGACCGGGGCGACCCATGCTGATGGTATGCTGCACATAGAACTGGTGCGCGAAGTGCCCGAAGCCCTGAAGCCCCGCCAGATCGAGATCAGCAGCGGAGGCACGAGCACCGACAAGGATGTAGTCGATGCCAAGGCCGTGAACTGAACCGCGCAACGGCTGAAAATAGGGTCACGGGCTTTCGAAGTCCGTGACCGGCAGGCGACATCCGCCAAGCACCCCTTTCCCGGCCGGCGCAGCCCCGGCCGGTTTCATCGTCAAAGGGCCTGTGCCGCACTGCGACATGCCGCAATCTGTTTCGACACTCGGCACTCGGCACTCGGCACTCCGCCGACGAAGCCGGCGGAGTGGTCTGCAGCTTTGCCCTGTCCGGGGGCAGGGTGGAATCAGACGCTTGTGCAGATGTATTTCATCTCCAGAAACTCGTCGATGCCGTGATGGCTGCCTTCGCGCCCCAGACCTGATTGCTTCACGCCGCCGAACGGGGCGACCTCTGTCGAGATGATCCCGGTGTTCACGCCGACGATCCCGTATTCGAGTGCCTCGGCTACCTTGGTGACGCGGCTGAGATCCTTGGCGTAGAAGTAAGAGGCAAGGCCGAATATCGTGTCGTTTGCCATCTCGATCACGTCATCCTCGTCCTTGAAGCGAAAGAGCGGGGCCAGCGGACCGAAGGTTTCGTCGGTGGCAAAAGCCATCTCCTGCGTGGCCTCGGTGACGATTGTCGGCGGAAGGAAATACCCCGGCCCCTCGACGGATTCGCCATCGCCCATGATGACCTTGGCGCCCTTGGCGGTGGCATCGGCCACGTGCTCGCGCACTTTCTCGATCGCGTCGGCGTTGATAAGCGGGCCGAGGGCCACGCCCTCCTCAAGCCCGTCTCCCATTTTCAGCTTGGTCACCGCCTCTTTGAGTCTCGCCGCGAAGTCGTCGTACACTCCGTCCTGCACGTAAATGCGGTTGGCACACACGCAGGTCTGACCGTTGTTGCGAAACTTGCACATGATCGCGCCGTCCACCGCCGCGTCCAGATCGGCGTCGTCGAAGACGATGAACGGCGCATTCCCGCCAAGTTCCATGGAACATTTCATGACGCTGTCGGCAGCTTGTCTAAGAAGGATGCGGCCGACTTCGGTGCTGCCGGTGAAGGTAAGCTTGCGCACCGCCGGATTTTCGCAGAATTCCTTGCCGATCTCGGAGGCCCGGGAGGACGTGACGACGCTGAACACGCCACGGGGTATGCCCGCGCGTTCGGCCAGCACGCCAAGAACCGTGGCAGACAGTGGCGTTTCCGCAGCAGGGCGCCCCACAAAGGCGCAGCCAGCGGCAAGGGCCGGGCCGGCCTTGCGGGTGATCATCGCATTGGGAAAGTTCCAGGGCGTGATCGAGGCCGCAACACCGATCGGCTGCTTTATCACGGTGATCCGCTTGTCACGCTGATGGCCGGGGATGGTTTCGCCGTAGACGCGTTTGGCCTCCTCGGCGAAAAATTCCACGAAACTGGCACCGTAGGCGATTTCACCCTTGGCCTCTGCCAGTGGCTTGCCCTGTTCGGCGGTCAGGATGATGCCGAGGTCTTCCTGATTTTCCATCATCAGGTCGAACCATTTGCGCAGCACTTGCGCGCGTTCCTTGCCGGTCCATTGCCTCCATTCCTTCTGTGCCTTTTCTGCCTCTGCGATGGCCCGGGCGACCTGGCCACGGCTCAAGTCGGCGACATTGGCGATCACGTCGCCGCGGGCGGGGTTGGTCACCTCGAAAGTGCCCTCGTCTCCATCCGTCCATTCGCCGGCCACGTAGGCCTGCTCGGCCAGAAGGCTCGGGTCGTTCAGCAGCGATTTCAGATCGGTCGTGGCCATTGTGCACCTCTCAGGTTTTCATCTCGCGTTGCCGCCGCATTCTAGGGTAGGCTGAGGCGGAGTGACAGGCCGGAAGTACAATGGAACTGGATGACGCATATGCCAACGCCGCCCACATACCCGGCGCGGCGGAGTATCCGTTGCGGTGGATGTCGGACGCGTCCGCCTTTCGGGCCGCACTGGAGGCCCGGGGACGCGCCGAAACGGGGATTCCATACGGTAAGGGTGCGCGGCAGGTGTTCGATCTCTTCCTGACCGAAGGTCCGGCAAAGGGATTGTGCGTATTCGTCCACGGTGGTTATTGGCTCCGGTTCGATCGCAGCTACTGGTCCCACCTTGCGGGCGGGGCGCTGGCGCGGGGATGGGCGGTGGCGATGCCGTCCTATGATCTGTGCCCGGATGTGCGTATTTGCGAAATCACGCGGCAGATCGCGCAGGCGGTCACTTCGGCGGCGGCAAGGGTAAACGGGCCGCTGGTGCTGACGGGACATTCGGCAGGCGGGCATCTGGTGGCGCGGATGTGCGTTGACGGTGTGCTGCCCGAGGATGTGGGCACGCGTTTGCAGCAGGTTGTCCCCATTTCCCCGGTGGCAGACCTGCGCCCATTGCTCAAGACGTCGATGAACGATCAATTCCGCATGGATATCGGCATGGCTGAAGCCGAAAGTCCGGTCCTGATGGCGCCCAGAAATGTCCCCGTGACAGTCTGGGTCGGCGGGGAAGAGCGACCGGTGTTTCTGGATCAGGCGCAGTGGCTGGCGCAGGCCTGGCGCTGCGGGTTGAAGGTTGCGGAAGGGCGTCACCATTTCGATGTCATAGACGCCCTGGCCGAACCGCAAAGCGAACTCTGCACCACGCTCTGCGGTTGATCCGTGTGACCCGTCAAGTCTTTCCGCCATGCTGATCTGCCCAGCAGGGTCGTGTATCGCCCTGTGCCGGAACGGCCTCGAACACTGCCCGCGCGATCGCCCTGGCCATGCAGACGGCTCCGGCATGACCGAGAGCCATCGTATCAAAGAGCGGTTCTGCAAGTGGCATGCGGCCTGTCGCGGCGGCAAAGATCAGGTCCCCGTCCATTGGCGTATGGGCTGGAACCAGCGCGCGAGCAAGCCCGTCGTGGGCGGCGGTTGCAAACCTTGTGCATTGCGGCTTGGTCAGGGTGGCGTCGGTGGCGACGATACCGATCGTCGTGTTGGCATGGGCCGCGAGCTTTGTCAGCGGCATCGCCATGTCAGGAAAGGAGCGGGCAGGACCCAAGCCACCGAATTCGGCCTCCATTTCAAATGGTGCAGCCCAGAAATGAGGGCCGGCTCCGACCGTTGCCGAACCCAGTGCATTGACTGCAACCAGCGCTCCGACGCGATGACCGGAAGGCAGAACGAGCGAGGCGGAGCCGAGGCCCCCTTTGTGGGTCGCCGTTGTGGCGCCGGTCCCTGCTCCGACTGAACCCAAGGTGAAATTCCCGGATGCCGCATCAAGTGCCGCATGGCCGAGCTTCCGGTACGGATTCTCGCGCCACGCCTTGTCTCCGCCATTGACCAGATCGAAAAGAATCGCCCCCGGCACGATGGGCACATTCTGATCCCCGACGACAAATCCGCGCCCCTGTCCTCTCAGCGTGTCGGCCACGGATGACGCAGCATCGAGTCCGAAGGCGGATCCCCCGGAAAGAACCAGCGCGTCAACTTCACCCACCGTCTTGTCTGGCGCCAGCAGATCGGTTTCACGACTGCCGGGCGCACCGCCCATCACATGAACTCCGGCCGTGAACGGGGTGTCGCCGATCAGGACAGTGGTTCCCGATTTCAAACGATCGTCGCTCGCGTTGCCGACCCTCAGGCCCGGTACGTCGGTGATCAGGTTCAAGGGGCCGGGCCGGGCATTCATGGTTTCAATCCTTTCGGTGAGTCAGGTTGCATCTTGCCAGAACGTTCAGGATCAGCAAGGAAAGGCGGGGCCGCGGGCGATGGCGTCGCCCTGGTTCCGGACAGGAAACGGCCGCGAATATCCAACAGTCCTGAACGCCGGGACCTTTCCTTGAAGAGGAGGGTCAAGATGACTGCACGTCCTGACATGTACCGTTTCCACAATGGCGAAAAGGCCGGGCTGCCCTTTGCCGAAATCGAATACGAGGCGCGCCTGAAAGAATTGCGCCGGCACCTAGACGAGGCCGGTGCCGAGGCGGTGGTGTTCACGTCGATGCATGCCGTGGCCTATTACAGCGGATTCCTTTATTGCGCATTCGGGCGCCAATACGGGCTGGTGGTCACCTCATCGGAATGCGTGACGATTTCAGCGGGTATCGACGCCGGTCAACCATGGCGCCGGTGTCACGGTGACAACATCACCTACACAGACTGGAGGCGCGACAACTTCTGGCGCGCAGTCCGGTCGGTGACGGGCGAGAACAGGGTCGTGGGCTATGAAGGCGATCACCTGACCCTGTCCGGCCGCGACCGGATGGAGGATTTCCTCAAGCCGTTGACAATGGTCGATATGGCGCCGGCCTCCATGCGGCAGCGCATGCAAAAATCCCCCGCCGAGATCGCCCTGATACGTGAAGGCGCGCGGATCGCCGACGTGGGTGGTTACGCGATTCGCGATGCGGTGAAGGAAGGCACGCGCGAGATCGACGTGGCCATGACCGGCCGCGATGCGATGGAACTGGAGATCGCCCGCAGCTTTCCCGAGGCCGAATATCGCGATACGTGGGTCTGGTTCCAGTCGGGGCTCAACACGGATGGCGCGCACAACCCCGTCACCAGCCGCAAGCTGCACCGTGGCGATATCCTGAGCCTCAACACCTTTCCGATGATCTCAGGCTATTACACGGCCCTTGAGCGCACCATGTTCGTCGGTGACGTGGATCAGGCCAGCCGATCCATCTGGACCGCGAACGTCGGTGCGCATGAATTCGGCATGTCGCTGCTGAAACCCGGGGCGAGTTGTGCGGGCGTCACATGTGCCATCAACGATTTCCTCGCCGAACGGGATCTGTTGCAATACAGGACATTCGGATATGGGCATTCCTTCGGTATTCTAAGCCACTATTACGGCCGTGAGGCGGGGCTGGAACTGCGCGAGGATATCGACACCGTACTGCAACCGGGCATGGTGATCTCGATGGAGCCGATGCTGACCATCCCCCAAGGTCAGCCGGGAGCGGGCGGATACCGCGAACACGACATTCTGCTGATCACGGAAGACGGCAGCGAGAATATCACCGGTTATCCATATGGCCCGGACTTCAACATCGTCGGGTGAAGTGAAGCGCCGGCGCAAGAAAGCCTTTGCGGCGCGGGCACGTTCCATTTGGCGTTTTGCGTGCCCATGCCGCGTACGGCAAGCCTCAACGCAGTGAGGAAGAGCGGTTTCCAAGGCCGTGCTTGCCGGATTCGAGGGCCGGGCGTCAGCTTCCGAAACGGCCCAGCTTGCGGAAATCCATGGTGCCGAGGACCTCGAGGATCAGGTCGGTAGTGTCGCCCGCACCCTTGACCATGATACGATTGTCGACAAGGCCGGTCACCTCGCCATCCTTGACCATGAATTTCTCGCGGCCCACGCGTTCGACTTTGGCGCCCAGCATCGCGGCATTGCCGATCATGCCGGCCATCGCCCCGACCATCGGGTTGTCGGCCATCAGGGTAATGGTGAAACTGGTGCCGTCTTTGGTGTATTCGGCCTCGGCACCGACACCGCCGCCCATCATCGCGAGCCCGGCGTTCATTTCCCTGTTGACGCTGCGTGACCATCCTTCGGGGGCTGGGGGCAGGAATTCCACCAGGGCGTCGGTCTTCATGGCCATCATGAGCTGCTTGGCATAATCCAGCTCCTCAATCGCGTATTGCATGTCGCCGTCTTCGTAGGCATCGAGTGCGCTTTGCAGCGTATCGGTGACCTCGTCGGCGCCGGCTGGCAAGACGAGCCCGGCAATCAGGGCCGGCAAGATGAAAATTGTACGCATGAAGGCTTCTCCGTTTCGCAGGCCGGATCGTGATGTGCCCGGGTGCTGAAAATGGCGGCCATACATTCCGCACCGGCCAGGATGATGCCCGGAGGCCGTAATCTCGGACATGTTGGATGTTACCCGCCGGTGCGAGTTTTGCAAGCCGCGGCAACCGCTGCACTGGACAATTGGCGCGGCGGCGGGGCAGGGTCGTCAAGGTGTCCGCCATCTTGATGCCATCCCTGGCGGATGATGGGCAAGGGAGATACGGATGGCAGCATTTGTTCGGATCGTGATCTTCGGTTTCGCCTTCCTGACGGCTGTTTATGTCATTGCCTTTCTCTGGTCCCGGTCGGTGCGTGCCGGACGTCTGAGAAAGGAATGGCGCGACAGTGGTGGTATCGGCGATATGGAAACATATGTCCGTCAAGGGCTGGAGCGGCAGGACGGGCAGGTGCGACGCAGGCTGGTCGTGCTGGTCTATGTCATTCCGGTGGCCGTGATGGTCGCCGTCATCTACATTTCGAATTTCCTCTGAAAGGGGCGGGCATGATTTACGTCAAATGGGTTTTGCGGGGTCTCTTCTGGCTTCTGGTCCTGGCGTTCCTGCATTACACACTGCCGCAGCACGACGTCGTTCGCATAACGGATACCTATGAAAAGCGGGTCGATCCGGGCGAGAACGCGCTGTTCTGGTCGAATGCCTTGACCGGAGATGATCCCGGCCAACCCAACCGCGACGTGTTCTTCATTCAGACATTCCAGGCAGATGGCGCGCCTATGATCTATCGCAACGAGGATACCGGCTGGGGCTGGCCACCCTATTTCAAGTTCGACACCTCGAACCTTCAGGCCGAGGCGTCGGACCTGATCTCGAAAAAATCGGCTGCGAATGCGCAATGGGTCATGATCCGTCACTACGGTTGGCGCAACGAATTCATCTCGATCTATCCCAATGCCGTGTCCCTGTGGCAGGTGGAAGGGCCGGATGCACGGATTATTCCGTGGTTCAACATTCTTGTTCTCACGCTGCTTGCCGCGGTCTACTGGGCGGTGCGTGTGCGCTGGATCCGGTTTCGCGAGAACCGAATCCAGCCGGCGGTGGATGACTGGACCGACGGCTGGGGCTGAGGGTGAAGCCGCGGAGTCGCGTTGGGAATACCATTTCGTACCCGTCTGGTGATCCCGCCCTCAGGCCGGACGAGCGCGGCGTCAGCTCTTGCCGTAATACAGGCCCACCACATGTTCGGCCTCGGCAAAGAAAAGCCAGCGCGACGCGGCGACTCCGCCCAGATGCGACCCCACGGCAAGGGCCGCGAAGACATGGGAGAACGGGATGAGCAGAAGCAGACACGGCAGCACGTATCCAAGCAGCAGCGCAAGCGCACGCAGTTTCAGCGCGTGCTTGCGCCCGATGCGGAAAACCATTTCGCGCATCAGGTAATTCGGACTCGTGTGAGGCGGCTCGAAGGCGCGCACTCGGCCGGTTCCTCCCAGGCCGGTGGCACTGGCCATGTCGGTTCTGCTGTCGGCCAGCGCCCGGTCACCGCGGACCCACCAGACCACCTGCACCACGCCCGAGAGTGGCAACAGCACCAGCGCGAAATCCGGCTGACCGGCCAGAAGCGCCCCGCCGGCCGCCGCCAGCGACAGAAACAGCACCGGTGTGAGCGGCGTGTTCCAGCGCGGTACCGTGGCAAGCTGCGCGTAGATCATCGAGGTGGCCCAGACGGTGAGCATGCAGAGCGCCGAACCGATCCAGCCAAGGGCCGGAATGCGGGTGTCGAAAAACACCGCGCCGGCGCCGCAGACGGCCATCACGAGAAGAGCGGCGACCGAGGCCCAGGCCTCACGCGAGAGCCAGCTGGTGCGCCACTGCGTGAAGGCCAGCAGCGCCCGCTCGGGATGACCGAGATGGAAGGTCGAGGCCACCAATCCACCGGCCGCGAGCAGGTAGGCGATCGTAAAGAAGGCGAAGGCGGTGCCCCCGGTGACCGGAGGCAGGCCGAGCCCGAGCCAGGCGAGCAGGCCGAAACCGATCCCCGAAAGCGTGGTGAAGGCGATGACCGAAGGTGCAGGATGCATCAGAGCTTCTCCAGCGCGCGGTCAAGCCAGCCGAGAAAGCCGCCCGGCTCCTCGATCACCGGATCGAGGCGGGGAGCGGACTGTTCCATCTGATCAAGCTTGTCGCGGGGGCGCGGTGGAAGGTACTTGTTGACCGGCCTGGTGCCCTGTTCAGGCATCAGATCCATGCCGCCGCGGGCCGCGACGAGACGGCTGACATCGCTTTCGGGATCACCCAGATCTCCGAAATGGCGCGCGCCCGCGGGGCAGGTGCGCACGCAGGCGGGCACCCGGTCCTGTTCGGGGAGATTTTCGTTGTAGATCCTGTCCACGCAGAGGGTACATTTCTTCATCACCCCCTCGGCGGCGTCCATTTCGCGGGCGCCATAAGGACAGGCCCACGCACAGAGGCCGCAGCCGATGCAGGCGCTTTCATCGACCAGCACGATGCCGTCTTCGGCGCGTTTGTAGCTGGCTCCGGTCGGGCATACCGTGACGCAGGGGGCGTCCTCGCAATGCAGGCAGGACTTCGGGAAATGGACAAGCTGCGCCGCGCCGTCCTCGGGTTGCACCTCGTAGCTGTGCACGCGGTTGAGAAAGGTGCCGGAGGGCTCGGCGCCATACGGATCCTGATCGGAAAGCGGCGCACCATAGGCTTCGGTATTCCAGCCCTTGCAGGCAACGACACAGGCATGGCAGCCGACGCAGGTGTCGAGGTCGATGACAAGGCCGAGCTTGCGGTCGGTCGTTTCGGGCAGCGTGGTCATGGCGTCACCCCGGGATCAGTGCCGGACGGGGCGCTGCCCCCGGCCCGGATTGCATCCGGGCCTCCCCCGGGATATTTTCGGCCAGAAGAAACTGGGTCATTCGCCTACCTTCCAAGCAAGATGTTCCGGGCCCGTGCCGACGGGCGAGGTGACCGGGGCGAAGCCGGGCCTTGCCTCGCCAGGTGGTGATGATTTCTCGAGCTTGACCCGAAGGTCGAACCAGGCGGCCTGACCGGTGACGGGGTCCGAGTTGGACCAGCGAAGGCCGTCGCCACGTTCGGGCAGCAGTTCATGGATGAGGTGGTTGAGCAGGAACCCCTTGGTGGCTTCGGGCGCATCCCGGGCGAGAGCCCAGGCGCCCTTGCGCTTGCCAATGGCGTTCCATGTCCAGACGGTGTTTTCATTCAGGGCCGCCATGTGCGCGACCGGCACCGTGATTTCGCCATGTGGCGAGGTCACGCGGGCCCAATCCCCTTCGGCGAAACCATGCTTCTCCCAGATCCTGGTGGGCAGATAGAGCGGGTTTGCCCCGTGGATCTGTCGCAGCCAGGCATTTTGCGTGCCCCAGGAATGGTACATGGCCATCGGTCGCTGGGTCAGGGCGTGGACGGGATATTCCCCGGTATCGGTGGCGTTGTCCTCGAGTGGCGGATACCAGATCGGCAGCGGATCCAGCGAGGTTTTTATCCGGTCGCGCAGATGATCGGGCGGCTGGCGCGCGCCGTGGCCTTCAGCGGCGAGCTGGAAACGGCGCAAGGGTTCGGCGTAGAGATCGAAGATATAGGGTTGAGGGGCCTCGAACAGCCCGAGCCCCACCGCCCAGTCCTGATAGGCCATGTTCCAGGGTTTCATGTAGGCCGCGTTTTCGGGAATGTGCGAGACGAAGAAGCCGCCATTCTCGATGTAGGTTTTCAGCTGTGCCGCGTTGGGGGCGCCGCGCCCGTGTGTAAGCCCAGCCTTTCCGGTGCGCCAGCCGGCAAGCGGGCCGATGCCCGGTTTGCGTTGGTGGTTGGTGATGTAATCGGCGTAATCTTCGTAGGTGGCAGTGCCGTCTTCGTTGACGAAGCCGGGCAAGCCCAGGCGGGCGCCCAGATCGCAAAGCACCGACTGAAATCCGCGCACGCCGTGGTGACCGGGGCGCTCCGGCTCCACAACAGGCCAGCGAATCGCGTCTGCCGCCGCATCGGCCTCGGAAATCGGGCGATCCAGAAGCGAGATGCAGTCATGCCGTTCCAGGTATGTGGTGTCCGGCAGCACCAGGTCGGCATAGGCCACCATTTCCGAACTGTAGGCATCCGAATAGATAATCCGCGGGATGACATACCCGCCATTCTCATCGGTGTCGGTCAGCATCTCCATCACGCCGCGCGTGTTCATGGAGGAATTCCACGACATGTTGGCCATGTACATGAAAAGCGTGTCGATCTTGTAGGGATCACCCGCATGGGCATTGGAGATGACCATGTGCATCAGCCCGTGCGCCGACATCGGGTTTTCCCAGGTGAACGCCTTGTCGATGCGTGCCGGACTGCCGTCTTCCTTGAGCGCGAGGTCTTCCGGCCCGCGCGGAAAACCCAGGTGGGGGCCGTCAAGGGGGCAGTCGGGCCGGGAATGGCAATGGGGGGTCGGATGAGCGTGAACCGGTTTGGGATAAGGGGGCTTGAAGCGGAAGCCGCCGGGCACCTCGACCGAGCCGAGCAGGATCTGGAGCATGTGCAGGGCCCTGCAGGTCTGGAATCCGTTGGAATGGGCGGAGATTCCGCGCATGGCATGGAAACTGACCGGGCGGCCCGTCATGGTGCTGTGGGTTTCGCCGCGGAAATCGGTCCATTCACGGTCAAGCGTGATTTCCTCTTCGAAAGCGACACGCGCCAGTTCGGCGGCGATACGGCGGATCTTGTCTGCTTTTATGCCGCATTTTTCGGCGACCGCCTCGGGCGCGTATTGCGGATCAAGGTAACGTTCGGCCAGCAGGTGCAACACCGGCCTGTGTGTCACGCCTGCATGGCGATAGGTGGCATGCAGGTCGGGGCGTACCCCGGGCTGATCAAAGGGGGTCGGCCTGCCGGTGGTACGGTCGATCACCAGGGATTTTCCATGCTCGTCCCGAAGCAGCAACCCGTGTTCGGACGACGACGTGTCGCCATTCACCAGAACCGGCGCGTTGGTATAACGCGAGAGGTAGTCGAGATCGATCCGGCCCGCCCTCAACAGTTCATGGACGAGCGACAGGATGAACAGCCCGTCCGTTCCGGGGGTGATCCCGATCCAGTCATCGGCGATCGCGTTGTAACCGGTGCGGATCGGGTTGACACCGATCACGGGCACGCCGCGTTCCTTGAGGCGGCCGAGCCCCATCTTGATCGGGTTGCTGTCGTGGTCCTCTGCGACGCCGAAGATCATGAACAGCTTCGTGCGTTCCCAGTCGGGTTGTCCGAACTCCCAGAACGCCCCGCCGATCGTGTAGATGCCCGCCGCTGCCATGTTGACCGAACAGAAACCGCCATGAGCGGCGTAATTCGGCGTGCCGAAATTCTGTGCCCAGAAGCTGGTGAAGCTCTGGGACTGGTCCCTCCCGGTAAAGAAGGCCAGTTTCTCCGGGGCCTCCTTTCGGATCGGGGCGAGCCAGCCGGTCGCGATCTCCAGTGCCTCATCCCAGCCGATCTCCTGGAACTCGCCTGATCCGCGGGGGCCCACACGCTTGAGCGGCGCGCGCAGGCGCGACGGTGCGTTGTGCTGCATGATTCCCGCCGAGCCCTTGGCGCAGAGTACGCCCCGATTCACAGGATGGTCGCGGTTGCCCTCGATATAGGCGACCTTGCCCTCCTTCATGTGCACGTCTATGCCGCAGCGGCAGGCGCACATGTAGCACGTCGTCTTGCGCACCTCGTCCGAGACTTGCGGGGACGTGTCGAGTTCGGGCTGATGGCGAGTCATCGTGATCCTTCATGCTTTCGGCGCTCACGTTAGGCAGAATTTTCCGGCCTCGCGACACTTTTCTGAATGCTTCGGGTTTGCCGAACAATTGTCCCGGAAAATCCGAATTCGCAGAGTTTTTTCCCTTACGGCACTGGAATTCCTGATGGCCACGCATGCTGTGGTGCAGGGTTGCCCGCACCCCCCGCAGCGCCTGTCGGCCGGCGATGGGTTCACGCGCCTTTCAAAGGGGTTGCGCACGCATGTCGGCAGAGTTGATTCCGGCCACCTGAACCGGTTTCTTCATGGCGTCGCGGCGGAATGGTTCGCCAAGTTCCTGATTGATCATGGCCTCGATCAGCGTGGTTTTCCCGTGTTCCATCTGGTCGGTGATCGCCTGACGGAGGGCTGCCGTGAGATCTTCCATCGTGCGCGCCACGACACCCTGGAGGCCGCAGGCCCGCGCGATCCCGGCATAGGACACGCTCTCGGCCAGTTCGGTGCCGACGAAATTGTCATCGAACCAGAGGGTCGAGTTACGCTTTTCCGCGCCCCATTGGTAGTTGCGGAAAACGATATGCGTGACAGCGGGCCATTCGGGCCGGCCGATCGCCGTAAGTTCGGTGACCGCGATGCCAAAGGCACCGTCGCCCGCGAAGCCGACAACCGGCACGTCCGGGCATCCGATCTTTGCCCCGACGATAGCCGGCAGGCCGTAACCGCAAGGACCGAAAAGACCGGGGGCAAGATATTTGCGGCCCGCTTCGAAGGAAGGATAGGCGTTGCCTATGGCGCAGTTGTTGCCGATGTCGGAAGAAATGATCGCCTCTTTCGGCAGGGCGCTCTGAATCGCGCGCCATGCCATCCGGGGGCTCATCCAGTCGGGCCTGGCTGCCCGCGCCCGTTGGTTCCAGGTCGTGCCGGGATCGTCCTCTTCGTGGTCCATCGAAGAGAGCTCCTGGGCCCAGGCGGATTTCGTCTGTGCAATCCTGGCCTTTCGGGCTTCACGGCCCTCATCGCCCGCATTGTCCGAGAGCTTTTCCTGGAGCGCGGACGCGACTTTGCGAGCGTCACCAACGATACCGACACTGACAGCCTTGGTCAGGCCAATCCGATCGGCGTTTATATCGACCTGGATGATCTTTGCGTCTGCTGGCCAATAGTCCATGCCATACCCCGGGAGGGTCGAGAACGGGTTGAGCCGCGTGCCCAGGCACAGGACCACATCGGCGTCCGCAATCAATTCCATCCCTGCCTTTGATCCGTTATAGCCCAATGGGCCGGCGAAAAGCGGATGCGAGCCGGGAAAGGCGTCATTGTGCTGATATCCCACGCAGACGGGCGCATCGAGACGTTCGGCAAGTGCGCGCGAGGCATCTATGCCCTCTGAAAGCACCACGCCGGCGCCATTCAGGATCACCGGGAATTTTGCGTTGCTCAACAGATCGGCGGCGCGGTCGAGAGCCTCCTCGCCGCCGGACGGGCGTTCGAACGCGACGATCTGCGGCAACTCGATGTCAATGACCCGGGTCCAGAAATCGCGTGGTATGTTGATCTGTGCGGGCGCGGAGGCTCGATGTGCCTGAAGGATCACGCGGTTGAGAACTTCGGCGATACGTGTCGGATCGCGGACCTCTTCCTGATAGGCGACCATGTCCTCGAAGAGTTTCATTTGTTCCACTTCCTGGAATCCACCCTGGCCGATGGTCTTGTTGGCGGCCTGCGGCGTGACCAGCAGCAGAGGCGTGTGATTCCAGTAGGCGGTCTTCACCGCGGTTACGAAATTGGTGATGCCGGGGCCGTTCTGGGCGATCATCATCGACATCTTGCCGGAGGCACGTGTAAACCCGTCGGCCATCATTCCACCGGATCCTTCATGCGCACAGTCCCAGAAAGTGATGCCGGCGGGTTCGAAGATGTCCGAGATCGGCATCATGGCCGATCCTATGATTCCGAAAGCATGTTGGATTCCATGCATTTGCAAGGTTTTGACAAAGGCTTCTTCGGTGGTCATCTTCATGGGAATGCTCCTGCGGAAAGGCCGGGGCGATAGGCGCCGGGCCGACGGGTGGAAACTACGTGGGCGGGCGCGCCCGGGATAGGGCCAGTTTCACTGGCCGGATGGTACCAGACTGCCCTGTGCGGCAATTGACCTGGCGATCAACGTCACCCCTTCCGGAATGCGGGCGCTCGCGATCGAAGAGTAGGCGAGGCGGTAGTAGCTCTTCGGTGGCGCGTCGCCATGAAAGAATGGGTGTCCGGGTTCGATCAGCACGCTTTTGGCACGCAAAACGGATTCCAGCGCCCTGGTATCGACGCCTTCGGGGGCGCGCATCCAGATGGATGAACCGCCGTGCGCCCCGCGCCCCGCAACGGTAAGTCCTTGCGCGGCCAGCGCCATCTCCATCACATTGCGGCGCCGCGCGAAGACCGTGCCCATGCGACGGATCAGGCTGTCGTAGTGGCCGAGACTCAGGAAATAGGCGGCCGTGCGCTGTACATGGCCGGGCGGGTGACGCAGAACACTGGCGCGCAAGGCCCTTGCCTCGCGGATGAATGGTTTGGGACCGACGAGATATCCAAGCCTGAGTCCGGGAAAGATAGACTTGGAGAAGCTGCCGGCGTAGATGACACGCCCGTCCTGATCGAGTGATTTCAGGGCTGGCGACGGCGTCGAGAGAAAGGCCATCTCGAACTCGTAATCATCCTCGACAATCAATGCGTCGATCTCGCGGGCGCGCGTCAGCAGGGCCTGACGGCGGGCGAGCGGCATGGTCGCATTGGTCGGGCACTGGTGGCTGGGTGTGGTGAAGATCACATCGGCCTGCGCGGGCAATGCCTCGGGCGGCAGGCCGTCCCGGTCCACCGGCACCGGGGCCACGTGGCAACGCGATTGCGTGAGTATGTCACGCAGCGCGGGAAAGCAGGGATCCTCGATCGCGGCCGTGCGCCGCTGGGTCAAAAGAACCTGGGCGGTCAGCCAAAGCGCATTCTGCGCTCCCATCGTGACAAGAATTTCGGAGGGTTCGGCAAGGATGCCGCGGCGCGGCAGGGTGTGTCGCAGGATGAATTCCACCAGCCGCGGGTCGTCCTGATCGTGATAATCCGTGGTCAGCGCCTGAAAATCCTTCTGACCCAGGGCCTGCAATGCGCATTGGCGCCAGTTGGCATGATCGAAAAGGCGCGGATCGGTTTGCCCGTAGATGAAGGGATAGCGGTAGGAATACCAGTCTTGCGGCTTGTCGAGGGTCGCCCCCCCGGTAAAACGCTGTCCCAGGGCGCGAGACCAGTCGATCATGTCCCGGCGCGGG
The DNA here is from genome assembly GCF_003298505.1 of Roseovarius sp. TE539. Lineage (GTDB taxonomy): Bacteria > Pseudomonadota > Alphaproteobacteria > Rhodobacterales > Rhodobacteraceae > Roseovarius. The sequence continues at coordinate 153,236 of NZ_QNGB01000004.1, forward strand.
TGGCGTGGTGGAAAGTCGGGTGGTTCCGGAGCGTTTTCAGAGACATAGTATCCGGACCTGTTCCGGGATTCGAGGTAATCACTGGCCAGGAGCTCGGTATAGGCGAGGGTGACGGTGATGCGGCTCACACCCAGATGCGCGGCCAGCCGGCGTGACGAGGGAAGTTTTTCGCCTTTGCGGAACCTCCCCGAAAGGATGCCTTCGGCAATCATCTGCTGGATTTGCGATTGTAGTGTGCCCTCGGCGCCCGGGGCAAGAAAGAAGGTTTCAACGGAAATCGCCATCCGGGCAGTCTAGGGTGGACTTATCCGCGGTGCAATCTGGTCTGATCGCGGGCGCAAGCCGTCTTGGTCACTCCGTGCAATCGTGTCCACGGCTTTCGAAGAATCTTCAACTCCACCCTTTTCAGACGATCCCGGCAAGGATCGCGCGGGCGGCGGCGGCGGGATCCGTGGCGTCCCGGACCGGGCGACCGACGACGATATGATCGGCCCCTGACGCGAGGGCCCGGGCCGGGGTCGCGATCCGTTTCTGATCGCCGGCGTCGCTGCCCTCGGGCCGCACGCCGGGGGTGACGATGACGCGACCTTCGGCCTCGGGAAGGGCGCGGATCATCGCTGCTTCCCGTGGAGAGGCGATGACACCGTCGGCCCCGGCTTCGAATGCACGGGCGGCGCGTTCGGCAACCAGATCGGGGATGTCCCCCTCGCGCATGAGCCCCGCATCCAGATCGGCGCGGTCGAGGGAGGTCAGGATGGTGACGGCGAGAATGCGGGTATTGCTGCCCGAGGCACCTTCGCGGGCGGCGCGTACCACATGTGGATCGCCATGCACGGTAAGAAAGTCGAGATCGAAACCGGCCAGCCCGCGCACTGCCGCTTCCACCGTTGCGGATATGTCGAAGAGCTTCATGTCAAGAAATACGCGTTTTCCGTGCTCTTGCTTGAGCTCGTTGGCCAGCGCCAATCCCCCCCCGGTGAGCATCCCCAGCCCGATCTTGTAGAACGAGACGGCATCACCCAGCCTTGCCGTCAGCTGCAGCCCTTCCAGTGCGTTCGGCAGGTCGAGGGCGACAATAAGGCGGTCATCGGACATCTTGTATGGCTCCTGCCTTCGGGTTTCGCGTTCTTGTTGCGGTTGACCCTTTGCCCGTCAAGCTGTTTGCGGGCGTTGAATCGGGTGCCGCGTTCGGGTGGCCGCCGAAATTTCTCTGGCGGGCCTTGAACGGCAGTCGGGTGTTGCCCATTTGTCACTTGAGGTTCCCGACCGGGGCATGCCTGAGCAGGGTGCGCCAGCGGGGTAACGCTTGAAAAAAAGGAGATACGGGATGGACTTCGAGAAGTTCACCGAGCGGTCGCGCGGTTTCATACAGTCGGCACAGACGATCGCCATGCGGGAGAGCCATCAGAAACTGGCACCCGAACACATTCTGAAAGCATTGATGGACGATGGCGAGGGACTGGCCGCAAACCTGATCCGCAAGGCAGGTGGCACGCCCGAGCGCGTCGTGCAGGCGCTGGACCTTAGCCTTGGCAAGATCCCCAAGGTTTCGGGGGATGCCGGACAGACCTACATGGATCAGCAGACAGGAAAGGTCTTGTCCGAGGCGGAGAAGCTGGCCAAGAAGGCCGGTGACAGCTTCGTGCCCGTGGAACGCATCCTGACCGCGTTGGCAATGGTGAAAAGCCCCGCGCGCGAGGCGCTGGAGGCCGGCAACGTGTCGGCGCAGTCGCTCAACGAGGCGATCAACGACCTGCGCAAGGGCCGCACCGCCGACAGCGCCTCGGCAGAAGATAGTTACGAGGCCCTGGAGAAATACGCCCATGACCTGACCAAGGCGGCCGAGGAAGGCAAGATCGACCCGATCATCGGGCGCGACGACGAGATCCGCCGCGCCATGCAGGTGCTTTCCCGCCGGACCAAGAACAACCCCGTCCTGATCGGTGAACCCGGTGTCGGCAAGACCGCGATTGCGGAGGGCCTGGCCCTGCGCATCGTCAATGGTGATGTGCCCGAGAGCCTGGCCGACAAGCGGCTCTTGGCACTCGACATGGGCGCGCTCATTGCCGGGGCGAAGTACCGCGGCGAGTTCGAGGAGCGGCTCAAGGGTGTTCTCAACGAGGTTACCGCCGCCGCCGGCGAGATCATCCTCTTCATCGACGAGATGCACGTGCTGGTGGGCGCGGGCAAGACCGATGGCGCGATGGATGCCGCCAACCTGATCAAGCCGGCGCTGGCGCGCGGCGAATTGCATTGTATCGGTGCGACGACGCTGGACGAGTATCGCAAGCATGTCGAGAAGGACGCGGCGCTTGCCCGCCGTTTCCAGCCGCTCACGATCGAGGAACCGACGGTCGAGGACACCGTGAGTATCCTGCGCGGTATCAAGGAGAAATACGAGCTTCACCACGGGGTGCGCATTTCCGACTCTGCGCTGGTCACGGCGGCGACACTCAGCCACCGTTACATCACTGACCGCTTCCTGCCCGACAAGGCCATCGACCTGATGGACGAGGCGGCATCGCGCCTGCGCATGGAAGTGGACAGCAAGCCCGAGGAACTGGACGCGCTGGACCGTGATATCCTCCAGAAGCAGATCGAGGCCGAAGCCCTGCGCAAGGAGGATGACGCGGCTTCCAAGGACCGGCTTGAGAAGCTCGAGAAGGAGCTTTCCGAGTTGCAGGAGCGCAGCGCCGAGATGACCGCGCAATGGCAGGCCGAGCGGGACAAGCTGGCGTCGGCCCGCGATCTCAAGGAGCAGCTGGACCGGGCGCGGATCGAGCTTGACCACGCCAAGCGCGAGGGTGACCTGGCCCGCGCCGGGGAGCTTTCCTACGGTGTGATTCCGCAGCTCGAGAAACAGCTTTCCGAGGCCGAGGTGGCCGAGGAGGAAGGCGGCGTGATGGTCGAGGAGGCCGTGCGCCCCGAGCAGATCGCTCAGGTCGTGGAGCGCTGGACCGGTATTCCCACCGCGAAGATGCTGGAAGGCGAGCGCGAAAAGCTGTTGGGCATGGAGGATAACCTGCACCGCCGGGTCATCGGGCAGCACAAGGCCGTCACCGCGGTGGCCAATGCCGTGCGTCGGGCGCGTGCGGGGCTCAACGACGAGAATCGCCCGCTGGGGTCGTTCCTGTTTCTCGGCCCCACCGGCGTGGGCAAGACCGAGTTGACCAAGGCAGTGGCCGAATTCCTGTTCGATGATGACAGCGCGATGGTGCGGATCGACATGAGCGAATTCATGGAGAAACACTCGGTCGCGCGGCTGATCGGGGCGCCGCCGGGTTACGTCGGCTACGACGAGGGCGGTGTCCTGACGGAGGCGGTGCGGCGCCGGCCCTATCAGGTGGTCCTGTTCGACGAGGTCGAAAAGGCGCATCCGGAGGTCTTCAACGTGCTGTTGCAGGTGCTTGACGACGGTGTTTTGACCGATGGGCACGGGCGCACTGTGGATTTCAAACAGACGCTTATCGTGCTTACCTCCAACCTCGGCAGCCAGGCGCTGAGCCAGTTGCCCGAGGGCGCCGATGCCAGCGAGGCCAAGCGCGACGTGATGGATGCGGTGCGGTCGCATTTCCGGCCCGAGTTCCTCAACCGTCTTGACGAGACGATCATCTTCGACCGTCTCCAGCGCGAGGACATGACAGGGATCGTTGATATCCAGCTCAGGCGTTTGTCGAAGCGCCTGGCAAGCCGCAAGATCACGCTGGAACTTGACGAGGCGGCGCGCAAGTGGCTGGCCGACGAAGGCTATGACCCGGTGTTCGGGGCAAGGCCGCTCAAGCGCGTGATCCAGCGCAGTCTTCAGGATCCGCTGGCCGAAATGCTTCTTTCGGGTGATCTGATGGACGGTGCGACCGTGCCTGTGAGTGCCGGTGCGGACGGGCTTATCATCGGTGACCGGGTGGGCAGTTCAAACCGGCAGCCGCCGGAGGACGCGGTCGTTCACTGAAGTGTTTCTTCGCCACGTCTACAAATGAGACGGGCCGGGGCGTGAACGCCCCGGCCCTTTTGCGGATGATCCCTGTGCCCTCACTCGGGCATGATCACGGCGTCGATCACGTGGATCACACCGTTGGATGCCTCGATGTCGGCCTGTACCACGTTCGCGCCATCGACCGTCACGCCGGCCATCGTGCCGATGGTAACGGACCCGCCCTGCACGGTTTCCGCCATCATCCCGTCGGAGAGATCCCCGGACATGACCTTGCCGGGCACGACGTGATAGGTGAGAATCGACGTCAGCTGATCCTTGTTCGCCGGTTCGAGCAACGAGGCAACCGTTCCTTTGGGCAACGCCGCGAATGCATCGTCGGTGGGGGCGAATACCGTGAACGGTCCGTCGCTCTTGAGTGTTTCCACGAGGTCCGCGGCCTTGACAGCGGCCACGAGGGTGGAGAAATTTTCGTTGCCCGCTGCGATATCCACGATGTCCATGTCATGGTTGTCGGCTGCTGCCGGGCCGGACAGGCCGGTCATCAGCGTGGCGGCAGCAAGGCCCAGGTAAGTTCTGCGAAACATTTTGAATCTCCGTTTCTAGGATATTGACTCTTTTCAGTGTCGAAATGCCCTTCTGGGCATGTGTCTCGGGTTACGCCGTGGGGCTCGTGCCGGTTCAGTAGGCGCAGGCGAAAAAAGGATTTGACGAAAAAGGGCGTGGGGCTAAGCCCGGCCGGTGGCACATTTCCAGTCACGATGATGTGAACCCGGAGGCGGCCTCATCCCCGGGCGTCGTCGGCTTGCGGCGGTCGTCTGGAGGGGGCAGTCTGTGCCTTGAAGGCCTGTCCGGCCACTATCAAGGAGTGTCTGATGAGTTACGCCATGAACGCCCTGCAGATCCTTGCGCTGGCTTTTGTCCTGGTCCTTGGGCTGGCGGCGGTTGCGGCACTGGCGCTCTTTGTCCTGGACAAGTCGCAGTCCGCGGACGCGATCCGGCGCAATTATCCGGTGATCGGGCGATTCCGCGGCCTTTTCACCAAGCTGGGTGAATTCTTCCGGCAGTATTTCTTTGCCATGGACCGCGAGGAGATGCCGTTCAACCGCGCTCAGCGTGACTGGGTGGCGCATGCGGCGCGCGGCAAGGGCAATACGATCGCCTTTGGATCCACGCGCAATCTGGGCGTTCCGGGCACGCCGATATTCGTGCCGGCGGCCTTTCCTCCGCTTGACGACCAGTTTGCTGCCACTGCGCCGATGCAGATCGGCCCGCATGCGGCGATACCATACAAGGCGAAGTCGATCTTCAATGTGTCGGGCATGAGCTATGGCGCGATTTCGCGGCCTGCCGTAGAGGCGCTGAGCCGAGGCGCGGCCAAGGCGGGTATATGGCTCAATACCGGCGAGGGGGGGCTGAGCCCTTATCACCTCAAGGGGGGATGCGACATCGTCTACCAGATAGGAACGGCGAAATACGGGGTCCGTGACGCCGAAGGCAGGCTCGATGATGAAAAGCTGCGGGAGATGGCCGCGAACCCCCATGTCAGGATGTTCGAACTGAAGCTTGCACAGGGCGCGAAACCCGGCAAGGGCGGAATCCTGCCCGGCGCCAAGGTGGACGATGAAGTGGCGCGGATTCGCGGCATCCCCCGTGGTTGCGACAGTATCTCGCCCAACCGCCACAGGGAAGTGAACGATTACGGTGAATTGCTGGACTTCATGGCACATATCCGGGAGGTGACCGGCAAGCCCACCGGCTTCAAGACAGTGATCGGATCGTCGGATGCCTGGGCTGAATTCTTCGAGTTGATCCGCGAACGCGGCGAAGAGAGCGCCCCGGATTTCATCACCATCGACGGTGGGGACGGTGGCACCGGCGCTGCGCCCATGCCCCTGATGGATCTTGTGGGGCTGCCCCTGCGCGAGGCGCTGCCAAGGATGGTGGACATGCGCGACCGTCATGGCCTCAAGGAGCGTATCCGGATCGTTGCAAGCGGCAAGCTGGTCAATCCCGGTGACGTGGCGTGGGCGATATGCGCCGGAGCGGATTTCGTAACGTCGGCACGGGGCTTCATGTTTTCTCTTGGGTGCATACAGGCACTCAAGTGCAACCGGAACACCTGCCCCACCGGCGTGACCACCCACGATCCGCGCCTTCAGGCGGGCTTGGTGGTCGAGGACAAGTTCGAAAAGGTCGCCCATTATGCCAGGTCGGTGATCAGGGAGGTGGAGACGATCGCCCATTCCGTGGGTGTGGCCGAACCGCGCCTGATGCGCCGGCGGCATGTCCGGATCGTGCAGGGTGACGGAACATCCGTGCCGATGAACAAGATCAGGCCGAGTTACAACCCGGCCACACCTTCGTGAGGCGGGCGCGAGGCGGGTTGTTCTGTTCCGGCGCTGCCCGCACTCTAGGTTACCATCCGCAGACAGGATGACGACAATCGGAGTGTGGACATGGCCTTGAGGTGGAGAAACGATCTGAGGGAAAGCGACATAACCCCCGAGCCGGTCTTTCTGGACAGGCGACAGGTCGTGGCGGGGGCCGCGGCGGGCATGGCGCTGACCGCCGCAACAGGGCGCCCTGCGTGGGCTGAAGCGCTTGAGCCCAACACCTGGGAAGAGATCACGACCTACAACAATTACTACGAGTTCGGCACCGACAAGGGCGACCCTGCCCGGTACGCACACATGCTGACCACGAGCCCCTGGACGGTGAAAATCGACGGGATGGTCGAGCGCCCGGGCGATTACGCCTTTGAGGACATCATGAAGAAGATGACCGTGGAAGAGCGCATCTATCGCCTGCGCTGCGTCGAACGATGGGCAATG
>NZ_QNGB01000004.1:165000-221711 GCF_003298505.1 Roseovarius sp. TE539
TTATTTCCGACGGGATACGGGCATCGCAAACGGTCCGTTCCAACTTGTTTACGGTGCCTCGGCCTCCAGCGACGGAGAGCTTTGGGCGGGGATAGGCCACGCCTATACCGTTCCAACACCGTTCGAAAACATGTTTCTGCAACTGCACGCGATGACCGGCCTCTACGAGGAAGGTGACGGCGTCGACCTGGGAGGGCCGATCGAATTCCGCTCAGGAATCGAAATCGGTTACCGGAACCGGCAAGGGCTGCGGATCGGGATCGGGTTCGATCACAGATCGAATGCCGGCCTTTACAGCAACAACCCCGGATTGGAGAGCGTGCATGTGCGCGTGTCCATTCCCACGAAATGATTGTCATCAGTGTCCAGTCTTGTGACGGCGTACCTTTTGTATAATGGGTCATCGACTTGGTCTATCCAGCAAGCTTAAGCCGTTAGGTGTAGGCGCAGCGAAAGCGAGTCTTAATAGGGCGTCGAGTTGGATGGATCAGACCCGAAACCGAGTGATCTAGGCATGACCAGGCTGAAGGTAAGGTAACACTTACTGGAGGGCCGAACCCACATCTGTTGAAAAAGATCGGGATGAGTTGTGCCTAGGGGTGAAAGGCCAATCAAACTCGGAGATAGCTGGTTCTCTGCGAAATCTATTTAGGTAGAGCGTCATCCGAATACCCCCGGGGGTAGAGCACTGGATGGGTAATGGGGCCCCACAGGCTTACTGATCCTAACCAAACTCCGAATACCGGGGAGTACTAGATGGCAGACACACGGCGGATGCTAACGTCCGTCGTGGAGAGGGAAACAACCCTGACCTACAGCTAAGGCCCCCAATTCGTGGCTAAGTGGGAAAGCAGGTGGGACGACCAAAACAACCAGGAGGTTGGCTTAGAAGCAGCCATCCTTTAAAGATAGCGTAACAGCTCACTGGTCTAAACAAGTTGTCCTGCGGCGAAGATGTAACGGGGCTCAAGCCACGAGCCGAAGCTTAGGATGCCGTAAGGCATGGTAGCAGAGCGTAGTGTGACATAGTCTCATTCCTCCTCGGCGGGTTCGCCCGTATTGGAGGAGAGAGGCTTTCGATGAAGCCGGGGCGTGAGCCATCCGGTGGAGAGATCACTAGTGAGAATGATGACATGAGTAGCGACAAACAGGGTGAGAGACCCTGTCGCCGAAAGTCCAAGGGTTCCTGCTTAAAGCTAATCTGAGCAGGGTAAGCCGACCCCTAAGGCGAGGCCGAAAGGCGTAGTCGATGGGAATCAGGTTAATATTCCTGAGCCAGGAGGATGTGACGGATTGTGAAGGTTGTTCGCCCTTATCGGATTGGGCGGGCCGCTGATCAGTCCCTGGAAATAGCACCTCCATCAGATCGTACCCTAAACCAACACAGGTGGACTGGTAGAGAATACCAAGGCGCTTGAGAGAACGATGTTGAAGGAACTCGGCAAAATACCTCCGTAAGTTCGCGAGAAGGAGGCCCAGTTTCTACGCAAGTATTGGCTGGGGGCACAAACCAGGGGGTGGCGACTGTTTACTAAAAACACAGGGCTCTGCGAAGTCGCAAGACGACGTATAGGGTCTGACGCCTGCCCGGTGCCTGAAGGTTAAAAGGAGGTGTGAGAGCACCGAATTGAAGCCCAGGTAAACGGCGGCCGTAACTATAACGGTCCTAAGGTAGCGAAATTCCTTGTCGGGTAAGTTCCGACCTGCACGAATGGCGTAACGACTTCCCCGCTGTCTCCAACATCGACTCAGCGAAATTGAATTGCCTGTCAAGATGCAGGCTTCCCGCGGTTAGACGGAAAGACCCCGTGCACCTTTACTACAGCTTCGCACTGGCATCAGGATTGTGATGTGCAGGATAGGTGGTAGGCTTTGAATTCGGAACGCCAGTTTCGTTGGAGCCATCCTTGAGATACCACTCTTCGCACTCTTGATGTCTAACCGCGGTCCGTAATCCGGATCCGGGACCCTGCGTGGCGGGTAGTTTGACTGGGGCGGTCGCCTCCTAAAGCGTAACGGAGGCGCGCGAAGGTTGGCTCAGAGCGGTCGGAAATCGCTCGTTGAGTGCAATGGCAGAAGCCAGCCTGACTGCGAGACTGACAAGTCGAGCAGAGTCGAAAGACGGCCATAGTGATCCGGTGGTCCCGAGTGGAAGGGCCATCGCTCAACGGATAAAAGGTACGCCGGGGATAACAGGCTGATACTGCCCAAGAGTCCATATCGACGGCAGTGTTTGGCACCTCGATGTCGGCTCATCTCATCCTGGGGCTGGAGCAGGTCCCAAGGGTACGGCTGTTCGCCGTTTAAAGAGGTACGTGAGCTGGGTTTAGAACGTCGTGAGACAGTTCGGTCCCTATCTGCCGTGGGTGTAGGATACTTGAGAGGAGTTGCCCCTAGTACGAGAGGACCGGGGTGAACGATCCACTGGTGGACCTGTTGTGGCGCCAGCCGCAGTGCAGGGTAGCTATGATCGGACAGGATAACCGCTGAAGGCATCTAAGCGGGAAGCCCCCCTCAAAACAAGGTATCCCTGAGGACCGTGGTAGACCACCACGTCGATAGGCCGGAGATGTAAGCGCAGCAATGCGTTCAGTTGACCGGTACTAATTGTCCGATAGGCTTGATTTGATCCAGTAGAAGCCAGACATGGCAATATGCGCGGTCGCGCATTCTACGGAACAAGAGCATACAACCCGGTGTGCTTGGCTTGGATAAGAGGATCTTTCTCGGTTTGGTGGTCATAGCACAAGCGAAACACCCGGTCCCATCCCGAACCCGGCCGTTAAGCGCTGTCGCGCCGATGGTACTGCGTCTCAAGACGTGGGAGAGTAGGTCGCTGCCAAACCTAGAAAGATCCTCTATCTTGATATCTCTCTTTCGATGTGTCCCGGATCATGGATCATCTGCGGGACAGCAGGAATTGGCGCGGGATGGAGCAGTCCGGTAGCTCGTCAGGCTCATAACCTGAAGGTCGTAGGTTCAAATCCTACTCCCGCAACCAGTTTCATTTGCAGGTCGGTGTCGTCATCGTCCTGCAAATCATGTCCAGATCGAGTCCCCGCAACCAGCTTGATTTGCAAAAGGTCGTCCGGCGAAAGCCCGGCGGCCTTTTTGCTTGTCTGGCATAGGCTTAGAATGCCTGCCAGATCACCCTCGATATCCATGACGAAGCCACTAGGCTCATCGGACGAGGGGTGCAGGACGATCCGGTCGATCAGGCTGCGCAGAATCTCCACCGCTTCATGCTGGGCTGACTGATCAGCCAGCGTTGTGCGCAACTCGGCAACCGACTTGCGGTACCGTGCGCCCATGGACGGATGCAGCAGCGGCTTTTCCTCTTTGGGTTCCGCCTTCAGCCGCTCTTCGACTTCGGCCCGCTCGGCTTCCAGTGAAATCATGCGATCCTTCACACGCTCGGCAGGCACGCCGTCGCAGATGGCATCGATCATCCGGTCAAGCTCACGGATGATCTTGGCAAGCCGCGCTTCATCCTTCGCGCGGTTGCCGCTCTCGGCCATGCGCAGCGCATTCAGGTGACGCGTGTATTCTTCGCAAAACACAGTCAACAGCTCTTCATCCATCAGATGATGTTGAAGACCATTGAGCACAGAAGCTTCGAGGACATCGCGGCGGATTGTCCGCTTGTTCTCACAGGTGCCCTTGTTGCGGGCGCTCGCGCAGCCGAAATGTTGCTGGCTGATCTTTACGAACGTGCTGCCGCAGCAACCGCATTTGATCAGGCCGGAAAGCAGGAAGCGCGGGCGGCGGCGGTCCCAGAAACCTTCTGCTTTTGATTTGTCATGTTTACCGAGCGCCGTGGCGTCCTGCCGCGCTTTCACCTTCTGCCAAAGATCATCTTCGATGATCCGCAGATGCGGCACATCCTGCACGATCCACTGATCGGCTGGATTCAGGCGCGACAGGCGCTTGCCCGTCTCGGGGTCCTTGACGTAGCGCAGGCGGTTCCAGACCAGCCGCCCGATATAGAGCTCGTTGTTCAGGATGCCGGTGCCGCGATCCTTGTTGCCATGGATCGTGGACGGCCCCCATGTCTTGCCGGTCGGACCTGGCACATGCTCGGCATTCAGCGTCTTCGCGATTACGCGCGGGGACGTGCCCGCAGCATACTCGTTGAAGATGCGGCGCACGATATCGGCCTGAGCTTCGTTGATCTTGCGATCCCCGCGTTCAGGCTCGCCCGCAGCGTTGACCTTGCGGGCAACATCATACCCGTAGGAATTACCACCGCCGGACTTGCCTGCCTCGATACGGCCCCGCAGGCCACGCCGCGTCTTGTCTGACAAATCTTTGAGGAAGAGCGCATTCATCGTGCCCTTCAGGCCGATATGCAGCTCGCTGACCGCCCCTTCACTGAGTGTGATGATCTGCACGCCTGCAAAGCTTAGCCGCTTGAAGACGGCGGCGATGTCTTCCTGATCGCGGGATATCCGGTCGAGCGCTTCAGCGAAAACCACCTGAAACTTGCCAGCCATGGCATCCTGCAAGAGCTGCTGGACACCGGGTCGCATCAGGCTGGCGCCGGAGATGCCGTGATCGGCATAGTGCTGCGTCACCGCCATGCCCTCGCGGGCAGCGCGTTCAGCGCACAGCCTGATCTGGTCTTCGACCGAGGAGGCCGATTGCATATCGGTCGAATAGCGAGCGTATATGACGGCTGGAATCATCGTGGCGCTCATGAGGATGAGCCTTTCGGAAGATGCGATATTTCGGTTTTGCTCGCCTCATAATCCGCTTCAGCCGCCATTTTGGCAAGAGTCCTGACCAGCGCGCGCATCTTGTCCGCCGTTTCAGCGGGGAGGGCGCTCTGCTTGTGCGCTGTATGGTCAGGCTTTCTTGCGGGCATGGCCTAAAGATAGCGCCATTGCCGACGTCGCGCATGGACACAAGCTGGACATGCCCGACCCCAATGAAGCTGATCCCGCAACGGAGTGCGGGATCAGTGTGTCGCGATGCTTAGATCGTCGGCATGGATGCCGTGCGCTTTGCGATGGCGCGGCTGATGTTTTCCAGGCTGGCAAGAGCGTCGCGGCGCTCGGGCGTTTCAGCTTCGCTTGCGGCAAGATCAAGCTGGGCTTGGCGGAACAGGGTGCGCAGTTCCGGCACGCTGTAGTGATCAAGGGCTGCGGCTGTGAATATCTTTGACATGGGTCTCTCCTTGTCTGTCGTTCTCGGCCCCGACCATCGAGGCCTTTCGCCGTCCCCCCACCATCATCATCGGCAGGAAGAAGGCCCTCATGGGCGGGAAGAGATGGCAGGCGATGCCCGGAGAGACCGCAAAAAGATCAGCAGAAGCAGGTACAATTCGCGAAAGCATGCTGCGCCGCACACCGGCGACTGCCACGTCAGGGATCGTCGCAAGCAGGCTGTCAGCGCGCGTTTCGCAGGCGCGGAAAAGATAAAATGCCCAAGAAAATTAACGGAACGTTAACGCGAGCAGGGGCAAAATTGAGATATATTTTAATGAATTTTATTATGGATACTCGAAATGACGAAAAGACAGAAGCCCTATAGGCCTCCGCAATTAACGGTAGACTACACCGCCATGGGCATCATGACGCTCGACGAGCTCAAGCAGGCGCTTTGGACTGACCTTCAGGTTCTCAAAGAAACCTACAGCGTCAAATATATCAAAGCCCCGATGCTCAAGCTTAGCCTGAGCAACGAGTTCGGTGAGGTTGCGCCCCTGAAAAGCCTGAATGACGGAAAACCGATCTACCGTATGCACACGCGGCACTTTCGTCCTGCCTGCCAGGACTATGAGCCGTAAGGCGCTGTCGGGAAGGAGATCGCATGAAACCGCCGTGCTACATCGGATTGTCTCAAGCCCGTGAAGTACTCGCAGAGATGGGGATCGAGCTAAACGAACGCCAGATCAAGCGTGCCGCCGATCCAGACCCGAACGGCAAGCGCAAGCTGCCCTTCTTCGTGGACCCGATCGACGGGCGACTGAAAATCGAACGTGGAACTCTTGTGGATATCTATCAGCGAGCGCAAGTCGAAGCAGAAAACAACGTCAGGAGTTGATAGAATTTGATCCCTATTTGAACCGAAATGAACCGATTAAGAGCAAACAATTTGAATTCATGGCAGACATTAGAAAAAGGGAAAAACCCAACGGAACCACATACCAAGTACGTTACGCATGCCCGACGGCAAAGTCAGGATACAGGTACAAAACGTTCCATACGATGAAAGCGGCGCGGGCCTTCCTTGAAAGTGGAGAGACGCAAAATGCATCAATATCGAACCACCCGGATATCAACACAGTTCCCAAAGCAACCGAATGGTGGCTACGGATTTGTGAAAAGGAAGGACTGAATGGCCGGGAACCCATCACGTATTGTACGTACAAGAACTACAGCTATCGAGCTGAATATATCCTCGCATATGATTGGCCAAAAAGCTTGCAGGCACTGACGGCACCAGATGTCGTTGCTTTTCGTTCATGGCTGCTTCTTAACGACATCAGCCGGGATACGGCCGGTAAGGTTATGTCGGCATTGCATTCTGTATTGAAGGAGATGACCATTCGCGGAGTCATCCCGCACAATGTCGGCGCCGGGATCAGTATCCGGCAGGACTCGCGCTACAAGGAGCCGCCAAACATCCCGAGCAAGCGAGAGATTATGGCATTGCTTCGGGCCGCGGACGAGCTCGCAAATGATAGGAACGCCCAGATCGCGGCGACTTGGAAGCGCTACCGACCAATCTTGTACCTGGCGGTAGACTCAGGCATGCGACCGCAAGAATATCTGGCGCTGAGCCGAAGCAGTATTGCTGACAACGGCGTCATGGTTGAGCGCGCCATTGATGGGAGCGGACGCAGCCTATCCGTGACCAAGACTCGGGCCGGTCGTCGCTTTATAGATATCTCGCCCAGCACAATCGAGATGATACGCGACTACATTGAGCAGTACTCGATCGACAACGAGTATGACCTTGCGTTCCCAGCACATAATGGAAAATGGCTATGCCGCAAGAACTGGCAGCGGCGAGGTTTCAACATCGCCTGCCAGAAGGCCGGTCTTGTCGATATCGAAGTCAAGAATGGGAATAAAATCGAGAAGCCGCGCTACAGACCGTATGACCTGCGGCACTTCTTTGCATCGATGTTGATCGAGCGCCAAGTGAATTTGAAAAAGATTCAAGACCTAATGGGCCACAATAATATAGAGACGACATTAAATACGTACGGTCATTTGCTCAAAGATGCGGATGATGATAAAATTTCAAATGTGGGAATGCTTGGTGGAATGATGCCCGATTTTTGTGGCGAGCCTGTGGCCTGAAACCCTTATCCACCCTGACTTAAAGCCAATAGTTAACGATGGGGTGCAAGGGGTCGGAGGTTCGAATCCTCTCGCTCCGACCATAATAAAATCAATAACTTAGCTCAATTATCGGCGCTGAAATTAGCCGAAATCGCATTTTTTTGCCACAAATCAGAAGTCCGCTGAAACCCGCATGAATCCGCCATTGTATTTTTTGTGCCACAAATGTTTGTGGCCGCGTTGTGGCCGGATCGATTGCGGCTTTTTTTCATCAAATCGGGCAAAACAGCGCGATCATCTGCGTGACGGCTTCTTCGACCGTTTGTGCGTCGTCATCCGTCACGTATCGAGCGGCACCGAACTCCACCGCTTCAATGGCCGTGCGATAGCCAAGCGATAGCTGTCCATCCCCCTGTGGCGCGAACAGTTCGGCAATGCAGGCTGCTTTCACCGGCGCGTCCTGCTCGGCCTCCTGAAGCCGGAGATGCATTTCTTCCCGGATGACCAGAATGCGCGCGTCGATGTCCATCGCGGCAAAGTCCGGATAGCTCGTATCGGCACCGGCCGCAGCGGCAGGCAGGAGAACGCATGCCAATGTGGCCAGTTTCTGCATCGTTTTGTTCGACATCATCTCTGCGCTCCTTCTATCCGGTCCCTTGGCATGCCGGTCAGCGCATTGCTGAACAGCCTCAATCTACCCGATCATAAACAATCTCGCGTGCTTCTGAAGGCTTCCCGGTCTGATTGTTTGCCTTGGCTTTGTTGGTGGCGGAATCGATGGCGATCAACTTGGCAGCCTTTCGCTTTAGCCTTGCTTGACCGGTTCGACGGGCTTGAAGGTTCAGTGATCGTGTTCGACCGCACTCCATCTGGCAAAGATGGCCAGCCTCCTCGTTATGCCGTGTCTAGCCGCTGAGCCGTGAGCGCGAAGGGGTTTGCACAGGCCTGAGCGTCGTCGCTACGTCGTGTGGGTTTTGCCACCATCGGGCGGCCATGATCGGTATGGCGAGTGTTCCAGCCCCGAACCGTGCTTGCCGGTGCGTCTTTGTCCGGCGTGGTCATGGCACCTTCCGTAAGGGCGTTCCTCAATCTCTGACGCATCCTTGGCCGGGGGCGCCGCCCGGTCAACGGCTTGCCCGCACCATCTGCCTTCACCTGCGGTTCCGTCAGACCGTGTTGGCCGTAAACCGCGCCATAGCCCTGAAGGGCGTCGGCGGGTGACCAGTCGTCTAATACCCCCGTCCTTTCCGTGACGCGTCTTGAGGAAACGCCAAACGGAAGGAGACAGCCATGACCCGCAAGAACAAAACCAACCGCACCAGCAACCGCCCGGATAATCGGGCAGACATCTACACCCGCATCACCGATCAGATCATCACCGCCCTGGAGCAGGGCATCAAACCCTGGACGCAGCCTTGGAATGCCGCTCACGCCGCAGGCCCTGTTTCGCGCCCGCTCCGTCACAACGGCCAGCCTTACAGCGGCATCAACGTTCTGACCCTCTGGGCCTCATCGATGGAGCGCCACTTCGCCGCCCCGATCTGGATGACCTTCAAGCAAGCCCGCGAACTTGGCGGCCATGTCCGCAAGGGCGAAAAGGGATCGCCGGTCGTCTACGCCAATACGCTTACGCGCACCGAGCTCGACGAAGCCACGGGCGAGGAAATCGATCAGACCATCCCCTTCATGAAGGGCTACACGGTCTTCAATATCGAGCAGATTGAGGGCTTGCCGGATCACTATTACGCACCGGCCAAGACGCAGCTCAATCCGGATCAGCGGATCGCGGCAGCCGACGCGTTCTTCGCCGAGACCGGCGCCGATATCCGCCATGGCGGCAGCAGCGCCTATTACTGCCCGCCGGAGGATTACGTCCAGATGCCGGTCTTCGAGAGCTTCCGCGATGCCGAGAGCTACTACGCGACGCTGGCGCATGAATGCACGCACTGGACGCGGCACAAGCGCCGCCTGGATCGCAACTTCGGGCGCGAGAAGTTCGGCGATGCCGGATATGCCCGCGAAGAACTTGTGGCCGAACTGGGCGCCGCCTTCCTCTGCGCTGATCTCGGGATCACCCTCGAAGATCGCGAAGACCACGCCGCCTATATCGGCAGCTGGCTGAAAGTCCTGAAGGACGACAAGCGTGCCATCTTCACCGCCGCCGCCCACGCGCAGCGCGCTGCGGACTTCTTGCATGATTTGCAGACGGTGATCGCCAAAGATGACGAGGCCGCCGCATAGGC
Source organism: Roseovarius sp. TE539 (assembly GCF_003298505.1). Classification (GTDB taxonomy): domain Bacteria; phylum Pseudomonadota; class Alphaproteobacteria; order Rhodobacterales; family Rhodobacteraceae; genus Roseovarius. Next base: position 174,536 of record NZ_QNGB01000004.1, read on the forward strand.
GGCCTCAAGCATGCTATGGTCCGCGCTTGCCGATCGCCACCCAGCGCGCGCCATCGCAATATTGCACGACGTCATGCGTCGTATTGTAGACCATATTGCCTTCCAGACCGTACGGGTTGGCGCAGCGCGGTGCGGGGCCTTTGCGCACGCAGCGGATGGCAAGTTGACTGGCCTTATCGTTGAAGCCCTGAAAGCCACCGCTGAATCCTTGATACCGCGCATTGCCGCTAGCGTTCTCCGAGGAAGACCAATAAAACCCGGCGGGCAACGAACCCGTTTCGTTAAATGTCCCGTTCAGAGCACCCGTGTTCTTATTGGTGTAGAGCACGTTCAACTCATCCTGCGCGGGCAAATACCAATCGTCATAGCCATGAGCCGATAGCCCGGCACAATACTCTGCTGCCGCAAACGGATAATCCGGCTCGCCCGTCGCGCCTAGCAAAAACGCGGTGTTTGCCTCACCTGTCTGACACGTTGCCGCCGTGCCGGGTGAGGCGTCCGTACAGTTCGTCATCGACATATCGGTGTGATTACCCGAGCCGTCATTCCAAGTGTATATGCTCGGCGCATCCGTAGGTGTTGTGAACATTTCTACGTCTCCGTCGGGGCTTAGCCCCGCATAAATCGAACCATCATCGCACACATCGCCGATATTCGGGCAACCTTGCGGCAAGGCGGTGCTGCTGCCGACAGGCGCGCCCATTTTGTAAAGAGCCTCGATTTCGTTTTGTGAAAGCACGCGATCATAGAAGCGAAAATCGTCGACCATTCCTTCCATAGGAGCTGTGTCAACAATTCCAGCACCAATTGCAAACCTGTTGTCAACCGGAGAAAGGGCTATACCCACTGGCGTCGTTGTTTCCGGCAACGGCGTGGCCTCAATGCCGTTGATGTAGAGCACCGGATCATTCTCAGTGTCATCACTATTGTAGACTAATACGACATGACTCCAATTGTTGAGCGGGATGTCGGGCGTTGTGTTTTGAGTCCGCCATTGGGCGGAGCTACCCGAGAAAATCTGTGTAAACCAGAACCCGCTCTCACCCGATGCTCCGGGCCTCAACCGCACGTTATGCCCCAAAAGTTGGTAGACAATGCTATTATCCGTTTGTGGATTGAGCCAGAACGCAAAACTGCCGCCACCTGCGAATAAATCCTGCAAATCCTGTACGTTTGGGTCAAGCGCGTAAAGGCGCGCGTCGGGATGTACAAAATCGAAGGCATTGGACACTGGTCCTCGCGTGATGGCTGTATCCGCGTTCGTGTTTTCTATATCAAAGCTCAGGCCATTTACGGTATCCACAATTGTGGTTCCCTCAGCCTCATCCATTTTCAGGTGCAGAATCAAGCCATCCGTCACATCCGGCCATGGAGCAGTCATGGAGACCCATTGGTTTCCATCGAAAAACTCTGGCACGCGGTGCGCTTCGTTGTACCGTATGCCGTCACGGGCTTGGTAGATTTCGCGGATTTCAGATGTGCTAAGAATGCGATTGTAAATCCTAACATCATCAATATCACCATTAAATCCGCGCCAGCCACTGACTTCGATAGCACCAATAGTGACAATGCTGGTTACAGGATTTATAAAACTACCCTCACTTGCAAAAGCCCCGTTTGGGTTATCATCACAGACTCCATCCACGCAAATTGTTGGCTTGGTACCGGCCGGCGCCGTCGCATCATACGTCGCGGCGACATGGTGCCACTGTCCTGAGACGAGTTCATTAAAGACATACCAATTCCCGTTCTGGATATCCCAACCGTTCGCCCTAAAGGCGAGTCGGTTCGTGCTAAACCCGTTAGCCAGCGATCCAATACCCTCAATCTCGACGATACCATTGTGGCCTCCTCCTTCAACATCATCGGACTTTATCCAGGCAGAGATCGTGAAGACGGTCAAATTTGCATAGATAGATGATGTTGCAGTGCTTATCCGGCTAAGACCGGTGTTCTGAAAGTTGAGGCCTTTTGAAATTCGTGCCAGAACGGACAACGGGTCGGTTCCACCGGAATTGATCGCATCGGCTGCTGTGGCTGAGGAATCTTTATAGGGGAAATCACTTTCATCCAGTCGCCAGTGACCGATGAGGCCGTCGGGGACGACTTCGGTCAGCTGACTGACCCCTTCGCCAGCCTCATGCCGCCGGACACAGCGGACGGCGTGCCCAGTGTTCTTAGTGCCGTCGTTCTGGCTGCCAACGCTGAATCTCTGGTTCCGCGCACGGCTGGTAAGGCTCTCCGAGGAAGACCAGTAGAACCCGTCGGGATACACACCCGATTCGTCAAATGTCCCGTTCAGATCGCCCGTGTTCTTGTTGGTATAAAGCACGTTTAGCTCATCCTGAGCAGGCAAATACCAATCATCATGGCCATGCGCCGATAGCCCGTCGCAATATGCAGCCGCCGCGAACGGATAATCCGGTTCGCCCGTGGCACCCACCAGAAAGGCCGTGTTCGCTTCACCCGTCTGACACGTTGCCGCCGTGCCGGGTGAGGTATCCGTACAGTTTGCCATAGACATGTCCGTGTAATTGCTCGTGCCGTCATTCCAGGTGTAGGTTGAGGCCGCATCCGCAGGCGTCGTGTACATCGCGACGTTTCCGTCAGGACTTGGACCCGCGTAGATCGAGCCATCATCGCAGGTGTCACCGATGCTTGGGCAGTTTTGAGGACCTGTCGGTTCCGGTGCCTGTCCTGCCATTGCGATCCAGTTTGAACCGTCACAATACTGCGGCACATTGTGCGTGGTGTTGTAGATGATTTCTGCCTGGTTCCCGGCAGGGTTGGCACATTGCGCCCGCGCCAGTGACGGCGCGAGTATAAAGGTTAGTATAAATGTCAAAAACAGCCTTAAGCCCATGCTTTCATTATAGAATGCAAAGACTTATTAAAACACTAAGAATTTGCCCTTTTCCTCAAAAAGGTATTTCCTCTTCGTCAAGCAGCGTCGGATCGCGCATCAGCCCCGCCTTGAAGAAGCACGGCTGCGCGAGGCGCTGCGATTGCGCCTCGTCCTCTAGCCGTTCTCGCTCTTCCCACTGGATGAGGGCATGGGAGAGCACCATCGCTGCGAATGCCTCCCGGTCATCGTAAGATGCCTGATAGGCAAGCCGTTCGAGCTTGGGCCCGTAGGTCTCGCCGAGATCAACTGTGTAGAAGTACCCAATCATGACGTCTCCTTTCTTCTCTGGCGCTTGCCCCGCTTGGTGTTCCTCGGTTCGATGGCGACATCCAGGTCATGGGCCTTGGCGAGTTCCTTGATTTTGGCGATGGCCTCGCGCTTGCGGCTGTTCTCACGATCGGTGAGCAGCGCCTGCGCTTTGCCGATCAGTTCGTGCAGCGCGTCGTCGGACGCCTGATCGAGGGCCTTGGTGTCGATCGGCTGTGCTGTCGGGTTCGGTATGTGGTGTGCCTGTTCGTGCATTGTCTTGCTCCTTCTAGTTTCGGGCGGGCGTTACGCCCAGCCTTGTTGCTGACGGATCAGGTCGCGGGCGACGTTGAGCGCCTTGGCGAGCGCCGGGTTGCCGCCCACATCCGGGTGCGCGGTGACGATGGCTCGGCGATAGGCGCGCGATAGCTCCGGTTTGGCGAAGCCGCCGGGCGGCAGGCCGAGCAAGGTACAGGCGGCCTCCCAGCTATCGATGACCGGCACGCTCTGTTCCTGGCGCACGCGTTCTTGCGCTTGCTGCTGCCATTGCGGCTGATCTTCCCAGATCGCGACGCCGCGCGCGGCATGGCCGGTCATTTCGCGCAAGGCGGCGATGGTGATGATTGTGGCTGCCGTTACGCCGCGCAGGGTGAGCGCGGCCGCCGTGAGCAGAAGTTGGGGCAGCACGAACCGGACGAACAGCAGGACTGCGCTGCCGAGCGCAGCGAGGATGCCGATGGCGGCGAAGATGATCCCCGCCCAGATCACCAGGGCGAGGAAGAGCACAAGGATAAATTCCATCAGAAAGTCCCCCAATAGTGTGCGGCGAGACCGGCAACGCAGGTCAGGTACAGGGCCGAGGCAACCGGATGCGGCGTTAGAAGCCAGATCAGCGCGTAGAAAAGCTGACCTTTGAGCACCTTGACGCTGGTGCCGAAGGTGAACGGGCTCTTCTTCTTCCGGTACGGGTTGCGGTGAAACAGCCCGCGCAGTTCCGGACGCACCCAATAGGGCGTTTTTTTGAGCACCCTCGGGCGGTTCTTGCTGGTGAAAACAAGCTGATCCTTGCTCGGGGCATAGAGGATTTCATCGATATCCATCAGCGCGCGGCGCGCTTCGGATTCGGTCAGCTTCCCCTCATGGTTCAGGCTCTGGGTTTTCACCGTCAACTGGCCGAGCAGCTTGGTGACATGCTCTGCCGTTTGCAGATCACCGACCCCGATGAATTGCCGCAGGCCGCAATTCGCAAGGAAGGTCTGCCAGCCCTTGCCATAGAGGTCTTCGACCTGACCCAAATTCTGAAAGATCGGCCAGAGTACGACATTGTATTTGCGCAGCGTGGCCAGCCAGTTCGGAAACCGCGTGACCTTGCCGAGCGCCGCCGCCTCATCGATGATGAACAGCACTTTCTCGCGCGCTGTCGGCAGGCGCTGCATCTCCTGGATGGCACAGCCAAGCGCAAGGCGCGGGATGGCCGCGTGGCTTTCATTGAATTCCAGCGGCAGAACGACCGCGATGATCGCGCCTTTGACGCGCTTGCCGTCCTTCGTCGTGCCCTTGAGCGCCGCAAAATCCACATCGCTGTGCTTGAGGTTCTCCTGCACGACCGGATCGCCCAGCCACGCCAAATCCTGCTGGATCGTGGACATGATCGCCGAGAATTCTTCGGACGCCTGTCCTTCGCGCCGTTCCATCGCCGATGCGATCTTGCCGACAATGTCCTGACAGTCAGGGCGGCCCTGCATCCTTTGCAGCAACTCTTCCCATTCATCGGCACCGGCATAGGCCAGATCGAACAGCGTGCCGAGATGGCGGTCTTCCTTGGGGTAGTGGCGCGCCATGAACATCAGCGCAGCCTGCAAGAAGCTTTCGGCGGCATCCTTGAAGAACTTGCTATTGCCGGACTCATTGCCGCTGCGCGAGATCAGCTGCTCGGCGATCAGCTTCGCGCTTGCGGCAAAGGTGCGTTCATTCGGGTCGAGCGTATCGACCGGATTGAACCCGTGCGATGGCAACGCCCACGGCGCTTCGGTGAACATGCCGAACGGGTTGATGACCATCACCTCATAGCCCTTCTTGCGCCAGGCCTTGATCGCGATGGCGGTGTTCTCGCCGCCGGGATCGTTGAGAAAGGCAAAACGCGCCGTGAGCATGTTCGGCACGATGGCGCAGGCGCCTTTGCCGCTGCCGGACTCGCCGCAGGTGATGGCATGGGTGTCCTGGTAATAGACGGGCAGAAGACCGGTCCAGTCACCGACCAGGATGCCGCGCTGTTTGAACAGGCCAGCCTTCATGGCATCCCAGGGCTTGAGCCAGCTGGCACTGCCAAAGGTCGTGCGATCCTTGTTAAAGCGCCAGCTCAGAAGCCCGAGCCCCAGAACGCCTGCGGCGGTATATGCAAGGAAGCTGCCAGCCATTGTGCGACCCTTTCGTTTTGGTGCTGGCTTCCTATTAAGGGCACGATCGCGAAAAAGTCTTGGACACAAGCTGGACACAGGGCATGGGCGAGACGCCATAGAACCATTCGGACCACCGCTTAATCCGGCGTTCGAGATCAGGATGATGCGGATCACAGAGCGGGAAGAGGACTGGGGCGCGTCCCTTCGGGATCGGGCTCTAGGCAGCGACGCTGCCCCAAGCCTGTCGTCTTGGCCGGAGGGTAGAGCCTGTGCCCGCGAAGGCGGGTAATCCCTCGCGCGGGGCTATTTCCTGTCCCCAAGCGCTACTGGAGAAATCTCAGAACGATGTCATACTCTAAGGAAGCAGGAAGTTTTTTGTCGATCCTTGACGTTAGGAAAGCTGCCATGATCTCTGGAAGCATCTCCCCATTACCATTGGCATTCGCCAGACGTGCTTCGCGTTCGAATTCCGAAACCACGTTTGCTAGCATATGGTTACGCCTTGAGCGAAATCTTTCTATCGTTGCATCGTACAATTGGCGGTCTGAGAAAACTGCAAAGTCGGACTCGAACTTGTCGAGCCAAGCTGCACCCATTGCAAGACCAGCTTTCGTTTCGGGCTGCTCTTCAAATTCTCTCCAAGCCGCCGTAACCAAATTTTCAAAGAGCGCCGTTCGTTTGTCTTCAATCACGGCGCGATACGGGTTGGCAACTTCATCGAGGATCAATGCAAGGGTTGGTTCCGCCGAGCTTTCTGAACTGTCCAAACGCGGGAAACTGTCCAGGGAATCTGGCAGAGCTTCGACATCATTCATTACTGGCTGAAGAATCGGAGAGACAATTTCATTTTGGGCAGCGGCATAATTGCTCCGCAGCTTATTCCTTTCAGTTTCGCTTAGGAACTGATGATAAGGTGTATTCCCTCTGGCTGCCGCAGTCATCTTAGACAATTGCTCATTGGTTTTTGACATCGCTGACAGGTTCTCGAACGCGATCTGTGCGTCGCGCCAAGCCAGGTCGCCCAAAACGGCATCAATCTCGGCAGTCATATCGTCATGTTCACTCGGCCAGACGATATTAGAGCGTGACTGAAGATCAGAAAGAATGACACTGAGCTTGGAGGCGGCTTCTTCCAGCGGTGTCTGATTGTTAATGGCAGCCATTGTACCCGCGTATTCATGACGCAAAACGCGCGTGTCTCGAATACTTTGGAAAACAGCCGGGATGCCAAAACTCGTAAGGGGACGGTCGGGGTCCTGTCGCAACGCTCTTGAAACTGTCGAGAACAGTTCAAATTCCGACCGGAAAAACGGGTCTCGCGCACATTGGTTGTTGATCTCGTTGGCGGCCTTGCGTCGCTGATCGAGCAGCATAGTATCAAATGACTGTCCGAAAACCGGTACGAAATCATCATCCGCAAACAGTAATACCATTCTAGGATAGAGCTGATCGGTGGAAGTGTTGACGTTTGCCAGTCTCGGATATTCAGTTCCGAACTTTGCGAGCCAGGCTGCAGCCGCTTCGCATCGGCTCCTCGTGTCACGGGCAGAGAAATACGCTCCGCCGTCTGAAGCCATAGCTGTGGGCTGGCGCGAAAGACTGTCCTCAGTCACAGGGCTCACGGTCATGGTGCTACAACTGCCGCCGGAGTACGCAGCCGTCCAAGAACCGTTTTCAGGACCTGAAGAAAGAACAAACTCTCCAGGCGCAAATGACCGTGGTCCGCCTATCAACCGTGACTGTTCTGCGATGACTAGCCGCGCTTGCCGGGCTTCAGCATCGAATTCGCCTACGAGCTTCTGCGTAAAGGAGCCGCCGTTAACTGCATTCTCGGGGAAATAGGAGATTTCACCATTGATCCGTGTTCCAGTCGGCTCCTGAAGGGTCATAAGAACGGGAAATTGCTTGCCACATGTCGCACGTCCCTCCCATTCTCCCGCGAGTACTTCGGACGCCTCCATTACTGTGGGTTTTTGTCCTTGCCGATAGAAGGTGGCCTCCCGGCAGTTTTGACTCACACCTGACAAGCTGCCATCGGCATTGATGCGTAATTCGAGATCGTTCGGAGACGACCGGGAAGTCCGGCGGCTGCCGTCTCGCAAGGTACGGGCGGTTGTAGCTTCAGTTAGTCTGAGGGTGTCGCTTCCCGGGTCGAACGAGCCCAGGTACAAAGCGCGGCCCTTACCCTCATCTTCGGTTTTTTCTGTGAATTCCAAGTCAGCTGCGAAGGAACCGTCGCTAATAAGTTCGATGTTTGCGGTTCCCGAAAGTGCGCCTGCACTCCGACCCATTCTGCAACCGTCAAACGCAATTTCCCAGTTACCAAGTACCGGAGCGGGGCTGTCAAGTTGGACGCGTTGGAGCGTCACGTCCTTACAATTATCGAAATCAGTGACCAGACGGTCCTGCGAAGGATGGTATGCAAAGCTGGTCGCTCGCACACCGCGTGACTTGTGAATCTTGTCCAGACGCTGTGCTGAAGGATTGAGCGGCGCATCTGCTTGAAGAATTACATCGCGATAAAGCGACCAATTTCCATTCTCTTTCTGATAATGGCGGACAAACAGCAGGGTCTCGTCATGTCTCGGGATAGCAATGTCCAAACGAAACTGAAGCTGTTTGGAGCCGCTTTTGCATTCGTAAGTACTATGCCATTGCCCGGAAGCTCCGCTGGCTTGCTGTGCATGGACAGTTCCGCCTGACAGCATAATAATGACGGCAACGGAGAAGTTGGCGACAAATCTAAGCATAGCTGCACCTCCCTACTGGCTACAGGTGCGCACGAGTTTGCGGCCAACCATGGGATCAGCTGCGATGAACGCAAGATTGGCCAGGTCAGTGCCAGCACTCTCCCAAGCTTCCACCGAAATTTCCATGCTCTGCATGCCTTCAACAAGGCAGCCACAGAACTCATTATTTGCAAAACGATCCTGGCATCTTTTGGTCATGCTGACCTGCGCCGCTTCGATTTTCTTGCGACGGATAACGCTCGGCGACATTTTCGGGGCCGTTCTGTTCGCGAAAGCTGCCATATTAAAATATGTACGCTTTGCAAATTCACTCTTGCACGAATACTCACCCGCCAGAATTGCCGCGTCTTTTTCGCCCTGTTGGAGCAAAACATCGACCGCACCAAATTGATCAATCATCCCGTCCACGCCAGAATTACGCATATTAACAAACATGTCTAACATTTGCTGAAGCGTCTGCGCGCCTTGCTCTTCGACCGATCCCCCGCCAGCAATATTTCCGTACATCACCTTAAGCGTACTCTTGTCGAGAGTTGCATCGTACAAACGCACACACGATTGATCTATGAAATTGACCGTGTTGCCGAAGAATTTGTTGAATCCATTGATATAGAAGAACACCGAATTGTTGCTTCTATCGATGGCGTCCAGGTCACCGCTGTGAAACGCCTCAATCAATTCCGGCTGATTGAAGAACGAATAGTCAATGTTTTCCAAGCCGTCCCCGGAAGGTGGTTCATTCCCTTGCTGTCCAATCGAACGAAGACGATCCATCGCTTGATTGTCTGATCCGGTTTGCTGCGTTGTCGTAGACTGCGCATCGACCGGCGTGTCTTCCGCTGAAGGCAGTGTTGGGAGAACTCCGCCGGTAGACGTGGCGTGGTCAGTATCGTTTTTTCTTGAGCCAGTTTGCACATTTTCCGGAGCCATCCGCACAAGAACGGCCCAGTCCGATCCCTTCGACGTTATTGCCGAGTAGATGAGCTCCTCGGCGACAAACCCGTCCATCTTGATGTTCTCGGCGTCGGCACAGTCGAATGCCATCGCGCCAGCGAGTTGTGAGGCAACCTTGTTCATCAATTCGCCATTTGTGAAAGGTGCGGCGCTATCGGCTCTGAGTTTAACGATGACGTTCTGTCCGCAAGCGAAATCATCCGGATAAAAGAACGAAATGCCCTCCATCGTTCCGAACTGTTCCTCGGCGTGAAGCGATGTACCCGCAATAACGCTCCCGGCAAGAAGCAACACGCCAAATGTCTTTCCAATTTCTAGCATCACGAGCCTCCTGCTGACGTGATTGACCGCTATGGATTGGTCGCAAAATACCTGTTCATGCTGTCAAACATGTGCTGAGCAATCAAGCCATCGCAGCCATGACGCCGCAGAAAGGTGGCAGCGTCGTACTCCGCCACCTCGGTCTGGATAGCAACGGCGATGGTGTTATCATCTTCCTGCGTCCAGCCTTGTGGGTATCTGAAACCGTACAGTGCGGGTACGTTGTCAGGCTTCAGGAAGGGTTCGCACTCGTAGAGCAGTGTCTGCACGACATTGAAGATGTAGTTGCGCGCGGTCGCGCTGCTCGCCGGTTCGTTCACGACACCTGCGATCTGGTCATACTTGCCGTTGTAGAAGAATTCGACGAAGGGGAGCGTGTAGAGCGAGGGGTCGAACGTAAGCTGCTCGATCTGCGCTTCCGCTTCAAGGAAACCCAATTCGAGCGCCTTTTGGTAAGCTTCGTAGGCTCTCTGTCCGTCAACGGATGTTCCCAAACCGAACTGATAGGCGTCCCCAAGATACGCCCAGGCGGCGGCGTAGTCCGCCTCCGAGGCTTTCTGAAAATAGGCAAAGGCCTCGTCCTCACGGCCAACAGCCAAAAGAGCGCGAGCAAGTTGGAAGGTGAAGCGGGGCTCGTTCGGTTCGGTCTTTATGGCATCCTCACAAGCGAGTATCGCAATTCTCGGCACAATGGCGTCGTCGCTAAGCCCGTCCACCATTCGTTCTGGATCAGCCGGATGCGCCGCGAGAACATCACATTCGAATATGAGATCAAGAACAGTTGATTCTTGGGCTTCCGTGCTGTTCGAATGCAAAAAACCAGCAACGCTGGCAGCAGCAGCCGCTCGAACCAAAAAACGCATTAGCGGCGCTCCTGTGCCAGCATGCCTTCTCGCTTGTTGGCCAAATCGCTCAGCTTGCGCTTTTCCTCAGTCATGTGAAACTCCTTGCGGTTGTGCTTTTTCTAAGTATCTGCAAAAAATACTCACAGGCCTCCGCCTCATCGGAGAAGGAAGTGAAATCAAACTTTTCACCTCTCTCACAATAAAAATATTCGAAAGCTCCGTTATCAGAATTGAAAAACAGGCAATACCGCTCGTTCGGGCTGCCGCAATTAATGCAGTAGGCATCTGGCCGAAACCCTTCCGTTTCCAACAGCTTAATCAAACCCTCAATTGTCAAAGTGTTATCCCGCATAAAGACCTCAAATCTTCTTAAGGTAACCGCTGCTGACTAGTTCATCAATAGATTTTCGAAACTTGTATTGCGTACCGAGGCCTGGCGAGCCGAACCAAGGCGCAGCGATCCCACTTTGTACCGGTAGGGGCTTCACTACTTGATAGGAAGTAAGTGGCAATTTCTCGGTGCCGCGAGGAAGAGCACGTTTTTCGAAAGGTGTGCCTTTGGGTGATGCAAAATGTCCTCCACCATGTCCGTACCTGTCGATGCGATGGCCAACTGGTAGGGTATTGTTTTTGGGAGTCTTCAAAAAACCATCATTCTTCGGCCAGCCAAAGGAGGAAATGTTAAAATCTCTACTTAGTACACTTTTCGGCTTGTTTGCGGTTCGAAGTATGTTTCCGTCTATCCTTGCCTGTAGCCTAGTTATGGCATTCCTGCTTTGCGCACTCGAAAGTAAACGTTTTTTTGCAATGTAGCCAATACTGCCTGCCAAACCTCTATTCGATTGCAGAATAGCCAATCTGTTTCCGATTGCCGACGCTCGTATCGCTCCTGACGACCCAAGTGGGCGCCCGCTCTGCGCCCCGACATTGCCTCTCGTGTTCCTCAATCGGCCCTGATTGCCCGTCCCGCGGTTGTCGTTCACTGCCCTTTGCTTCGAGCCGATGCCATTCGCCGCTACTCTGGGCGGCAAACCTTTTGCGATAGCACTACCCGCAAGGGCAACTCGCGGCGGGGGGGCTGCACGGCGCAATCCCGCACTTGCGTTTTGCGGTTTGATTTTAAACCGAACAGGAATATTCCCATTGGTCACACGACCGCGCCCGAGCAGCAATCTGGGCGACTTCGCACCACCCGATAGCAGCGATTGGCGTGAGCTGGGGCGACCCGAAAGTGATGATCCGCGTCGTGGGTTCGGCAGCGTCACGCGCGGCATATTGAGTTGAGGATTGCGCGCCTGCGGCTTGGGTGGCCGCACACTCCTCAGCCTCGGTTGATTTGTGCGCGGCGCGGCGCTCTGTCGAATGCTTCGCTTGGGCTTGGCAACCGGCTTGCCACGCATCTGCGCGAGGATCAGTGATCCGCCATTATTTATTGTCGTCGGCACATCGGCGAGGGGGAGACAAGCCCTACTGAGCGCCCAGGATTCGCCCGCAAAGCTGAACGCGACGAGCAAACTCAACAGCCACGTCAAATTGATCTTGAAGAACCCGAGCCGCCGCATCCAACCTTGTCCCCGTCCAATTTCTGGGAAAACGCCGCCAATCAGATGGGCGATCGACCTTCAAGCCAAGGCTGTAGGATGTACAGCCAGAAGAGATATATCAGGGCGAAACCGATGGCCAATTTCAGCGCCCAGTAGCCAAGCCGGATAGCGATGTAGATCGCAGGGATGATAGCGTAGCCGATCACTCCCCCGATACCTGCCACCGCAGTGGCAGACAAATCGCCGATTGTGAGGTTTCCATTGGTGCTAGACAGATAGCCAAGGATTGCGCCGAGAATGGCAAGACCAAAGAAAACAGAGCGCGGAATACCGAAATAGACATTCGCAATTGCCCTTTCGATCCCATCCGGCCCGGAAGAGGTCGAGGATGGAGCGCTGGCTGTTTCTTCGATACGCCGCTTATGAAAATCCTCCATTGCCTTGAGCTGGCCGGTGCCGATGTCAGTTGCGACACCTGTACCCAGATACGTATCCATATTGCGGTCTGATTCTGAAGACACGGCGTAATCCCCCTGCTTATCGCGTTCGTTACGGCAAAATATCGCTGCACTAGCTACGCTTCATACCACAGATTTGCACATTTTTCACTGCAGAGCGGGTTTCGCATGCCTTCACGGCGGCGCGCAGGGCAAGTACGTGCATCGGGATGGTCGCCACGATCAAACGCGGCGCTACCGTCCAATAACTCCTGATGGCCAAAGCCTGTCGCTGTCGCGAATTCTGCAAAAACGCCTGCAATGCTAGTCGTCGCTTTCGAGCAGCCGCAGCGTCACCCGATCTTCCAGCAATTCCACAAGTTCCGGATCACCGCGCTCATACTCGTCAGGGATATGCAGCGTGACGATCATGTTGTCAGGCGGGCGCTGCTTGAATTTCTTCCGGATGCGTTCGCGGTGATGGGTTTCCATCGCGAATATCATGTCGGCGGAAGCGACCAGTTCCTTGGTCAGCGGGCGCGGCGCTTCGGGCGACGTTCCCGCCGATATCGCTTCGATGCCCGGATAATCCCGGAAGACATCTTCAGCCGTCGGGCTCCTTAGCTTGTTGGCGGTGCAAACGAACAGGATACGCATGGCGGCAGTTTAGCAAGCCATGTGCGGTTGCGCAGCGCAAAATTTCATCCGGCGTATTTTGAAAGCCTCGGCCTATCCGCAGTACGGAGCGCGGCCTTCCGGCGTGTCCTGATCCCGCCATTTATATCAAGCGCGCCTGACCGTGGCGGTTTCGGGTTTCGCGCGGCATCAGTCGTCATCGTCTCCTCCCATTGGTAGCCGCCCGCATTGCCAGACCGTGCTGGAAGCTGGCGCATAACGCGGGGCTGATGGCCGCAACTTGCTTTGTCGGCTCCCCCGTTTCCTTCGCTGCGCTCCGTCACGGTCCCCCCAACAAAGCGTTGCAGCCGCCCCGACGCATGCGCCGGTCGCATCCGCATCGGCTGGCATGGGGCTGGCCCAATTCAAAAAGGAGACTTGAAATGACGACTGAACACGAAACCCAGGATCAAACCAAATCCGCAGGCGCGCGCCCGAAATTCCGGGCATGGCTGGTGCAGGACACGCCGGAAGGCGAAGCGCACTGGACCGAGCTTTCCGGCCTGTGGCCGACCAAATCCGGCACCGGCTTCAAGGGCGCGCTGCGCACGCCGCTGGCCGCTACCGAAGGCCGCCTGGTGATCCTGCCCGCCACCTTCAAACCTGGCAAGGAGGGCTGATCCGATGAAGCTACTTCTTACCGAACATACCAAGAAGCTCATCGAGCACGGTCGCGCGACAAGCGCGGCCCAGCTCGAAGGACTAGACGAGCCCGACCACATGCCGGTGGTCAAGCTCTTCACCCCGGACGCCAACTGCACCTGGCTGATTTCAGAGCTCGATCCCGACGATCCCGATCTCGCCTTCGGTCTGTGCGACCTCGGCTTCGGCTGCCCCGAACTCGGCAGTGTGCGCATCAGCGAGATCGAATCCGTGCGCGGCGCGCTCGGCCTTCCTGCCGAACGCGACCGGCACTTCCGTCCGGAGCGCAGCCTTTCGGCCTACGCCGATCTGGCCCGCAAGAATGGGAGGATTGTCGCATGAATACGCATATCACAGACAGCCACGTCAGCGCCTTTGAGGCGCTGACATCGGGCAGGTACAACAACTTCGCCTTGTTCTCCTGTCAGGTGAACGGAGAGCCCGCCGCTGCGATCGTTGCACTCACGCCTGACGGCGATGAGCTCACGATCACGCCGCTCTTTGTCAGCGTCACGCCGGACATGATCCTGACCGATCATGACGGCGTGCCTGCGGGAGGTGCGCCATGAGCTACGAAGTCCAGACTTTCACGCTTTGCGATGGCTGGGTGAACACCTGGCGCATCGAGCACCATGACGGAACGGTCGAATACGAGACATTCGCAACCCGTGCCGAAGCGCAGGCGGCTTTGGATGAGTCCCTGGACGACCTCTGGGACGAAATCACCGCCGGTCAAACGCACCCTGAAGCATTCGATACTGATCGATACCGCGTGGCGAAGGTAGGTGCGCCATGAGCAGCACCTACCAAAGTTTCCGCATCGAGTGGCAGGGTATCCGCATCGAAATCCGCTGGGCGCCGAACTGGACGAATTCGTCCAAGTACCCGGTCGCCCATCTCGAACTCATCAGTGACGGGCGGGTAAAACTGCCCGTCACCGAGACCGGCTACCGCTCGCACTTCACCAGCCGCGAGGCCGTCGAAGAACACGGCGGCCCTGTCGCGTTCGCAATCGCCTGGCTCGATCATGAGGCGCAAAGTGAAACGTGGCAATGCCACGTGGATCAGGGCAAGCAGCTCAGCCTGTTCTGATGGCTCGCTTCGAGCCTGCCCTGTCGTTTGAAAAACGGCAGGGCTTGTCCTTAGATTGCCTGCAGCGTTTGATGACGATAAACGGAAATAGAGTGCGGGATTTCAATGACCAATTCACCGACCATCGATGACAAGGAGCGGGAGACTATCCGCTGGAGGCTGCAGCAATATCAGCGGCGTCACGGCGACATGGGAGTACCCAAACTCTACCAGCACATGCAGTATTACCTGCGCGAGAGCAATATCGACCTGTTCCATCTTGACCTGCGTTCGCTGCAACGCTTCATCCGCAATGAAGTGCGCACGGCCGATGAGAAGGTCGTGCGCTATCGAAAGTTTCTGGAAATCGTGTTTCCGAAATCCGACGGATTTAGTGAGGCCTTCGTCGCCCTTCTGCGCGAGAAGATGATCTTCCCGGTTTCCATTGGCTTCGGCGCAGAGACTGTTCCCTTCGATACGCATTACTGGCCCAAGCCACTTATCGATTACCAGGGCGTCTATGACGTGGATTATGCTGCATACGGCAATGCTCTTCCTGATCCGAACCGCGCAAGTGATGCAAAATGTCTGCTTCTCCCGGGAGCTAGCGAACACGCGCTGCGCGTCTCTCGCATCACGCGCTACGACGGTAAGGATCGCGAAGGCAGCAAAGAGCCAGAATATCTGCCTGACGTCTCAAGCATCGCCTGTATGAAATGCGGCAGAGGTCAGTTCTTGCTGGCATCGGTCGGGTTTGAGAACGTGGAATTCACGTTACTTCGCGACACGACACCCGAGGATGCCGGTTTCCAAACAGTTCTGACAGGACATTGCTTCCATACTGTCGCGCCAGAGGCAGGTCATGACGGAATCCTGAGCGTGCGCTTTACCAAGACAGACGGACCCGAGTTCCCGAGGGACTAATTGCAGGCTCAACACGGGATGCGGAGCCAGCACGAAGCGCGCAGTGATGCGTGGCAACCCCGCGTCGAACAGAACAAACAGCTCAGTTTTGTTTTGAGGCGAACGGGAGCAGCCGCTGGGTCGAGAATTTGGGTAAAAGCAGCGGCTGCTCCGGGAACGGGTCAAGGTTGATGAATCGACATTACCATGCCGCTGGTTAACAATTTCTGAACGCCTTAACGTAAATCGCCGCGTTTCCCATGTTCCTTCGCATGGAACGGCCAGCCCCTCACCAGACGACGCGCAAGGTTGGCTTCGGTGCCGTCCGCCGTCAAGGCATCCACCCGTTTCCACCTTCGGCGGACCCTCGGGCGGAGCCTCCTTGACAACCGACGACTCCTCCGCCGGTCACCTCTCGCATCGGCTGGCAAGGGGCTGGCCTCAATTTAACAAAGGAACTTATCATGAAACTTCACATCTATGCATTTATCAGCAAACCCGACGACAGCGCCGGTGTGGACTGCCCGGTTCCCGCCAGTCGCCAGATTGCGCATTGGTGCAACCATCCTTCCCTGTTTAACTATTTCGAGTCAGTCTATCTCTGGTTCGGCGGAGAGAAGGATTTGTTCCGCGACGCAGCCTTCCGTCTGCCGCAGTGCAAACTCGACGAGTTCGAGGAAATGGTGACAAACGGAAATCTCCCGCGCAATATCGACTGGCTTTACGGAGATGCTGATCTGGCAGCCGCAGAGACCTACGAGCGATTCATCAGACACGCACGGAAGGCGATGAGCAAGGGCTGGGAAGTCTACATAAGAGCGGCATAGATCAGCCTCGCAGCAAGAAGCCTCTACGGGAAACCGTAGAGGCTTTTTTCATGTCCGGATTTGCCTGATCGGCAAGGATCGGGACGGTGGCCCGCTTGGTGCGCGCCTGTCCGTCCCGATCCGTTTCAACCCGCGAAGCCAGCGATCCCAACAGCGCGAGAGAGGCGTGTCCAACTCTTGTCCTCTCGCAAAATCTGCGGTAAAAACGACTGTAAATCAAAGGGATCGCAGGCTCAGCGCGGAATGCGGAGCAGGTGTTAAGAATTCCCTAATATTGCCCCCGTAAAATAGAAATCATAGGTCGTTTGTGAGCGATACAAGATGTGCGCGGTGACACCGCGCCATCTTGGGAAGGGGGCTCAAGAGCCGCCCCCGTTCCATCCCCCGCTCGTGTGGCGAGACCGCGAGGAGACGAATCGTCCCCCCATGGCACGCCACAGCAGCATTTCGGTGCTGCACCACGACCAAAGAGCCTTCGTGCCCTTTGGAAACCAGAGCAGGAGATTTCGCTCTCCTGCACCATCGACCGGAGCTTGGGAGACATGCCTCTCCCATCCGGACTGAACCCATGCACCAGGGCAATTCACGCCCTGGACGGCGACCAAAAGGGAGATGTCGGCTCTCCTCTTGGAACTCCATCGACCAACATTTCGGTGTTGGATCACGAGCAGGAAGCGGTCCTGCAACCGGAGGCATCCAAGGGGCGAAACGCAGGAATACGCTATGGCTGGCAGTGAAACCAGACAGCGCCCGGTCATCCTGAAGGCGCGCTTTACCGAGCAGGAAGCTACGCTCGTAAAGCAGCAAGCCGATGCTGCCGGTCTGTCTGTATCCGCCCTGATCCGTTTCGCTCTTCTCGATCAAAAGCCGGTTCGTGCCTCCCGCACGCCGCCGCTTGATCGCGAGATGGCCGCGCGGTTGCTGGCAGCGCTCGGGCCGAT
The DNA here is from genome assembly GCF_003298505.1 of Roseovarius sp. TE539. Taxonomy (GTDB): domain Bacteria; phylum Pseudomonadota; class Alphaproteobacteria; order Rhodobacterales; family Rhodobacteraceae; genus Roseovarius. The sequence continues at coordinate 191,996 of NZ_QNGB01000004.1, forward strand.
GGCGTGCGCCATGCGCGCCGCTGCCGAGGCCGGTGATCTCGATCAGCTTTACGATACCGTCGAGGCCGCGCAGCGCGATCTTTCCGAACTGCGTGTGGCGCTGTTCACCTCGCTCGGGAGGACGCCATGATCCTCAAAGGCAGCGCCCGCGCGAACGGCACCGATCTTGCCACCCATCTCATGAACGGCTACGACAACGAGCGCGCCGAGCTTGGCGAAGTGCGCGGCACTATCGCGGATGATCTGCATGGCGCTTTCGCCGAAATCGAGCTGATCGCCACCGGCACGCGCGCGCAAAAGCCGCTCTTTTCCCTGTCCATCAATCCCCATGAGGCACTGACGCGCGAGCAGTATTTCGAGGCGATCGATGCCATCGAAAAACGGCTGGGGTTTGACGGGCAGCCGCGCGCTGTCGTCTTCCATGAAAAGGAAGGTCGCGAGCATGCCCATGTCGTCTGGTCGCGCATCGATGCCGCCGAGATGAAAGCGATCCCGGACTCGTTCTACAAGGCCAAGCTCTGCGATATGGCGATCATCCTGGCCGAGAAATTCGGGCACAATCTGCCCGAAGGGCTCAAAGCCTGGAAAGAGAAAAACCGTCAGTTTGACGATAAGCTTGAGCCCACGCTCGGCGAAACCGCCAACGCAAAGAAGACCGGCATCACGCCCGAGCAGCGCCGCGAAGAAGTCACGGCTGCTTACGCGCAGGCGGACAGTGCCGCCGCCTTTGTGAACGCGCTCGAAGAGAAAGGCTATGTGCTCGCCAAGGGCGATAGCCGCGCCTTTGTCATCGTCGATAAATTCGGCGATGTGCACAGCCTGTCGCGCTACGTCAAAGGCGTTCGTGCCAAGGAGATCAAGGCACGGCTGGCCGGTCTCGACATGGCCGCTCTGCCGAATGTTGCGCAGGCGCAGGAGCAAGCCAAAGCGCGGCTTGCGGCGCAAGAAGAACGCCTGCGTGAGCAGCAGGACGTGCAGCATGATCGTCAGCATGATGATCATGGGCAGGAGCGCCGTGATCGGGATGATCATGGTGGTGATCGGCATGGTGATGATGATCGCGCTGCCCGCAGCATCGATCAGAAACGTACCGCCATGGAAGCGCGGCAGCGCGAGCGCAGGCTGGAATTCGTGCAGGCCGAGCAGGCGGTGCTGACGCGTCACCAGGATGAAAAACTTGCGCTTGATGCTGCGCAAAAGGCTGAGAGCGGCGGGCTTTTGTTCCGCATGCGCGCGCGGGTCGCCGATCTGATTTCAGAGCGTCCGGCGCTGCGTTCCGTGCTCGGTCACATCACCGAGAAAGCCGGTCTTGATCCGCGTGACCGGCATCGCCTGGAACAGCAGGCGCTTGCCCGGCGGCATGCACGCGAGCGCGTTGCCTTGGCCGGTCGTAAGCGCGCGATCGAGAAAATCGAAAAGCGCGAGCGCGCGTCGCTTGAGCGCGATCTTAAGCGGGAAATGCTGCAGCGGATGGTGCAGCAGGAGCAGCTACGTGCTGCAGCAAAGGCGGAAGGGCTGGGTGCCCGCGAAGCTGCCGACATCCTGCGAACCGATCCGCGCCTTCTCGAAGAATACGCCTTCCAGGACGAGTTCAATCACGAAGCTGCCGGTGATCATCACTACGACGATGATGATCATGGCGGTGATGATGACGGCGGTCATAAGAAGAAGCGGAGCTGGAAACAGCGCGCGAAAGACAAAGGCATCAAGCAAGGGCGCGGTCGCGGCGGATATGGCTATCGGCGTGGGGATTGAGCTCGGTGATCGACGAAAAATGGTCACCGACGTCGAAAAATGTTCACACAATACAGGCGCGGTCGAAAACCTTTCACAGCATTTCTGCCCGCCTGGTGAGCCTCACGCGAACTTCTCGTTCATGATGTTGTAGATGCAGTTTTGCTGAACGGTCCAGTGACCATCATCGCCGGGCATCGCGACATTTCCTTTGGTGTTGTACCGCGCGAGCATGAGCATGAACTCGCCCTCAACCTCCTTGGTCAGGGTCTTTGCCCGCGCCCAGATGCGCACATCGCATCGCGCCACGGTCGAATAGCGGATTGATCTGATTTCGTAGTCAAGCAGTTCGACATACTCAGCCATTAGCCTCAGCTCACCCGCCATCTTGTTGGCGGGCTTGTTGATCAGGTTGACAGCAAATTTTCCCATCTTGCCATAGTTCTTGGCTTTCCAGCCCGACAGAAATTCCGTTACCGCCATCTCCGGTCCGTCAGGTGCCAAAGGCTCCTCGAACGGTCTCGCCTTCTCATATGGTTCAAAGGCCTCAATAACCCGTTTGTAAGCCTGGGTCTTGGAAAAGCTTCGGAGGTCATCCGCCAGCGTCCGGCTCTGCTTTTCTTCGTACTCCCGCCGTCGTTCCTCTTCAGATGACTTGTCGATCGCCCAATCAACGAGCGCCATCATCAGAAGCCATGCTTTCGCGCAGACTTTTTTGTTTGCGTAACCGAGCGATCGCCCGTGAAGAATGCCGTGCCGCAAAGGTACTTCAATCTCATCATCGCGGGACTTGCGAACGCCTTTGGTGATCAACTTGATCAGTGCAGGCAAGGACGTGTCGTGCCCTGTGATCGAGTCAAAGCAACTGAGGTCGGCATCTTTCTCGAACGGGCTGACGGGCGCGACATCGGATGCAAAACCATCGCAGGCGATTAGGATCAGGGGAACCGCTGCCATATAGCGCTCTTCCAGGTAGAGCCGCAGGGCTTCTTCCAATTGATCGTCTCGAAGGTCAGCCTCGTGGAAGCGGCGCGCGCGCAGGATCGCGAAGAGTTTGATGTTATCCTCGGTGAACCATTCGACCAGAACGTCTTCAGCTTCATCGGGTTTTCCGTTCCCATGAAGCTCCAATGCTTCTTTCATGACATCGACGGACATAGCCCCGCCTACGGCGATCCACCCACGTTCGCCGAATGCGGCGTTGAAACGGTCAGGCAGATCGAGAATTTCGGCCTGCTTCATCATATCGTCCACTTTGGCTTTAAAGCCTTCAAGCTTTTCGCTTTTGAACCCAAGACTTCCGAGAAAACCGGATGCGCCGCCGAGCGCTTGAAGTCCCGGCAGCAGCTTCTTCATCTCTTCAGTGCTCGGATTGTCGGAGATTTTCTTTTTTTGCTCGTCGTCGTTCATGGCTGTTTGTCTGCTTTACCTGAAGAGCGCTTCAAGCGCTTCTTTCTGGGCTTTGTGTTTGGCGCTGTTTTCGGCCTTTAGCGTCTCGATGTTCTGCAACTTCCAACGGACGGCCGGTAGGTCTGCAGCATGCGGTGCGTCGATCAGCGAAAAGTCAGGCGCCCCGTCATAGAGGCCGCGCAGAAATGCCTTGGCATTCTCGTCAAGGCGCGCATTCAGATCGGTGATCAATCGCTCTCGTGTCTCGATAAGATCGGCAAGCGGTACGGGCGTGGTCGTCATGCCCTCGAATTCCCGCGCGAACGGTTTTTCTAAATCGATCATGTTCGGGTTCAGCAACTCGTGCGCCGGGCGCTTGGCGCTTGCCACATACACGAGAAACGTCCGGAACAGGGCATCAGTGAGCCCTTCGTTCTCATAGAGCAGTTTCACATCGTAAAGATCGCGGGGGTGCTGCCTGTCCGTGGCTGCGCACAGCTTGCCGCCGAAGAGGTCTTCGAACGATACGACCTGGATTTCAGCGAAGCCGAATTCATCCTCGACTGCTTCTGTGACGCCCATCAGTTTAGGATCGTGTACGACACCGCGCGTCACCGGTGAGGTCTCGATCTTGATCGTGGCAGTGCCCATGCTGGCCTGCACGCGTGTCGGATTCTTACCGCCGCCATCTATGCGGCGAACCTTCGCGTCGGCGATGCCTGCGTCTATGGCACCGGCGATGCGTTCCAACGACTCGTTGATTTCAGTCAGGCTTTCGGCGCGGTCTTTGATCGGCAGATAGGTCAGGTCGATATCGACCGACAGGCGCGGCAGATCACGGTAGAACAGGTTGATCGCGGTGCCGCCTTTGAGTGCGAATATCTCTTCTTTCGCGACATACGGGAGTATGCGCACGAGCAGCGCGACCTGGGCTTCATAGATATCACGCGCCATCGCTTGCCTCCGTGTTCACGAATTCTTCCGGCACCATGATGCGATAGCGCGGATGTATCCTGCCGCCTTTGACAAGAGCGCGGTCGCCGCTCCCAAGGTTGAATTCTTCCGGTTCGAGACGCTTGCGCCAGGCGTGGTTGTGGCGGTCGGCGAAGACGAAGAACAGGCGCTTCACCTTAATCTTCTTGCAGCTGTGAAGCAGCGCCGTCAGTGTACGCGGACGCAGCGTCGTCAGGCTTTCGAACACCATGTCGAGGTTATGGAAGCTCTCATGGTCGGGCAGTTCGTCCATTACTTCCATGACCGCCCGTTCAGGGGATGACATCTTGAGTTTCCAGTCCCATGGGAGGGTGGTGCTGGCGTCAGTCTCGTCCTTGGTCAGGCCGAGTGACGGATCGGCGAACAGCGAGGTGCTGCGGGTTTCTATCGGTGCGTTCAGTGGCAGTTTGGCGAGCCAGCTCGGTATGGCGTCGCCATAGACCCAGACAGGGGCATTGCTGCCAAGGCGCAAATAGTGGTCGTAGCCTTGCTGGCCGAGGGCGGTCGTGCCGCCGACATGGACATCGTAGCCCATGATATGCTGCAGCGAGAGCAGGCAGGTCTTCCATTCGAGCGTGTTGGTCGTTGAGGCGTTTGGCGCAGGACGGCGGAAGACCCCGCGATGGATGCGCTCCAGCCAGCCGCGCTTGACGTGGTAGTAGGATGAGCGACGCCCTATATCGTGGCGCTCAAGCCATGCGGAGTCCACAAGGAAGCCTGCGGGTACAGACTCAAGCAAGTTCTTTATTTTTTCGTGTTCTTGTCCACTCATGATGGACATATTAGCAAAAATTCAAAGAGTTTTCTAGTGGCTTCTTTAGAGAACTTCGTTTTTGTCCACTTTGGGTGGACCAAGTGAGATATTCTTAAAGAGGCTTCAGGTCAGAGGCTCCGAAACTCTCCAGCAAAGCAGGGCGGGCGCCGGTGCCCTGCATCGTCTCCGCCGCCGCACCCCCATAAGCAAGTGAGGGGTGACGGACGGCTCCGGCGAAGCAGGGCGATAGATGCCCTGGTTGAGCTTTGCGAACCGGCTAGTCTCTGATACGCTGAAAATGGTAAGATACCGATAACCAAAGACAAAATATGTGATGGCAGATGATCTTCTCAAACGGTTTGAGTCAGTGCGCGTCTTCGCCAAGGGCGGGAAGCTTGCGCCGCATAAGCCGCTTCTGCTGCTCTATGCCCTGTCCAAGCTGAAGAGCGAGAAGGCCGAGCGCATCAGCTTCACTGATGCAGAAGATGTCGTCAGTCCGCTCATCCAAACCTACGGCCCGTTCAACGCCAAGACGACAGTTGCCTATCCCTTCGCGCGCCTGGCCAATGACAAAAGCAAAATCTGGTGGATTGACGAGTACGAGAAGAACGCGTCCGGCGACCTGAACCTCACCGAAGCCCGAGACCGGAAGCTCCAGGCTGGATTCTCCCACGATGTTCTTGCCGCCTTCCGGAAGAACCCGAAGCTGATCGATAACGTCGCCGTCAATCTCTTGGAGCGCAACTTCTCCCCCAGTCTGCATCAGGACATCCTGGAAGCCGTCGGGCTGTACCTCGGCGATGACGAGATCGAAGCCGTCATACGCCGGAAACGTGATCCCAAATTCCGCTACAAGGTTCTGACCGCCTATTACGAGCAGTGCTGTGTCTGTAAATACGACATCAAGATGAACGGTGCGGCTGTTGCGCTCGAAGCCGCTCACATCAAGATGCATTCGGCAGGCGGCCCCGATGAGGTGCCAAACGGCCTGTCTCTATGCGTTATCCATCATAAGCTCTTCGATCTCGGCGCCATCACAGTGGACAAAGACATGAAGGTCAGGGTGTCCGAACGTGTTGTCGGGGATTGGGGGCGCAAGCTGAACGATGAATTCCACGAAAAAGAGATTTCCCAGCCACGGAATGAAGGCATGCTGCCCGCTGGCCAATTCATCCAGTGGCACAACCAACAGATCTTCAAAGGCTTAGTTTAGCGAAGGTGATTGATGACAACAGGCAAGCTGGTAAGAGACCGTATTCCAGAGCTTATTTCCGCTGAAGGCCGCAAGCCGATTGTCAGCAAACTCACAGGCGCTGCGCTCTTATCCGCCCTGTATGACAAGCTTGCTGAAGAGCACGAAGAACTCCTTACGGCGGAGAGTGCCGAGGAAAAGTGCGAAGAGATCGCCGACGTCATCGAAGTGCTGATCGGTATCGCCACGCAATACGGCTTCGAAGAAGCAGAAGTCATGGACAGTGTCGCGCGCAAGCGCGAAGAGCGTGGCGGCTTCGCTGACGGGGTGTTCTATGAAGGTGATGAGCGGTAAGGATCGATCGACCGAACAGTGCCTTCGCAGGCTGCTGCCGGTCATAGCGCCCCAGACGCCATAACAACACGCGGCAACAGTTTGTATTCTATAGGAAAAATCTTTCAATATTTGGTGGCTTGTGGCAAAGATAGTGTCGCAAGATCAACGCACGCAAAACGTGCGCATAAGAAGCGAGGGACGGGCACATGATGGAACACGTTGGCGAAATTGAAAAACGGCTGTGGTCGGTAGCCGATCACCTGCGCGCTAACTCGAACTTCGCCAGCAATGAGTACTTCCTGCCCGTCATGGGGCTAATCTTCCTGCGTCACGCCTATAGCCGCTTCCAGCGCGTGCAGGACGAGATCAAGGCCTCGCTGCCCTCGCGTGGCGGCGTTACCCGTCCGCTCACCAAAGAAGATTTCTCGGGGCGTGGCTCGATCTACCTCAAGCCCGAAGCGCAGTTCGATCATCTGGTTTCGATCCCCGATGGCGGCGACCGTGCCGGTGCCATCATCACGGCCATGGAAAGCATCGAAGCTGACTATGAATCCCTCGATGGCGCGCTGCCAAAATCCGAATACCAGGAACTCGGTGACGACGATCTCGGTCAGCTCCTCCGCACGTTCAACGATCCAGCTCTCGAAAAAGCGGACGGTGACGTGTTCGGTCGCATCTATGAGTACTTCCTAACGCAGTTCGCCGATCAGAAGGCTCATGACGGCGGCGAATTCTTCACTCCGATCTCGATTGTGCAAACTATCGTCAACGTCATCGAACCTGACCACGGCAAGATCATCGATCCCGCCTGCGGTTCGGGCGGCATGTTCGTGCAGAGCGCGCACTTCATCGAGAAGATGAAGGCCAACCCGAATGAACGCGTGACATTCTACGGGATGGAGAAGAACCCGACGACGATCCGCCTCGCCAAAATGAACCTTGCTGTCCATGGGCTCGAAGGCCAAATCCAGAAGGCAATTTCCTACTACGAAGACCCGCACGACCTCGTCGGCCAGGCTGACTTCGTTATGGCCAATCCGCCGTTCAACGTGGACGAGATCGACGCTGAAAAGATCAAGAATGATTCCCGCCTGGAATTCGGCCTGCCCGGCGTGAACAAGGGCGGCAAGGTCAGCAACGGCAACTATGTCTGGCTGTCTTTTTTCCACGCCTATCTAAATGAAAACGGTCGCGCGGGCGTCGTCATGTCTTCACAGGCTTCTTCAGCAGGTCACGGTGAAGCCAAAGTCCGCGAGGCGATGGTGAAGTCCGGTGACGTCGATATCATGGTCGCGATCCGGGGTAACTTCTTCTACACCCGCTCCGTGCCGTGCGAGCTTTGGTTCTTCGACAAGGGCAAGCCCGAACACCTCAAAGACAAGGTGCTGATGATCGATGCGCGCAACATCTACCGCAAAGTAACGCGCAAGATTTACGACTTCACGCCCGAGCAACTTCAGAACCTTAGCTCGATTGTCTGGCTCTATCGCGGTCAGACCGAACGCTTCCTGGAGCTTGTGACGGGCTATCTCGATACGGCGTTCACGCAGACTGAAGCCAGCGACTTCTCAGGCCTTGAAAAGGCGATGAAAGATGTGACCGGTGCATATGACGATGAAGAGCTGAACACGCTTTCTGAAACCGTCATCGCTGACATCGAGCAACTCAAATCAGAGGCTACAAAGGCAAAGGCTTCTGACTGGGGCGGTGGCAACCGCGAAATCGGTAGCTTGAAAGCCGGCGCTGAGGCGTTCGCGCCGACCGCCGATCGGATCAAATCACTCACCAAAGTGATCGATCATTTCTACAAGCTCGCAACCCGCGTGCATGATGAAGACGTTGCGGCAGGTACCAAGCCAGCGGAAGGCAAGAAACGCCTAAATGCGCTTGATGAAGCGCGTCATGAGGTGACCGAGCATCTTAAGCAGGCGCGGTATTTCCATACGCAAGCCGAATGGCTTCTGACGCGTTTCCCGTACGGTGAACTGTGCGATGTCGAGGGCCTCGTGAAGCTCGTCGATCAGGATGAGATTGAGGCGAACGACTGGAGCCTGACACCAGGCCGCTATGTTGGAGTAGCACCCGAAGAAGAGGATGAAGACTTCGACTTCGAGGAGGCGATGCGTGACATTCAGATAGAGATTGATGGACTAAATGCCGAGGCGTTGGAGCTTGCCGCCACTATCAAGAATAACTTTGAAGAGTTGATAGGATGAGTCTTGAACGCAAAAAGCTGGGTGACGCACTTGACCTCTTCAACGGCAAGAAACCGGAACTAGCCGAAGATGGTGAGTTCGTTGTCTTCGGGTCAAACGGCACCATTGGTCGGTCGGGAAAATTCAACCACCCAAGTTCGGTTATACTTGGACGCGTCGGAGCGTACTGTGGAGCTGTCAAATTTTCGTCGGAGCCGTTTTGGGCTTCGGACAACACAATAGTGACGCGTCCAAAAGGCGATCAAGACCTCAAGTACTGGTACTATAGGCTACAAACAATCCCTCTGCGCGGGTATGCAGGTGGCGCCGCGCAGCCACTCATCACGCACTCCATAATCAAGCCGATTGAAACGGACGTTCACAAAGAAAAGCTTGAGCAAGAACGTATTTCTGGTGTGCTCTCCGCTTTCGATGATCTCATTGCAAACAACCGTCGTCGTATCGAGCTTTTGGAGGAGGCAGCCCTTCTGCTGTATCGTGAGTGGTTTGTCCGGCTCCGCTTTCCAGGTTGTGAGCATGTTGAAATTGTCAATGGCGTGCCTAGCGGTTGGAGCCAAACAACAATCGGAGAACACTGCCCACTGGTCTATGGCAAGGCATTGAAGGCGGATGCCCGAGAGCCCGGTGAAGTCGATGTATACGGGTCGAGCGGTGTCGTTGGTACGCACAATAAGGCCCTTGTGCATGGCTCTGCCATAGTCGTTGGCCGGAAGGGAAACGTCGGCAGCATATATTGGGCAAGACGGAAATTTTGGCCAATCGATACAGTCTATTACATTGCGCCCAAGAATTGTGACTACTTCACCTATTATGCATTGCAGCATGTTCAATTCATTAACACGGACGTTGCGGTGCCAGGTCTTAATCGTGATTTCGCGCATAGTCGCAAAATGACCATTCCGCCCGAACACCTCCTAGAAGGATTTCACGCTCAGATCGAACCCATACAAAGACAAATTGGTGTTCTTGAAAGGCAGGCGTCTGAGTTGGCAAAAGCTCGCGATCTTCTCTTGCCTCGTTTGATGGATGGAAGGGTGGAGGTCTAAGTTATGAACGATTACACCGAAGATAGGCTCGCTCAACAGACACTCGCCGACTACTTGGTCGATGAGCTTGCTTGGGATGAGTCCGTCTTCGCGTTCAACAATGAGACCTTTGGGCCGGAAGGCACGCTTGGCCGCAAAACCGACCGAGAGGTGGTGCTGACCCGCTATCTCGGTGAGGCTCTTATCCGCCTCAATCCAGGACTTCCAGATGATGCCTACAAATCGGCACTGCGACAGATCACTGACACGCTCAGCTTCCAGTCAACGCTTCAGACCAACCACGAAAAGTACGATCTGATCCGCGATGGCGTGCTTGCAAGCTACAAGAAGGGCAGCGAGATCAAGAAGACACGGCTGAAAGTCTTCGACTACGCCGACCATACCAACAACCACTTCCTCTGCGTGCGCGAGATGTGGGTTAGTGGCCCAAATGGTCATCGCCGCCGCCCCGATGTGATCGGGTTTGTGAACGGCTTGCCGCTTATTTTCGTTGAGCTCAAGCGTCCCGACAAGTCTCTGCGCCGCGCTTATGACGACAATTTCCGCGACTACCTCGATACCATTCCACAGCTCTTTGACTTCAATACCTTCGTGGTGCTTGGCAACGGCGTAGAAGGCAAAGTCGGCTCGATCTCGGCGAAGTACGGGCACTTCAGCGACTGGAAGCGACTGGCCGAAGGCGACAAGGGCGTTGTGCAGATGGAAACCCTGATCAAGGGTATCTGCGACCGTCGGACTTTTCTTGATCTCTTCGAAAACTTCATCCTCTTCGATGAGAGTACAGGCAAACTTGCCAAAATCGTTGCCCGCAACCACCAGTATCTTGGCGTAAACCGTGCGGTTGACGCCGTGCGAGAACGCAAAGAGCGTGATGGCAAGCTTGGCGTGTTCTGGCACACCCAGGGTTCGGGCAAGTCATATTCCATGGCTTTCTTTGCCCAAAAGGTGCGCCGCAAGCTCGGCGGTGATTTTACCTTCCTTGTGCTGACTGACCGCACCGATCTGGATAAGCAGATTTACGATACCTTCTCCGGCGTGGGACTCGCTAACCACGACAAAGACCCGTGCCGTGCTGATAGCGGTGAAGAGCTCAAGGGATTGCTTGGCCAGCAAAAAGCCTTCGTCTTCTCGCTGATCCAGAAGTTCAACAAAGAGATCAAAGACGGGGAAGAGTACTCGCTGCGCGACAACATCATCGTCATGACCGATGAGGCGCACCGCACGCAATACGGCACACTCGCAATGAACATGCGGGATGCTTTGCCCAACGCCAGCTACATCGGATTCACCGGTACGCCACTCTTTACCAGTGATGAGATCACCCAGCGCGTCTTCGGCGGCTACATCTCCACTTACGATTTCCAGCGCGCCATTGAGGATGGCGCCACTTTGCCGCTTTATTACGATGCGCGCGGTGACAAGCTCGGTCTGTCGGCTGAGGGGCTGAACCAGAAACTCGCTGATGCCATCGCTGAGGCGGAAATTGAAGACGCTGATGTGGCCGCCAAACTCGAAAACGAGTTGAAGCGCGACTATCACGTCGTAACCGCCGAGAAACGGCTTCGCCATATCGCGAAAGACTTTGCCGAACACTACGCGACCAATTGGGAAACTGGCAAAGCCATGTTTGTCGCGATCGACAAGATCACGGCTCTCAGGATGCACGAGTATGTGCGAGAAGCGTGGGCGGATCGCATCGCGGAGCTGGAACGCGAGCTTTCAGAAGCGCGTGATGACCAGGATCAGGCGGTGCGTGAGCGTCAGCTTGCCTGGATGCGCGAGACTGAGATGGCGGTCGTCGTTAGTGACGAGCAGGGTGAGGTTGATAAGTTCAGAAAGTGGGGGCTTGATATCCTGCCGCATCGCAAGTTGATGCGAGAAGGATTTGTGCTCGACGACGGTAAGCGTTTGGACGTGGAGTCAGCTTTCAAACGCGAACAGCACCCGTTCCGCGTGGTGTTTGTTTGCGCAATGTGGCTGACCGGCTTTGATGTGCCGTCGCTTGGCACGCTCTATCTCGACAAGCCGCTCCAAGCCCACACGCTTATGCAGGCCATTGCGCGTGCAAACCGTGTGAACGAAGGCAAGAATAATGGCTTGATCGTAGATTACTGCGGCATCTTGAAAAACCTGCGCAAGGCCCTGGCGACTTTTGCAGGTCATACCGGTGAAGGCGGCTTTGATGGTCAGGGCGGTCCAGAAACCGATCCGCTCCACCCGGAAGAAGAACTTCTCGACGAGCTTTCTGAGGCCGTGGAGTTTGTAAGGTCGCAGCTGCGTGACAATGGCTTTGACCTCGATACGCTGAAGACGGCAACCGGCTTTGCCCGCAACAAGGCGATCATGGATGCCAAAGAAGCGGTCAACATTGATGATGAGTGCCGCAAGAAGTTCGAGATTTCATCGCGTTCCGTCTTCCGAAAGTACAAAGCATGCCTGACCTTCAAGGGCGTGCAAAAGTACCGTGCCGACTATGAGGCGATAAGTTTCCTGTACAAAACGTTGCAAGAGGATCGTGAAAGCGCGGACACGTCAGAGATTATTCAGAAGCTCAATGCGATTGTCAGTGAGGCGATCAATGTGAAAGCTGACCCTGACTCCGATGATCGCATATTCGATATGTCGAAGATCAATTTCGAGCTGCTGCGTAAAGAGTTTCAGAAGAGCGAGACTAAGAATTCGGATGTCCAGGATGTGAAGACAGCCATCGAAGACCGTCTGCGAAAGATGCTCGCTGAGAACCCGACGCGCACAGACTTTCAGGAGCGCTTTGAGGAGATCGTCCGCGAGTACAACCAAGAGAAAGATAAGAACACGATCGAGGCTACGTTCGAGGCACTAATGCGCCTGTCCGCCGAAATGAGCGCGGAATCCAAACGGTACGTGAAAGAAGGCCTCGATAATGAAGAGCAGCTGGCCGTCTTCGATCTGCTTCTGAAGCCTGACCTATCCAAAGCTGACATCAAGAAGATCAAGTCAGTCGCCGTTTCGCTCCTACAGAAGCTGGAGAAGCAGATGCGCGAGGTGCAGGACATTTTCGGCAAGACGTCCACGCGCGACCGCTTCCGTCAGACGATCTATGACTATCTCTATGATGACCGCACGGGGTTGCCTGTGGAGTCCTATTCTGAAAACGACCTAGCCGCCAAGACCGATTTGATCTTCGATTTCTTTGCGCGGCAGCGGGGTATGGCTTCGCATGGTCGTATGGAGCGTGCCATATGAGCGACGGCGTTCAATTCGAGCATATGTGCGGTGACAAGGATGCGGCGGTACTCGACATCGTCTTCATCCACGGCATCACGGGCCATCCCAAGGAAACCTGGACGAACGCCGACGGCGATTTCTGGCCGTGTTGGCTCACGGATGATCTGGCCGGTCTTTGCATCCACACGGCGGGATATCCCTCCAGCGTGTTTGCGAAATGGGCCAAAAAGGAGATGACCCTTCACGAGCGTGCTTCCAGTCTTGCCGAGCATATGGTCTCGCACGGCATCGGGAAACGGCCGCTCATCATCATCTGCCATAGTCTTGGCGGCTTGCTTGCCAAAGAGATGTTCAGGGCTTGCTGCGAAGCGCAGGACGAGGACTGGAACGCGCTCGGCGACCGGCTCAAGCTTGTCGTATTCTTCGCCACGCCCCATAAGGGCGCCGCACTCGCCGCCATCGTGAAGGTGCTGATACCACGGGTCAGCTCGCCCTCTATCGAGGCGCTTAGCAACGACACCGGCTTTCTGACGAACCTGAATAACGGCTATCGCGACCTAGCCGTCAAAAAAGGCCTCACGACAATCGCCTATTACGAGAAATATAAGACCAAAGATGCGGCTCTCGTCGTGGCCGAAGAGTCGGCCGATCCCGGTTGCACGAAAACGCGACCTATTCCAGTGGACGCCGACCACATCACGATATGTAAACCAGCCTTCAAAGACGCGCCAGCCTATCTTTCGGTGCGCCGTCATATCGACAAGGTGCTGGCGGGTTGCCCCGCCGTAACCGATGACGACCAAGACGGTGGCTTGGGTCCGGATGATTATTCTGTGCCTTCAGAGGATGACCGGCGCACCCTGCAAGAGAAGCTGATCGATGCCGGCCGCGAGTACGACTACGCCAATGCGAACAATCTCCAGAACAGGTTTGCGCGCCGATATCACAAGCTGGGTCTCTTCACCGAAGCCAAGACGCGTCACGACACAATCCTCTCGGCCGTTGAGCAGCGCTTTCTGACCCATGTGTACGGTCCGAAAATCTGTGCGGGCGCACCGGAATCCGAAATCGCGGCTGCTTTGCAGGAGCACGTGATCGATCCGCTTTGCGCGTCGAGCGAACACGGCAAGCTCACAAACAGCACGATCCTTCAGGCGCTCTACTACCTGACCGAGCAATGCCATATCCAGTGGGACAAGCCATGACTGGACGGCTTTGGTTCCCGCAGCTCGATGTTTATGACGCCGTGCGCAGGCTCGGCGGTCTTCTAGGCTTGTGGCAGAGCAAAACCTTGCCGTCGGCGGAGCGCCTCTTCATCATGGATTTCTTCCTCGCCAATGCGCCGCTTCTTCACAAAACGCATATGCCGCAGGAAGTACGAAAGGCCTTCGGCGCGCTTGGCGTGCCGCGCCCTGAGAAATCCTTCGTCAGCTATCCATCACCGCAAATCCTCTTCCAGAAAATGGACGAAGTGCAGCGCCAGGCCTTCCGGACCCTGTCTGGCAAGGGTCTGATCGCGCTACCGCAGCTTGAAAGCGGTAATGTGGCGCCGTCCGAGGAGGGGCGCACAGTCTTTCAGGAAGAGTTCTTGCCGCTCTTTTCCGACAGTGAGCGGCAGATCGGCGCGTTTCTTGTTGGGCGCTATGCACCCGAAAACAGGCCGATATCCGAAATCCGCCAGAGCACCGGACTACGGAGGCTTGTCAGATGAGTTATTCGCAGTTCCACCTCAAGCGCCTGAGGGTCATGCAAGGCGGGGACCCGGTCTACGACCAGAGCTTCCATACGGGAGTGAACATCATTCGTGGCGAGAACGGCGCAGGCAAATCGACGATTGCGGACTTCATTTTCTACGTTCTCGGCGGCGAGTTCGATAACTGGAAATCCGTTGCCGCAAATTGTGATGAGGTGCAGGCGGAGATCGGTACAGCAAGCGGTGTCCTCACCGTGAAGCGCGCGATCGGCAAGGCTCAGACACCGGCGATGGTCTTTTTCGGGACGTTCGAGGAAGCCGCGGCACAAGGCCTGGATGGCTGGCAGAGCTATCCGATCCGGCGCACAGCGGGCGGCAATGAAAGCTTCTCGCAGATCATGTTCAGGGCGTCTGGCATCCCCGAAGCACAAAGCCAGGGCGCGGCTAATATTACGATGAACCAGCTCCTCCGGCTCCTCTATGCAGACCAGCGAACACCGGCGTCGTTTCTCTTCCGGTACGAGTCCTTTGATACGGGCGAGATTAGAGAGGCGGTCGGTGATCTTGTCTGCGGCATCCGTGGCTACGAGTCTTACGAGATCGAGCTCGAACTGCGGAAACTGAACAAGCAGTTCGATGAACTCGACGCGCAGTACAAGGCGCTCCTTAAGTCGCTACCCGAAGAAGAATCGCTGGCACGGGTCGAAAGCGTCGATGGCCGGCTCAAAGAGCTTGAGGCCGAATATGCGCAGCTTTCTGATGAAATCGCCAACGTGGGCGAGATGATCGATGACGAGGAGGTCAAAGACTTCCTCGCAGAGAGCAAGAAGGCCGCAGCCAATATCCGAAAAATTCGTGGACGCATTGCCGAGCTGGAGCAGAAAATCTATACGAATGATCTCGAAGTGACCGATCTGACGAACTTCATCACCCATCTCGAAGAGCTTTCCGAGAAGCTGCCCAAAGCGCAGAAATCATCCGAGATCATCGGCAGCATCGAATTTACGCATTGTCCGGCCTGTCTTGCGCCACTCAACGGCACGAGCGATCCCGACCATTGTGTCCTTTGCGGCAGCGAGACCGATCCGGAGCAGGAACGCTCCCGTTATCTTCAGATCAAACTCGACCTGGATATCCAGATCAGGGAGTCGCGCCAGCTCCTCGACGATAAGGAGGCCGGCACAGCGCATGCCAAAAAGGAACTGCGGCGGTTACGCTCCGACTATCAAGAGCAGCTTTCAGAATTCACGGTGCGCTACGAGATCAGCAACGGCCCACGTGAGAGCTTCGTGGCCGAGCGCTATCAACGTCTGGGACAGATCGACAGGGAACTGACCCAGCTTTCGCGCCTACGTGAGCGGGCGTGCGAGCTGGAGGATGTGAGTGAGCGCAAGGCGACTGTGCAGGCCGAGATCGACAAGAAAAAGGATCGCCAGAAAGCGCTGGAAGCCGCTAGTGCACGGAGGCGGAGGGTCGCACTGACCCACGTCTCCGAGAAAGCGAAGACCTTCCTGCGGCAAGACCTCGATCGTCAAGACGAGTTCCGGCACGCGGACACGGTGGAGGTGAATTTCCGGGACAACTCAATTCTTGTGGACGGTGATCTCAATTTTGCCGAAAGCAGCAATGTAATCGCGAAAAACTCCGTGATACTAGCGTTGTTCGCGGCGGCCACTGAAGATGAAGAATTTCTGCATCCGCGCTTCCTGCTCATGGACAATGTTGAGGACAAGGGTATGGAGGACAAGAGAAGCCATAACTTTCAAAAGATTATTGTGGAGGCGTCAAAATCTGCAAGCCTCGACCATCAGATCATCTTCACGACATCGACGATCAATACCGAACTCGATGATGGTGAGTACACCATAGGCCCGCATTACTACACTGATCACCGGACGCTCCGGGATGTTGGCGATGATTAGAAACGTTCAACGGGCAGCATCGCACGAGCCGCGCGCCATCCGCTATCTTCAAGGCTTGAAGTCAAACGACGTCGAAGCAAAGGTGGAGAAGCATAATCTTCAACTTCCCCTTGCCGTTCCCTTAGCGGTGCAACGCAGCTGCCAATGAAACCCTTCTTCATCAAAAAATTGCGATCTTTGGGAGTGAGTGCTATGACTTATCCTTTTGAATTGTTGAAGGGATTTTATCATGGCTGAGATTGCAGAGAACACTTGCGAACATGCCGAAGATACCGGTCTGGAGCCCATTGCGAAGGACGCACTCGATTGCATTAAGACGGTAGCTGAAGGCGCTGAGGCAGCCTTACATGGCAGTCGCGGTGGAAAACCGGACTCGTTTGCCTCCGTCAATACGTGGACCGGGGGTGCCCAAGTAGGAAACCTTAAGGCCATAAGCGAAAGTGAGCGTGCTGCCTTGCACGAGTTGATCGGGCAGCCGGTCATAGCCCGTGTCGAGTTTGTCGATGATGAAGGGAAGTCCGAAACCATCTTCATCACTAGGACGACGCCGCCGTCGGGTACTGGGTACAATATCGCAAGCTATCGCTCTCCGCTTGGAAGCATGGCCTCGCGCGCGGTCGGAGAAGACTTGTCGATACGGCTTGGCGGTGCGGAGCGTGACGTCGAGATTGCTAACACGGCCCGGCTCAAACCCACGAAGACCGACGAAGGGTGGGACTCGAAAGACAGTGAGATTGATCTTGGCTCGACAGGCAAGTTTACAGTTGTTTCACTTCGCGAGCTGCTGACACCCACCGGTGCGCCTGTTGTGGAGGACGCTTGGGACGCATGGGAGCGGGAAGACCAAGAAACCAATGTTTTAGACGGCATACGACGTGCGGTCCTTTCGCATATGGGGCTGCGAGACCAACCCATTCTCGATAGACATCAGGATGAAATCTTTCGTTTGCCGCTGAATACACGCTGCTTTCTGTCCGGCCCGCCGGGCACAGGAAAAACCACGACCTTGATCCGACGGCTTGGTCAGAAGATCGATCTTGACGATGTGGAAGCTCTAATGCCCGCCGAGCGCGACATCGTAGAGCGGGCTTCCCTAGAATCCGGCACCGACCACCGGATTAGCTGGGCGATGTTCTCTCCCACTGAACTGCTGAGGCAGTATGTGAAAGAGGCCTTTGCCCGCGAAGGGTTTGCCGCATCCGACCATCACATCCACACCTGGGACCAATACAGGGACTCCATCGCGCGAGACAATCTTCGGCTATTGCGCACCAGCACCGGCAGTGGAGCGTTCTACAAGCGCGAGCAGAATGCGCATCTGGACGTTCCGTCCATCACAACTGAACCTGCGGCCTGGTATGATGACTTCGATACTTTCTTCACAAATGATCTGTTTGCCGATCTAGCCGCTGATGCAGAATGGCTCGGCAACCAAAAAGATGCTTCCCTCGCCAAATTGGGTCGGCAGCTCATAAACATTCTTACTACCGCAGGACAAAACCGTTTCATCGGAGCTTTGCCATCGGCACTAGCTTCGGTGATGGACGATATTCGAGAGCATCTGGAAGACGGCCGAACCAAAACTCACAAGATAATCACAA
Organism: Roseovarius sp. TE539; assembly: GCF_003298505.1. GTDB lineage: Bacteria > Pseudomonadota > Alphaproteobacteria > Rhodobacterales > Rhodobacteraceae > Roseovarius. The sequence goes on from NZ_QNGB01000004.1 coordinate 210,079, forward strand.
AGACACTCAATAAGCTTGTTCATGACGATCCCGGATTTCCTGCTTCGCTAAAGAAGGAGATCGAACGCCAGCTAGCGATTGCCGAACAGGATGACAGCGACGACACTGATGCGGAGTTTGACGCCCTCGATGAGGAAGATAATGCTGTCGCACCAGGACGCTCTATCAGCAAGGAAGAAGTCAGGCGGAGATACACACAAGCGGTAAGCGCCTTGGCGCGCGCAAAGGCGAACCGAAGGAAGGTATCCGAAAAGGGCCGAAGCGGCAAACTGCTCTCCTGGCTCGGCGAAGACAGAATTCCGTCAGAAGTCGATCTCAAGACGCTTGGCGGCATAGTCGCGACGCAGCGGCGACTTCGCAGGTTCGCAAGCTTCGAAACGCTTGTGTTTCGAAGTATCCCGCAAGAGTACCGGAAGTTCCGACAGCAGCGGAATTCAGAAGGGCGCTGGTATGTAGGTGTTCCATCGCGTAGCTCTGAAATCTGTTGGCAAGAGCTTGACTTGCTCGTTCTCTTCACGCTGCGGACTGCCGGAGAAATTATATCTGAGTATCGAAGGATGCCCGGCTCCAATATTCCAGAAAGCGGAATTCTTGGAGAGGTGGTTGCGCTCTACAAGAACCAGATACTCGTCGATGAAGCTACCGACTTCTCGGTTCTTCAGCTAGCCAGCATGTTCGAATTAAGTCACCCGCTAACACGCTCGTTCTTCATCTGTGGTGATCTTAATCAACGTCTGACTGGATGGGGCATCAAATCCTATGATGAGATCGACTGGATCACCTCTGACATCGAACAACACAAAATCACTGTTTCTTACCGACAAAGCGAGCGTCTGGTAAACCTCGCCAAATCTGTCGCAACGCTTGGCGGCTCGCAGCCCGATGAAATCGTCTTGCCGGATCGGCTTGACATCGAGGGTGTAGCGCCGGTCTGGAAGAGACATCTTTCCTCAGATGATGACCGGGCAGAGTGGCTGTCCGACCGTATCCGCGATATCGAAAACATGGTGGGCAAGGTTCCCACAATCGCAGTTCTCGTTAATGATGAGCGGGAAGTAGAGCCCCTAGCTCTGGCTCTTGAAGAGCGACTTCAGGAAATCAATCTTCCTGTCGAGGCCTGCAAGGATGGCAAAGTTGTCGGCAAGGACAATGCTGTTCGGGTGTTTAACATTGAGCACATCAAGGGCCTAGAGTTCGAGGCCGTGTTCTTCACAAATCTCGACGAGACGATCGAGAACCACCCCGACCTCTTCACCCAGTATCTCTATGTCGGCTCCACCAGAGCGGCGACCTATTTGGGTGTATCTTTCAAAGGTGAGCGCCCGGAAATGCTTGAATCGCTAGCACAGCACTTCGTGTCATCTTGGGAAACTCAAATCCGGGATGGCTCTGGCGAAGCAGCAAGTTGAGTGGGACTGTGGTTTGAAATTTCCTATGAGCCAATGGAATGAACGCGAGTCCCACTGCGACCTAAATCATTGAATTTTCAAATGAGTGGGACGCCGCCCCCGGATAACACTTTTCTTGGCTATGTAAGGCGAACGCCGCAGGCCCGTGTCGGCAAACAAAGTCCAAGGCGCCCTCCCGCAACCAATTTTATCAAATAAATCAAATGTATAGTTAATGGTATATCGATACCACAGCGGTTTTGCGCGTTTACATCAACGCCACATCAACACCGGACTGAAAAAACCGCATTGGCACGCGTTCATGCGCACAGGCGTGCATTCGACAACATCAAAAGGACCTTATCTGTCGCGATCAAGGGTATCAGTTCCGTGCCTAGCGAGGACCTTCTGAATCATGCTGGTTTTTAGGGAGATCGCGGACGATTGAGCCTGCGACCTTCAGGTTATGAGTCGTGTCGAACGAACCATGAACAATCACTCGTAACCGCGAGTTCTTGCGCAATTTCCGCCACTTGGCGATCCCGGAGACGCGGCCCGGCTTCGCGCGATCTGTCAGGATTGCGCAGCGTTTTTCCGCCTCGTGCTTCCATAATGCTTCCAACGGGCCGAGACCTGATTTTCCGGTAGCACGACCATCAGTGCAGCGTGCCCGGTCGCTCGACCACATAGGTTTCCAGCATCTGCTGCCGTGCCTTGCGACACGACTGGATGATCGTGTTGATCTCGGCCTCGGCGATGCGGGTGAGTTCGCGCAGATGCTTCACCGTGTCCTCCATGGTCGACGTGTCGGTCGGGCCCGGCGGATCGGTCGCAAGGTTCTCGGTCGCCGCGAACAGCGCGCGCATCTCGCCGAGCGTTCCGATGGCGTTGTGCGCGCTCTCAGGGAAATCCATCTCTTCCTGTCCCGCGAAAAGCCCGTCGATGAAGCCGTCGAGTTCCTCGCGCCGAACCCTGGCGAGACGTCCGAGATACTCGTGGCTGGCCGGCGCGGTCTTCACCCGGGCGAGCTTGAAGGGGTCGCTGCGCTTCTGGTGCGCGCTGAGGCCGTTCCACATGCCCTGAAGCAGCGTGCCGAAAAAAGCCTCCGCCTCGCCCTTGTCCTCGAAGACGGGAAGCTCGTCGTTCCAGACACGGTGGATTTCCTGCATGGGCGATGCGTTCATGTCCGGCGTCGTGATGTTGCCCATGAAGCGCGCACGAACCTGGTGATACGGCAGCGGGCATGCGTAGCGCTTTAGGAGCGCCCGGATCGCCCCATCATCGACTGACTGTTTCTTGCCCCGCGCTGCCATCACGTCTCCTGTCGGCTCTGGGCAAAGGTTAGGACACTGGCCGGGCGATCTCCATACCGGCTGACCGGTCCGAGCAGGCGCGTCCCACTCGGTCCCGACATGGCCCCACGCGGTCGCGCGCCATCATCCATCCAACCGGGACCAAAATCCGAACTTCCTGCCGTGCTCCTCCTTCAGCCGGGCAACGTAGGCGTCATGCGTCTCGAACGCTCCGAAGTCCGGGATGTCCTGCGCGAGCCGGGCGCAGCTGACGAGGTGCTCGGCGGCATAGCGATACCGCTTCGCCCGGGATCTGGTGAGCGTGAAGTCGATCATCGCGCGGAGCACCAGCGTCGCGGCCAGCGGATGACGCACTGATAGGGCCTCCGCCGCGGGGGCGAGATACTCGTAGTGATCCCCGTCGATCTCGTCGTGCCTGGCCACCAGGAGGTCGGCGGCGCGATCCAGAGCCGGCCAGTCGAGGAAAAACTGCAGGGCGTGAAGAAGGCTTGGATAGGCCTTGGCGTGCGCCATCGCCCGCTCCTCGGCCTCGATGTCGTCGAAATCGGGAAGCCGCTTGAGATAGGCCCGCAGGTAGCTGTCGGAGAGTGTGCGTTCGAAGCAGTCCCACCGAAACGCCTGCGCCTCCTCGCCACGACCCAGCGCCTCCAGCGTCTGCAGGCGAATGTCCTGCCAGGCCAAAGGAACCCGTAAGCCGTCGCCGAGCTCCGCGCGCTCGAGGAACCCCAGCGCCTCACCCGCCCTGCCGGTCGCGAGCAGGCGCTGCGCCATCTCCGCTGCGATCTGCGGCACCTTGCGCGTCTTCGGATCGTACTGGGCGATGAAGCCGTCGACGTCGCCCTGCGCGTCGGCGATGTCCTTGAGCGCCATGGCGACCGTGCTCGTGCGCTCGCCTGCCCGCATCTCGTGCTCGTAGGTGGTGCCGCCCGTGCCCCAGCCCACCGCCTTCCATTGATCCTTCGGCGGAACCGGCACGGGCGAGCGACCGAGGTCCTCCGCCATCGATTTCAGGGCCGCGAGCCCCTCGTCGCCGAGCGCCGGCGCCATGATGCCGATCAGGCCGTCATACTGGCCATAGCCGTTGTCCTGCAGCGCATCGAGAACAGTGCCGGCGAGCGCCTGCGGATCCGGCCGGACCTTCGCGGCGAGCTGGCCCAGATCGGCGCAGGCCTGGTGGAAGATGCCGATGACCGTGCCGCTGGAGTCGTCGCAGCGCTCGAAGACGGGCGTGGCGAGCGCCATGAACCGCCACATGAGCGCCAGCGCCTCGTCAGTATCGGCCGGCGCGATCTGCTCGACGATGGCGCGCCGCTGGGTTTCGAGATCGGTGACCAGTGCCTTGCGGTTCTTCCAGGTGATGAAGCTGCGGGCGCGGGCGATGCTGGTCAGCCGCTTGGCGATCTCCCGCGCCGCCTCCCTCGGGCTCTGGGCGCCCGCCAGCGCGAGCCGCAGCTTGCGCTTGGCGGCCGCGTTGCCGGTGCTGACCTCGATCAGCAATTGCGCCAGGCGCTCTGCGCCCAGCGCTTCGAGGTTCTTCGCATTGAGGGTGGTCTTCGACGCCATCGGATCGCCAGTTTCTTTGCCCCGAGCCTAACAGCAGCCCGCGGGCACCGGAACCTGCGTTCTGATTCGCGCGGCTCGTCGATTTCCCGCACCAGCGCGCCGAAACGCCTTGCGCGGAACCGCGCGCCATTTCCTTTTTCTTCGCAATTTCAATGTGTTCGTTGACTGTCGCCCGCACTTCAGCACTGTGGAACTTCAAGAGAACCACCGAAGAGCGCCATGCCCAAGATCACCAAACGCCTCGTCGACGCCGCAGAAGCCCAACCCGCCGAATACTTCGTCTGGGACAGCGAGATCCCCGGCTTCGGGCTGCGCGTGCTGCCGAGCGGGCGCAAGGGCTACGTGGTCCAGTATCGCGCCGGACGTCGATCCCGGCGGATTAGCCTCGGGCCCAGCACGGTCCTGACCTGCGAGCAGGCGCGCAACCGCGCCATCTCCATTGTCGCTGCCGCGCGCAATGGCGCGGACCCCGCCGCCGAGCGGGACGCGGGGCGCAAGGCGATCACGGTGAAGGAGCTGGCCGAGCGGTTCGACAGGGAACACATCGCGATCCGCGTGAAGGCCAGCACAGCCAAGGAATATCGCCGGAACCTCGAACGCTTCATCCTGCCCGCGCTCGGGCAGCTGACGGTCACGGGCATCACCCGGGCGGACGTGGCGAAGTTCCACCACGACCTCCGCCACATCCCCTATCAGGCGAACCGCTGCCTCGAAGTGGTTTCGAAGATGTTCAGCCTCGCCGAGATGTGGGGCCTGCGTCCGGACGGCACCAACCCGCGAAAGCACATCCGGAAGTACCCCGAGGAGAAGCGCGAGCGCTTTCTCAGCGCGGCGGAACTTCGTCGGATCGGCGAGGTGCTGCGCGAGATGGAGGCGGAGGGGATCGAACTGCCCTCGGCCATCCTCGCTGCCCGCCTGCTGATCCTGACCGGGTGTCGGCTCAACGAGATCATGACGTTGAAGTGGTCATACGTCGATCTGGCCGAGCGCGTCCTGCGCCTGCCGGATTCCAAGTCCGGCGCCAAGGTCGTCCATCTCGGCCAGCCCGCCGTCGAACTGCTCCGCGACGCCCAGCCTATCGAAGGCAACCCGTGGGTCATCAGCGGCACTCTGCCGGGCAAGCGCCTGAGCGATCTGCAGCCCTTCTGGCAGCGCGTCCGCGCCCGCGCCGGGGTGAAGGACGTCCGCATCCACGACCTGCGCCACACCTTCGCATCGACGGCCGTCGCTTCGGGTCAGGGCCTGCCGATGATCGGCAAGCTGCTCGGCCACACGCAGGTCCAGACCACGGCGCGATACGCCCATCTCGCCGCAGAGCCGGTGAGGACCGCAGCAGATGCGGTGGCGCAGAACCTGCGGCAATCCTTGGGATAATCGCGTGCCAGTGCGCCCGTTTTCGATTGATTACGCGGCTCCCCGCGGCTACCGTCCGAGAAAGCCCAGAAATTGGACGCGCACAATTCGCGTGCGCGCAGGGCCTGGCGGGAGCGCAACGTGGACAGGGACAAGGCCGGACTACGCTGGGGGGTCGAGCAGCGCCTCGAGTTCATCGAGTTCCGCCTGTTCTGGGAGGGGCACGTCAATCGCATCGATGTGATGAAGCAGTTCGGCGTCTCCGTGAACCAGGCATCCTCGGACCTGAACCGCTACATCGCGCTGGCGCCGGACAACATGGTCTACGACAAGAGCGCGCGCACCTATATCCGCGGGCCCGACTTCGACTGCAAGTTCCGCCCGCCAGACGCCGCGCACTACCTCTCGCAGCTCCGCCTCGTTGCCGACGACGTGCTGGAGCACGAGGATTGCTGGATCCCTGACCTGCCGCCCTATGCATCCGCGCCGACGCCTGTGCGGGGCGTCGATCCTGTGACGCTCCGCTCGGTGGTCGGCGCCATCCGCCGGTCCGAGGCGATCGAGGTGAAGTACCAGTCCCTGTCGAGCCCGGAGCCGCGCTGGCGCTGGATCGCACCCCACGCGATCGCCTTCGACGGGTTCCGATGGCACACGCGGGCGTTCTGCCTGACCGACGATTGCTTCAAGGACTTCCTCCTCTCACGGATCCTCGGCATTCGCGGATCGCGGGAGAGTGAAACGTCGGCCGACGAAGATCGCGACTGGCATTCCGAGGTCACCCTGGAGGTCGGACCCCATCCAGAACTCTCGGAGACGCAGGCCAAGGTCATTGCCCTCGACTATGGGATGCGGGGCGGCAAGGCGAAGATCAAGGTGAGGCGCGCGCTCCTCTACTACGCGCTCAGGCGTCTCGGCCTGGACACCGACCCAGCCGCAAGGAAGCCAACGGATCAGCAGATCGTGCTTCTTAACCGGGAGGTCATCAATGCAGATCATCGATAATACCTCCCACCTTCTCGGCGATGACCTAAAGGCCTCTCTTGGCAGGGGGACCCGCTTGCGGATCGCTGCATCCTGCTTCTCGATCTACGCCTTTGAGGCTCTGAAGTCCGAACTCGCGAAGGTCGACAGCCTGCAGTTTATTTTTACGGCTCCAACGTTCGTACCCACCGAGGTGACGGACCGCCTCAGAAAGGAACGCCGCGAATTTTTTATTCCAAAGGCGCAAAGAGAAACAGGCCTTTATGGCACTGAATTCGAGATCCAGCTACGCAACAAGCTCACCCAACGCGCCGTCGCTCGGGAATGCGCCGATTGGATCCGCAAGAAGGCCAGATTCCGCTCCAACACGACCAAGGCGCCGATGCAGCAATTGATGCATGTTTCCGGGTCTGAAGGCGATGTAGCCTATATGCCCATCAGCGGCTTCACAGCTGTAGATCTCGGGTACCAAAAGGGCGATGCAGTCTCCAACTTTGTTACACGGTTTGATGATCCGGCGCACGCGAAGACGTATCTTCAGCTCTTCGATCAGATCTGGTCGGACCCGGACAAAGTGAAGGACGTCACCGCTGCCATTTGCGAGCACATCGAGTCCGTCTATCAAGAGAATTCGCCTGAGCGCATTTACTTCATGATGCTCTACAACATCTTCCACGACTTCCTGGATGAGGTCGACGAAGACGTACTGCCGAATGATCTGACGGGTTATCAGGAGAGCGTGGTCTGGAATAAGCTCTTTAACTACCAAAAAGACGCTGCCACAGGCATCATAAATAAACTCGAGACCTACAACGGGTGCATTCTCGCAGACTCGGTCGGCCTCGGGAAAACATTCACCGCCTTGGCGGTCGTCAAATACTACGAACTGCGGAACCGTTCAGTACTCGTTCTCTGCCCCAAAAAGCTTGCGGACAACTGGCAGAACTACAACACGAACCTGACGACCAACATTTTCGCGAAAGACAGGTTCAACTACGATGTCCTCTGCCATACTGATCTGTCCCGCACCAGCGGCGAGTCCTTCGGTGTCCCCCTCAATCGAGTGAACTGGGGCAACTACGACTTGGTCGTTATCGATGAGTCCCACAACTTCCGCAACAACGATGTCTATAAGGACCGCGAAACCCGCTACCAGAAACTGATGAACAAAGTCATCCGAGCCGGCGTGAAGACCAAGGTTCTGATGCTTTCCGCAACCCCGGTGAACAACCGTTTCACCGACCTTCGTAACCAGCTGGCTCTTGCTTACGAAGGGCAGTCTGAAGCGCTCAGCAAGAACCTGAAGACCGATGTCAGCGTCGAAGAGATCTTCCGACGGGCCCAGAAGGCCTTCAATGAATGGTCTTCTCTTCCTCCGGAGGAGAGAACGGCCGCGTCGATCCTTAAGGCGCTCGACTTCGACTTCTTCGAACTGCTCGACGCCGTCACCATCGCTCGGTCACGAAAGCACATCGAAACCTTCTACGACACCAAGGACATTGGGAAGTTTCCCGAGCGTAGAAAGCCGCTGTCGTTCCACCGCCCGATTACTGAGCGGTCCGATGTGATGGGGTTCAACGATATCTTCACGCAGCTCTCTGTCCTGAAGCTCGCGGTCTACGCCCCGATCAGCTACATCCTTCCCAGCCGCCTTCGGAAGTATGAGGAAATCTACGACACACAGGTCGAGGGCGGACGCGGCAAGCTCAGGCAGGCCGACCGGGAGCGTAGCCTTCAGGCGCTCATGACGACCAACCTGCTGAAGCGCCTGGAAAGCTCGGTCGCTGCATTCCGTCTCACGCTTCGGTCACTCGGCACTAACATTTCCCGCACGCTTGATGCCATCGACGAATTCGAAAAGACGGGGCGAAGCGAGAGCATCAGTGACCACCTCGCAGAAATGAGCGATTTCGACCCGGAGGACGATGATCTTTCTGGACTTGACGAATTCACAGTCGGGAAGAAGGTCCAGATCAGCCTCGGCGATATGGATCTGCCATCGTGGAAGCACGATCTGGCTGCGGACCTCGTACTCATCGAGGACCTGATCGCCTCGATGGACAAGGTCAAGCCCGAGGACGACGCCAAGCTTCAGCACCTGCTCGCCCTCATCAGGCAGAAAATCGATGAGCCGCTAAATCCCGGCAATCGCAAGGTGCTGGTCTTCACGGCCTTCGCCGACACAGCCAACTACCTATTCGACAACCTGACACCCCTCGCACGTCAGCTCGGGCTGCATGTCGGCAAGGTCACCGGGTCGGACGCGCCCAAGACCACGCTCAAGAAGTCCTACGACTTCCAGAGCGTCCTGACCCTGTTCTCTCCAAGGTCGAAGGAAAAGGCGATCGTCCTGCCGAACGAGCCTGGCGAGCTGGACATCCTCATCGGCACAGACTGCATCTCGGAAGGGCAGAACCTTCAGGACTGCGACTTCCTGGTCAACTACGACATCCACTGGAACCCGGTCCGCATCATCCAGCGCTTCGGCCGGATCGACCGTATCGGCTCACCAAACACCCAGATCCAGCTCGCCAACTACTGGCCGGACATCTCGTTGGACGCGTACATCAATCTCAAGGAACGCGTCGAAAACCGGATGGTGATCACCGACATCACCGCTACCGGCGAAGACAACGTGCTGTCGGCCAAGTCCAGCGATATCGCCTACCGCAAGAAGCAGTTGCAGCGGCTGCAGGAAGAGGTGATCGAGCTGGAGGACGTGAAGGCGGGCATCTCCATCACCGACCTCGGCCTCAATGAATTTCGGATGGACCTGCTCAACTACGTCAAGGAGCACGGAGAGCTCGATAACGTACCCTTCGGCATGCACGCCGTCGTGCCGGCGCAGTTGGACCTCGGCCTGCAACCGGGCGTCATTTTCGCGCTGAAGAACATCCACGACAGTGTGAACGTCAACCAGCAGAACCGGCTGCATCCCTATTACCTTGTCTACATCGGCGACGATGGTGAGATCGTCGCCGACCACACCGAGGTGAAGCGCCTGCTCGATCTGGTGCGCACCAGTTGCAAGGGGCGGAGCCAGCCGGTCCCGGAGGTCTGCCGGGTCTTCAATGACCGCACGAATGACGGGCGCGAGATGGAGCGCTACTCCGACCTCCTCAGCCAGGCGATCCGCTCGATGATCGAGGTGAAGGAAGAGAAGGACATCGACAGCCTGTTCAGCGGCGGTCAGACAACGGCGCTGACCCATACCATCAAAGGGTTGGACGATTTCGAGCTGATTGGCTTCCTGGTGATCGAGGGAGGCAGCGAATGACTCTCTACGACTGGCCCCGCGCCGCCGCCTTCGGGCGCGTGATCCCCAAGAAAAAGATCTACGAACATGCCGGCGCGAACACGGCGCTCAAGGATCTGTTCGTGCGAGACGTGGATCGGATCGTCTGGTCCCACAAGCTGTCGCCGGAGACGACAAAGCTGGCGGCCAGCAAGAAGGTCCCGGAGATCCAAGTGTTCCGCATCGTCATCCGCACGGTGACGCTGGACCGGGACGTGCTGCGGGCCATCGACAAGGCCATTCCCTTCCCCTTGATCTTCGAGCTGGTCCATTCCGGCCGGGTAAAGATGGCCGCGGCCTACAAGCGGCGGAGCGAGGCGGACAGCGCCCGCTGGGTCGTGGGCGACTATTTCGAAGGGGATTGGCAGCCAGAGGAGGCGTCGCGCGCGCCGCTTCCGGTCGCGCTGAACATGGGCGCGCTATACGAGCAGCTGCTGGCACCGCTGGTGGAGGGGCAGACGGCCCGGCTGGTGCCCGGCATGGGAGAAGCACCGCAGGCGCCCCTCTCCCCCGCAGCGTCCGAGCGCTCTGTGTCGCTGGAAGAGCGGATCGCCCAGGCGGAGGCGATCAAGATTCAGGCGCATGAGGTCGAGCGGATCAAGGCGCGGCTGGGGCGTGAGAAGCAATTCAACAAGCGCGTGGCGATCAATGCCGAGCTGCGCGCGGCCAAGCAGGAACTGGAGCGGCTGACGGCGGGGCACGCCGGCGACGCCGTGACGAATGATTGAGAGGACGAGCATGGACAAGCTGAAGATGCACAGCCCCGACCTGAGCCAGGACAACATTGCGAAGATCCGCGAGATGTTCCCCGGCTGCGTGACCGAGGCACGGGACGAGGCGACGGGGGCGGTGCGTCTGGCGGTGGACTTCGATCAGCTGCGTCAGGAGTTGAGCGACCACATCGTGGACGGGCCGCAGGAGCGGTATCGGCTCGACTGGCCGGGGAAGAGGGAGGCGTTAATCAATGCAAATGCTCCTATCGCAAAGACCCTTAGAGCAGACGATGGTGAGAGCCTGAACTTTTCAGGAACCAGAAACCTTTTCGTTGAGGGCGACAATCTCGAGGCCCTCAAGCTTCTGCAACAGATTTATCTTGGATCTGTTCGGATGATATACATTGATCCGCCATACAACACTGGCAATGACTTCGTATATACAGACAGATTTGCTCAAGGCTCGGAGGAATACCTGCGTGTTTCGAACCAACGTGATGCGGAGGGAAACCGACTTGTTGCCAATCTGAGCGCTAACGGAAGATTTCACTCTGACTGGATGAGCATGATGTATCCGCGCCTGAGACTGGCGCGGAATTTGTTATCATCCGATGGACTCATCTTCATTTCCATCGATGAAGGTGAAGCGGCAAACCTTAAGTTGATGTGCGATGAGATATTTGGCCCCGAGAACTTCGTCGAACAGGTAGCTTGGAAAAACAAGTATGGATCGGGCGCCCTTTCCAAGGGTTTCGCAAACGTGCATGAATACGTTCTCGTTTACACGAAAGGAGATTTCAACAATATCGCGGCCCCCTTGGATGACGATCAGCGAGCTGCATACAAGCTCACGGACGAAAATTTTGATGTTCGCGGGGGATATATTACCCAACCCCTAGCTGTTCCGTCCCGGATGATCACATAGCCCCTCGTCGATCCGCGCTTTTCATGGCACGATCTGTTTTGAACGAGGTGCGAGACGGGAGATCGGCATGCTGATCAAGCTTCACAGCCAAGCGACGACCAC
>NZ_QNGB01000040.1 GCF_003298505.1 Roseovarius sp. TE539
TCAATAAGATCAAACGCTTCCGCAGGATCGCATTGCGTTGCGAGAAATCCGTCAGCTCATTCAAAGCCTTCGTTGATCTCGCATGCGCAATGGCTTGGATCAGCTAAATGCAGACGCCGCCTAGCGCTGCACTGCAAAAAATCAACGCGCAACTTTGCAACAAATCCCCTGCATATTTGGCATTAATGTTGCGCTGCATCTGCAAAATGGCTACCAAGAGCGCGTTCACGGAAAGGATGCGATTCATGGCTCATGACGGACAGGATACGGTCACCCGCGACTCCATCGTTCAAGACGATCTGCTGAGCCTCACGGCGAACGCGATCGCCCCCGCGGAGGAGGTCTTGGACACCGCCCGCGACATCCTCCGCGCCAAGGTCACCGCGGACGGTCGGGTATCCGGCAAACTTGTGGAAGCGCACCAGACAGCCGCGCACGGGCTGGCATGGCTTGCCACCTATGTCGAGGCCTTGCGGCAAATGCAGGATTGGGCCAGACGCCTGACCGAGCAAGGTAGATTCGGTGAGACGGAACAATTGCTGCACCAGATCGCCTTCGGCGAGTACCTCGCACAAATGCGCGGCGGCATACAAATGAACCAGGGCGAAATCCTGCGCCTCTCCGATCTCGGGCTGAGCACCGACCAGGCGGCCGCCCTCATGACCCCGGCGGTGGGAACACTGGTACAGCACGGCAATACCCAGCAGGCGCGCACCCGTCTCGTCGAGTTGATGCAGGAGCGCAGCGCCGAAATCACCGTGGGCGATTGTGGCCTTGACGACGAACTGGAGATGATCCGCGAACAATTCCGCCGATACGCCATCGAGCGGATTGAACCTCATGCTCATGAATGGCACCTCAAGGATCAACTCATACCGATGGAAATCATCAGGGAACTGGCCGAAATGGGCGTTTTCGGCCTGACCATCCCCGAAGACTACGGAGGCCTTGGCCTGTCCAAGGCGTCCATGTGCGTCGTGTCCGAGGAACTGAGCCGCGGGTATATTGGCGTCGGCTCTCTGGGAACCCGGTCCGAGATCGCCGCCGAACTTATCCTCGCCGGCGGTACGGATGAGCAGAAAACAAAATGGCTTCCAGAACTTGCCAGTGCCGAGAAGCTGCCCACGGCCGTCTTTACCGAACCCAATACCGGATCCGACCTTGGAAGTCTTCGTACACGCGCTGTCCGGCAAGCAGACGGCTACCGTGTCACCGGTAACAAGACATGGATCACGCACGCGTCCCGTACCCACGTCATGACGCTTCTGGCGCGCACCGATCCCGAAACCGCCGATCACCGTGGGCTTTCCATGTTCCTCGCCGAAAAGACGCCGGGCGACGACGATACGCCCTTCCCGACCGAAGGCATGTCCGGCGGAGAGATCGAGGTGCTGGGATACCGTGGCATGAAGGAGTATGAGCTGGCCTTCGACAATTTCCACGTCAAGGAAGAAAACCTTCTTGGCGGCGAGGAAGGCAAGGGCTTCAAGCAGTTGATGGAAACGTTCGAGTCCGCCCGCATCCAGACTGCGGCGCGCGCGATCGGCGTGGCGCAATCGGCGCTGGACGCCGGGATGCAGTATGCCCGGGATCGCAAGCAGTTCGGCAAGCCGCTGATCGCGTTTCCCCGCGTTTCCGGCAAGCTGGCGATGATGGCCGTCGAGATCATGGTCGCCCGGCAGCTGACCTATTTCAGCGCATGGGAAAAGGACAATGGCCACCGCTGCGACCTCGAGGCCGGGATGGCCAAGCTCCTCGGAGCGCGGGTGGCCTGGGCGGCGGCGGATAACGGCCTGCAGATTCATGGTGGCAACGGTTTCGCGCTTGAATATGGCATCAGCCGTATCCTGTGCGATGCCCGCATCCTCAACATTTTCGAGGGCGCCGCGGAAATCCAGGCTCAGGTGATCGCGCGCAGACTGCTGGGATGAGGCAACGCGCTGTGGCCGGTCAGAAAAGATTGCCCTGCCACAGCCCCCTCAACGTCCGCCAGACCAACCCCGCAAGGATCAGGCAAAGCGCCGCAAGCAGCCCAAGGCCCAACAAGCGGTGTGGCGTGTTTTCTGCCATCTGCGCATACCTCAGGCTGGCGACCGTAATCCCGGCGACGGGAAATGAAAGCGCCCAGAAGGAAAGAGAGAAACTCAACCGCAGGATGCGCGGCAATTGCATCGCCACCACAAGCGCGAAAAAATAGGCCCCGTTCAGGAGAATACGGGCAAATGCATCCACGCCGCCCGTCAGTTCCACCCATCCGAGGAAAGCCACCGAAGGTGGTGCCACCAGGATCACGAGCGTCGGCTGAAGCCGCTGCGGCAGGGGATCGTGAAAGATCAGCCTGTTCACGACCAGCGTCAGCAACACGATCCAGAAAATCAGGCCGACCGACATGAAGAACCAGCAAAGCTCGGTGTAACCCAGAGGAACGCCGGCGATCGGCACGATCACGTTCCCCACGGCCGGTATGAACCATGCCGGCGAAAGATGCCCGTGCAGGAACGACCGGGCGCTGATCCACCGGCTGATCACGGCCAGGGTCAACACACCCTGCAGGGCCGCCGCGACGATCCACATGGCAGCCGCGAGGGCAAGTGACCGGTCCAGTGTCGCGGCCGCCAGAAGGAGAAGCGAGATCGAGATGGCGGGGAAAAAGGCCAGCCTGTCAGGATCATCCCATTCCGCCCGCACTGCCGGAAAGTGCAGAAGCAGCTTGAGCAGGTAAAGCCCTGCGGTCAGGGCGAAGACGGCCAGTGTTACAAGATACGCAACGGTGGAAATCACCGCCGTCAACCCCATCGCCTCCTCGCCCGCGGCAAGCCCCAGTGCAAGACCGCACATGCCCATCACGATCGCGAATATGGTTACCGGGAGTCTTCCGGCAACTTCGAATGTCCTTGCGATCATGCCGCACCTCTTTCCGGATGACATGGCTTCAATGCAGCAGTCTGAGGAGGAAAAGCGTTATCCCCGGGAAGATCACAAGTATCGTGACCCGCACCACGTCAGACAGCACGAATGGCAGGACCGCCTTGTAGGTATCCATCATGCTTGTACCGCGATCCATCGAGTTGATCACGAACAGGTTCATGCCCACGGGCGGCGTGATCAGCCCGACCTCGACCACGATCAAGACAAGGATTCCGAACCAGATCGCCAACTCCTCGCCGGTCATGCCGAAATCGAGCTGCGAGATTATGGGAAAGAATACCGGGATCGTGAGCAGGATCATCGAAAGACTGTCCATCAGGCAGCCGAAAAGCAGGTAAAGTACCAGAATGACGCTCAGAATCGCCCAGGGGCTGTAGCCCAGACCGATCACGTATTCCGAAAGCTCCTGCGGTACCCGGCTCAGTGCCAGAAAACCGTTGTAGAAGGCCGCCCCGAGAATGATGAAAAAGATCATCGCCGTGTTGCGCGCGGTGGCCTCGAAACTGCCGGCCAGTGTGCGCCAGGTCAGCCCCCCGTTGAAAAGCGCGATCAGACCGGTACCGGCGGCCCCCACTGCGGCGCCCTCGGTCGGGGTGAACCAACCCCGATAAATCCCGCCGACCACCAGAAGAAACACCAGCAGCACCGGCCAGACCTCGAGGAGGGCACGAAAACGGCTGCGCATGGGCAGTGCGTCACGAAGCCCGGCGGCGCCGGGATTGAGACGGACATATATAGAGATCGTGATCATGTAACCGACCGCGGCCAGACCCCCGGGGATTACGGCAGACAGGAACAGCTTGGCGATGTTCTGTTCGGTCAGGATGGCATAGATGACAAGGATCACCGAAGGCGGGATCAGTATGCCCAGCGTCCCGCCCGCGGCCAATGTGGCGGTGGAAAAGCCCCCCGAATACCCGTACCGCCGCAGTTCCGGAAGGGCCACCTGCCCCATCGTGGCCGCTGTGGCAAGCGATGAACCGCAGATGGCCCCGAATCCCGCGCAGGCCCCCACGGCCGCCATGGACACCCCACCGCGCAAATGGCCAAGCCAGGCCTCGGCAGCCTTGAACAACGCAGTGGACATGCCGCCAAGGGTGGCGAAATGGCCCATGAGCAGAAACATCGGAACTATGGACAGGGAGTAGCTGGAAAAGGTTGAATAGGTCTCGGTCTTGAGCTTCGCAAGCGCCACGGTCGTCCCGTCGGTGACCACGTAGAGACCACCAAGACCGACCAGGAACATCGCCAGCCCGATCGGCACCCGCATGAAGATCAGGCCCATCAGCACCGGAAAAGACACGATTCCGATCGCCAGATCGCTCACCCGTCCACCCCTTCCTGACCGGGCAGAACGGCACGGCCGGAAAGCGCCTCGACCACGCGCATCGCGGCAACATAGACCGCGACCAGTGCCGCCAGGGTCGCTGCCGCGAAACTCGCTGCATAGGACCACCAGACCGGCATCTGCAAAAGGAACGTCGTTTCGTTATAGCGGATCTTGTCCTGCATCCCCTCGAACAACCGCCAGGCAATCAGGATCAGCACCAGCGCGAAAGCGATATCCACGATCATCTGGATGACCCGGTTGACGGATACCGGAAAACGCGAGGTGAAGATATCCACAGTGGCATGCCCATTCATGATCTGACAAAGGGGCAGGAAGGCGAAGATCGCGAAGGCGACCCCGGCCTCGACCAGTTCGAAATCCCCAAGGATCGGCCCCACGCCGAGGTCCAGGATCCATTCGGAAAGGTGCGGAATCCATGTTTCGGAAAAGGGCGTATGCAGGATCGAATTCAGCAAACGCCCTGTCACCGAAACACAGGTGAGCACGATCAGAAGGGTCAGCACCGCGCCGCCGATCATTGCCATCGCGCGCGCCAGGAAGATTACCGACCTCTGCATGACCAATCCTGTCCTGCGGACCGAAACGGCGACGCGCCCCCGGCAGGACACGCCGCCAGTCGCGGGTTACTCACTGTGCTTGGCGATCAGGGACTCGGCCTGGTCAACCAGCGCCTGACCGTCAAAACCCTTGCCATTCATGTCCTCGATCCAGTTCGCCTTCACCTTGGCAGCAGCACCTTTCCAATCGGCGACCTGATCGGGGTCCAGATCGATTATGTTGTTTCCAAGCTCCTCGGCGGCTTCGCGCGAGGGGCCATCGGCCTTGGCCATCATCTTGCCGCCAAGCGCCGAAAGGTCCGCCCCCGAGTTGTCGTCGATCACCGCCTTGAGGTCATCCGGCAGGCTGTCATATTTTGCCTGGTTCATCGCGAAGATGAACGCCGTGGTATAGAGGGCCTCGCCCCCGAACGTCGTGTGGTTCGTCACAAGTTCGGGCACCTTGAGCGCGCCGGTCACTTCCCAGGGGATCACGGTGGCGTCGATCACGCCCTTCGAAAGTGCCTCCGGGACGGCCGGGACCGGCATGCCCACAGGGGTGGCCCCCAGTTCCGACAGCATACCGGTAATGATGCGGGTCGGTCCACGGACCTTCATTCCGTTCAGATCCGAAATTTCGTTCACCGGCTCCTTGGAATGGATCACGCCCGGCCCGTGAACCCAGACACCGAGCATCTTCATGTCCCTGAAATCGCTGTCCATCATGTTGGCCTCGGCGAACTCCCAGTAGGCGCGGGACGTGTCCTCGGCATTGGTCATGATGAACGGCAGTTCGAAGACTTCGGCCTGCGGGAAGCGCCCGGGGGTATAGCCCGCGACTGTCCAGATGATATCGGCCACGCCATCAACCACCTGGCTGGCCAGTTCGGGCGGCTTGCCACCCAGTTGCATTGACGGGAAATGCTGTACCTCGATACGTCCGCCGGATGCCTCTTCGATGCGTTCGGCCCACGGCAGAAGGATCAGCTTGGGCACATTGGCCTGCTCCGGCAGGAACTGGTGCATCTTGAGGGTCACCTCCTGGGCGAACGCTCCGCTTCCCAGTACCGCGATAACTGCGGAAAAAGCAGCCTTTTGCAAGAATTTCATGGTTCTTCCTCCCTGTTTTTTTTCCAGCCTCGTCATTGGCTGTGGCGTGTTGCCGGTTCCCTGACTCCGACATTCCATGGTCTGCATAACATATGGAAGGCCGCCGGTTTGCAACAATCAACCCGCATTTCCCGGCCGGACATGCCGTTGCCGGGCAGCCGGAGGTCAGGGGGCGGCGGTAACGGTCACGGAAAGCGGCGACAGCCCTGTCACGGTCCCTTCCAGAACGCTTCCCGCTTCCACCGGCCCCACTCCGGCCGGGGTTCCGGTGAACAAGAGATCGCCGGGCCGCAGGTGATAGTAACGCGAAAGATCCGATAAGAGTTCCGGCACCGTCCAGATCATGTCGGACAGGCGGGCATCCTGCACCCGCGCACCATCAAGGTCCAGCGTGATGCGCTGATCCCCGATCGGCCCGAATTGTTCCGCGCGCGTGATCGCGCCCATGATGGCGGCATTCTCGAAATCCTTGCCCAGATCCCATGGCCTGCCTTTGGCCTTGGCCGCGGCCTGAAGGTCGCGCCGCGTCAGGTCGATGCCACAGCCAAAGCCATACACCGCCTGCATCGCGTCCTCCCGGCTCACCCGAAAAGCCGGGGCGCCAATGGCAACGACGAATTCCATTTCGTGATGGCAGTCCCCGGTGCCCGGCGGATAGGGAACGCTGGATCCGGACAGGCAAAGCGCCCTGGCCGATTTGGTGAAGTAGAAGGGTGCCGAACGGTCCACCTCGTTGCCCATCTCGGCGGCATGGGCGGCATAGTTGCGCCCCACGCAGAATATCCGGCGCACCGGGAACAGCCGCGGTTCATCGACGATGGGAATGCCGGGCGGAGAGGAAAGATCAAACACTGTATTGCTTTGCATGAGACACCCGATTGCGGCAAATCGCGACCAGTTATGCGCACTGCCGCGAGGGGTGTCAAAGCCTCATCAGGCCACTCGCACGCCGCGCGACCAGACCGCGCGCAAAGCGGGCACATCACCGTGAAGCGCAAAGCGGACGAGATCCGCGCGTTTGCCCGGCGCGATCCTGCCACGATCGGCCAACCCCGAATATCGCGCCGGTTGCGCTGTCACCGTACAGATCCCGCGCGCCATGTCGCCCCACAGCACCCCGAGCCTTACCGCCGCAAGCAACAGGGCTGATGGCACGTAATCCGACGACAGGATATCCAGCAGATCGGCCTCGGCCAAATCCCGGGCGGCGACGTTGCCGGAATGCGAACCGCCACGGATCAGATTGGGGGCCCCCATGATGACGGCGATGCCCATCTCGCGGCAGGCTTTTGCGGCCTCCATGGTGGTTGGGAACTCGGCCATGCCGATCCCGTGCCCATGCGAGACCGCAACCTGGTCCCGGGTCGTGTCGTCATGGCTGGCCAGAACCGCACCGTACCGAGCGGCCTCAGCCACGGCGGCCGCCTCATGCCGGTCGCCGTTGGCAGCGCGCATTTCCTTCAACTGGGCAACATGGGCCTTGAATTCGGCATCGCCGAGGGCGTGTTTGCCCTTCATGTAGGCCTCCAGCTTGGCAATGTCGCGGAACTGGCGCTGTCCCGGCGTATGATCCATCAGGCTGACGATGCCAACACGATCCGCAGGGCCGAACTCTGCCATTTCCTCGACCAGTGTTTGCGAACAAACTTCCGCGCGCAGGTGCAGGAAATGGCTGATCCTGAGCACATCCGCGGCGCGCAGGGCCATCAACTCGCTTGCGAGGCCGCGCGCGTATTTCTGGTACCGGCCGTGGCCATCGGGAATAGATCCCACGCGCATGGCATCGAAAACGGTTGTGATACCCGTCCCTGCGAGTTCGGCGTCATGGGCCAGGATCGCGGCGTCATGGGGCCAGTCAACCTTTGGGCGCGGCTGAATGTGACGCTCAAGGTTGTCGGTGTGTAGTTCCACCAGACCGGGAGCAAGGTAATCACCCTCGCAGTCCTGTGCGCCGGGCGGCACCGAAGCTCCGGTTGCGAAATCCCTGATCCACCCGTCTTTCAGGCACACCGAACCGGTGACAACCTCGTCAGGCAGGACCAGAGTGGCATTGGCGAGGACTATTTCCTGTGTCATCAAGCTGTGACGCTTTCCTGAAAGATCGTGGGCATGAAGGAGGCCGGAAGTTGCAGTTCGAAAGGTACGCGATCTATTTCACACCCCCGGAAGGCGCGTTTGCGGATTTCGGCATGGCCTGGCTTGGCTGGGACATGGCGGCGGCACGGCGCGTCGCGCACCCACCGATCGACGGCCTGCCGATGCCGATTGCCGATCTGACGGAATCGCCGCGCAAATACGGGCTCCATGCCACGATAAAACCGCCCTTCCGTTTGGCAGATGGCACCAGTGCCGAGGAACTGGCAGGGTCGCTGGGGGATTTCTGCGACACTGTCGCGCCGATCCCCCTGAACGGGCTGGACGTCGCGCGCATCGGGCGGTTCCTGGCGCTGGTTCCGCGGGGGAACGCCGAAGCCCTTGAGGCAATGGCAGCACGCGTCGTGCGCGAGTTCGACGTGTTTCGTGCGCCCCCCTCGGAAGCAGAGATCACGCGCCGCAGGGCTGCGCACCTGACGCGGGAGCAGGAGGCCAATCTGATTGAATGGGGCTATCCTTACGTCATGGACCAGTTTCGCTTTCACATTACCCTGACCGGAAAACTGCCACGAAGCACCGCCGAGACAACCCGCAAGATTCTGGCCGGGACGCTGGACGGTATCCTCCCCGAGCCCTTCGACATCGATGGTCTGAGCCTTGCCGGCGAAGACACCACGGGACTGTTCCACCTGATCCATCGCTACACCTTTTCGGGATAAAGCTGATCGAGAACCGCCCTGACCGTATCTCGCAGCGGGCCGTCATTGGCAACGTGCACGACTCTCTCCAGACCATCCGGCAAACCGTTCCCGGCGCGCCTCAACCGGGCGGATATTTCTTCTGCGGGCTCACGGCCCCGCGCGGCCAGGCGCTCTGCCAGGACATCGGGCGGGGCCGTCAGGTTGAGCGTCACGAACCCGGCAAACCGGCGCTGCGCGTCCGGCAGCACCGCCCGGGACAGGTTGACAAGAGCGTCCTGTCCATCGGCCAGCACCTCCCGGACGTTCGCCGGTATACCGTAGCGCAGTCCGTGCGCAGGCCAGTGCAGTACGAATTCCCCGGCGGTGGCGCGCGCCCGGAAATCGGCCTCCTCGAGGCCCGTGAAGCATTCGCCACCCACCGAGGCGGGGCGCGTGATGCACCGGCGCACGATGTGCAAATCCGGCCGTGCGGTGGCAAGCGCCGCCATCACGGTATCCTTGCCCACCCCCGACGGGCCGACAACACCAATGAGCCGGCCACCGGTCACGCCGGCACCCGCGGCGCAAACGCGCCGACGTCGACTTCGCGGTCACAAACTTGTCGGCGCGCTTGCGCATCATGGAAGATGCCGATGATCGCGACGCCACGCTGCTTTGCTTCCAGGATCATCTGTAGGACCGTCTCACGATTGACAGGATCAAGGCTGGCTGTCGGCTCGTCCAGAAGCATTGCCGGATATGCATGGGCAAAGCCGCGGGCAATGTTGACGCG
Organism: Roseovarius sp. TE539; assembly: GCF_003298505.1. GTDB lineage: Bacteria > Pseudomonadota > Alphaproteobacteria > Rhodobacterales > Rhodobacteraceae > Roseovarius. The sequence goes on from NZ_QNGB01000040.1 coordinate 9,493, forward strand.
TTGCTGCTCTCCGCCCGAAAAGGTGGTCGGGCTGAGTTGCCACAGCCGTTGCGGCACATTGAGACGCTCCAGGAATGCCCCGGCGCGCGCGCGGGCCTCTTGCCGCGACGTGCCGACAGCCAGCAGCGGGTCGGCCACCACGTCGAGCGTGGGCACGCGCGGCACCACCCTCAGGAACTGGCTGACATATCCCAGAACATGCCGGCGCAACGTCAGTATTTCCCGCGGGCTGGCGCGCGCCACATCCAGATCACCCACCATGATGTGCCCGGACGCGGCAAGGTAGTTGCCGTAGATCATGCGCATCAACGTGGATTTCCCGGCCCCCGACTCGCCGGTCAGGGCGACGCATTCGCCCGCGGCCACAGTCAGGTTCGCCCCCTCCATCACCGGGATCACGGCGGCGTCCTGATTGTGCAGTGTGAAGGTCTTCGACAAATTCGATATTTCCATCATGGCTCAGACCTGAAGAACGGAGGAAACGAGAAGTTGCGTGTATTCATGCTGCGGATCGTCCAGCACCTGATCGGTCAGGCCGCCCTCGACCACGCGACCATCCTTCATCACCATGAGACGGTCTGCCAGAAGCCGCACCACGGCCAGATCATGCGTCACGATGATTGCCGAAAGCCCCATCTCGCGAACCAGTCCGCGCAAGAGATCCAGAAGCCGGGCCTGAACACTCACATCCAGCCCGCCGGTCGGTTCATCCATGAAAACAAGCCGCGGCCCCGTCACCAGATTGCGCGCGATCTGAAGGCGTTGCTGCATGCCGCCGGAAAACGCGCGGGGCCTGTCATCCACACGATCATCGGGGATCTCGACCCGTCCCAGCCAATCCAGCGCCTGCGTACGGATTTCACCATAGTGCCTTTCACCGACAGCCATCAGCCGTTCGCCCACATTTCCGCCCGCACTGACCCCCATGCGCAGCCCGTCGCGCGCATGCTGATGGACGAAAGCCCAGTCGGTCCGGCCGAGCATCCGCCGTTCGGGCTCCGACATCTTCAGCGTGTCGCGCGGGCCCTCGGCACGGGTGTCGAAAAGAACCTCGCCGGCATCAGGAGCCAACTGGCCGGCGAGGCAGCCGAGGAGTGTGGATTTTCCCGATCCGCTCTCCCCGACGATCCCCATGACTTCACCCGGGTAAAGCTCGAAGGAGACATCGGCGCATCCGATCCGGGGTCCGTAGGATCTGGAAATATCCCTGACCTGCAAAAGTGGCGTCATGAGCAAGCCTCGGTCATGTCCGGGGAATTCAGTCCGGGTGTCGCGGACGCGCGCCGCGTGCGGCAGTAATCGGTGTCGGAACAGACGAACATCCGCCCGCCCGCGTCATCGGTGATCACCTCGTCGAGATAACTGTCGCGGGACGCGCAAAGATCGCAGGCATGGTCGGCCTTCGAGGGAATGAACGGGTGATCTTCGAAATCGAGGCTGACCACACGAGTATAGGGCGGCAGGGCATAGATGCGCTGCTCGCGCCCGGCACCGAAAAGCTGGATCGCGGGGCAGTCGCTGAGCTTGGGATTGTCGAATTTCGGAATCGGCGATGGATCCATCACGTAGCGTCCCTCCACCTTCACGGGGTAGGCATACGAGGTGGCGATTTCACCGTGACGGCTGATATCCTCGTAAAGCTTCACATGCATCAGCCCGTATTCCTCGAGGCTGTGCATCTTCCGCGTTTCCACTTCTGATGGCTCCAGAAACCTCAACGGCTCGGGAATTGGCACTTGATAGACGAGGATCTGATCCTCGGTGAGCGGCGTTTCGGGAATGCGATGCCGTGTCTGGATCACGCTGGCCTGTGCGGTTTCGTCAGTCGTGGCGACCCCGGCCGTCCTTTCGAAGAACCTGCGGATCGAAACGGCGTTGGTCGTATCGTCGGCACCCTGGTCGATGACCTTGAACGTATCTTCCGGCGTGAGTGTCGCGGCACTGACCTGCACACCGCCCGTGCCCCAGCCATAAGGCATCGGCATCTCGCGCGAGGCGAAGGGAACCTGGTAGCCGGGGACCGCCAGCGCCTTGAGGATCGCGCGGCGGATCATGCGCTTGGTCTGCTCGTCGAGATAAGCGAAATTGTACGCGTCCATTTCCTGACCCTGATCCGACATCTTGTTCCACCCCTCAGACATCAATTCGCCCTCTTTTTCCGATAGCCGGGTTACGTTCACGCAACCAATCGGAGTAAAGACCATGACAACCAACATCACGATCGCGCTTCTGGCGCTCTTCACCGGCCTGCTGATCAGCAAGATTCTCAAGCACAGGGCCTCCAGGGACGATGAGGCCATGGCCGACAAAGGCGACATCGCACAAGGCTGAAACAGCGCCGCGCATCATTTCGCGGCCTCGGACAGGGCGGCGCCGGTTTCGGCCCGCAGCCTTCGCACGAGTTCCAGCTCGGACTGGAAATCGACATAATGGGGCAGCTTGATATGCTCCAGAAACCCGGTTGCCTGGATGTTGTCGGCGTGCATCAGCACGAATTCCTCATCCTGCGCCGGCGCGCCCTGATCCTCCTCGCCCAGTTCCTTCCAGCGCAGCGCACGATCGACCAGCGCCATTGAGATCGCCTTGCGTTCGGTCTGGCCAAAAACCAGGCCGTAACCGCGTGTGAACTGTGCCGGTTCGGTCCTGGAGCCGGTGAACTGGTTGACCGTCTCGCATTCGGTTAGGGTAATCTCACCGATCTCGATGGCGAAGCCCAGTTCGGGGATGTCCATCTCGACCGTCACGGCTCCGATGCGCAGCTCCCCCACGAAGGCATGGTTGCGCGCATAGCCACGCTGCGTCGAGTAGGCGAGGCCCAGAACGAACCCCTCGTCGGCCCGCGTCAGCGCCTGAAGCCGCAAAGCCCTGCTGGCCGGAAGCTCCATCGGTTCACGGGTCAGGTCCGGCGGATCCTGCGCATCGTCCTCCTCGGTCTGTATCAGGCCCTCACGGTTCAGGAATCCCGTCACATGCGGCACCGAATCGGCCCCGCAATCCGCCTGCGGGGCTTCCGGGGCTTCCCCGTCCGCGGCAAGCCTGAAGTTCAGGAGGCGGTGCGTGTAGTCGAATGTCGGGCCGAGAAGCTGACCGCCCGGAACGTCCTTGAAAGTGGCCGATATACGCCTGTCGCAAAGCATTTCGCCCGTATCCACAGGGCGCGAAGCGCCAAACCGTGGCAGGGTCGTGCGATAGGCGCGGATCAGGAAGATCGCCTCTATCATGTCGCCACGGGCCTGCTTGATCGCAAGCGCGGCCAGGCCGGCATCATAAAGAGACCCCTCGGACATCACGCGATTCACCGCAAGGCCGAGCTGTTCGCGAATCTGATCCACGGAAAGGTCTGCCACCGCAACGTCGCCGCGCCTTTCCTCCGCCAGCCACGCGTGTGCATTGTCGATCGCGGCCTCGCCGCCCTTGACTGCCACATACATCGGTTCAATCCACCTTCGTGCTTCGCGGTATCGCGGCAAGCCGGGTACCGGCGGTGAGGAAAAAATCCAGACCGAGCGGAAAACGCGCCGCATTCCGGGCGAATTCGATCTTGTCAGGCAGATCAAGCGTCGCAGTTGTGGATATACCGGGGCCGCGCAACGTGGCACCGCGCGCCGTCAGCTCAGGCATTTCCACGATCAATGTCGCCGACCTGTCCGGATATTCGGACGTTCCGATGCGGTACTCCCCAAGCGGCAGAAGGTCCTCCCAGCATCCTACGGCAAACTGAGCCTGCCGACGCCCGGCAAAAGGCGCCCCGGTATGAAAGGCAATCCATTCACGAACACCCTGCGTGTCATGCGCACCGGCAAGGTGAATCGGTGTTCCGGGATCGCAAAGCGTCAGGATCAGGGTTCCCGCGGCCGACGAAAGCGGTGAAGGCGGCGCGGCCACATCAGTGGTTCTTATCCGCCCGGGGCGGGCCATCGCCTCCATCGCGGCACGAAAGGACCGCGCGGCATCGACGGGCGTGTCGCGGAACCCGCCCTCCAGCACATCCGCCCGCATCAATCTTCTCCCCTTGCCATTGTAAAGAAATCCACTTTTGTCGCGGCGGCCTTGGCGGCCCGGTTGGCCCGCGCCGCTTCGAGCCCCTCACGCAGCGGCTTAAGCAGATCCCTTTGCAACGTCTCCGCAATGTCGGTTTGCATCAAAGCATCGACAAGGGCAGCACGTAACGCGTGGGACTTGTCACGCCCCTGAACGTAGCCGTGCCCCACCTCTCCGTCCGGGAGACGCAGGGAACAGCGGGTGACGGTCATTTCGCCGATATTGAAGGCCGCGCCGGTGGCGCCCGCCCGGCCGCGCACCATCACACCGCCGATCTCGGGTTGTCGCAGGACCGTGTATTCCGGCTCCAGCCCGAACTCGTCCCATTTCTCTTCGAGCGTCCGGGCCGGAACCCTGGCCAGAAGGCCCATCCAGGTTTGACGCGCGGTGCTGTCGGTCATCTAGACACCTTGCGGATTTGTTGATTTATCTATACAACTAGACAAATACACCCTTGAACTCGAACAGGCAAGTCCGCGGGAATGAAGAATTCATGACAATGGCCAAACCACGCACGGCAATCTGGAAGACGATCCATGCCACCCTGACCGGTGACATTGCGCAGGGCCGCTATGGCCCTGGCGACAAATTGCCAACGGAAGCCGCATTGGCGCGGCGCTTCGGCGTCAACCGGCACACGGTCAGGCGGGCACTTTCCATGCTTGCGGAAGAAGGTATCGTTCATCCGCGCCGTGGCGCGGGCGTCTATGTCGCGCAGACGCCCACCGAGTACCCGCTGGGCCGCCGCGTCCGTTTCCATCAGAATCTTCAGGCTGCGGGCCGCATGCCGGCCAAGGAAATCCTGTCGCTCGAAACCCGTACGCCGGACCGGCGCGAGGCCGAGGCGCTGAGTCTGCCGGGGTCGGGCAGGGTCCATGTCTACGAGGGGCTGTCTCTGGCCGACGGTCAGCCCATCGCGCTGTTCCGCAGCATATTCCCGGCGGCACGATTTCCGGACCTGCCCGAAGCCCTGCGACGGAAGCGGTCGGTCACCGCCGCACTCGGGGAATATGGCGTCAATGATTACACACGCGCCTTCACCCGGCTTACGGCAAAGCTGGCCACGCCGACACAGGCGTTGCAACTGAATTTGCGTGAAGGCGCGCCGCTGATGCGCACGGTTTCGGTCAACATAGATCCCCAAGGCAAACCGATCGAGTATGGCCGGACATGGTTTGCCGGCGACAGGGTTACCCTCACGCTCGCAGATTCGTGATGTTTTCCAACTCCTTGTCACGCCGGCGATACAAAGATGCGGTATCCGTTCCCTCCAAATCGACGCGAGCAGGGCCAAACCGATGACACGTCTTGACCTGCGCCTGACCGGCGCGACCACCCTTCGTGAAGGCGAGATGCAGCAACGCACCGTTGCCATCGAGGATGGTTGCATCAGCAAGGGACCGCTGCCCGATGTGGATCTGACCGGATACCTCGTTCTGCCCGGTATTCTGGACATGCATGGCGATGCCTTCGAGCGCCATATCGAACCGCGTCCCGCAACCGCCTTCGGTTTCTGCGATGGGCTTGTCGCGACCGACCGCGACGCGGCCGCGAACGGTGTCACCACTGCATGGCTGGCCCAGGGCTGGTCATGGGAGGGAGGGGCCCGCAGCCCGGATTACGCCGAGGGGTTCCTCGAATGCATGTCGGCCTACAAGTCACGGATGAAAACGGATATCCGCGTGCAGATCCGTTGCGAAACCCACACTGTCGATAGCGAACAACGGCTGCTCGAGACGATCCGGAAACACGATATCGGGTTTGTCGTTTTCAACAATCACCTTGAACAAGCCCTTCAGGACGCCGATGACGCTGCGGCGCTCGCGGCCGCGGCGCGGGCGGCGGGACGGTCGGCGCAAACGCACCGAGCCGAACTCGAGGCGGCGCGGCGACAGGGCCACGCGGTGCCACGCTACCTGTGCCGGCTGGCATGCGCCTTCGATGATCTGGGCGTGATCTATGGCTCGCATGATGATCCCGACGCGGAAACGCGCGAAACCTATGCGATGATCGGGGCCAAGATCTGCGAATTCCCGGCCGCACGCGCGGCGGCGAAACTGGCCAAGGCTGTGAACGATCCGGTGATCATGGGCGCGCCCAACGTCGCACGGGGCGCATCACAGGCCGGCAATGTCTCGGCAACCGACCTGATCGCGGCAGGGTACTGCGATGCGCTGGTCTCGGACTACTATTACCCGGCCCTGGCAAAGGCGGCATTCACGCTCGTGGATCAAGGGATTGTCGAACTGCCCGCGGCCTGGCGGATGATCTCGGAAACACCAGCTGAAATCATGCGCCTGCCTGACCGGGGCATCATCGATCATGGAAGACGCGCCGACCTGGTCATTGTCAACGCCGCGACGCGCGAGGTCGAGGCGACAATGGTTGCCGGCTGCATCACGCATCTCACAGGAGAAGCGGCACGCCGTTTCCTGAGGACCTCGAGCCGGCTGGCCATCGCCGCGGAATAGCGGGTTTCATCGAAAATTCACTGCCCGGTCATGGCTGTGTCGTGCCGGGAAGGTCTGATGGATCCATATTCACGTCCCCGGTATTTCAGCACCAATCAGGCGGCCCCTCTGCGGGCCGCCGCGTTTGTGCGTCCTGCCCATTCAGGAGGATGTCACCCCGCGGCCTGATCACGTCCGCGGTCGCAATGCGGTGGTCGCAACTCATCCGCCGTGTTTCTCGAGGAACCCCTCGGCCCCCAGGCTGCGGAAATCCTCGAGCGCCGCGCGCAGGGTTTCATGATCCCAGTCCCACCATGCCAAAGCCACAAGTCGTTCGGCCAGGGATGGGCACAGGCGCGCGCGTACCTTACGGGCCGGGATTCCGGCCGCGATTGTATAGGGGGCAACATCACGCGTAACGATTGCTCCTGAAGCCACTACCGCCCCGTGGCCGACCGTCACCTCCGGCTTGATCTGAGCATCATGGCCGATCCATGTGTCGTGGCCGATCAACGCGCGGCGCATGCGGCGCGTTTCGAACCAGTCCGGATCGTCTTCCGCATTGTCCCAGTAACTGGCCGAACGATAGATGAAGTGGTGGAGGCTGGCGCGGTCAAGCGGGTGATCCGTGGCGCCAATCCGCACGAAACTGGCGATATTGGCGAAACGTCCGATTTCGGCATTGGCGATGTCGCAATAACGGTCACAGTAGGAATAATCCCCGATCACCGAGTGCGAGATGCGGCTGCCACGGCCGATCTCGGTGAACCGGCCGAAATCGCTGTCCGCGATTTCGCAATCGGGATGAATCAGCGGCGTGTCGGCGGAAAGTCTCGGCATGGGTCTACTCCGTAAATCACGATCATCGCAGGAAAGGCGGCCCCGGGGGCGCTCGTCAAGCCGGGCCCGGCTTGCCTCGCCAAAATGTCAGCCGGGACCCGGCGGGACTTCATCTTTCCCGAAATACTCCCGCCGGAGGCCGCCCGGAGAGTGTCACACACCCCCGGCATCGGATTGGATGAGCTTGCGTCGCAGCCATCCTGACACCGTATCCATCAACATTACCATCAGAATGATGAGAACGATGTAATAGCTCACCTCTTCCCAGTCCTTCTGGGTGATTATCGCCTGCGTGAGCATAAGCCCTATCCCGCCCCCGGTAATGGCACCGATGATCGTGGCGCTGCGGGTGTTGGACTCGAGGTAATAGAGGAGTTGGCTGAGCAGGACCGGAGTGATCTGGGGGATGACACCGAAACGGTAGCGCTGAAGCGGGCGGGCCCCGGTGGATTGAACGCCCTCGATCTGCTTGTTGTCCACGTTTTCCAGCGCCTCCGAGAAGAGCTTGCCGAAGGTGCCGGAATCGGTGAGCAGGATGGCGAGACTGCCGGTCAGCGGCCCGGGTCCGAAAGCGCGCGCCAGAATGATCGTCCAGATCAGCGCATCGACCCCGCGCACGAAATCGAAGAACCGCCGCACCGCGAAACGCACCGGCATCAGCCGGTTGAAGTTGCGCGCCGCCACGAAGGCCAGCGGCAGGGCCAGCATCGCCGCCCCCATCGTGCCGAGGAAAGCCATGAGAATGGTCTCGAACACGGCCCACATCACGTCCTTGTGCTGCCACATCCGGTTGTTCCAGATGTCATGCGCGATCGCCGCGATGTTGCTGCGGCCCTCGACCACGCGCTCACCGGAAAACGCCAGCCCGGCCAGTTCGAAGAAGCTCTTGCCGTAGAACGGACTGTCTAGGGTGAACCAGAACAGCTCCCAGCCGAACTGATAGCGCATCACCTCGGTTCGTGCCTTGGTGAGCGTTACGCGGCCCGCCTCGGTGGTGATGTCGACCCGCGAAGAGGTGGCGCTGATCCAATCGGGCACCCGTGCCTCCGGCAGGTCAAGCTGCACGCCTTCGCGGCGCGATACCTCCGCTGCGATCACGCCGTAGCCGGGCACGTCGTAGCGCATGGTTGGCCCGTCGATCACCACCTCATGGCCGTCCTCGAGCGTGACCACTGCGCGGTCCTCGCCCTGCTTGCTGACCCAGTCCGGGCTCATTCCTTCCGGATACGTGCCCTTGTTCTCGCCCTCCACCGCCATGGTGATGCCGCCAGTGCGGTTGTCGCGGGTGATGTGGGTCTTGTGGCTGTAGCTGTCGGCCACGAGGATGCGGGCATTGTCAAGCCGCGCCCGATCCGCGAGACCGGGAATATCGAAGGCGAAAAAGACATAGACAAAGTAGGCCAGAATCACCGCCGGCACCGAAAATGCCTGCACCTTCTTGCGGCGGAAATGGCGCATCATGTCCGGGACGGTGCCCGGGGCATCCTGTGTCAGAGTGGTCATGGGCCTATCCTTCGCCGATCAGTTTGTTGCGATAATACCCGGAAAGCTGGTCGAAGAAGACGATCGTGCCGAAGAGCAGCAGGAAGATGGCCGCCACCTCGTCATAGCGGCCCTGGCCCCAGCTGAAGGCATTCTTGAGGTCATAGCCGATGCCGCCCGACCCAACGAACCCCAGGATTGCCGACGCGCGGATATTGATCTCGAACCGCAACAGCGCATAGCTCAGGTAATTCGGTGCCACCTGCGGCATGATCCCGAGCCACATGCGCTGTGACCATGAGGCGCCGGCCGATTGAAGCCCCTCGACCGGATTGAGGCTGGCATTCTCGTTGACCTCGGAAAAAAGCTTGCCGAGCGCGCCGACAGTGTGCAGCGCAATGGCGATCATCGCCGGCACCGGCCCGCCCCCGAGGATGAAGATGAGCACCAGCGCGATCACGATCTCGGGTATCGCGCGCATGATGTCCATGAGACGCCGGAAAAGCGGGATGAGGCGCGGCCAGCGCGCCAATCCGCGTGTCGACAGCAGCGAGATGACAATTGCCAGGATCGCCCCCAACAGCGTGGAGGCGGCCGCGATATTGATCGTCTCTATGAGCGAGGGCAGGAACTCCCACATCAGGGCGGGCAACAGGGCGATTTTCTCGCCTGCCTCGCTCAGCACCTCGCCGGGGAAGGTGAAGATGTTGGTTATGCCGTCCCAGAACCCGCCGGCATTGCGATCATCGGCGACAATGAACCCCGAGGCCATCAGCGCGATGAACACCACCAGCATGATGCCGCTGTACATCCGCTTGCGGCGGGTCATCTGCATGTAGGCGCTCTGCACCTCGTCCACGCGCCCGGCCGGTGCGCCCGTCATGCTGGTTTCAGTCATGCTCTTCCCCAATAGTGAGGGCCGGGCCCCGTTTCGGAGCCCGGCCCGGTGTCAGCCTGTCGGGCTTACATCTTGGATTTGCGCGCCTCGATGATCGACACATAGGCGTCATGATCGATGGGCTGGAAACCAAGCGCCTTGCCGGCCATGAAGTTGTAAGCGCAATCGGCATCCATGTAGGGCAGGGACGCCGTCAGCGTGGTGATGTCGATCTTCACACGCTCGGGCAGTTCCTTGCGCAGAACGATCGGGCCTTCGGGGATCGGCTTGGACTGCCAGATCTGAACCAGCTGGTTCATGTCCACGAGGCCGGCATCGGCGGCCTTGCGCAGCGCGCCGGAGTTATAGCCGTCTTCCCATGCACCCATGCCGTCGGCCCAGGTCACGCCCGCGTCGATATCGCCATTGGCGACCGCGACGATGGTCTGCTCGTGACCGCCGGTGAACTTGACCTCACCGAAATACTCGCCCGATTCCATGGTGATCTCTTCGCCTTCGGTCGGAATCTCGATCGACGGGATCAGGTAGCCGCTGGTCGAGTTCGGATCGCCGAAGCCGAAGACCTTGCCGTCCATGTCGTCGAGCGAGGTGATGCCGCTGTCCTTGCGGGCGAAGCCGACCGAGTAGTAGCCGTAGGACTTGTCCATGTTGGTCTTGACCATGATCGGCTCGACGGCGTCCGGATCGGTCAGGTAGGTCTTGGCATAGGCCGAGGCGCCCAGCCAGGCCATGTCGATGGTGTCGCCCAGCAGGCCCTGGATCACGCCATCGTAATCGGCGGGGGTGAAGAGCTTCACCGGCACGCCCAGCAGCTCCTCGGCCGCGGCGCGGTAGCACTCGTTGCTGGCCATGCGATCCTGCGCGTTCTCGCCGCCCAGCACGCCAATGCGGAATTCCTCGATCGTGTCCTCGGCCAAGACGGGGCCGGCCAGGACGGTGGATGCCACGAAGGCGGCAATCAGTTTTTTCATGGTGTTCACTCTCTCCGATTGGGGTTGCACCCGCGCGCCGGGGCACACGGGATCAGGATACTCAAACCGCGGCCTCGGCCTCGCGCAGGGCGCGGAGCTGGCCGCGGTCGAGTGTTTCGATGCTTGTCGAGGTGCTGTCCTCGCTGAAACTCGCGTCAGCACCGTAGATGTCGCGCGCCGCACCGGTGGTCAGCTGCTCGGGCGTGCCGTCAAAGACAATCCGGCCCTCACGCATGCCGATCACCCGCTCACAATAGCGGCGCGCGGTGTCGAGCGTGTGCAGGTTGGCGATGACGGTCCGCCCGTCCTCTTCGTGGATACGGCGCAGATCCTCCATCACCAGCTGGGCGTTCATCGGGTCGAGGCTGGCGATGGGTTCGTCCGCCAGAACGACCTTTGGGTCCTGCATCAGGGCACGGGCGATGGCGACACGCTGCTGCTGGCCGCCGGACAGGGCCTCGGCACGCTTCGGCGCGTGTTCCGCGATACCCAGCCTGTCAAGGATCCCGATGGCATGATTGATGTCGGCATCAGGATAAAGATTGAACATCGTGGCCAGTGTCGAGCGTCGGTTCAGCGTGCCGTGGAGAACATTCGAAACCACGTCCATACGCGGCACAAGATTGAACTGCTGGAAGATCATCGCGCATTCGGATTGCCACGCGCGCTTGGCGGCGCCCTTCAGCGCAGTGATTTCACGCCCTTCGAACACGATCCGGCCCGAGCTTGCGTCGCTGAGGCGATTCATCATCCGCAACAGGGTGGATTTGCCTGCCCCGGAAGCCCCGATAATTCCGACCATCGCCGGTTTGACAACCTCGAAACTCACGGCATCCACGGCCGTGTTCCGGCCGAATCTCTTGGTCAGGTCTTCGATGTTCAGCACGTCAGCACCCCCGGTCTTTCGGCCCCGGTCCTAGGCGTGCTTCCCGAAGCCTTTGCGACAAACCGGTAAAACTTTTGTGACGATCACCGGAAATGCTGCGCTGCGGCATGACGTCTCTTGCGCCGGTGCGAGCGGGCACGTATTCATTTCGCATGAACCGATCCCCAAATACGAGACTGAGCCGTCAGGACTGGGTGATTGCGGGGCTTGAGGCCCTGCGGGCGGATGGTCCGGCGGCCCTGAAGGCCGAGGCGCTGGCACGCGGGCTGGGCACGACGAAGGGATCGTTCTACTGGCATTTTGACGATCTGCCGGCATTTCAAGCGGCACTTATCACCGCATGGGAGGAAACGGCGCAGCCGGAAACGATCGAGGAGTCCGAGATTTCCGACCCTGTCCCGGCACTGCGGCAAGAGGCACAGACGCTGGCGGTGCGCGACGGTACAGATGCGGCAATGCGCGCCTGGGCTCTGTCCGACGGGCGTGCGTCGATGGCGGTTGAACGGGTCGAGGCGGCGCGCGCGGCGCGGTTGGGCCGGCTTCTGAAGGAAACCGGCATCGGAAACCCGCAGATGGTTCGGTTGATCCAGGCGACTGGTGCCGGCATGGCCCTGATGCCCGAGGGGCCCAAAGACATCGAGACGATGGGATCGCTTGTCGATCTTATCGTGGCGCTGCGGTAAGGCGCCATGCGCTGGCCCCTGATCCTCGTGGCGTTCCTGGGGCTGGACATGTGCCAGCGGGACGAAACGGTTTCAGGCCACGGCGGCGGGGCTTCGGAATGGACCCTTGTCAGCATTGACGGGGCGGCCTTCGAGGCAAGGGCGACAATGGAGTTTCCCGAAGAGGGTGCGATTGCCGGGAAAGGGCCCTGCAACAGCTATCGCGGCGAACAAACCGCCCCCTATCCGTGGTTCGACGCGGACCGCATCAGTGCCACCAGACGAGCCTGCCCCGAACTGGAGGCCGAGGCCCGGTTCCTTGAGACGCTGACCGCGATGAAGCAGGTTGAGGTGGCTGGCGGCACCCTGATCCTCAGCAACGACGCGGGCCGGGAAATGGTGTTCCGGGCTTCAGATTGAGACGGTCGCCGCCCCGCATGGACAGGCCGAAGCGCCTTGATCCAATGGAATGCAGCACGCTTGCGCCGGCCGGGTCCGTGTCTGCCGGCAGGACAGACATCGTGGCGCGCGCGTCTACCGGACTATCACGGCCGCGTTCCCGTTTCGCCCAAAAGCCTCAGCCGGCCGCTGCCTGTGCCGCAAAGCGGGCCGCGAAACGGTCACGCGCCTCCGGCAGCGGTTTGTTGGCAAGCTGCGGCGCGAGGTGATGCCGGAGGAAATATCCGGTAGTGCGCAGTCCTTCGGCGATTTCGGTATCCGGCGCCGGCCCTTCACCCAGCAGACAGGGCGGAAGGGGCAACAATCGCTCGGCCCACTCTCCCGCACCCGCGCTTGACACCGCCCGCCCGGTACGCGGCGATACATAACTCAGGTCGTTCGCACCCGGCCCAAGCACGGCACAGGCCGAGAGATCAAGGCCGAAACCCATCTCGTCAAGCAGGGCGAGCTCCCATTTCAGGTAGGCCAGCGGCCAGACCTCGCGTTCCTCCAACAGGTCGAGAAGCATCTCGGTACGACGATACAGAGTCGGCTGCGCCTCGCGTTCCGGCAGCGTGAACAGAAGCAGCCCGACCACTGCGTTGAGCCCGGCCAGCAAGAGCCGGTCCGACATCGAAGCCGCCGCGCGCGAGCGCACGGGCTCCACGGTCAAGCTGCCGATATGCGATTCGAGCCGCGCCCGCCACGTCAGATCCAGTTGCGCGCCGGGCTGCAGGATCGGCGCCATCCGCCGCGAGGCGCCGCCACGCACCACCCCGGCATGGCGCCCGTGATGGGCCGTCAGAACCTCGATGATCGCCGCCGCTTCTCCGTGCCGCCGCACCGACAGCAGAATACCGTTGTCGCGCCACTCCATCGCCGCCCCCTTGCCGGTGTTGATCCAACACCGGAGCGTGCCGTCTGCCAAGCACGGGTACAAGCCGCAAGAGCCCCGGCCTCGAGTGCCAACAGGGTACGATCCTACCGTCCATCAAGGCCGGGCACAACGACAAGAAGGCCCTGCCGAAGACGCACAAAGGAACCCGGCTCGCGGTTCGGACCGCGCCCGATCATCCGATCGCATACGCACCGGGCAATCGGGCGGGAATCAGAGCATGTGCCGCAGCCCCGGGGCTCAGCGAACCGACACGACCGTGACCTCGGCCTGCTGTGTGACTTTCTGTGCCACGCTCCCCTGGAGCATGCGGCGCAACCGGCCCAGCCCACGATGGCCGACCACGATCATGTCTGCACCGTTTTCCTCGGCCATGTCGATAATTGCGTCCGCCGCATCCCCCTGGGAAGTAGCGGTATCAACGTCCTTGACGCCCTTGTCGCGGGCACGGTCGGCGGCCCGGCGCAAGACCTCTTCGCCGACAAGCGTGATGGCGCGCACCACGTCACCCTTGGGACGCGACGGACCGAAAAGATCACCCGCCGATCCCGACAGGGACCGAAAATCCACCTGCGTTTCCCGGCTGACATGCTCGGCGATGTGTTCGACCTCGGCCATTCGTGACAATTCCGCAGCCGGACGACCGAACTGATGGACATGGCCTATCGTCAGCTTGGCGTCGAATTTCGCCGCCAGTTCCGCGGCCAGATCCACCGCCTGCATCGCGGTATCGGACCCGTCCGTTGCGACAAGAATGTGCTTTTTCATGATAACCTCTCCCTTCGCGGCACTTCATGCGCCGAACCCTGGCAGGATAGGTCCGGAACACCGGCGCCGCATTGACACGGGTCAAACACCTGCAGCCGCGTGTCAGTCCGAAAGACCGGTCTCGTCCAGAAGATGGCGGCCCGCACGGTCCTCGACCTCGATCACCCAAAGGTCGGGGTCGAAGTCCTGCTGGCGCGCGATCGCGGCATCGACCGATGGTTCGTCGCCGTGCGACAGCACCAGCCAGCCGCGCGCCCCCGTCGCCGGATCAAAGCTCCGTTGAAAGGCCTGCGCGCCTCCGTCCAGCGTGTTGAGCTTGACCAGAACGGCGCCGGCCGTGTCATCGCCGTGGGCGGTCACGAAGGCAGGTATTGCGCGCTGCCGCAGACGCGCCAGATAGGCATCCACCCAGAACCGGGCGGTCAGGCGGGTCATCGCCGGCCGGCAGTGAGGGGCCAGCCCCCCACACCCCCCGGAGTATTTCGGGAAAGATGAAACATGCGGGTCAGGCGCCGTCCCTGAATTCGAGTCCCATCTCGGAATATCTCTCGGCCTCGTCAAGCCAGCCCGGCCGTACCTTGATCTGGGTGAAGAGATGGACACGGCGACCGAGAAAGTCCTCCAGTTCCTCGCGGGCGGCGCGGCTCACGGCCTTGATCGTCTCTCCCCCCTTGCCCAGGACGATGCCCTTGTGACCGTCACGGCTGACATAGATCACCTGGTCGATCCGCGCAGAGCCGTCCTCGCGCTCCTGCCAGCTCTCGGTCTCGACAGTCAGTTGATAAGGCAGTTCCTGATGCAGCCGCAACGTCAGCTTTTCGCGGGTGATCTCGGCCGCGATCATGCGCACCGGCAGATCGGCGACCTGGTCCTCGGGATAAAGCCACGGGCCTTCGGGCAATCCCCGTGCCAGCCAACTGCGCAGATCGTTCACACCGTGCCCCTTCTCGGCGGAGATCATGAAGGTCTCGTCGAAGGTGAAACGGGCATTGAGCTCCCCGGCCAATCCTAGGAGCGCCGCGGATTTCACCCGGTCGATCTTGTTTATGGCCAGTGCCACCTTGCGTCCCCGCGCCACGTCCGGAAGGCCGTCCAGAATACGCCCGACGCCGTCGGTCATTCCGCGATGTGCCTCGACAAGCAGCACGATGACATCCGCATCGGCCGCCCCTCCCCATGCAGCGGCGACCATTGCCCGGTCCAACCGGCGGCGGGGTCGGAAAAGGCCGGGCGTATCGACGAAGATCATCTGGCTGTCGCCCTCGAGGGCGATGCCGCGGATGCGCGCGCGGGTGGTCTGGACCTTGTGGGTCACGATCGAGATCTTGGCGCCCACCACGTGGTTGAGGAGCGTGGACTTGCCGGCATTCGGCTCTCCGATCAGGGCGATGAATCCGGCACGTGTAGTCATGATGGCGGGTCCTGTCTTGCGAGAGCGTGGGTGTAACGCATAAGGACACGCCCCGCCAGACATTGTTGCGTTACGGCTTGGCTGGAGAAGCCTTGAACTGATGCGGTGGATGCCCCCACCTGACGGCATCCTTTATGCCATAATAGTTCGATTGGAACTTAGCGGAGGGCACACCGATGACGACGAATATCAGCATGCTGGCGATCGACCTGGCGAAGGG
>NZ_QNGB01000041.1 GCF_003298505.1 Roseovarius sp. TE539
TTTCAATAAGATCAAACGCTTCCGCAGGATCGCATTGCGTTGCGAGAAATCCGTCAGCTCATTCAAAGCCTTCGTTGATCTCGCATGCGCAATGGCTTGGATCAGCTAAATGCAGACGCCGCCTAAAACTCCTGAAAACAAGCGTCGTTTGATCTGCGTCAATTATCATAACGCAAGAATGTGTCAACTTTTATTGACACATGGGAGGAAACGATGCGACTTGTCCTGATACACCCCAACTACCATTCCGGCGGCGCCGAGATTGCAGGAAACTGGCCGCCCGCGTGGGTCGCTTACCTGGCGGGGCCGTTGAAGGCGGCCGGATATACCGACATCACCTTCATCGACGCCATGACACATGACATCGGTGAAGACGAATTGCGCGCAAGGATCGCGGATTTGAACCCGGACATCGTGGGCTGTACGGCGATCACGCCGTCGATCTACAAGGCGGAAAGAGCTTTGGAAATCGCCCGGGAGGCCGCGCCGGACGCGGTGACCGTTCTGGGCGGTGTGCACGCGACCTTCATGTTCAAGCAGGTTCTTTCCGAAGCCCCGCATGTCGATGTGATCGTCCGGGGCGAGGGCGAGGAGGTGTTCCTTGATTTCGTGCGCGCCGTCGAGGATGGCCGCTGGTGCAGTGACCGCAAGCGGATCAAGGGCATAGCCTATGTTGACGGGGGTGAAATCGTGGCAACGCCCGCCGCGCCCACGGTCAGGAACCTGGACCGGATCGTGCCCGACTGGTCGATCCTCGACTGGGAGAAATACATCTACATCCCGCTGAACACGCGGCTGGCCATCCCCAGCCTGGCGCGCGGCTGCCCGTTCACCTGTTCTTTCTGTTCGCAATGGAAATTCTGGCGCGACTACCGCGTGCGCGACCCGCAGAAGGTCGTGGACGAGATCGAGGATCTGGTGAACGAACACGGCGTCGGATTTTTCATACTTGCCGACGAGGAACCGACGATCAACAAGAAGAAATTCACAGAGTTCTGCGAGGAGCTGATCCGCCGCGGCCTGCCGGAGCGGGTGAAATGGGGCATCAACACGCGCGTGACGGACATTCAGCGCGACAAGGACATGCTGGGGCTGTGGCGGCGTGCGGGGCTGGTGCATATCAGCCTCGGTACCGAGGCGGCGGCACAGATGAAGCTGGACCGTTTCAACAAGGAAACCCGCGTCGAAGAGAACAAGGAGGCCATCCGCCTGCTGCGCGAGGCCGACATCTTTACAGAGGCGCAGTTCATCGTCGGGCTGGAGAACGAGACCGAGGAGACACTGGAGGAGACCTATCGCTTCGCCCGCGACTGGAATCCCGATCTTGCCAACTGGACGATGTACACGCCCTGGCCCTTCACGCCACTCTTTCAGGAGCTGCGTGACAAGGTGGAGGTTTTCGACTTCGAGAAATACAATTTCGTCACACCGATCATGAAGCCCGAGGCGATGGACCGCGCCACGCTGCTCGACCGCGTGATGCACAATTACCGCCGCTTCTACATGATCAAGGCGCTTTTTCACTACCCGTGGCGGGGACGTGGATTCCGGCGCAAATACCTGCTGGGCTGTCTCAAGGCGTTTGCCAGGGCGGGGTTCGCGCGGACCTTCTACGATCTGGGCAAGGTGGGCTACTGGGGGCCGCAATCCAAGGAGAAGGTGGATTTCCACTTCGATGAGACCCGCGGGATCGCCGAGGCGCAGATGGCCGATTGGGAAGCCATGGCCGACCGCAAGCACAAGGCGGCGGAACGCAAGGCGGCGGTACGCGAGCAGATCAGGGCGAAGAAGGCCGGGATGGCGGCCCGGACGAGCAGCGGCGGCGGGCACATGGAGGACGATATCCCCGTCCTGCGTCCCGGTACGGCGGCGGAATGAAAGCGGCCGCCGTCGTCGGGCCGAACGCGATCCTGCAGACCGCGGCGGCGCTCGAGGCACAGGGCGGGCGCGCGCTGGCCGCGCGGATCTTTGACGCGGCGGGTCTTGCGCTCAGGCTGGATGATCCACCTTGCGAGATGGTGCCGCAGGGCGAGGCCGCCGCGCTGCTGCGCGCGCTGCACGCTACCCTTGCACCGGAGACCGCACGGCGTGTCGCGGGCGAGGCCGGGCGGCGCACCGGAGAGTACATCCTGGCACACCGCATACCTGGGCCGGTCCGGTTCATGTTGCGGATCATGCCGGCGCGTTTTGCGGGTCCGGCCCTGATGGGGGCGGTCGCGCGGCATGCGTGGACGTTTGCCGGGTCCGGGACGGTATCTTGTGAAACGCGCCCACGGGTCGCGCTCGTCATCGGTGACAACCCCTTGGCGGTGGATGGGTGTGATTGGCATTGCGCGGTCTTCGAGACCCTCTTCCGGAGGCTGGTGCATCCGCGAGCCCGGGTGGATCATCCGATGTGCTGTGCCCGCGGGAACGGTCTTTGCCGTTTCGAGGTGGATACCGGGGTCTGAGGCGGTATCCTGCTGCCGCCCGTCATGTCCGGGCAATGATCGGCAGCCGCGGTTAGCGAGTCCGGGGCCTTGAACGCCGCCTTGTATCGGGCCGGTGGAAAACGTGTCATCCCGGCAGCTTGCGCAGCCGTTTGCG
Source organism: Roseovarius sp. TE539 (assembly GCF_003298505.1). Taxonomy (GTDB): domain Bacteria; phylum Pseudomonadota; class Alphaproteobacteria; order Rhodobacterales; family Rhodobacteraceae; genus Roseovarius. The sequence goes on from NZ_QNGB01000041.1 coordinate 2,587, forward strand.
TGACGGGTGGGCTTTGCATCCTACATACCATAGGATGTGCGGAGGAGTGCGCCCTTGAAAAACACGGCTTTCTGGAAACAATCGCTGTTATCCGCGCTGATCATCGCTGGCGCGGTTTCGGCGTGGCTGTTCCGGGCGGACCTGTCCGCGATCCTCGCGCCGGTGACAGCCTCGCAGGCGCAGGGCGTTGAAACGCGGCAGGATTCCCCGGGTAAGCCGGTTATCGTCGCCGATGTCGAGACGAAGCGGGACGACCTGACCTTCGCGTCCATAGGCACCGGTTTCGCGCAGCGGTCGGTCACTCTGCGGGCGCCTTCCGCCGGTGAGGTGACGGCGCTCAATATCGCCCCGGGCATCAAGTTCAAGGCCGGCGATACGCTGTTGACGCTGGACGATACTGATGAACGCCTTGCCGTTCAGTTGGCCGAGGCACGGCTGGAACGTGCCCGATCCGAGCGTGACAGGTACCGGGCGCTGCAGGATACCGGGGTCGCGGCGACAGCCCGTTTCGAGCAGGCGCAGACAGATTACAAGGTGGCGCGCATCGCCCTTGAACAGGCCCGTGCCGATCTTGCCGACAGGAGCATGCGCGCACCCTTTGACGGGGTATCCGGTCTTGCCAGTATCGAAGTGGGTGACCGGATCGCGGCGGACGAGGCGATTTCCAGTTTTGATGATCGCGGCAGGATCCTTGTGGAGTTCGATCTGCCCGAGGCGTTGTTGAGCCGCGTGAGCGTCGGATTGCCGGTCACCGTGAGAAGCCCTTCGGTCGAGGGGCGCGTTTTCGACGGCGAGGTGACGGCGATCGACAGCCGTGTCGAGGCCGAGACGCGCACGGCGCGCGTCCGCGCAGCCGTGGACAACCCCGCAGACCTGTTGCGCCCCGGGGCCTCGTTCTCGATCGGGCTTGACTTGCCGGGCAAGGCATATCCGGCGGTGCCCGAGCTGGCGCTGCAATTTTCGCGGGGCACCCTTCAGGTCTGGCGAGTCGAAGGCGGTGTCGTACAGCCAGTTCCGGTCAGGCTCGTGCGCCGCCGCGCCGGGCTGGTGATCGTGGACGGGGCTCTGTCCGAAGGGGACAGGGTTGTCGTGGAGGGCACGCAAAGATTGCGGCCCGGTGTGAGTGTCGAGGTTCTCAACTCTCCCGAGGGGGCGCAATCATGATGACAGGTGGACGGGGCCTGTCCGATCTGAGCGTGCGCCGGCCCTACCTTGCCGCCGTCATGAGCTTTCTTATCGTGATCGCGGGCATCGGTGCGCTTTGGGGCATAGAGGTTCGCGAGCTGCCGGATGTTGACCGGCCAATCGTGTCGGTGCGCGCCAATTACCCGGGCGCGTCACCGACAACGGTGGATGCCGAGGTTTCGTCGCTGGTCGAGGGCGCCGTGGCCCGGGTGGCTGGAGTCGAGGCGGTGCGCACCTCGTCGGAGGAGGGCAATTTCCGCATGCGGGTGGAATTCGGCCCCGACCGGGATCTGGCCAACGCCGCCAACGATGTTCGCGAGGCGGTGAGCCGCGTGGAGCCGCGCCTTCCCGACGGCGTGGAGGACCTGTTCGTCGTCAAGTCCGAGGAGGATGCCGATCCGATCGTCGATGTCGCGGTCTGGAGTGACAGCAGATCAATTGACGAGCTGACGCGCCTTGTCGAGGAGGCCATCGCAACGGAATTCACGGCGGTGGACGGGGTGGCGGAAGTCATCCTGTTCGGCGACAGGCAGCGTGTGCTGCGCGTCGAGGTCAAACCTGACCGTCTTGCCGCCTTCGGCCTGTCGATCGGAGAGGTCGCCGAGGTGCTGCGCAACGCGCAATTCGACGTTCCGGTGGGCAGTTTCGCGTCCGGGCCCATAGAGGTTCTGGTCCGTGCGGATGCTACCGTGGCCGAACCTCAGAGGATCGAGGACCTTTTGATGCGCGACCGTGTGAGGCTGGGTGATGTCGCGGATGTCTATTTCGGGCTGGCCACACCCGACAGTGTCGCCCGTCTGGACCGGCGATTGGTTGTCAGCCTCTGAATCGTCCGGCAGGCGCAATCCAATACGGTGCGTATTTCGGACGAGGTCAATCGTGCGATCGAGCGCCTGAAGGTGCGGTTTCCCGATCTGGGTTTCGAAGTCACGAGTGACGACGCGGTCTTCATCAAGGGGGCCATCATCGAGGTGCTCAAGACCCTCGGGGCGGCGCTCGGGATCGTGGTGGCGGTGATCTGGCTGTTCTTTGGCCGCCTCGGGGCCACCCTGATCCCGGCGGTCACCATCCCGATCGCGCTGATCGGGTCGGTCGCGGGGATTTGGCTGATGGGGTTTTCCATCAACATCATCACATTGCTGGCGCTGGTCCTGTCCACCGGCCTTGTCGTGGATGATGCCATCGTGGTCACCGAGAATATCCAGCGCCGGAGGCAGGAGGGCATTGCCCGGCGTGCCGCGGCGGTGCTGGGCACGGGGCAGGTCTTTTTCGCGGTGATCGCAACCACGGTGACCCTGATCGCGGTTTTCGTGCCGATCTCGTTCCTGCCAAGTGACGCGGGACGGCTTTTTACCGAATTCGGGTTCGTTCTGGCCGTGACGGTTGCGATCTCGTCTTTCGTGGCGCTGACGATGTGCCCGATGCTTGCCTCGCTGTCCGAGGGGCTGGGCCGTGGAGCCGGGGTCATGTCGGGGGTTGGCGGCTGGCTTGCCTCGCTCTACGGGGCCCTGATCCGCCCGATGATCCGTGCGCCGCTGGTGACATTGGTCGGGGCTACCTTGGTCGCCGGCGGCGCGGTTCTTGTCTATGACCGCCTGGGCGAAGAACTGGTCCCGCCGGAAGATCGCGGTATGATCTCGGTCTGGTTGCAGGGGCCGGATGGCACCGGGCTTGATTACACCGACAGGCAGGTCGTGAAGGTCGAGGAGGTCATGCGCCCCTACGTGGACGCGGGGGTGGCGCGCAGTCTCTATTCGATTACCGGGCGCTATGACCTGAACCGGGGGAGCATCGGTCTGCGGCTTGTTCCGTGGCATGACAGGGACGTTTCACAAGCCGAGATCGAAGCGGAAATTCGTGATGGCATCGCCCGCCTGCCGGGGGCCCGTGCCCGCGCCTACAGCAGCAACAGCCTCGGGCTTCGTGGCGGGTCCGGCGGCGGGCTGAGCATCGCACTCACCGGGCCGAATTATCCCGACATCGCCGCGGCCGCGGATCGCTTTTCCCGGCAACTGGCGGAGGTCGAGGGTGTGTCGGACATCCGGGTCCAGTACCAGGCCACGCAACCGCAACTCAGTATCGGGGTGGACCGGCGGCGGGCTTCGGACCTGCGCGTTCCCATGTCGACCCTGTCGGTCGCCCTGCGTGCGCTGATCGACGAGGACGAGGTCGCGGAATTGACCATCGACGACGAGGCGGTGCCGATCCTGCTGCAATCGGCCGAAGGTGCGGTGCGCGATCCTGTCGATCTGATGAACCTGTTTATCCGGTCCAATGCCGGCGACCTGGTACCGTTGAGCCAGATCGTCAGCTTTTCCGAGCGTGGCATCGCCGCCGAACTGGACCGGCACGCGCAACGCCGGGCCATAGAAATCGATGCATCGCTTGCGCCGGAGGTGACGTTGCGCGAGGCGATTGACGATGTCCGTGCCCTAGCGCAGCAGCGGCTGCCGGATGGAATCGGCCTGATTTTCCTGGGCGAGGCCGCATCGCTGGACGAAACTTCGTCGGCATTGGCGGCGACCTATGTCATTGCTCTGCTGGTGGTGTTCCTGGTGCTTCTGGCACAATTCGAAAGCCTGACCAGCGCGCTGGTCGTCATGACCACGGTACCTTTCGGTGTTTGCGCGGCGATCTACGCGCTGCTTCTGACCGGCACCACGATCAATATCTACAGCCAGATCGGGGTGCTCATGCTGATCGGGGTGATGGCCAAGAACGGTATTCTTCTGGTCGAGTTCGCAAATCAGTTGCGCGACCGGGGGCGGCCGGTTCTGGATGCGGCCCATGAAGCCGCCCTTGCCCGCCTTCGGCCCATTTCAATGACCCTGATCTGCACGGTCCTGTCCGGGCTGCCATTGATCCTGAGCAGCGGTCCTGGTGCCGAAGCGCGCGCCGCGATCGGATGGGTGATCGTGGGCGGGCTGGGCATGGCGGCGGTCTTCACGCTGTTCCTGACGCCCGCCGCCTATGCCCTGGTCAGCGGTCTGACGCGTTCGCGCGCCTCTTCGTCCGAGGCGCTTGAGAAGGAACTTTCCGCGATCAAGGGGTGAGCTTCGTGGCTTACCCCGGTCCCGGTCATGGTCCGGGTGCGGTCAGTAATCCCTTTCGAAGAAGATGCCGATGCCGGTATCCCCGTCGTTCGACGCGCCGCCCTTGACGGTGACGGAGTTGGTGAGGTCGAGGTTGAGGTTGATCCGTTGTTTACCGGCGCTGTCGGCGGTCACCTCGGTATAAATGTCGTCGGAAAGGTAGGCCCCGGCACTGACTTCGGTGTCGCCCTCGGCGGTCTGGGTGACGTCGAGATCCGCGAGCCCTACCGCCCCCCTGAGCTTGCCGACAACATCGTTGTTGCTGTTACCGGCAAGAGTGGCCACTGCCGAAGCCATCTGCGCGGCCTGAAGCGGCGATATGTTGTCGAGCCCGCGCCCGAAGATAAGGCGTGAGACGATTTCTTCCTGCGGCAGTTCGGGCTCCGAGGTGAAGGTGAGTCCGGGCTCGGATGCGACGCCTTCGAGGATTATGCGAACGGTCACGTCTTCGGTTTCGGTCTGCGCCACGAAACGCAGATACGGGTCCAGCGAGCCCTGCATGGTGACACGGCCCTCGGTCAGATCGAGACGCTTTCCGAGGATGTCGATGCGGCCCCGGATCAGTTCGAAAAAACCGTCGGGTGCAACCGCCTCGGTGGTCCCGGCAACGCGGAGGCGTCCGCCGAGTTCGGCATCGAGCCCGCGTCCCCGCACAAAGATCCGGTTGGGTGCGTCTATCGTCAGATCCAGAGCAAACGGGCGCGAGGCCGTCCTTTCCTCCGGCCGGATCAGGCCCGCGCGCTTGCGCATCTCGCGCGACGGGCCGGGTTCATTCACATGCCGGAGTCCGGGTAGGGAAACGGATGCGGCCCCGAAGCCCGAGGGGATACGGATATTTGTTTCTTCAAGGGAGATCGCGCCGCCGATAAGCGCCCCGCCGGCAAGCGGCCCGTCCACAGACACGTTGCCGGAAGCCGTGGTCGTGTAGAGCAACTGATCACTGAGGACGAGCCCTTCGATACCCGCTGACAAGTCGCCTTGATAACCCGGCTTGAGGGAAACGGGGCCGCTGACGGTAAGGCGCCCGCCATCGCGCATCCTTGCGGTGAAATCGGTCTGAACGCGGGCATTTCCCAAAGTTGCGGTGCCACTGAGATCCTCTACTGCGAGGCCCGTGGCAGGAAGGGCGACGCGGGTGCCGGATGTTGTTACTTTCCCGGAAACCGACGAGAGTGCCGGCGCGCCGTTGATTGCCAGGTCATATTCCGCCGTGCCGTTCAGGGCATTGGGCCGGACAAGGCCATTGATCAGCGCGAGCGGCAGACGGCCGACGCCCGAAAGCGAGAGGGTCCGCCCATGGTCGATCACGTCACCCTCAAGTGAGGCCGTCGTGTCGCCGGGGCCCTTGGCGTCAAGTTCCAGCGTCACGCGGCGCGCCTCGGGGCCGTGAAGGGCAGCGGTGCCTTTGGCCGAAAGAGGGCCGGAAAGATCAGGCGCCAGAATACCGATATCCGAAAGCCGGGCGGTGATATCCACCGGCCCCCCGGCATCGTCGCCCATGGCGACAAGGCTTAACCGCGGCGTTTCAACGGTGAGATTTTCAAGCTCGATGCGCTCAGGCGTGCGTCCGGCATCGGCCCGGAGGGAAATGCGCCCCGCGATCAGACGGTCCAGATCCACAATCCCGGATGCGAGATCGCGGCCCTCCAGACGGGTGGCAAGCGTGAAGTTTTTCGCGCCGTTGCTGGTCTCTCCGTCGAGTGTCAGATCGATACTGCCGCGCATTGACTGACCTGAAATCGCGTCGAACCGGGACAGGTCGCTGACACTCGCGCTCAGGCTTCCCGAAACGGGCAGCCCGTCAGTTTCGGGCGAAAAGGTACCGGTCAGGTCGAGCTCCGCGCCCATGGCTTGCGCCGCGACATCGGACAGGGTGATGTCACCGCCCGCCTGCCATGCCACATCCCCCTGAAACCGGGCTGGCCCGGACAGGTCGCGGTGCGAGAGGCCCAGATCGTCGAGTCCGGCCGAAAGCGTGAGGTCGCCGCTCCGGCTGTCAAGCTTGCCACGGGCGGTGGCACGCAGGTGATCGTTTTCCAGGCGGAAGCGATCGAGCATCGTGCCGCTCGTGTCGCGCCGGGCATCGACAGAAACTTCTCCCGGCGCGGCGATCACCGGGTCTAGGTGCGGTATGCCCAGGGCAAGGCGGTCCGTATCGGCGTGAAGGGAAACATCGAAACTGCCGCCCAGAAGGGTACCCGACCCGGTGAGAGCCGCGTTTGCCGTTCCGGAAAGGTCCTGCCGGGCGATGGCGGAGAAGCGTGCAAGATCGGGCACGTCCACCCGCATGCGGCCCGAGATTGGCAACCCCTCCGACAATGCCGCAACCTCGCCGCGGGCGCTGAGCCGCGCCGTGCCGGACACGAGGCGCAATCCGTGCAAGACAAGCGGCTGGTTTTCGCGCCAGTCGAGGCTCAGATGCCCTGACAGGCTGTCGCCTGCCGCCCGGGCAAGCGCCTCATCCGCGAATTTCAGCCCCGAAAGCTTGATCTCCGCAAGCGCGCTCGCCCCCCTCGGAGGCGCGCGGCGCAGAACCCCCCGGCTTTCGATGTTTGCCGTTTCCAGTTCAAGACCCTGCTGAACGATTTTCGAAATCGCGAGACGCGCGGTCCAACGATCTCCGCGCGCGGCATCGTAACGTGCCTCCAGAGTGGCATTCCCAAGGGTCACGGGCGAACCCGCAACGGGCAGACGCACAGGCGTTGCGCCGCTGCCGATACTGCCGTTGAGCTGGAAGCTGTCAGGCCAGCCTGCCGCGTCCAGCGACAAAGAGCCCTCAAGCGCGAGCTGGGATGTGGTCAGGCGGAAATCATCTAAATCCGTGGTGCCGGCCGCGCCGCGTGTGCCGGTCAGCGTCATGCGGCTGTCTTTTCCGAAGAAGGGGCGGAACTCGGAGGCGAGAAGCGGTGTGATATCGCCGGAAAGCCGTGCCCCGAAGCGCGTGTCAGCCCCCTCGGGGGCGGTCAGGGTGAATTGCCCGGTCAGGCGCTCCATGCCGTTGGTGGCCAGCCTGAGATCGGCCTCGTAATCGCTGAGCGGGGCTTCGCCGGCGATCGAGAGATTGACGCCCGGCTCGCCGGGCAGAGAAAGCAGCGTGGCGGCAATACCTCCCTCGGACTCGTCAAGGGCAAGATCGATCGCCAGCATCCGGTCAGCGTTGTCGAAGCGCGCATCAAGGCTGATCTGTCCGCGTCCGTCAAGACGGGTCACGTCGATACTGGCCGCGCCTTCGCCGCCGGCCAGAAAGAGATTTCCCATAAGTTCGAGCCGGACCTCTTCGCCGAGAACCGGCGCACCGACGGTCAGGGTGCCGGCCCTGATCTGGCCAATTTCCACCGACACGGGCAGGTCAGGCAATTCGAATGGCTGCGCCTCGGCCATTTCGGGTGTGATCCGGCGCTCGCTTTCCGGCAACCGGGCAAGGGTTATCGCGCGGGCGTCGAGGCGGTTGACCTTCAACTCACCACGCAGGAGGGCGCTGCGCGTCCAGTCAAGCGTGACATCCTCCAGCCGCAGCCAGATGCCATCCGCATCGGCGATGGTGAGCGTATCGAGTGTGGCCTGCGAGGAAAGCGCCCCTGCAAAGCCGGTGATGCGCACGTCGCGATCCGCGCCCGAGAGGTTGTCCTCGATGAGGCGTTCAAGAAATCCGCCGCCCTCGTCGGTTTCGTCCTGCGCCTGTGCAGTGACCTGACCCGCGGTGAGGCCGAAAACAAGCGATATCAACAGAAGCAAGCGCATCAAAATGCCTGACCGATCCCGATGTAGATCTCGAAATCCTGCCCGGCATCGCTGTCGAGCGGCGTCGCGATGTCAAGGCGGACCGGGCCGACCGCGGTGAAATAGCGCGCGCCGATCCCCGCGCCGCTATGCCATTCGCCGGTTCCGGTGCCAAGCGCATCCTGCCCGACGAAACCCGTGTCGGCAAAGGCAACCGCTTGCACGGTGTCGTTGATCATGCCGCGAAGCTCACCTGAAAAGCCCATGAAGGACCGACCGCCCACCGTGACATTCGGGGCAAGATCAATGCCGAGGGATTGGTAACGTTGCCCGCGTACTGTGCCCGCGCCGCCGGAATAGAACAGCATGTCGGCGGGCACGTCGCGCAGGCCGGCACCTGCCACGGATCCCAGTTGCGCGCGCCCCGCAAGGGTCAGCCGCCGGCCATCCCCGAGCGTGACGTAGTTGCGCAGGTCGGCATGGACGCGCGCGCCGCTGCCTCCCTGATCGAGGCCGATGAACGGGGTGAGTTCCAGGTCGAGGTAAAGGCCGGATTCGGGATTCAGGGAATCGTTGCGGCGGTCCCACACGGCGCTTGCCGGGGCCAGAAGATGCTGCAGTTCGCGTTTGCCAAGGTCGTCCGAGATTTCGGAGAAACGGTAGGTCAAGCCCGCTTCGGCGGTGAGATTGTCGGAAAATACATGGGTCAGACCCGCGCCGATCTCCCCCTTGCGTTCGCGATAATCCGGTTCGTTGTTTTCTTCCAGTCCCGCCATCAGAAAAAACCCGGTATCGGCCGTGAAGGTGGCGGGCCGGTCGAAGCGCAGGCCGAGCCGATAATCCTCGCCGCCGGACTCGCCGCCAAGGCCGCCGACAAGCGCATCAATGCGCAACCGCTCGGCCCCGCCCATAAGATTGCGATGCAGCCAGAAGCCCGACAGAGTCACGCCCTCGAGCGAGGAGAGTTCGGCGCCCGCGCCGATGCGGCGCCGTTTGGCATCCACCACCCGCGTTTCAATGTCGAGGGTACCGTCGGCATTGGGCGTCTCGGCCTCCTGTAGCACGACCGACCGGAACGCACCGGTTCGACGCAGGCGGTCGGCCGCTTTCTGCTGCTGTTCAGGAGAATATGTTTCGCCCGTGGGCAGGCCGGCGATCTGGCGAATCCGCTCGAGACGCACGCGCGTGGGTTTGCCCGTCGCGAGCATGTCGAGCTTTCCAAAGCGCAGGCGCGGGCCGGGGTCGAGACGCACCATTGCATCAAGCGCGGCGCGCGCGTGATCGGCGACTATGTGCTGATCGGCAACACCGGCCTTGGCGTGACCGTCCGAACGCCATGCGGAAATGGCGGCCCGGGTCGCCTCCTTGACGAGGGTTCCCTTCGCCGGCGCGCCGCGGGCAAAATCCGCGGGCAGGGCCGTATCCGGTGCCAATGGCGCGATACTTGCGGTACCAAACCGGAAGACAGGGCCGGGATCAACGTTGATATCTATGGTGTCGATCCGCTCGGGCGCACGGAGGGGCGGGATCCTGGCGGCTTCCCGGCCGTTGATGCGGATGCCGATGACACCGCCATAGTGGCCTTGTGCATAAAGCACCCCTATCAGCCTGCCATAGTCGGCCTGTGCGGCGGCTATCAGATCCTGTGCGGTGGTGGCGTCCTGTTCCGCGGTCGTCATGGAAAGGGACGCACCCTTCAGGCGCTCTGCCAGATCTTCGGAGGATCCCGGGGCGTTGAAACGGATTTCCGTTCCGGCGGCGGGAAGCGCAACGCAGATCGCGCCCAGTACCGCGAACGCGAATTGTCGAAACCCCTGTCTGTTCAACGTCGAGCACCCCCAGTAATTCGAATATCGCATCCGCGGCAACGAATGGCCAGAGCTGCACACCGTGAACGACCCCTGTCCGCTTGGCGGCCGGGGAGGGGCGCATGCGTCTTGTCGGTTGCGTGGTGAATGTTACGCGCTTTCCCCTCGGATGGGAACGTTTCAAGGTACTCCGCCGCGATCCTTTTGCGCGGGCAACCCGACGCTGAAGGCGTCCCGGATCCGCGCAGACCGGAGAAGATGACCCATGTACCGGTCATGCGGCGCGGCTTGGCAGCCCGGCACATGGCGTTTACGGTCAATGCGATGACACAGCTCTTGATCGTGTATCACTCCAGGACAGGAGGCAGCCGTCAGATGGCCGAAGCAGCGGCCTCGGCGGCGGCCGAGGAAATCGAGACTGTCCTGAAGGTTGCCGAGGAGGCCGGGCCGGATGACCTTCTGGGCGCCGATGGCTATTTGTTTTGCGCGCCTGAAAACCTTGCGGCGATTGCCGGCATGATGAAGGAATTCTTCGACAGGTGCTATTATCCGGTTCTCGGTCGCATCGAGGGCCGGCCTTATGCGCAGATGATCTGCGCCGGGTCCGACGGTGAAAACGCGGCGCGGCAGACGGCGCGTATCGCCCAGGGCTGGCGTCTGAAGGAGGTCCAGGCTCCCCTGATCGTGTGCACGCATGCGCAAACACCCGAGCAGATTCTCGCTGAAAAGACGATCCCCGAGGCCGATCTCGCCAATTGCCGTGAGCTTGGCGCCGCAATCGGCGCGGGGCTGAGCATGGGGGTTTTCTGATCCGTCTCGGATCGCTCCGGGATTTGGATCCCGCCGAGCATACACGGCGCCGCCGGGGGTTCCGGCCCGAAACTGCCCGTCATCCCGATCATTGTGCCACCGAGACGACCGGATGTATTTGTCAGGCTTGGTTGTCGTCCTCGCGCTCGGCCTCGGCCTGTTCCGCGGCCCATGCCCCTGCCGCCTCGACGGCCACGGGTGACGCCGTGGGCAGCACGCCAAGATAGCTTTCGGTTTCATCCACCGGCACGGTGGACCTCTGCGTCATGCGGTAAAGCGCATAGAGTGCAATGGCGCCGAACGTTCCACCGAGCACCAGCCAGAACGCGAAGGGGCCAAGCCACTCCATCGTCCAGCCCGTGACAAGCGGCCCCGCAATGGCACCGAGGCCGAAAGTGAAAACGAGCCCCCCCGAGGCCGCGGGCATTTCCTCTGCCGAGAGGGCATCATTCGTGTAGGCAAGGAACAACGCATAAAGAGGTGTTGTCACCCCGCCGGCGAAGAAGGCGGATACCATCAACAGCCACAGACCGCCGCCGGTGATCCACCCCAAAGCACAGGACGCGGCGCCAAGACAGGCCGCGCCAAAGATCAGTTTGCGCCGGTCCAGGCGGTCGGACAGCCACCCTATGGGGTATTGCATCACCAGCGCACCGGCAAACAGCATCGCGACAAAAAGCGCGACCTGTGACGCCGTAAGTCCGATCTGCGTTCCAAAGACCGCCCCCATGCCCGATTGCGTGGCATACACGTTGCCCAGCAGAAAGATCCCCACCGTGCCCAGCGGTGAACCCGAGAAGAGATCCCGCAAGGCCATCGGACGTGCCACCTCGGCCGCCGGGACGGGGGTGACGGAGAGAAGAATCGGCGTAAGGGACAGCGATACGAGGACCGAGGCGCCGATGAAAAGTGCGGCGGTTGCCGCATCGCCCAGGGTCAGCAGCCCTTGCGCCCCGATGATCCCGAGCGTCTGCGCGATCATGTAGGCCGAAAGAACCTTGCCGCGGGTCTCGTTTGTGGCCGCGTTGTTCAACCAGCTTTCAGCGGTGACGTAGATGCCCGACATGCAGAACCCGACAAGCAGGCGCAGCACCGTCCAGGCCCAGGGTTCGGCAAGCAGTGGAAATGATATCAACCCTGCCGACATGAGGCTGCCCAGGGCGGCGAAAACGCGGACATGGCCCACCCGCCGGATCAGCAACGGGGTAAGCCGCGCCCCTGAAAGGAAGCCCACGAAATACCCCGAGGTGACGATGGCCAGTTCCGCGGCCGAAAATCCTTCGATTCCGCCGCGCAGACCTATCAGGGTGAAATGCATGCCGTTGCCCAGCATGATGAAGACGATGCCCAGAAGAAGGGCCCAGACACCGGACAACACCTGGATCATGAGACATCCTTTCGTATCTCCGGACTTCCCCGTGCCACCCGCGGACCTTCCTGAGGCGGCGGTTGTTGCTGCGCTGCGGCATCCCCGATTGTTTACTTCAAATCGAAAGCACCGGCAAGACGTCCGGGTGCAGGCCCCAAGGATACCCGGCCGTGGAGGAAGGAACATGATGGAGGCCAGCCGCGCATGTGTGGCGCCGGGCTGTCATGCTGTGGCGCGCCATGCGGCGAAGGCACGGGTCCGGAAGGTGGTGCGCCACATCTCGCGCCGGAAACCCGCGTAATCGTTCACAGCGAAGTGCAACGTCGCGTAGTTGTCCCACACCGCCACAGTCCCCGCCGTCCAGCGCAGGCGCATCGAGACTTCGGGCCGCGTGGCATGCTCTTTCAGCTTGTCGAGAAGCGGCCGGCTTTCGGCCTCGGTCATTCCGTCCAGCCGGGTCACGTAGACCGGGTTCAGGTAGAGCGATTTCCGCCCCGTCTCGGGATCGGTCAGGACAGCGGGGTGAAATCGCTCTCTGTCGGCCTCCGGATCGCCACGCACCATCCTGACGGCACCGCGTGACCGGCTTTCCGGCGCAGGGGCCCATTTCACGCCGTGGGGTTTGCCGACATGAACCGCATCACGCCCATCGAGCAAATCCCTCAGTCCGGGTGACAGCGCCTCCCAGGCGGCAGCCTGATTGGCAAAGAGGGTATCACCGCCGTAAGGCGGCAGGTCGATCGCGTTCAGGACCGACCCGGCAGGCGGTTCGGGGATGAAACTCAGGTCGGAATGCCAGTCGCCGCCGAAGACCCCTGACCGGTCGTCCGCCTCCTTGAGAACCCGGATCACCTCCGGATCCTCTTCCATGGGCTCGATATAGGGCAGGTGCATCGGCGTGCCGAATACCGAGGTCAGGCATTTCTGTGCTGCCAGGTCTATATGCTGATCACGAAACACGAGAACGAGGTGCCGGCTCAGAAGCGCTCGGAGGTCCGCCCCGAGCCCGGCAGAAATCGGCGCCGCCAGATCGACACCGGTGACTTCGGCGCCGATGGTGCCGGTGATTGGATGAGCTTGGACTTTCATGCGCGTCCGAACTTGCCCGGAGTTTGGCCGCACCGCAAGGAATGTTTCGTGATCGGGGAAACGGTTCAGGGGTTTCCGGACAAGCCGGCATTTCTTCGAAGTATCCTCGACCCGCCCGGTGTCTGCCGCTACCACGGGACAGCGGGCGCGGCACTTCTGAACGTGGTGCAGCCCCAACATGCCGGCAATGAATGCGGGCCGGTCCACCGCCGCGCTTGCGCTTCAAGAGGTCGCAAAAAATGGCGCATTCGCGGAAAATCTGGCACATGATCGCCGGGATGGGAATCCCGTCTCCTGCGACTAGTTGGAAATGGAGACGGGAAACGCATGAAGGGATTCCTGTATGCGTAGTAAGAATGGACTGGATGCAACGGATATCCGCATCTTGAGCGCGGTGCAGAAACACGGTCAGTTGAGCAAGACAAAGCTTGCCGAGATCGTGAACCTATCCCCGACGCCGTGCTGGGCCAGGCTTAACCGTTTGCGCGCGGCCGGGTTCATCCGCGGCTACCACGCCGATATCGCGCTCGAACACGTGGTCGACGTGACCCGCGTGATCGTGACGATCGCCCTGACGCACCACCGCAAGGCGGATTTCGACAGGTTCGAACGACATGTCAGGACAATTGACGCGATCACGAACTGCGTCGCCACGGGCGGCGGCACCGACTATATCCTGACCGTTGTCGTGCCCAATCTGGCGGCATTCCAGGAGCTCATGGATGAGCTGTTGGCAGCGGAGTTGTCGATTGACCGATACGTGACTCATTTCGCCACGCGACTCGTGAAAGCCGAGCAACCCAACCTCGCCACGCTGGTCGGCCGGGGCGGCCGATAGGGCAATAAGACCAAACGGGCCTCGTTACCTCGAAAAACGGCCCATTCGTTCCCGTATGGCCCATTTTTTGGCCCGTGTGGCGCCGCCAAAGGCGTTATTTTCATCATTGTTATAACTTCCGCGTTGGACATCGGTCACATGCGAGGAACAGGGAGAACGATATGATGCAATCTCATGACTTTGGCTTCGGGACCCAGATCCGCAAATCTCCATACTTCGATGCGACCGTCCGGTGGGGTGTGCAGGGGTTCTCGGTGTACAATCACATGTACATTCCACGCGACTTCGGCGATCCGGAGCAAAATTTCTGGAACCTCGTGAACGACGCCATCCTGTGTGATGTCGCGGTTGAGCGACAGGTTGAAATCACCGGGCCCGATGCTGCCCGATTCACCCAGCTGCTGACACCGCGCGACCTGTCGGGCATGTCGGTGGGGCAGTGCAAGTATGTCCTGATCACGAATGCCGAGGGCGGGATACTCAATGATCCCATACTCCTGCGCCTCGGGGAGAACCATTTCTGGCTGTCGTTGGCCGACAGCGACATTCTGCTTTGGGCGCAGGGCGTGGCGGTGCACTCCGGCCTTGATGTCACCATCCGGGAACCCGACGTTTCGCCGCTGCAATTGCAGGGGCCGAAGTCCGGCGAAGTCATGCGCGCGCTCTTTGGCGACGAGATCATGGACCTGCGCTATTACTGGCTGCGCGAAGTCGAACTGGATGGCATTCCGCTGATCGTGTCGCGCACTGGCTGGTCAAGTGAACTGGGTTACGAGCTGTATCTTCGTGATGGCGCCTGCGGCGACGCGCTTTGGGAACGGATCATGGCCGCGGGTGTCCCGCTGGGGCTCAAGCCGGGGCACACGTCCACGATCCGCCGGGTGGAAGGCGGTATGCTTTCCTACCATGCGGATGCGGACATTCACACCAATCCTTTCGAGTTGGGCCTTGACCGGCTGGTGAACCTCGACACGGAGGCGGAATTCATCGGCAAGTTCGCCTTGCAGCGCATTCGCGACAACGGGGTTACGCGCAAACAGGTCGGCCTGCGTATCGACGGAGCACCGTTGTCCGGGCCGAACACAACCTTCTGGACCGTCAATCGTGGCGGTGTTTCCGTCGGCAAGGTCACGTCCGCGGTCTATTCTCCGCGGCTTGAACAGAACATCGCCCTCGCGATGGTTTCGGCCGACTGCGCGGAAATCGGGACCGAGTGCGAGGTCGTGACACATTCCGGCGGGATCGGAGCCACCGTCGTTGAGCGGCCTTTCTTTGATCCGCGAAAAAAACTTGCCGTAGCGTAAATTGAAGGCGGGCGCGGTCTTGGCCGCGCCCCGCCATTCCGGCCTGCGGGCGTGCCGGAAAGCGAGGGCACCCATATCGGCAGGGATGGCAAACCGGACAGTGTCACGGATCGCTCCGAAACCACCCGACAGACTTTGCCGGACAACCCGTCTGGGCTGTGTCGTCACGGCCGACGGCCCGGTGCCCCGGCAAGGACCAAGGGTTTGCCTTGCGCGGGTCAGGATGTCCTTGTGCGGGTTTCTGGTCGATGCGTTCATGCCGGGACAATCCTTGGAGTGGATTTAAAATATTGATATAAATAGAAAAAGCGAATTTTATCACGGTCTCTTCACACAAAAGTTGACAGCTTGTCGCAGATTGGCTCATCCTGCACGGCGTGACAGCCCCCGTTGAGGCGGGCCCACATAGCGCATCGATAAAGGAGGTTCTTCCTCGCTGCCGATCGCTCCCAAGGGTGCCTCGGCGATGCGGCCGTCCGCAAAACCTACTACTATCCATACGGTGCCGCACCTTCGGGTGCGGCCAAGACTGGAACCGGACTGAAGGGAGATATCGATGAGCATTCTCAACCGTACTCTGAGCGCGAGCGCCGCTGCGGCGGCTCTTCTCGTGAGCGTCAACGCCGCGAGTGCCGATACCTGGCGCTACGCGTTCGAAGAAGCCATGACGGACGTGCAGGGACAATTCGCTCAGAAGTTCAAGCAAGAGGTCGAGGCAAACTCGGATCACACCATCCAGCTGTTCCCCTATGGCACACTCGGCGAGTCCGCGGACATCATGGAACAGACACAGGCGGGTATTCTGCAGTTCGTCGATCAGTCGCCGGGATTCACCGGCTCGCTGATCCCCGAGGCGCAGGTTTTCTTCGTGCCCTACCTGCTGCCCACCGACGAGGAGAAGCTGGCCGAGTTCTTCGAGAATTCAGAGGCGATCAACGACATGTTCCCGGATCTCTACGCCGAGCAGGGCCTGGAGCTTCTTACCATGTTCCCCGAGGGCGAAGTCGTCATGACCACCAAGGAACCGGTCAAGGAACCTGCTGACCTCAACGAGGTGAAATTTCGCGTGATGACAAATCCGCTGCTGGTGGAAAGCTACCAGGCCTTTGGCGCGACACCGACACCGCTGCCATGGGGGGAAACCTATGGTGGCCTCCAGACCAACATCATCCAGGGTCAGGAAAACCCGATGTTCTGGGTCGAGTCGACGAAGATGTACGAGGTGACGGATCACATTACCTTCGCCGGGCACAACGTCTTTACCACGGCGGTGATGGCCAACAAGGATTTCTACGACGGGCTGTCGGAAGAAGATCAGCAGATGGTCCAGGACGCGATGGACACCGCGTTCGACTTCATCATCGAGTATCAGGACGGCCTGACGCAGGAGTCCCTTGACAAGATCAAGGAAGCAAAACCCGAAATGACGGTTACCCATCTGTCGGAGGAAGAGCGCGCGCCGTTCAAGGAAGCCGCAAAGGATGTGGAAGCCAAGTTCATCGAGATGACCGGGGAAAGCGGCAAGAAAATCCTCGATCAGCTCAAGGCAGACCTGGCAGAGGTGGAGGAGTAATTCCTCGCGCCCGGACGCGCCCCGCAAAGGGGCGCGTCCTTTCTCTTGGCTCCAGCAACTTCCAACCGGGAGCAGGACAGTGACGAAAGAAGAAAAAGAAACCCAGCTTCAATCGCAGACTGACACGACCTCGACGGATGACGCGCAACTGGAAGTCTACCGGTCCTCGCTGCCCGGATTTCTGGGCGTGATCGACACCGCCATCAGCCGGATCGAGTCGGTCCTTCTGGCCGCGGGCGTCCTCCTGATGGCGCTGAACACGATTTCCAATGTGCTCGGACGTTTTTTGTTCCAGCAGAGCCTCTTCTTTTCCGAAGAACTCAACAGGATCATCATCATCCTCATCACTTTCGCCGGGATATCCTATGCCGCGCGTCAGGGGCGTCATATCCGGATGTCGGCGATTTTCGACACCTTGCCACCCAAGCCGCGCAAGGCGCTGATGATCATCATCGCGCTTGTCACGGCAGTCTTCATGCTGGGGTTGGCATGGTATTCGCTGCATTATGTCATGACACAGGCCGGCCGCGGGCGCGTGCTTCCGTCGCTCCAGATTCCGGTCTGGATAACCCTGGTCTGGGTTCCGGTCGGGTTCTTCATGACCGGCCTTCAGTACCTGCTTACAGCGATCAAGAACATCCTCGAAAAGGATATCTACCTCTCCACCAACGTGCTTGAGGGGTACGAGGACAGCGAAGTGGAGATCTGACTCATGGCCATCACAATATTCTCGATCATGATTGTCCTTCTTCTGCTGGGCTTTCCGATGATGATCCCGCTTATCGTGGGGGCTTTCGTGGGCTTTTTCTCGCTCTTCGGCGGGCTGAGCCAGATGGAAACCATGATTCAGCAGATGATGGCGGGGATTCGCCCCGCATCGCTGATCGCGGTTCCGATGTTCATTTTCGCCGCAGACATCATGACGCGCGGACAGTCCGCCGGGCGGCTGATCGACATGGTCATGTCATTCGTTGGGCATTTGCGCGGTGGCCTCGCGGTGTCCACTGCGACCGCCTGCACCATGTTCGGTGCGGTTTCCGGCTCCACCCAGGCAACCGTCGTTGCCATCGGTTCGCCGCTGCGGCCGCGGATGCTGAAAGCGGGTTACAAGGACAGTTTCGTCCTGGCGCTCATCATCAATGCCTCCGACATCGCCTTTCTCATCCCGCCCTCGATCGGCATGATCATTTACGGCGTGGTCTCCAACACCTCGATCGCCGAGCTTTTCATCGCCGGCATCGGGCCGGGGCTGCTGATCCTCGTCCTGTTTTCGATCTACGCGTGGATATATGCCGTGCGGAACGGCGTGCCGACCGAGCAAAAGGCCACATGGGGTGAACGTCTGTCCACCGCGCGCCGCGCGCTCTGGCCTCTGGGTTTTCCGGCGATCATCATCGGCGGTATCTATGGTGGCATCTTCTCACCGACCGAGGCCGCCGCGGCCTGTGTGCTCTATGCGCTGATCCTCGAACTCCTGGTTTTCCGGGAAATCGACCTCAAGGGGGTTTACGACACCGCGAAATCCACCGGGCTGATCACTGCCGTGGTGTTCATCCTCGTCGGTGCCGGCACGGCCTTCTCATGGGTCATATCCTTTGCGCAGATCCCGCAGGCGATCCTGGGCGGTATCGGCATCGACCAGATGGGCCAGATCGGCGTGCTGGTGGTGATCTCGATCGCCTTCTTCATCGGCTGCATGTTCGTGGACCCGATCGTTGTCATACTGATCCTTGTTCCGATCTTCGCGCCGGTGGTGGACAGTGTTGGCCTTGATCCGGTGCTGGTTGGCACGTTGATCACGCTGCAGGTGGCGGTAGGGTCGGCGACCCCCCCATTCGGCTGCGATATCTTCACGGCGATCGCCGTGTTCAAGCGGCCCTACATGGAGGTGATCCGCGGTACGCCGCCGTTCATCGTGATCCTGGTCGGGGTGACGGCGGCGCTGATATTCTTCCCGCAGATTGCGCTGTTCCTGCGTGACCTGGCCTTCGCCAAGTAAGGAGGAAAAAGACATGTTCAACAGAATACTGGTTCCTTTCGATGGCTCTGTAGGGGGCGAGGCAGCGCTGGAAAAGGCCGCTGAACTGGCACAACTCTGCGGCGCGGAACTCAACATTCTCACCGTCTACAGGCATCATTCCATGCTGGAGGCTTCCTTCTCGATGGTGAGGCCGTCCGATCCCGGGAACCTCGATGACGTGATGCAGGATCACGCCCGCGAGGTGGCCGAACACGGCAAGAAACGCGCCGCGGAAGCCGGCGCCGGGAATGTGCGCGCCTTTATTAAGGCGGGGCAGCCGGCGCGTACAATCGTCGGTTTTGCCGACGAGCACGGCAATGACTGCATCGTCATCGGCAGCCGTGGCCTCGGGTCAGTCGAGGGGTACCTGCTCGGCAGCGTCTCACACAAGGTCACGGCGCTGGCTGAAATGCCGGTTCTGGTGATCTGAAGAAGGGTCGCGGAACGGCGAAGGGGCAGGGTGGCAGACGGTCTCGGCCGCGGCGCCCCTGCCCCTTGAATTTGCATTGTCTCGGGACGGATCCACCTGCATTTTCTGTGTCGGCCATGGCTTCGTGGGCATGAAGGGTTCTGTCTCGGGATTCCTTGCCGCCCCGCCGGAGGAAATGGCAATCACACGCGCAATCAAGCGTCCTGATCAGCTGAAATCTGATCCATTCAACCGCTCCTCACTGTCCACGCTTTGAGGAATGTGATGATCGTGCCCACGGACATGATGGTGCCGCAATTCTTGTTCATGCGGGTGCGAGGACCTTGATCAATCTGGGCCGTGCGGGCGCAAGCCGACGTCCGGGTCGTGTCATGGTCAGCCCCCTCCCGAGCAGTCCACAAATCACGGGCGAGACTGGAGGGCAAAAAACTTGACCCGCAGGCGTCATCAGGCGACTTTGCGATCAATCGGTCGCGCATTTGGCGAATGTGGGTAACATGTAGGTAAACAGATATTGCCATGCCTGTTGTTTCAGACTTTACAAGCCTTCTTTATGATGACGATGCTCAGCGCGTAAACGGGATGACTTCCGTTGGGGCACCGGTCTTCATCACTTACAGCTTCCTGCAGGGCACGGACCTGCCCGCGCGGGATGAGGTCAGCCTGCCCGAGGGCAGCAACATCCCGACCTCCGTCCATGGTTTTACATCAGACCAGCAGGCCGCATTTCACGATGCGGTAACACAGGCCGAAGCCGTCGCTGGCATTCGTTTCATCGAAGTGGGCGATCCCGAT
Organism: Roseovarius sp. TE539; assembly: GCF_003298505.1. GTDB lineage: Bacteria > Pseudomonadota > Alphaproteobacteria > Rhodobacterales > Rhodobacteraceae > Roseovarius. The sequence continues at coordinate 22,620 of NZ_QNGB01000041.1, forward strand.
GATGCGACGATCCAGGTCTTCAACGTCCAGGGCACGCCGCAGAGTTTTGCCAACACGCCCTGGGTATCCACGTGGAGCACGTCGAGCGGCAATCTGGTCATCGATCCCTGGTCGCCGACCGATGACTTCTCCTCCGGGACGACCTGGTATGAGACGATCCTGCATGAGCTGGGCCATGCCATCGGGCTGGCCCATCCGTTCGACGGCACCAACACCCTCGAGGCCAGCCTGGACAATGACGACAATACGCTGATGTCCTACACCTCCAACGGGGTGAACGACACGGAGTTCGCAACGCTGGATGTCCAGGCCCTGCAGCATCTCTACGGGACGGGAAGCAACCTTGACCCGGCGGTGAGCTGGAGTTGGGACACGGCGGCCCGCCTCTTCACGCTCACCGGCAGTGCGAACGACGACACGCTGATTTCAACGGATACCGACTCGGCCCTGAGCGGCGGCGCAGGCGCGGACCTGCTGATCGGGCGCGATGGGGACGATCAGCTGAGCGGCGGCAACGATGGGGACCAGTTGCAGCTCAGTTCCGGCACCGACACCATGAACCTGGGGTCAGGCGCCGATGAAATCATCTGGGGAGGCTCCTTCGACGGGGAGACCACCGTCAGCGACTTCGACATCGCGCAGGATTGGCTTGATCTGAGCATATTGACGCCGTCGGCGGTCATAAGCGTCCTGCGCAACTTCATCAACGATTTTGCGGATTACATCGGGTATTCCAGCAGCCGGGTTTACCTGACCGGGGTCGAGGGAGCAGACCGGGGCCTCGTGGACCTGGAGCTGCCTGGCATTGTCAACAGTGGACCCGAGGGCACGCCGACTGTCTACGGAAGCTATTGGCAGGGCGGCACGATTTCGTCGAGCGCAAGCCAGTGGGCCATCGACGATCCCGACGGTGTCATCGAGTCGAGCCGGACCTACCAATGGCTGCGCGACGGGGCGGAGATCCCGCGCGCGACATCGGCGAATTACGTCGCCACTCAGGAAGATGTGAATACCCTCCTGTCTTACCGGGTCAGCTATCTCGACTTCTGGGGCAATCTGGAGACAGTCACCAGCACTGCCACCCCCCTTGTTTCAAACGTGAATGATGACCCTACAGGGGCGCCTGTGATTCTCGGAACGGCCGCCATCGGAAACCAGCTCAGCGTCGACACCAGCGGTATCGACGATATCGACGGCCTGGGGGCCTTCTCCCATGAATGGATACGCGATGGTTTGCTAATCGGAACAGAGGCCACCTACACGGTCGACAATAGTGATCTGGGCAGCGAGATAACCGTACGGGTCTCTTATGTCGACGGGTTCGGCCGGACCGAGTTTATCACCAGCGTTCCAACGGCTCCCGTCTCGGACGCTTCGAACGCAACTGCGACTGGCGACGTCCTGATCACCGGCTCGGCCATGCAGGGCGAGACGCTGACTGCGGACGCCTCGGGGCTTTCCGATCCGGATGGTCTGGGCGCCTTCTCTTACGCCTGGCTTCGCGACGGGACGCCGATCGCGGGGGCCGGCGGTGACAGCTACGTGCTGACGCAGGGAGACGTCGGGGCGCAGATCAGCGTCGAGGTCAGCTACACCGACGGCGGGGGCAGCAACGAGAGCGTGACTGGCGGTCCGACCGGAACCGTCGCCAGCAACAATGAGGACCTGCAAGGCGATAGCGGAGACAACACGGTTTCAGGCGGAGAAGGCGACGACACCCTTTCAGGTGGTCCGGGGAATGACACGCTGGAAGGCGGTCCGGATGCCGACCGGTTCGTTATCAATCCCGGCGATGAGCGGATCACCATCCTCGATTTCGAGTTGGGTCTGGACCTTCTGGACCTTCTGGACTTCACCCGTGCCGATGCCCTGTCCGCTTTTTTCAATGCGCAAGCGGGTAGTGCGATCCTCACCTTTGATGACGGCACGGTCGTGACCGTTGATGGCGATGGCGTATCGCCTGAGACCTTGTCGCAGAACGATGTGGCGTTCGCTGCGGGGAACCTCCCTCCTGAAGGGTCTGTCGTGGTCACAGGCGACGCGACAGAGGGGCAGACGCTTGTCGCGGATGCCTCCGGTGTCACAGACGGAGATGGCATCGAGGATACGAGCGTCGAATTCCAGTGGTTGCGGGACGGGGCCGCCATTCCGGACGCCACGGAAAGCAGCTACGACCTGACGCTGGCAGATGTGGGCGCCACGCTCAGCGTTGTCTATTCCTACACTGACGATTTCGGAACCGATGAGCGCGGGACAAGTTCCGCGACGGCCTCGGTTGCGGCAGCCGGGCAGGCAATCACGGGCACGCCCGATCCCGACGGCCTGGTGGGAGGAGTCGGGTCAGACACCATCGAAGCGCTTCGCGGCGATGACACGATCACGGCCACTTCGGGGAATGACCGGATAGACGGCGGAGAGGGTGAAGATACCGTCCTCTATTCCGGCGACCAGTCGAGCTACACGCTGACGCTGAGCCCGGCGGCCACCACGCTCACCGACCGCCGGGCGGAGGGCAACGGGACCGACACGCTGGCCGGCATGGAGTTCCTGGATTTCGACACCGACCTCTTCGGCGGGCCCTTCGAGCTTTTCCAGGTCACCGACACCGTCAGCCTGGCGCCGGAGGAGTTCGAGAGCTTCATCGAGCTCTACATCGCCTATTTCAACCGCGCGCCGGATTCCGGGGGGCTCTACTTCTGG
>NZ_QNGB01000042.1 GCF_003298505.1 Roseovarius sp. TE539
TGACGTTTCCATCAGTAACACCTGCTCTTCCTCCGTGCCAAAGCGCACGGATGTTAACAATGCAGGTGGGTCAGTTTTAGATGATCATACCCACCCAAGTGGGTCACTTTTGCATGCCGATTCACAGCTGAAGGGCGTAGCCGAGCATGCCGGGGGCCGCACCACGGTCGAGTTCAATGCGCGCGCCGTTGATCTCGATTGCCACGCGGCGCACATGGCGCAGCGATGCCAGCATTTCAGCGAGACGTTCGCGGTCGGCAAGGGGCGAGAGGCTCTCGGGCTCGACATCCGTGGCGACGACGCCGCTGCTCTTCGGCTTGGGGCGCAGTCCGGGACGTCGCAAGGGGAACCACAAGTTCAATCTTTGAACGGAGGAAATGAAGCGCTCCCCCGCCGAAACGATAAGGGAGGCATCGCTTTCGTCGACTTTGGCCCAGCGAAGGCAATCATCGCCTTCGCGTCCGAGCGTCTCGAAAGGGTTAACGACAAAGTGTAGGTGTTCTGTTCCGTAACCACAGGGAACAACGACAAAGGCATCACAAAGGTGAAAGACTGATTTCTGTCCGAGGCCGAACCGCCCCACGGCGGATTCGTCGAGCGCCTTCACGCTTCCGCCGAAGGTCTGCATGCCCGTTGCTGAGCCAGCGTCGAAACCACCGTCGTTGACCAACAAAAGGCCTGGCCCACGGAGCAGTGGATTGGCAGCATCTGGCCACCCGTTGAGAAGGCTTACGGCTACGCTTTCAGCTTTTGGGTCGTCGGCGTTCTGCAGAAGCTCGCGAAGAATAGGAAACCCGTCAGCCCTGGGATAGCGCTCAAGGTTGTGGCGCAGATGCTCGACAATGTCCTTCGGGTCGAATCTCATGGCACCCCTTTGATTTCAGCGAGTGCCGTCACTGCACAAAGCGTGTTAATCAGCTGCATCTGCTCGACAGTCTCGCATTTCGCTTCGCGCAGGCGCGGCGCGCCGAAGACCAGCGCTAGCCCCTTGGCGCGCGACACCGCCACGTTGATCCGGTTGAGGGAGAACAGGAAGTCCATGCCGCGCGGCGTTTCCTCGGCCGATGAGGCAGTCATCGAGACCAGGCAGACCGGCGCCTCCTGTCCCTGGAACTTGTCGACCGTGCCCACGCGAACGCCAAGCGGCAGCGCATCGCGAAGGGCATTCACCTGCGCGTTGTACGGCGCGACAACGATGATGTCGGTCTCGCGCATCGGGCGGCGCGTGCCGTCCTTCTCCGTCCACTCGCCCTGCAGGAGATCGGCCGCCGCGGCTTGGATCGCGGAGACCTCCTCGGTCGAGATCTGAGCATTGCCCTCATGCGCGACCTGGACCCAGAAAGCGCCCGCCTCGGGAAACCGGGTGCCGCTAACTCCCTGTCGCGCGGTGTCCGCGTGGCTGGTCAGCCGCCCCTCGTAGACCTGCTCCGAGATAAAGCAGCAGACCTCGGGGTGCATCCGCCGCGAGACGGGAAGGAAGATGCCTCGGCCCGGGGGGATCGTCGCTTGATCGCCCAGCATCCAGTCGAGGCAGGAGTGGTTGGCAGGCTCGGGATGCGCACCCTGGATAACCTGAGGCAGCTGACGCGGGTCGCCAACGAGCACGATGTTGCGCGCCGCGCGCCCCATGGCGACCATGTTGGCGAGACCGACCTGCCCCGCCTCGTCCACGAACAGCCAGTCCAGCGTCTGCTCGAATTCCGGACGTGAGAAGAAAAAGGCTGTGCCGCCGACGACATGGGCCTCTGTAAGCACGGGATCGTCGTTGGACGTGGTACGAGTGATGCCGGTGAAGCCCTCGGGATAGCCGTCTTCTTCGCCGCTCACCTTGTGTGCGAGCTCGGCATTTTCCAGCGTGATGTCCGGATCATCGTCCTCCAGCGCAAGAAGACAGCCCATCAGTACATTGCGAATGGCCTCGTGGCTGTTCGAGGCCACGCCGACGCGGTGCCCTTTCCGAACCAGCGACAGGATCGCCCGCGCAGTGACGTAGGTCTTGCCCGTACCCGGCGGCCCCTGGATCGGCAGCACGGTGCCGTCCATCGCGCCAACGGCCGCAATCGTCCCGGCGACCGGATCGGCGCCATTTAGTAGGTCGGGCTTCGTGTTGGTCGTCAGGCGCGGGGCGGCACGCGACAGCAGGTCGTCGATAGCGGTGAACCGACGCGGCCCGCATTGATCCGCGATCACGTCGCGCAGAGCCGCCGCGATGACGCCGGTGTTGAGCGGCCAATCCGGGTGGAGCGTAAGGCGATCGGTCAACAGATCGGCCTTCTTGGGCCCGGCCTTGAGGGTGATCTCTCTCCCGCTCCGGTCGAGCGCGGTGATCTCCATGGTGGTTGGTGGTCCGTCAGCGACTGGCACGGTCGCCTTCTTGCCGCCCCGCAGCTTCGTCTCCTGAGGTGGGAACCGATACGTGCGCGCCATGGATCGCTTCACCGGTTCCGCCGGGCCAACAGCCTCGAGCCCGGCGAGCGCCTCCAGGTCGTCAATCAACTCGTCCTCATCCTTCCCGGCGCTGTCGAAGACTGCCCATTGCGCCGGTTTCGCCTCGCGCTTGTGAAAGAGGCCGAGATTGAAGAGCATCTGCTGTCGTTCCTCGGGCAGACCGGATGCGGCGAGAATCGCATGCAACTCTTCGGCGTCGGCGTCTTCCGCCTCTTCCTTGTCGCCCGCGTCCTCGCCTAGACGCGGCCAAGAGCATTCGGGCCGGACCTGGACCAGCCAATCCCGAAGTTCCTCGGTGGAGATGCAGTCGATGCGGTTGTAGTCCTCGATTTCATCGAGGATCTGCTGTTCGCCCGTCTCGCGCCAGCGTTCGTAGGCGACAACCGAGCCGCCCGCCGTCGTCACCTCGCCTTCGCGCTTTCGATCATAGAAGGCTTCCATCGACTTGATGGAATAGTTCGCCTCCGAGCAGATCAGTCCGCCGCGCACGACGGCGTAGAGATCTACGAACCGGCGCTCGCGCAGTAGCCGGTCGAGGAACGCCTCGCCGATCCCGTATTTGGTGGTCAGCCGACGCAGCGCGGTGATCTCGTAGGGTGCGTAATGGTAGATCCGCGCATCCGGATGCGCATCGAGCCGCCCCCGAAAGAACGCGAGCAGCTCCGACAGGGCCTGCGCCTCGGCCTCGTGGTCATGTGCCCAGAACGCGTGGAAGTCTCCGTCGCACCACACGCCGTGCAGGTATTCGAGGCCGCCCTCGTAATGTGGATCGCCCTCGATGTCGTAGAAGATGTCGCCGGGTGTCGGCTCGGGCAGCAGGTCGAAACCCTTGCCTGGCTCGGGCACACGCAGCTCGTAAGCTGGCTCTCCCGTCTTGCGGGCATGTTGAAGCCGGGCCTGGGTGACGAGCTTTGACCGCGTGGTCTCGGCCATGCCGCGAATGGGGTGATCGAGGCGAGAAAGCGCCTCCATCGTCGTGATTCCCGCGGCCTCGAGCTTTTTCACCTGTCCGCGGCCGATGCCCGCCACGTTGAAGAGGCTGTCCTCGGCGACCCAGACGCCGGCGCAGTGGTCGGCCCAGCGGCACAGCGCGCAATCGGCGCAGGGGACGGGGCGCGTGGGCGACGGGTCAGCCACGAAGGCCTCGAGCCGCGCCCGCGCGCCGCGCGCGTAATGGGCGTAGTCGGCGAGCCGCAGCGTCGCACGTTCGCCGGAGCCGAGTTCGACATGAGCGAACTCGGGCGCCGCGCCCTGAACCTCGGACAGAAGGTCGGAATAGAGCACGAGCTGGAGGACGTGTTTCGGATGCGGCCGACGCTTCAGCTTGGTGTCGGCCACCTCGTAGCTGAAGGGCCCGAGCGCGGACGGGCGCTCCACGCGCTCCAGGAAGTCAGACCAGCCGCCCCAGTTGCCCGACAGGAACGCCCCTTGAAAGACGACCTCGGCACCCTCGGTCAACGCCACACGCGTGGCCTCCGCATCGCGCTCCAGATCACTGCGCGGGATCTCGACCACGGACCTGCCAGAACCCTTCAAACGCTCCAGATGCGCGGCCTCATGCGCGTCGCCCTGCTTCTGTAGAAGCGCAGCATCCTCGCTGTCCTCGCCCGGCTCCGGCCCTTCGCCCCGCAGGCGCATGAGATCGAGCGTCGTGGCATGGGCGCAGCCCATGAACCGCATCAGGTCGCTCGCCGAGAAGAGGATGTTGCCGCCGATTTCCCGCATGGGCTCCTTCAATCGTCAATGAGCGCAACCCGAACCGCGGAAAACGTCTCGTGATTGCAGCTTCTTAAATCATCCCTGTGGGTGTCAATAACTGTCGGCCCTTGCGAAGGTCCGGTGCCTGGAAGGGGTACGAACAGCCACGCTTCAAGCCTTCTTGGTATTTCCGCCACGGACGATCCGCAGGCTCTGCGGTGAAATCAGCGAAGCTCGCTCCCCCTTCGCCCCCATCCACAGAGAGAAGCCTTTCTCGATCAGCTCTGCAGCTTCATCGAGGGTCTTCACATAGACGGTGTGTTCGGCGTGATGCTTGGCGTTGCCATGTGCAGGGTCGCCAAGTCGGTAACCTTTCGACGTGACGTCTGGTTCTTCCACAACGCCTTCACGTGGAGAAACTCGTTCGATCCTGATCACACGCCCGCTCATAGCCATCAATCTCCGTTCCGAAGCTTCTGTCTGCCTTTCGCCCGTTCCTCGGCAGCGGTGAGAGAATCAGGTCGACAGGCAACAGATACCTTCTTAGCTTCCAAGGGTGTCAAAAATTGGCAGGCTACGAGGCGCGCATGTCCTTTTCCAAGGCTCAGGACCTGATCCGGCTTGCGCAGTTGGCTGCGGCAAGACGCAGTGGGATCAGCCTCGAGGAGATCGCGCTGGAGTTTGGAGTGTCCCACCGGACCGCGCAGCGGATGACCGACGCGCTGGAGGAGACCTTCGGAAACGTCCTGGTAGAGGATGGCGAGGACCGCAAACGACGCTGGCGCCTACTCGACCCCGGCCTCGACCGCCTGCAACTTCGCCACGAAACAGGTGTTGAAGCCTTGGAGATCGCCGCTCGCGGGGCAGAGGCCGAGGGTCGTCTGCGTCATGCCCGGGCTCTGATCGAGTTGTGCGAGAGGCTGCTTGCGCAGGCGCCCTCCCGGTCCCGCATCGAGACCGATGCCGAGGCGGTCCTCGCGGCAATGGGACAGGTCACGCGCCCCGGCCCGCGGGTCAGTGTCGAGCCGGACGTGCTCGACGCCATCATCGAGGCGCTGCGCGGCCCGTTTCGGCTTCGCGTGCGCTACAACCGGGACGACGCAAGGCGCATCCTCGAACCGCACGGGGTCTTGCTGGGCCACCGGACTTATCTGGCGGCCCGCGACCCTGCAAAGGCAGACGAGGTACGCAATTTCCGCATCGATCTGATCCGCGATGCGGAAGTGCTGGACGAGAGCTTTACGCTGCAGGACGGTTTCAGCATCACGGATTACGCCGCGCGGTCCTTCGGCGTCTGGCAGGATCCCGAACAGTATGGAGAGGTGATCTGGCGTTTCGCGCCAGAGGCGGCCGAACGCGCCGCGGGCTTCCGCTTCCATCCCCGCCAAGTGCTCGAGGCGCAAGACGACGGCAGCCTTGTCGTTCGTTTCGAGGCGGCAGGCTGGGTGGAGATGACGTGGCACCTCTACCAGTGGGGGGACAAGGTCGAGGTGATTGCCCCGGAGGCGCTCCGGGCGATGGTTGAAGGATACCGCCGATCCGATTTTGGCGCGATGCCGTGAACGAGAATTTGAGACGGAGGAATTCGATGCAAGACAGCCTGTCGTTCAGCGCCTTGAAGGAGAAGCAACGCGCGATCCGTGCAGGCTTTCCCGAGACGATGGGCCTGCGCGTGCACCGCTCCATCAGCTGGATCGGACGAGCCGAGGCGTGTGGTGACGATCACGATGCACGCTTCATCTTCCTCTGGATCGCCTTCAACGCAGCTTACGCGGACGAGCGCGAATTCCAGTCGGTGGTCCCCGGAGAGAGAGCTGCATTCGTCGATTACTTCGGCAAGCTGGTGGCGCGGGACGAAGAACGGCGCATCTACAAGGCTCTATGGCAGCGGTTCTCGGGTCCGGTTCGGACCCTCATGGAGAACCGTTTCGTCTTCAACCCGTTCTGGCAGCATCAGAACGGGATCGACGGGTTCGAGGATTGGGAGGAAAGGTTCCGATCATCCTCTCGCAGCTTCGCACAGTCGTTCCAGGCCGGCGACAGCGTGCGCGTTCTCAGCTTCGTATTCGACCGGCTCTACGTGCTGCGCAATCAGTTGGTGCACGGCGGATCGACCTGGAACAGCGGAGTGAACCGGGCACAGGTCCGCGATGGCGCAGCGATACTCGCCTTCTTGCTCCCGGTCTTCGTGGACCTGATGATGGACAACCCGAGCGAGGACTGGGGGCGGCCGTTCTACCCAGTGGTCGACTAAGGTTTCACCCAACCTTCACGCCCCAGAAGGAGGTCTGATCGGCTGCGAAGTAGCCGTCCGCGGCGCGGAAGTTGCCCTGGAGCTCGACGGTATCGCCGGCGGTGAGCGCAACCATCGTCTGCAGCCACAGAGCCGTCGCCTCCGAGACATGCGCGCCGCTGATCTCGCCGAACGAGCCGCGGATCTCGGTCGTGCCGTTCAGGACGAGCCGCCCGCGCATGCGCGCCGTGGCGCTGGCGTTGATCTTGTAGAGCAGCGTCGCGCCGAAGAGGTAGGTGCCGTCGATGGGCGCCACGAAGTGGTTGTTCGCGGCGTCGAAGGCGCCCTGATCGTTGTAGTCGGTGTTGTTGAGGCCGATCTTCGTCCAGGCCCCGATGCCGACATAGTTGTCGTAGTTGGTGTAGGCCTTGAACCGGGGCAGCCGGGGCTGGTCGACGATGCCGGTGGTGTTGTCGACGCTGAGCCCGTCGAAGAACGTGCTGCCGTCGGCGGACACCGCGAGGCGGAAGCGGTCGGAGCCGAACAGTCCCACGAGCGCCTTGGTCACGAAGCCGGTCTGGAGGGTCAGGCCGAGATCGTCGCCCGCGGCCTCCTTGTTCATGGTGTAGAAGAGATCGCCCGTCCCACCCTCGGCCACCGTTTTCGCCGTCCAGAGCGCGGCGTTGAGCTTGGCCGAGAACGGGTTCGAGGCATCGGCCGTCGTCCCCAGCCCGAGCAGCGCCATGTTCTGCAACGCCGCGGGCGTAGTCCCGACCCAACCCGCGCCGTCGTAGACCAGCAGCAAACCCTCGCCCTCGACCCACGCCCGCCAGCCGGTGCGCGGCGGCAGGCGCAGCCACGCGCCGTCGGTCCAGAGCGCGACGTTGAGGTCCCAGCCGGCCCAGTCGCCCGTCGCGCCCGAGCCGACGATGTAGCGATCGCCATCCGCAGGGCTGCCGGGCGGCGCTGTCAGATCCCGGTCGAGGACGGAAAGCTGGACGAGCCCGTCGAGGATCCGCAGCGCCTCGTTGTGGGTGACGTGCTTCTGGGCCTGCGCCGCGAGGATGTAGGGCAGCAGGAGGTGGGTCGTGGCGTCGGACATGGGATCGCCTTCAGAACAGGAGCGTGACGGTCTTGGGCGCGCCCCGCCCGACGAGGGCGGAGAGCTGGTAGATCCGGATGTCGAGCGTGTCGCCGGGACCGAGCGGCGCGCCCCAGTCGGCGGTCTGCTGGGCGGTGGTGTAGAGCGCGCTGGTCGTGGTCGTGCTCAGCACCCGCTTCACGGCAGCGACGTTGAGGATCTCGACCTCGTAGGCCTCCAGCTCCTCGGCCAGCGGCACCTCGAGCCCGCCCCAGCTGTCGGCGGACAGCGCGCGTGACCGGCGCGTCCAGCGGATCGTCAGATCGCCGGGACTGCGCGCCTTGCGCCACGGCTGCTCGACATGGGCAACTGAGAACGGTCGCAGTCCGATGCCCTCGGGCATGAAGGCCTGCCCGACATAGGTCTCGTCGCTGACCGGACGGTTCGCCGGGCCGATGCGCCAGTTCCACGGCAATCCGAGATCGGCCTCGGCGATCGGCAGGGACGCCAGAGCGTCGTCCAACACCACCACCCGCGCGCCCGCGGGAGCCGGGTTGCCCATGGCGCCCTCGGTCCCGCGTTGGCCGCGCAAGAGTCGGGTCAGCCGATACCGGCCGGGCGCCAGCAGTTCCGCCGCGCCCGCCTGCACGATCTCCCAAGCACCCGGCGCGCTCTCGATCGCGAGCGCGTTGGCGCCGCCGAACAGGGTCAGGTCGGTGATACTTTCCAGGGTGCCAGTGAGCAGATCGACCACCAGCGCATTGCCGAGGTCGAAACGCGAATTTGGCCCGGCGTAGAAGTCCGAGACCAGCGCCCCGATCCGGGCGCGGCTGCCGAACGTCGCCAGCAGCTCAAAGCCGTCGGTCGAGGGGCTGCGGAACACCGCCATCTCGCCGGGCCAGGGAGCCGCGTGCGCCGCGACCAGCGGTCGGTGCGCTGGCTGGTCCTCGGTCAGCTGCGGCAGGTCCAGCAGCACCGCCTCGGGTGCACCGAACACGACGGCCTGCGAGAGCGCCGAAGGCCGTGGCGCGCCGGGTGGGAGGTCGTAGGCCTCGCGATCCTGGCGAACGGCCTCGATGCCGCGCGCGTCAGCGTCGGCGATGGAGACGAGCCGCAGCGGGGTGGTGCGGCCGTCATGATTGAGGCTCACGACATCGGCGGGGTCGAGCGCCAGCCGCGAGGGCGGCAGTCGTAACGCCGCCGTCTCGCGCCCCACCCATGCCTCCATGAGCGCGCGGCGGCATCGGCGTTCGGCCTCCTCTGGCGGTACCGCCATCGGGAAGGACTCCGAGGCGATCCGCGTCGTGTCGACGGTGATGCGCCGGGCCTCGACCTGCGCCGCCTCGTAATCCTCGTCGGCGCGGGCGACCTGCCATTTCAGAGCCTGCGGCAGTTCCGTCTCCTGGCCGCGCGTCAGTTCCAGCACGTCGCCCTCGCGGGCGGCCACCAGATCGTCGGGTGTGAGGGTCGCGACAGAGGCCCGGCCGCGCATGACGAAGCGGATCATGCCCTCGGTCTCGACCGCGTCGAAGCCGAAGTGGCGCGCGAGCGTGGTGATCGAGGCGCGCGGGCTCTCCAGAGCGCCTATGGCATAGCCCTCGACCGCACCCCAGAGGCCGGTGACGTCGATGCGATCCTCGGGGAGCCCGGCGCGCACGCAGAGGTGGCGGACGAGTGCTGCAAGCGACACCGCGCCGAGCCGTCCGGTCAGCCAGTGGCCGAGGCGCCAGTTCGCGCCATCCGTCCAGACGTCGGTCAGCGCCGGGAAGAAGGGATAGGGCCGCGCGTCCCAGGTCCAGGCGGCGCATTCGGGAACGTGCACCATCCGGCCGCCGTACACCGACGAGATCGGATTGTTCGCCACCTCCCCCCAGAAAAGATTCGTGGCCTCGAGATAGGCGCGCTGGATCGCGTCGTCCCGCCAGCCGCGGGAGAAGTAGGGCACGAAGCTTTCCGAGGATTTCGGGTCGAAGAAGACATTCGGCTGGTTGGAGCCCCGGTCGATGGCGGGACAGCCGAGCTCGGTGAACCAGATCGGCTTCAACTGCGGCGCCCATGCTGTCGGCGTCCCGCTCTCCACCCCGCCGGGGCGGTCGTAATGCGCGTTCGACCACCAGCTGCGCAGGTCCTTGTAGCGAAAGACCCACGGCTTGCTGGCCGCTCCGTCGCTGATCGGCGTGCGCATTTGCGCGGAGCGATCCGCCGCGTTTGCGTAGAACCAGTCGAAGCCCTCGCCACCCGCGATGTTCGCCTGCAGGTAGGCGCGGTCGTAGATCGCGGGCCAGCCCTCCTGCGCATCGGCATGCTCGAACCCGTCCCGCCAGTCGGAGAGCGGCATGTAGTTGTCGATCCCGATGAAATCGACGTTGCCGTCCGCCCAGAACGGATCGAGGTGGAAGAACACGTCGCCCGAACCATCGCCCGGCTGGTGTCCGAAGTACTCGCTCCAGTCGGCTGCGTAGCTGATCGCCGTGCCCGCCCCGAGAATCGCGCGCACGTCGGCCGCCAAATCGCGGAAGGCCTGCACCGCCGGATAGACGTTGGCGCCCGACCGGATCGTGGTGAGGCCACGCATCTCCGTCCCGATCAGGAAGGCGTCGACCCCGCCCGCCGCCGCGCAGAGATGGGCGTAGTGCAGCACCATACGGCGCAGACCCCAGTCGCCCGTCGCGCCGGTCCATGAGACGGTCTCGCCCGAAACCGCGAAGTCGGACGGACTGGCGCTGCCGAAGAAGGCCGACATCTGGCTTGCCGACGCGGCGGTTTTGTCGACGCTGCCGGCGTAGCCTGCCACGGGCGAACAGGTGATCCGGCCCCGCCACGGAAAGGCCGGCTGCCCCGTCTCGGCGGCGTTGTCGGAATACGGGTTCGGCAGCGTGTTGCCGGGCGGCACGTCCATCAGGATGAAGGGATAGAAGGTGACGCGCAGCCCGCGCGCCTTCATCTCCTTGATGGCCTGGACCACAGCGAAATCGGCCGGCGTGCCGCCATAGACTGGCCGGTCCTGGTCGTCGCGGCTGACGAGGTGGGCGCTGGCGCGGCTCACGCCGTTCACCGACCAGGTCTGCGGGCTCGTGGTCTTCGCCGAGACTTCGACGCCGGGACGGATCGTGCAGTCGCCCACGCGCAGGTCGTTGCCGAACCAAGCGACGACGAGGCTCACACTTTCGACCTTGGGCGCCATCGCCTGCAGGCGGTCCAGCGCCACCACCATGTCGGCGGTGTCCGAGAGCGCGTTCAGGTTCTCCGGCGTCTGCGCCCCGCCGCTGCCCTTGCGGATACCGGTCGTGGCATAGGTGAACTCGCCCGAGGCGGGGATCATGGTGACGGCTCGGGTCAACCCCTCGGCCGTGTCGGGATCGGCAAGCGGATGGAACACCTCGAAGGAGAGCTGCGGCAGGCGATTGCCGTAGTTGCCCAGCGGCAGATCCTCGAAGACGATATAGGCCGTGCCGCGATAGGCCGGCGTGTTCGCGGCGCCCATCTTCGCCGCGATGAACGGGTCCGCGGTCTGCGCCTCGTCGCCCGGATACCAGCGCCACGTGATCCCGGCGGTGTCGAGGAGCTTGCCGTCGGCCCAGATGCGCCCGATGCCGGTGATCGGCCCCTCGCAGAGCGCCACGGCGAAGCTGGCATAGTAGAGATACTCGGTCGTCTTGACCTTGCCGCCGCCCCCGCCGCCCTTTCCGCCGCCCTGCGTGGTGGTCTTGGTCTCCTCGCGAAAGTCGGTTGCCCAGATCACGTTCCCGCCCATGCGCATCCGGCCGTAGACGCGCGGGATGACGGCACCCTCCGTCGAGGCGGTGATCCGAAGGCTGTCGAGCCGCGGCCCCTCGATCCGCTGGGTCGGCGCGAGCGAGGACACGATCCAGCTGTCGACCACCGAGCCGATGGTGGAGCCCACGAAGCCGCCGATGGTCGCGGCGCTCACGCCGAGGATCGCGCCGCCGATCGACCCGCCAATGGCGGCGCCGGCCGCGCCGAGAACGAGGGTGGCCATGTCGGGGTCTCAGCGTTGCGGGAACAGGAAGGCGACGGCGATGCGCCGCCGCCAGGATGGGGTGAGAGGTTCCTCGATCACGCCGAGCCGCTCATAGGCATGGAGGAAGCTGGCGGGCCCGGTCAGGATCCCGACATGCTTGGCGATGGCGCGCGGCATCATCCTGAACAGCACCAGCGCGCCGGGACCGGCCTTTGCGGAAGGCACCTCGATCATCATGCTGCGCGCGCCTTCCGCCAGCACCTCTCGCGGGCCGGTCTCGCCCCAGTCGCGGCTGTAGGGCGGGATCGGGAATGGCTCGGGACCGACGATCTCGCGCCAGACGCCGCGGGCCAGCCCGAGGCAGTCGCAGCCAACGCCGCGCAGGCTCGCCTGGTCGTGATACGGCGTACCAAGCCACCCGCGCGCCGCCGCGATCACCCGTTCCGGATCGCTGGCTCTCACAGCACGCCCCCGTCGTGACCGCCGTCCTTCGTCGCGTAGCGCAGGATCGTGTCCTGGCCCGGTATGTGCGGGAAGCCGCGGAAGTTGGCAGTGTTCGCGAACTTCGCCCCGCAGGTCTCAATGCGCTTGTCGCAGCCCGCGCGGATGATGAAGGCGTCGCCCTCGGCGATCCCCCGCACCGGCGCTTCGAGCAGGGTCAGGATCGCCACGCCGTCCGTCACATCGTGGCCAAGCACCTCGGCCCGACGACCCGCGTTCGCGCCGCTCGTCCATTCCACGGTGCCGAAGGTGAACCAGCCGGAGGCGAAGCCGCCGAGGCCAGAGGCGGTGAAGGCCCGGTCGCGCAGGAGATCGATGACGGCGCCCGCGCCCTTGTAGGCCGGATCCTCGAGATCGACGCCGCAGCGGTCGTCCCCAAGCGCGGCGTCGCAGGTCGCCTGGAAGGTCCGCCCGACCGTCTGGCCAAGCACGTGGGCGAGCGAGCGCACCTCGGCGACGAACGCCAGCCGCCCGCGCCTGATCTGGCCGATGGCGCCGCGCCGCATCAGCACGCGCTGGCTCGTGTCGGTCCAGTTCACCCGCCACACCTCGACCTCGGCATTGTCCCAGCGGCCGTCGAGGATGTCGGTCTCGGTGATCCGGTCGGAGGTCAGCACGCCCTCGGCGTCCTGCGCATCGACCGACAGGTCCGAACCCGAGCGCACCTCGGAGGCGGTCAGACCGCTCTCGGGTTCGAAGTCGGTCCCGTCGAAGGCGAGCGTCCGGTCGTGATCGGTGAAGCCGAAGGTGACGCCATCGGCGCGCGTGATCCGCCAGCACCAGGCGAGCGTCGTCGTGCCATCGTCGAGATGCGCCTGCAGAGCTTGATCGAGGGTCTTCATCGGCAGGTTCCCGTCATTCGGTCGTCGAGATCGGCCATCCAGTTCGCCCAGTCCGGCGGAACCTCCGCGACGGTCTCGGCATCCGGCCGGGTGAGCCGCGCCTCGGCATAGGAGGCACAGCCTGCATCACCAACGCCCGTCGTTACGGCGCAGCCGGTCAGCGGGATCGCCAGCGCCGCGGCCGTCACGAACCGCGTCGCGTCCCCTCTCGACGCGCTTGTTCTCGTCTTCGATCGCATCTTGTTCCGCCTCCCGTTTGCCCGCGCGTTCCCCTTCTGCACGCCCCCAGACCCGGCCGAGGACGACACCTCCGACCGCGCCCAGAGCCGCGACCAGCCAGATCAGGAACTCAGCCACCGTTACGCTCTCCGCGCGCGGCCGCGACGCAGAGAGCTGCGACGAAGACGCCGAGGCAGCCGCCCACGACCAGACCTGCGAGGAACTCAAGCATCGCCACGGAACCCGCGCTCGATCCGGTCGCGCAGGCCGATCAGGCCGAGCCCGAGGAACAAGAGACCCGCCGGTGAGGCATCGCCGCTGCCGGCGAGCAGCGCGACGAGACGGGAGAGTTCCCCGAGCGGCCCGGTGGAAGGCAATGCGAGGGAGGCGATGCCGGTGAGCATGGCGAGCAGTCCTGCCCACCAGGTCATGGAGTTGGGGCGAACGTAGCGCATGGGTCAGGCCCTCCGGATCAGGGTGGAGAAGAAGGTGGCCAACCGTGCGAGCCAGCCGGTCGGCGTGGGGGTGACTGGGGTATGGGGCTTGGCGGGTTGCAGGAGCGCCAGCGCTTCGCTCTGTGCCAGCCGCCGGATCGGCCGCGAGAAGTCCACGCGGCCCGTGCGGTCCACGGACCAGACCGGGATGGTTCCGCCGGGATAGCGGCCATGGCGGAACAGGTCGCGCTCCGCCTCGCGCCGGGGCATGATCTCGGCCGGCCGCCGCCAGTTCAGAAATGCCTGCGCGGCCGCCTCCTGGTCGCCGGCGTTCAGGTGGCGGGTCAGCGCAGCGCGGGCGATGCCGCCGGTATTGTAGTGGAACGAGACCAGCGCATCGAACTCGTGCGGCGCCAGCGGGACGGTCACCGCGGCCCGGACCTCGGCCTCGTAGGTCGCGATGTCCGCCCGGAAGACCCGGAACGCCTCACAGATCCCGGCATCGAGATCGGCGGGCATGCCGCGGGCTATCTGCGCGGGGTCAGGCGGCCCGGCCGCCACCGTATGGCCGATGCCGAAGGTCCAGGTGCCGGTGGAATCGCGGTAGGGCGCGGGCACGACTCCTTCGTGCCCGGCCAGGGCCAGCAGGCCCCGCTCGGTCATCTGCATGGGATTACTCCAGAAACGAGAGGATCAGGATCAGCGCCGCAACGGCGAGGCCGACGCGCACCCGATGCGCGAACCGCGTGCGGGGATCCTCGCACCCGGTGCGCAGCGCGCGGGCAAGGCGGAGAAGCTCAGTCATCCTTGCGCCCCTTGGCGGCGCGCAGCCGGGCGAGGACGACCTCGATGAAGGCCGGCCCGAACACGCCGACGAGATAAGCGGCCGACCCCGCCGCTCCGCCCGCCGGGATCGCCTCGGGCGACAGCCCCAGCCACGCCGCGATGACGGCCATGGAGAGACTGCCCATCCCGGCTGCGATGAGCCCGCCAAGCAGGATGTGCCGAAGCGCATCGCGCAGCCGCATCTTTGTCGTCAGCGCGTTCGTGGCGCCGCCGAGCGCGCCCCAGGCGGCGAGGATCACGGCCGTCGATGCCGCGAGCTCACGCAGCACCGCGGCCACGAAGCTGCCGGTGTCGTTCATCGCCGGATCTCCAGAAGCGGAATGGAGGTGATCGAGCCGAGCCGCTCGAGGTCGAGCGTCACGTCGAGCACGTCGGTGTCGAAACGGACGGGCACGTCGAACTCGAAGCCCGCGGTGATGGCGACGCCAGCGCCCGGCGCGGCGCTGAAGGTGACGACGCCGGTCGTGGTGTCGACCGACCAGCCGGAGGGCTGCTCGACCCCGCCGAGGGCGATGCGCACAGTCCCCGCCACCGGCTTGGCGATGGCGCGCGTCCAGGATTGCGCGCCCGAGGCGTAGCGCTTCACCAGCTGAAAGGCGGTCATCGTGCCATCGCCGGTGCCGATCGCCTGGTCGGTGGGCGATGGCGTGCCCGAAGGCAGGCATGACTTGTGGTCGGCCCAGTCCTTGAACCGGAAGCCATGCAGGCGGCCGTTTCGCGCCTCGAAGAAGGCGACGACCGCTGCCAGATCGTCGGCGCGGCGGATGCCATAGGCGACATCGTAGCGGCGGCGCGAGTTGGCCCAGCTGGCGTTACGTTCCTCGTCGCCCGAGGCAAGTTCGACGATCTGCGTGCGCCGTTCCGGCCCGCCCCGCGCGCCGCGGCTGATGTTGTCGGGAAACCGGACCTCGTGGAACGCCATCACATGCCCCTCCGGCCCATGGCCACGGCGCGCGAGATGTCGGCCGCGACCTGTGTGCGGGACTGCCGGAAGCTCTCGGCGTCGCGGGTCTGGATCGAGATGTTGACGATCGGGGCGGGCTCGCGGTCGCGGCGCGGGGCCTCAAAGCCGCGCGCCTCCCGGCGAGAGAGCACCCGCTCGCCGCGCTGCAGGATCGCCGGCACCTCGTCATGACGCAGGCCGAGCGTGCCGCCGGAATGCATCCGCGGGGCCGCCGCGAAGGCCGCAGCCGGGACCATGCGCCCGGGTCCAGGTGCTCCGACCACGCCGCCGGCATGCAGGACGTTGGCGAAGAGCCCGCCGGCGCCCCCGAGCGCGCCGCCGAGCGCACCCGCGATCGGCCCCAGGATGAAGCGCCGCGCCGCGAGCTGCGCGAGATCGGCGATGAGCGAGGTGACGAGATCGCGGACCTTCAGCTTGCCGGTCTTCACGAACTCGCCAACGGCATTTTCGGCCGAGCGGAAGGCGCCGACGAGGCTCTGGCCGATATCACCGCCGATCTCGCGCGCCCTGGTGGCGTAGTCCGACAGCGCGGCGGTGACCGCCTGCCAGCCGGTGACGGCCCGCTCGGTGCTCGGCTCGGCGGCGGAGGCTGCCGCGCCGGCCGCGGCACCAGCGTCGGTGGCGGCCTGTCCGGCCGCGCCAAGCGCCTCCTCGAAGCGGTCGGCCGAGGCCGTGGCCGCCTCGAGCGCCGCCGCGCCATCCGAGCCCGCGCCCGCCACGGCGTCCTTCAGCGCCTGCCAAGCGGTCATCGGGCGCGCGGCGGCCTCCGTGAGCATGCCGGCCGCCTCGGCGTAGCCCGCAGCGCGGCCCCGCGCATCCGCGGCCATCCCGCCGAAGAGATCCGGCGCCTCGACGTGAGCGCGGCCCATGGCGGCGCGGAAGGCGTCGCCCGCGGCATCGCCGACCGCCGAGGCCGCGCCGGCGAAGGGGTTCTCGACCCCGCCCAGCTCGACCGGGTCCAGCCGGCCGATGGAGAGGCCACCTTCGCCGGTCGCCCAGTCGGGCAGATTGGAGAGCGCCGCGTTCAGCCGGGCGATGAAGCGATTGATTCGCGCCACCACGCCGTTGATCATCGACTCGACGCCGTCGATCAGGGCATTCGCGGCCTGGAAGGCGAAATCCCCGATGGCCTCCGGCAGCGCGCGCCAGGTCGCCTTCACCGCGTCGAAGGCGCCCGAGAAGGTCGCGACGGTGCTGTTGCCCCAGCCGACCACGGCCTCCGTCGCGCCCTGCAGACCCTCAAGGATCGTCGCCTGCGCCACGGCCCAGCCAGCCTCCACCCGCGCCCAGGCGGCGCCGGCGCGCAGGGCGATCCGGTCCCACGCCTCCGCCGCCACGTCCTTCAGCAGCCCGAGCGCCGCGCCGATGCCGCCGGTCGCCGCCGCGAGGCGCGTGAACTGGTAGATCAGCTCGCCCGCGCCGACGATGAGCGCGCCGATGCCGGTGCGGATCAGCGCCCCGCGCAGGACCACCAGCGCCGTGGCGAGCCCGCGGACCGAGAGCGCCGCTGCGGCGAGCCCTGCAACCCAGCGGCCGGCGAGGAACCCGGCGAGAGCGGCTGCGGTGCTTGCCACCCGCCCGACATTGTCGATCAGCAGGACGAGCGCGTCGGAGATGCCGGTGAAGACGCGCTGGATCGGCCCGCCCACTTCGCCCAGCCTGGCCAGCCCCTCGGCCGCGCTCTGCAGCGCCGGTGCGGCGGCGACGGCCAGCTGGTTCGAGAGGCCGCGCCAGAGCAGCCCCAGCCGCGAGATCGCGTCGTTCGTCTCCTCGATCCGGTCCGCGTCGGCGTCGTTCACCAGCACGCCGAAGCGGCGCAGCTCGTCGTTCGCCTGGCGCAGCTGCGCGGGGTCGAGTCGCTGGAAGGCCACGAAGGCGCGGTCGCCGAAGAGCTGCGAGAACAGCGCCGCCTGCTCGGAAGCCGCCGCGTTCTGCCGGATCGCCTCGGTCACCCGCGCGATGCGCGCATCGAGCGGCAGCGCGAGCAGCTCCGCCGCGTTGAGCCCCAGCCGCCGGATCGCATCGGCCGCCGGCCCGCTCCCGTCGGCGGCGAAGAGCGACAGGCGCCGGGTCAGGCGCGCGGACCCGGCCTCGAGCTCGCGGAAGGAATTGCCCGACAGGTCCGCCGCCCGGGCGAGCACCTGCACGCTCGCCGTGGTGGTGGCGAGCGACTGCGCGAGCTTGGCCTGCGCATCGATGGTCTGAAGCCCCGAGCGGATCAGCGCCGCACCGGCCGCCGCAGCCGCGGCGCCGACGACCCGGGCGATCCGCGAAGCCTGCCGCGCGAAGCGGGCGAGCCGGCGGTTCGCCGCCTCCATTTCGTGCGAGAGACGCCGGAAGCCCTGCTGCCCGGCCTCGCCCACACCGCGGAGCGCATCCTTGACCTGACGACCGCCCGTCGCGGACAGGCGGACGCTCACGCGTTTTTCGGCCATCACTCAGCCCCCATGGCGCCGCCGTCTCCGCGGGCCTCGTCGCTTCGTTTCTGCAGGGTCTCGACCACCGCCGCCTCGACATGCGGGAGAAGCTCGGCGGCGGCGGCCGGGTCAACGCCGCGGGCGCGCGCCATGGCGAGCAGCGCGGTCATGTCGAAGCCGATGACGCCGCCCATCGGCGCCAGCCGCAGCTGGCCGCCCGCCGCCTGCACCAGGTCCCGTACCTGCCGGCCCTCGAGCGTCAGCGGCCGCTCTTGCGTTTGCGGGCAGTCCGGGCACGGCCCTTGGCACCCTGCGCAGTACTCCGCGCCCCCGCCCCAGACCCAGGCTGCGAGGGCGCAGAGGCGTTTTTTTTCCTGCTCCAGCAGCAGCCCCTTCTGGACGTAGCGGGTCTGGAACGCCTCGAAGATCGGCCAGATGTCCATCAGCGCCGGGATCGTCTCGGGCCCGGGGTCCACCGGGGCGCCCTTCGCGTCGCCCACGCCCTCCCACTCGACGATCGCGAGCCGGGCCAGCGCCACCGCGAAGGGGATCGCCACCGCTTCGTCGCTCGCGCGCGATGTCTCCGCATCGTCGCCCTCGCCGGGCACGGTCTCCAGCGCCTCGACCACGTCCGGGTCGCGGCGCGCCTCGGCCATCAGCGCGGTGGTGATCGGCAGGAGTTTCAGGCGCACGCCGCCGGGCATGTCGTGCCAGGCGGGTTTGCGCGTCATGTCGAGTCGGAGCATCAATACTGGTCCACGTCGTTGATGAGCGTTGCGGTGGCCATGCGGCCGGTGCCGGGGTCGCGCGCCGCCTGCCAGTCGAAGGTCGCCTGGATGCCCTGCGGCCCGTCGATCCCGATCCGCGGGCGCGGCAGGTAGACGGCATGCCCGGTGAGCGTGAAGCTCTCGCCCGAGGGCAGCGCGTAACCGAACACCAGCTCGCAAGGATCGCCGTCGATGGCCTGTTGCAGCAGCGTCTCGTCGGCGAAGCGGACCACCACGTTGCCGGTGAGCGCGGCGATGCCGGGCTCCACGCCGTCGATCTTGCCGTCGGCGCGGATCGTCTCCACCCGGTCGAGATTGTTGGCATAGGTGATCTCGGCCGAGACGAGATTGCCGAGCGCGGTGCCGTTGCGCTGGACGCTGCCGTTGAAGCTGCCGAAGCGCTTGAGCGCAGGCTCGCTCGGCGTGCCGGCCTGGCTGGTGGCGCTCTTGTCCTCGCCCTGCGCGATGACGCCGACCGTCGCGGTCACGAGGCCCGAGCGCTCCATCGACCACTGCAACTGGTTGACCCGGCAGCCGGGATACATCGCGTAATGCGGAACCTCCGGCAGGCCCTTTTCCAGCGCGAAGCTCGGCAGGTCCCAGGCGCCCGACTGGAACTCGTGGGTGTAGGGCCCGGTGCCGCTGGTCACGGGCGCGCCGAAGGCGGCCTTGAGCCAGTGGCCCCAGGCCTCCGCGTCGATCGGGACCACCACGTCGCCATCGGCGGTGATCGCGTCCTTGACCGGCGCCAGCGGATCGCGGCCGTAGCCCAGCAGCTCGGAGTCGAGCAGCGGCTGTTCGGCGGCGACGGTCAGCCCCGGCGCGAACGGCATGCGGATGAAGCCGCTGGCCGGCGGCGTGCCGTAGGTGGTCTCGAAGCCGAGCGCCAGCCGCGCCCGCGCCCCAAGGGATCGTGCCATGGTGGTCTCCTGTCGCAGAAAGAAGCGGCCCGCGGAGCGGGTCCGCGGGCCGGTGGGTCAGTGGTTGGGTTTGGGGGTGCCCCGGTGTCGTGGGCGCCGCGCTCAGCTCAGCGGGTCGTCCGTCGTGTAGTGCAGCACCACCGCGATCGTCGCCGCCTTCAGGCTGGCCGCGCCCTCGACCGGCAGATCGACCGGCCGCGGCGCCTCCGCCTCGACCCAGTCGCAGAGCCCGCCCAGCGTCCGGTCCGCGGCGAGCGCCGTGCCGATGCTGGCTGTCAGCGTGTCGAAGGCGACGTCACGGTCGGTCCCCTGCACGACCGCCTCGATCTCGGCGCGGTGCTGGTAGTGGTAGGCAAGCGGCGAGAGCGTGACCTCGGGCTCGCCCGGCTCGCCGTCCCGCAGGATCAGCAGGCCCTCGGCCGGCACCCGCTCGGGCAGCACCTCACCACGCAGGGCAGTGGCCGGCAGCGCCGAGAGCCGCGCGTGCAGCGCGGCGAGGATGGTTTCGCGAGGGGTGGGCATGGTTCTTCACTGCTATGCAGGTGCAGGAGAGGTCGGCTTCGAACCCTTGGTAAACTCGCTGCGATTGTCGCCAACGCTCCCGAGGTGGCGGAAGCTGAGCTACAGGGGCATTCGGAAAAAGACGACGCGTTCTGTCTCCTCGAAGCCTACGGCCGCATGGAAGGCGTGGCTTGAGGTGTTCGCGAGATCCGCGTCTGATCCAAGCTCCGTACATCCGCGTTCGCGCGCCCAGGATTGGACTGCTCGCAACAACTGGCCGCCGATACCGCAGCCCCGATGCTCGGCGCGCACGAAGATCCCCTCCAGAAAAGCGACGGGCGTCGTTTCGCATCCGTTCACATGGTCTCGGCGCAGGGCGGCCTCGGCGAAGGCGCGGAGCCCAGTCCCATTATCTTCCTCCAAGAAGGCGATGTACTCCCCGTGGGGTCTTGCGAGAATCGCCGCTATTTCATCACGGTGTTCGTCGAATGACGCATCCGGCCAAAGCTGGGCACGCAGGTCGGCCCAGGCTTCGATATCCGAAGAGTTGGCGATCCGTATCGGCATTTCTCGAGTTTGCCCGCTGTCCCGAATATCCGCAACATGGCCTCAGCGGTGGCGACTTAGGAGACAGCTTCGTCCCGCTTGCCGATATCACAGCCTCCCCTCCACCCAGTTTGCCACGATCAGCCCCGGCACGCTGCCGTGCGCCCGCTCGGCGTCCCGGTCGAGGTCCAGCCGCTTCGGCAGCTTGACCTGCGGGACCAGCAGGAAGATCGGCGCGGTGACCTGGTTGCGGCCGGTCTTCGCGCGCGAGGCCACCGCCTGGCCCCGCTTATTGATGCGGGCGCGGTCGGCCACGAGCAGGCTGGGGCCCCGCCTGCGGTAGACGAAGCGGAGCCGCAGCCCCCGGCGGCGCTCCCATTCGCCCGGGGTGATCTTGCCGCCGCGCAGGCCGCGGCCGGCGGCGGGCGTCGGGATCGCGAGCCAGAAGCCGGTCTTCGAGCGGATCAGAGGGCCGGTGTCGTGGGCTCCGACGATGGCCGGGGCCTTCGACCAGACCAGCGAGGCCGCGCCGATGCTGGTCGTGCCCTTGGGCCATGTCTCCGCGCGGATGCTTCTGGCCAGCCGCTGGCCCAGCCCCGCGCCGGTGATCTGGCGGCGCCAGTCGGCCTTGAGCTGCCCGCCGGCCTCCCGCATCGCCGTGGTCACCGCGCGCTCGCCCGCCTTGATCTCCGCAGCCATGAGCGCGGCGAGGTCCGGTGTGACGTCCAGATTCAGTTTCATCCGGATTTCGGAGACACGATCAGTCGCGTGACGCGCCAGCGCCGAAGATGTTGGCGGCAGCATGTTCGAAGCGGAAAGACTCCAGGTCTGGAAGCCGCTTTCGAGAGAGGTTCAGGCCGTATTCTGGCTTGCTGACCGCGCCCTCATAATCCCGGTCGACGAAGAGACCGTCTGGTTCGGCCCACCGAGATGCAGGTATGAGATACTGATGAGGTGCCAGGCCGTCCTCGAACAGCGTAAGTGCAACCAGCAGGTTGGATCGGATACGGAACACGTCCTTCCGGAAGAAAACGTAGTTGAGCTTCCGCACGGACTTGACCTGCACGTCCCAGTATCGGTCGGGTTCCTGCCGCACGACGAAGTCAATCCCGCGATCGTCGACCTCCGCCGAGTAGACATCGAGGCCGAGCAACGTGAACTGCATCTTGGTGAAGTACTCGGCATATCGCCCGATCTGCAGATGGCTCAGCCGGCTCCAATCGTGTTGCATCTGCTTATCCTGAGCGGACGAAATCTCTCGCACCTTCCTATGCCGGGCGCAGGTCCAAGGTCCAGACCAGCCGCTCGCGGTCGCGGACGGGCTCGCCCTGGATGAGGAAGGCCTCGCCGTCGATTTCGATGCGGTCGCCCGGGCGCGGGTTTGCCACCTCGGCCACGCGCAGATCCACGCGCGTGGTCTCCGACCAGATGCGCGCGTCGCCGAAACCTGTGGTCTCGTCCGCGCGTCGCGCCACGACCCGGACGAGGACGGGGGCACCACCCTCGGGCGTGTAGACGGCCTCGCGGGCGATGTTGTCATCCGCGAAGAGCGCATCGAGGGCCATGGCAACCACGCTCATCAGGTCCGCCGCGCCGAGCGAAGCACCTGCGGGCGCGTGCAGATCGGCAGCGGATTGCTCTCGATCTCCAGCCGCACCCATTCGTCGCGGTCGCGATCCGGGATCATGCGCGCGTAGAGCGGCTGGCCCACGGTGTTGACCGTCTCGAAGGTGTCGGCGGGGGCGTAGTAGATCTCGAACAGCCCCTCGACGCCTTCGGGATAGAAGTAGGCCTTGTCGGTGGGCACGCCGAAGCCGAGGCCCCCGCGGTAGCGGCGGAAGGTGATGCCGCCGAAGCTGACCTCTTCGCCCACGCGCCCGCGCAGATCGGCGGCCGCCGCGGTGTTCAGGTAGGTCTCGCGCACCTCCTTGTGCGCCACGAGATCGGCGAAGAAGGCCGAGCCGCATTCGGCGCGGATCTGCACCTGGCCGGCGGCGAGCCCGCCCAAGCTGTCCTCGACGCTCTCGATCAGCGCCTGACAGCGCTTGCGCAGCGCGCCCGAGGCGGGTGTCGCATTGTCGAGATCGAAGTCGACCTCCGCTGCGGGCGTGATGCCGAACTCGGCGTGGTAGTCGATGACCGTCGCCCCGTCCTTGGGGTCCTTCACCACGCCCTGGATGCCGTTGAAGAGGTGGAACTCGAAGGTGGCCTCGGCGTCGTTCCTGAGGCGGCCGAGCTTGCGCGCCACCTCGGCCTGCACCTGCTGAACGGCGGTCTCCGAGCCGAAGTCGCGGATGGACTGGATCTCCGAGGCCCAGAGCACATCCTGCTTCTTGAACTGCCGGCAGACGAAGGCGCGCATCTCGCGGCGTTCGGGGATCTGGCTCTCGTAGGCCGAGCCGCGTTCGGAGAACGGGATCAGCGACAGCGTGCCGTCCCGGCTCTCGATCATCACGGTGCGCGCGCGGACCCCGCGGGCGCCGAAAAGGTTCGCGCCCGACAGGATCGCGGGCTTGTAGGGGATGTTCTCGAGCGCGCGGGTGAGCTCGACGATGGTGAAGGCATCGCCTTCGAAGATGTCCATGGTTGCCATGTTGATGCCTCCGGGTCAGGGATGGGTGTGGGGATGCGCGGTCAGCGGACGAGGATGCCCGCGGCGAGGAGCGCCGTGTGGGCCGCGGCGATCTCGGGATCGCTCGGCGTGCCGGCAAAGACGAGATCGTGGCGGTTGACGATGGCGGGCCCGCGGACCATCGCGACGGCCGGGGCATCGCCACCGGACGCATCCGCCTTGCCCCAGAGCACCGCGACCGCGGTCTCGGTGCCGTTGGTGGCATTGGGATCATGCGCGGCGTATTTGCCCGAGGCCGTGATCTGGCCCAGCACCGTGCCGGGGACGAGCGTTCCGGAGGCGACGGTGATCGTCTCGCGGGTGTAGTCGCGATGGGCTTCCCAGACGAGGAAGCCGCCGGGATGCGTGCCCTCTGTCAGCGTGGTCATGGAGTCATCCTTTCAGCTTGAAGGTGCGGGCGATGACGTCGCCCCAGGGGCGGGTCGTGGCGCTGCGCCCCGGTTGCGGGTGATGAGGCGTGATCTCGGGCGCGGCCTCGGCCTTCGCGTGCAGCAGCGCGGCGCGCACTGCGTCGAGGCTGGCGTCCTCCTCGAGGAACCGCCCGGCCATCTGCGGCTGTCCGGCGAGGCGACAGAGATCGACGACGGCCCGCGCATGGGCGATGGCCTCTGCCCGGATGGCCGCGGCGTCCGGGCCTGTGGCGGCGTCTGCCGCCGTGCCGTCCGAATCGTGCGCCTCGGGATCGGGCGCCGGCGCGACATCGTTGGCGTCTTCAACGATGTCGGTTCCCGTCTCCGCGCTTTCCGGATCGGCGGTCTCGACCGGCTCGACAGCCTCCACCAGCTCGGGCGGCGCGTTCCGGAAGCGGGCGATGTCGAAGCTGGCGGCGATGCGCACGGGATCCGCCAGCCGCGTGGCAAGGCCGGCGTCCAGCGCCTCGGCGGCCGAGAACCAGGTCTCCGCCGCCATCAGCGCCGCGATCTCGTCCTCGGTCTTGCCGGATTTGGCCGCGTAGCCGCGCAGCATGCCGGCCGCGATCTTGTCCAACGTCCCCGCCATCTCGCGCATGTCCGCCGCCGTGCCCATGACGAGGCCGGAGGGATCGTGGATCATCAGGAAGGCGTTCTCGGGCATAACGATCGCGTCGCCTGCCATGGCGACGTAGCTCGCCGCCGAGGCCGCGATGCCGTCGATCCAGACGGTCACCGTGCCGGCATGGCGGCTCAGCGCGTTGTGTATGGCCACGGCATCGAAGACCGACCCGCCGGGGCTGTTGAGGCGCAGGTCGATGGTCGCGTCATCCGGCAGCGCGCCCAGCTCGGCCAGGAACCCCTTGGCCGAGACGCCATAGGCGCCGATCTCGTCATAGATCAGCACCTCCGCGGCGCCGTCGCGGGCGCGGATCGTGTACCAGCTTTTCATGATGTCACTCCTGTTCGGTCGCGCGGCCCGCTGCCGCCCCTTCGTCTTGGCTGTCGCCATCCGCCCCGTCGCCCGGATCGGGCCGCGTCACCGGGGTCGCCCGCGCCCCCTGCGTCTCGCCCGGGCTGGTGCGGTAGCGCAGGCCCAGCCCCTCGGCGCGCGCCGTGTCCGTGGCGTTCTCGCGGTCCACTTCCTCGACGTCGTAGCCGGTGGCCTCGACCACCTTGCGCCGCGAGGTGATGCCGGCCTCCATCGCGAGCACCTGCGCCTGGATGTCCTTCAGCGGATCGACCCAGTCCCAGCGGGGCGGAATCCACTGCACCATGCGCGCGGCCGCCGGGTCGGGCAGATCCAGCCGGCCCGCCAGCCGCGCGGTCTCCAGCCAGCGCGCCCAGACCGGGCGGCAGAGCTGATGCGCGATCACCCCGTGCTGGAGCTGCTGCACCCGCCGGCGGAACTCCACCAACTCGGCCCGCAGGCTCGAATAGTTGGCCTGGCGCACGTCGCCGGTGACCAGGTGATAGGGCAGCCCGAGCGAAGCCGAGACGCCGAGCAGCGTCCGGTACTGGTGTGAATCGGCATGCAAAAGTGACCCACTTGGGTGGGTATGATCATCTAAAACTGACCCACCTGCATTGTTAACATCCGTGCGCTTTGGCACGGAGGAAGAGCAGGTGTTACTGATGGAAACGTCAA
>NZ_QNGB01000043.1 GCF_003298505.1 Roseovarius sp. TE539
ACAACCAGCAGCTCCCGCAATCAGCCCTGGGCAGCAAGACGCCCTTGCAGGCGATGAAAGACTGGCACAAACTCAAGCCCGACCTGTTCAGGAAACGGCCATACTACCTTCCGGGATCCGACAACTATGAACTTTCAACCGAGATGCTGTCGTATCCCATCCTGCGTTATCATCTGAGTATCTGAATGTCCAAGACGACCCTCCGCCCCCAGAAGGGGTTAGGAAACCAATAATGGAAAAACGATAAAGTTGCTCCAAAGCAGCTTCTCCATCGAGCATATTGTCCTTTGATCTAATTTTCTTGTAGTTTTTTAAAAAATCTTCCTTTTGAAAAGTGATCGTTTGGGTCTTCGAGCATGCGCGTAACCCGTCTGTCCACTGTTCCCAATGCGGATCTATTTCGTCAGCAAGCTCATCTTTTAGGTATTCAGAGTATTGCTCCCTGCAAGTATTGAAGTCGTCGTTTATAAAAACCAGCGGATCATCATTTCGATCATGCGCTACTTTCAGCGCTTCGTTGAGAAACTGAATGACATCACGAGGACGTAAAAGGGTTCGAGCAAGCATGTGCTGAAGCTTGCCTTGTGAGCCTCGCATCTTCGCACCATCTTCGATATTTGACCATTTTACACATTCGCCAAGTTTTGATTTAAGTCTGGATTCAATAAGCTCTTTTAGTGTTTTTTCATTCCACCTCAAGCGTACAGTCGAGCTTCGTGTGATTTTGTTTTTGTCGGAGAACGACACTTGTTCCCAAATATCTGTCCGTAAATAGATTATTGGTGAAATATTGGCCCGCAATTGGCTGGATCCCTTGATGTCACGAGCGGCCAAGATAAGACCTATCAACATCCGCTTCTTGGTGTCATCCAATAAGTCAAGCCCCTGATCCAATTCATCAAAGTGGAGGTGTAATTTCTGAATATCAAGCTCAGCTATGGCGTTGCTGACGTCATTTAGAATTGAGTTTGCGAGGCTATCCAGCTCCAATCCAAGTACGTTTTCTTTGGCGGGATCGCCAAATGTGATTGAACCAAGAGAAAAGCCGGCTATCTTTGGATCGATGCTGAGCCCAACCACTTTTAATTTTGGTCGCGATAGAATAGATTTTGTTTCCGGTTTTAACGTTCCAAAGTTTTCCATGAGAAAGGCTTGGAGCCCTTTTAGCGTGTCGGTATATTTGGAAGACCCAAGATCCGTCACCATGCTTGCGAGTCTGATTGCGATGAGCAATCGCCATGAAGCTACGTACGCTTCCGTTACAGAAGCACCTTTGTCGACCAATGCTGCATGTGCTTCCCAAGGATAGCTCCTCAACGACAACGGCTGACCGTGTGTGGCAGGCTGGGTTTCTGTAAAATGTTTTACCAGAGCCGTTTTTCCGCTACCCTTTCGGCCCAGCACTAAGAGGATTTTCCCACTTTGTATATCTTGCACTGCGTCAGTCGTCAAAAAGTAGTCTAAGACCGGATCATCCTCGGCCGCTATTTCACCGAAAGAAGTTATGTCCCGTAGTGTAACCATTGCTCAACCCCGCAGCCTTTTTAACTTGGTCACTTTGGAACCGGGTTGTCAAACGTTCTCTCGCTGGCTCGATCAAAGACGTCGATACGATTAGGCGCGCATCGGTCAACTTGGGTTTTTTGAACTTTGCCAAACCTGACATCTGTGCATTGCTGACGTGCGTGAGCAGCGCAGCGGACGACCGCTTTCCGCCCAACCTGCATGAGCTCCCTCGGCTGGCGGGTCAACAGATGTGGTCCGCTTCGGGTCTGGCTGCTGTCATCCGACATTTTCGCGCGGGATCCTTGTCTCCTTCCCTCACGTCTGCGTTCATGCGGGGCTCTTGTGGCCGGTGCGGAACACCGGGTGCCATTCAGGCGCCATGCACTGGCAATCCGGCTCATGGCATCCTATCTGGTGCCATCCGTCCGTTGCAACGGCTCACCAGGGTATTCACGATGCGCCGCAGGCCGCTCACGACAACAGAGGCTCCCGCCAACGGGTGGCGCACGATCCGCCGCGTCGCACCCTACCTGTGGCCCGATGGCCAGGCCTGGGTGAAGCGCCGTGTCCTTCTGGCGCTGGCCGCGCTCTTCATCGCCAAGCTGGTGGCCGTCGGCACCCCCTATTTCTACAAGCTTGCCGTGGACTCTCTTTCGAACGAGGGCACGCAGCCGGCCTGGATGCTGGGGGCCGGGGCCGTGGGCCTGACAATTGCCTATGGCATGGCGCGGTTGATGAACGTGGGCTTTCAACAACTGCGTGACGTGATCTTCGCGCGCGTCGCTCAGCGCGCCCTGCGCGCACTCGCGCTTGAAACCTTCCGCCACATCCATCGCCTGTCCTTGCGCTATCACATCACGCGGCGCACAGGGGGGCTCAGCCGGATCATGGAACGCGGCGTGAAGGGGGTCGAGTTCCTGTTGCGCTTCCTGCTCTTCTCCATCGGTCCGCTGATCCTGGAACTGGCGATGATCTCGGTGGTGCTCTGGGCCGCTTTCGATTTCTGGTATCTCGCCGTGGTCATGGGGGTGATCGCGGCATACGTGCTCTTCACCTTCAAGGTGACGGAATGGCGCGTGAAGCTGCGCAAGCAGATGAACGATCAGGATACCGACGCCAACCAGAAGGCGATCGACAGCCTGCTGAACTTCGAGACCGTCAAGTATTTCGGCGCCGAGGGACGTGAGGCGGCGCGCTATGACGCCGCGATGGCGGGCTACGAATGGGCGGCGCTCAGAACCTCCTATTCGCTGGGTCTGCTGAATGTCGGGCAGTCCCTGCTCATAACGTCCGGCCTCGTGGCGGTGATGGTGATGGCCGCTCTCGGGGTTCAGGGCGGCAGCATGACCGTGGGCGATTTCGTCATGGTCAATGCCTACATGATCCAGATCACCATGCCGCTCAACTTCCTCGGCACCGTCTATCGCGAAATCCGCCAGAGCCTTGTGGACATGGGCGAGATGTTCGGCCTGCTTGACCAACCCGCCGAGGTCACCGACCGCCCCGGTGCCACGCCGCTGAAGGTTTCGGGCGGCCGTGTCGAACTGCGCGACGTTACGTTCGGGTACGACCCGGAGCGCCCGATCCTGCGCGGCGTGTCGCTGGATGTGCCGCCCGGGCAGACGGTCGCGGTGGTGGGAGCGTCGGGGGCCGGCAAGTCCACCATCGGGCGGCTTCTTTTCCGGTTCTACGATGTTCAGGGCGGGGCGATCCGGATCGACGGACAGGATCTGCGGGATGTCACGCAGGAAAGCCTGCATGACGCGATCGGCGTGGTGCCGCAGGACACGGTGCTGTTCAATGACACGATAGGGTACAATATCGCCTATGGCCGGGATGGCGCCACCCGCTCCGAGATCGAGGCGGCGGCGAAAGCCGCGCAGATCCATGAGTTCATCACCGGTCTGCCAGACGGCTATGAAACGACGGTGGGCGAACGCGGCCTGAAACTTTCGGGGGGCGAGAAACAGCGCGTCGGCATCGCCCGGACACTGTTGAAGGATCCGCCCATCCTGCTTCTGGACGAGGCGACAAGCGCCCTCGACACCGAAACCGAGCGCGACATTCAGGGGGCGCTGCAAAGGGCCGCGCAGGGGCGTACGGTGATCACCATCGCGCACCGGCTGTCAACAGTGGCCGATGCCGACCGGATCGTCGTGCTCGAGGATGGCGGCGTGGCCGAAGAGGGCACCCATTCCGACCTGCTTGCGCGGCACGGGCGCTACGCCGCACTGTGGCGCCGCCAGCAGGCCGAAAGCGCGGCCGCCTGACAGCGCCGTACCAGGCCGGGCGCATTGGCTGCCGGCTTTCATCCGTGGCCGCATGGCGGAATTGGAAGAATGGCCTGCCAGCCCCGGAACAAGAAAACTGCCCGTTTGCCGCCACAAGACCGGCCCGGCGGGCTTGCGCCTGAAGCATGTTGCGCCGGATCTGGGTTGCCCGCCCGTCGCCGGGCCGGCTCCGAGTGAACGCAACACGCCCTATTCGGCGGCGCGCAGGGGTGTGCCGCCGCGCGGGCGTTCTTGTGTTTCGGCCTTGCGTCGCTCCAGCACCCAGCGGAATCCGTCGGGCGCCGCATCTTCGGGTGCGTCCGGATCCCCCGCCTGCGCTTCGGCGGAGTCCGCCGGCGCGGGAATGTCCCATATCACCTCGGGCGCGCGCAGACGTCCGGCGGCGCGGTTCAGCGCCCAGTCATGTGCGGCGCGTGTCGATCCGCCGGGCACAAGCATCGCCACGGTCCGCGCGATCCAGACAACATAGGTCGTGGCCCAAACCCTCAGCGCCAGCATCGACGGAGTGAAGACAAGCGTCAGCAGCGTGGCGATGCCGAGCCCGAAGACAACCGCCGTCGAAAGCTGTTTCCACCACAGAGAGGTGGGCGAATTGAAGGAATAGCCGCCATTGATGAAATCGAGGCTCAGTCCGAAAACCATCGGCGCGAGGCCCGCCATGGTTGTGATCGTGGTCAGCAAGACAGGCCGGATACGTGCCTCGGCGGTGCGCGTGATCGCCTCGATCCGGGGCATGTAGCGGCTGTATTCCTGGTAGGTGTCGATCAGGACGATGTTGTTGTTCACCACGATGCCGGCAAGCGCCACGATTCCGGTGCCGGTCATGATGATCGAGAAGGGCTGGTTCATCACCAGCATTCCGATAAGCACACCCGTGGTGCTGAGCACAACCGCCAGCAGCACCAGCGTGGCATTGTAGATACTGTTGAATTGCGCCAGCAGGATGATGAACATCAGCCCCAGGGCACCGGCGAAGGCCTTGCTGAGGAAAGCCTGGCTTTCCTGCTGATCTTCCTGATCGCCGGTCCACTCGTATTCCACACCCTGCGGAAGATTTCCGCCCTCCAGCCACCGGGTGAGCGTTTCGATCCGCTCGTTCGGCGTGATCGGCACCTCGGCTGTGCCGCCATCCTCGGTCTGCTCTGTCCTTGTCAGGCCGTTCGCGACTGCCGCCTTGATATCGAAGAAACGGGTCTGGTCCACGCGGTCTATCTGCGCCAGCTTTTCCACCGGACGCCGGGAAATGAAGTTCGACAGGGGGACAAGACCCTGATCGGTCCGAACCCGAAGCGTATCGAGCGTGCTCAGCACCCGTTCCTCGCCCGGAAGGCGCACGCGAATGTCGATTTCCTCGTCACTGCTGTCGACGCGCATCGTGTCGAGAAGGATGCCGCGTGTCACCAGTTGCACCATCGCCCCCACGGTGGCAACGTCGGCGCCGAAGCGCCCGGCCTTCTCGACGTCGACTTCGATCTGCCAGTCGATTCCGGGCAGCGGCAGCGTGTCCTCGATCAATTCCAGGCCGCGGGTCTCGTCAAATTTTTCGCGCGCCAGGGCGGTCGCTTCGCGCAATGCGGTCCAGTCGTCGCCCTTGAGCCGCAGATGCACGGGCTTGGCCGAGGCCGGACCACGCTCCAGCGCGAGGATCTCGATCCTGATCCCGGGGATCTTCGCGAGTTCGGCTGTCAGGTCCTCGATCGTGCTTTCTCCATCGAACGCCGGGTCATTGACACGCCGCGTCACGTCGAAATCCAGGAACGGGATGGTGAACCAGGTTTCGGTCACGGTCGGGCGGTTCTCCCACTGGGTGATTTCCAGTTGAACCTGTCCGATGGTATCCAGAGGCGGCTGCTCGCCCCCGGTGTTGTTGCTCAACCCGCCATCGCCGGCAAATGCGAAGGCGTTACGCACGTTCGGATGGTCGATGACAATCTCCTCGACCTCGCGCACCAGCATGTCTTTCTGGTCGATGGACAGATTCCCCCGGGCGCGCACGTAGACGATCGCGTTCTCCGGCTCGGTTTCCACGAAGAATTCCGTGCCGTTATTGTTGTTGATGTAGAAAATCAGGACGGATCCGACCAGAACGAAGACACCGCAGAAAACCAGGAGCGGCGCCACGGGATTGGCGGCGATCATGTGGATCAGCATCCCGAAGGGGCGCCGCCGATAGCCCGAGGCGACCTTCGGGCGCCTCGGCGGCAAAAGCGCCCGCCGAAGCCAGCCTGCGACACCCTTGATGCGCCGCCCGCAGGCGATGAGCCCCAGAAGCGTGGCGATCACGCCGGACAGCGCCACCGCGGCCAGCACCACCGCGCCCAGCAGCATGGCAAACACTGTCGCGAGTGTGGGCATCACCGATCCGAGGATCCGTTCGCCATCCATCGCGGCGAATTGCGCGCTCACCGCCTCCAGAAGGGGGGGAAGCAACCACAGCGTCAGCGCCACGCCCCCCAAAGCCAGCGGGAACAGCAACAGGTTCCAAAGCCAGAAACCGCCGGCGATGCTGGCGGTCACCGTGTTGAAAAGACGTTCCACACGCCCCGTCACACCACCAAGCACGGGCAGGTAGATCAGCGCCACCAGCAATGAGCCGCTGAGGACGAAAATGAGCGTGACCGGCAGCATGCCCATGAACTGCCCCGGAATGCCAGGCCAGAACAGCATCGGCAGAAAGGCGCAGAGCGTCGTCGCGGTTGAACTTGCCACAGGCCAGAACATCCGCTTGGCCGAGGCTACGTAGGCCGTCATCGGCCCCTCGCCATCGGCGATGCGCTTGTCGGCGTATTCCACCACCACGATGGCACCGTCCACCAGCATTCCCACGGCAAGGATCAGGCCGAACATCACGATATTGGATACCGCGATACCCATCAGCGCCAGGAATGCGAAGCACAACAGAAAGGAGGTGGGGATCGCGAACCCGACCAGTAGCGAGGGCCGGATGCCAAGAGCGGCAAGGGTCACGATCATCACCAGCGCGATCGCAGTCAGCACCGATCCCTCAAGCTGCTTGACCATGGATTCGACGATACGCGACTGATCGTTCGAGGTGCCCACATCCACCGCCGCGCGCAGTTTGTCGGGCCATTTTGCCGCCGCCTGGTCGACAGTGTCGCGGATCAGTTCCGCGGTGTCTATGATGTTGAAGCCCTTGCGCTTGACGACCTGAAGCGCGACCGTCTTCTCGCCGTTGAAACGGGCCGTCCCCTGCCTGTCCTCGAAGGTTAGATTGATGCGCGCGAGATCGCCCAGCGTCACAACCCGGTCACCGTTGACCTTGACCGGCAGATCGTAGATGTCGCGGGTTTCATCGAACGAAGACGGGATCTTCACCGAAAAGCTGCCGTCCTCGGTACGCACTTCGCCGGCGGCAATGAGCTGATTGTTGTTGCGCACGACGTTGATCAACTCGGTGGCCGTGACATTGTAGGCCTCCAGCCTCAGGGGGTCGATCACGACTTCCATCATCTCGTCTCGATTGCCGGCGATCCCGGCTTCCAGAACCGGCTCCAGACCTTCCAGCCGGTCCTGGAGATCCCTGGCAACCCGCAGCATCGTGCGCTCGGGCACCGCGCCTGTCAGGTTCACGATGATGATGGGAAATTCGCTGAAATTAACCTCGTTCAGGGTGTATTTCTCGGCTCCCTGGGGAAACTCCGCTTCGGCGGCATCCATCGCGTCGCGCACATCCGCAAGGATCTTGGTCTTGTCCCAGCCGAACTCGAATTCCAGGGCAACCCCGCCGTAGTTCTCCGCGGCCGTGCCGGTCATCGTCTTGAGCCCGTCAAGATCGCTCAGCTCGGTCTCCATCGGTTTGACGAGAAGTTTCTCGCTGTCCTCCGCCGAGATTCCCGGGAACGGAACCGACACGAAAAGTGCGGGGATCTCGATATCCGGCTCACCTTCCTTGGGCAGGTTGACATAGGACAGGGTTCCGGCCAGCAGCGACAGGGCGATGAACGCGATGACCATTCGCGCGCGTGCGGCGGCCCAATCGACGATGCCGGTCATTGCGCCGCCTCCCGAAAGGCGGGATCGACGGAGACGCCGTCAGTCACGTATTCCTGCCCGATGATGATGACGTCGGCCTTTTCCGGCAGTCCGGTCATCCATGCCCCGTCGGGCGTGTCGCGCAGTATGGAAACCGGTGTGAAACGTGTCCCGGTGCCATCCGCCGTGACCAGACGGACGCCCAACGTGCCCTCGTCATTCAGCGTCAGGGCGGATTGCGGCAGCTTGTGGGCCTTCTTGCCCTCGGCGGCGATCGTGATGTCGGCTGTCTGACCGTCGCGAATCTCGAGATCCGGGTTGGGCACCTCGATTTCCACGCGGAAGGTTCGGGTTTCCGGATCGGCGGCGCGCGACAGGAAGATCACCTTGCCCTCCACACGTTGTCCCGAGGCTAGACGCGCCGTCGCTGTCGCGCCCGTTTCGATGCGGTCAACCCCGGTTTCGGGTACGAAGCCCACCAGTTTCATGGGGTTGAGTTGAATCACCGTCGCACAAAGCGCACCGGGTTGCAGCAGGCTGCCAAGCTCGGCGGTGTCGGATTCCAGCACCCCCCCGAACGGGGAGGTAATCGTCAGGCGGTCGATCTCCAGTTCCGCCGACGCGACGGCGGCCTCGGCGGACTGGATATTGGCACGGGTTGTTTCAAGGTTCGACCTGGCGGATTCGACGGCGGCCTCTGCTGATCGCAGGGCCGCCTGCGTGGCGGCCACGCGTGTTTCCGACGCGAAGCCCTCTTCGGAAAGCCGGGACGCGGCATTTTCGTTGATCTCGGCCTCGGAAAGCCTTGCCTGCGCCTCCTGAAGCCGCGCACGGGACTCGGGAACGCGGGCCCGGGCCTCGGCCAGTCGGGCCTTGGCCTCGGCAAGCGATATTTCCCGGGTGTCCGGCTCCAGCCGGCAAAGCTGATGGCCTGCCTTGACGAAGGCCCCTTTCCTGAGTGGTTCGGACACGACCTTGCCGGAGGTCTCGGCGCGAACGTCCACCTGCCGGTCGGCCTCGGTCTGGCCCCTCAGGACGACCGCATTTTCCACAACCCGGGCCTGCGAATGCACCGCGACGACCCCCACGGGCCTGTCCGCGCGGCGATCCGTCGCGGTTGTTCCGGCATCGGCTTCGGCGGGGGCGTTGTCGCGCGGGGCTTCGGCCTGCCCCGATGAGACCAGCGCAAGCAGATTGTCGCGTTCGAAAACGAAAGCGTATACCAGGCCCATGACGATCAGTGCGGCCACTACAGGAAACAGGCGCATGAGTTCATCCACAGCTCGACGACGGAAACTCCTGCGGGGGAATTGGGCAAGACCGGCCCTTTTGCAATACCCCGCCGGGCTAAACCGACCGGTTCAGATTAATTCTTTGCGCAACCAAGTGCAAGTTGGGCCATTCCTGCAACACCTGTCGCTCTTGGCACCGAACCGGCGACGGGTTAAGAGGGGCGCATCGTCAAGGGGGCAGGGCCGTGAGTGACACTGACAGTTTCATAGATGAAGTCACCGAAGAGGTCCGGCGAGACCGTCTTTTCCGGCTCATGCGGCGGTATGGCTGGATTGCCGTTCTGGCGGTTCTGGTGCTCGTGGCGGGGGCCGGTTGGAATGAATGGCGCAAGTCGCAGGACCGGCAGGCCGCGCAAGCCCTTGGCGACGCGATCCTGTCCGGGCTGGAGCGTGACGCGCCCGCCGCACGGGCCCGGGCACTCGCCGAGATGGAGGCCCCCAATCCCGGAAGCCGCGCCGTGCTGGATCTGCTGACTGCAAGCGAAGAGGCCGCGGTGGCGCCGGCGGACGCCGCCAACCGGCTTCTGGCGCTGGCAGAAAGCAGCGGTGTCGCGCCGGCCTATCGGCAGATCGCCATTCTCAAGGCAGTGATGATTCCGGATAGCGGCCTGCCCGTGGAGGAACGCCGCCAGCGACTTGAGGAACTGGCGCTCGGCAGCGGCCTGACCCGGCTTCTGGCCGAGGAACAACTGGGCCTCATGGACGCGGCAGCCGGTGAAACATCGGCGGCCATCGAGCGGCTCCGGCAGGTCTCGGTAGATGCCGACGCCACCCAGGGCTTGCGTCGGCGTGTCACACAGGTGATTGTCGCGCTTGGCGGTGATCCCCAGGCCCGATAGCGCCGGTTGCGGACTGGACAGATGAGGATTTTGCGTTGAAACGTTTTTCGATATTGCTTGGCGTCGCGGGATTTCTGGCCCTGTCCGCATGTGACAAGGACGATCCGATCCTGACCGGCGAACGCGAAGATATCCGCGCCCCCGTCGCGGACGGGCAAACCGCCCCCGAGAGCGCGACGCAAACCGCGGACGCTCCCGCGCCGATACGGTTGCCGGCAACCCGTGCCAACGCGAACTGGACACAGCGGATCGGGTCTCCGGCGACGCGCACCGATCACCCGGCGCTGTCCAAGGCTCCTCAGCTTGCCTGGTCGGCCTCGATCGGGGCCGGGGACGGCCGGCGGACCCGCATCACCGCCGACCCGGTTGTTGCCGAAGGCCGCGTTTTCGCGATGGATTCCCAATCGCGGGTGACCGCCCTTTCGACATCCGGTGAAACCCTTTGGACACGCGATCTGGTGCCCGAAAACGAACGACCGACGGATGCCAGCGGCGGCGGGCTTACCTACGGGGACAGCAAGCTTTTCGTCACCACGGGTTTCGGTTTTCTCACCGCGCTCGATCCCGAAACCGGCGCCGAACTCTGGCAGCAGAAACTGCGCGCAACCGGATCGGGCACCGCGGCCGTCCGGGGTGGGCTGATCTATCTTGTCGCCGGTGACGATGTCGCATGGGCGCTTGAAACGGATACCGGCCGGATAAAGTGGCGCCTGTCCGCAACCCCTGACATCAACAACGTGATCGGCGGCCCGGCCCCCGCGATTTCGGACAAATACGCCATCTTCGCCTTTGGGTCCGGAGAGGTTCAGGCGGCGTTCCGCAAGGGCGGATTGCGCATCTGGGATGCCCAGATCGCCGGGCAGCGCCCGGGGCTTGCGAGTGCCCGCGTCGCGGATGTGACGGGCGATCCGGTGATCGACGGTGACCGTATCTACATCGGCGGTCACTCGGGCCGCATGGTGGCGTTGCGTCTGGCCAATGGCGAACGCTTGTGGACCGCCAGCGAAGGTCCGCTCAGCCCGGTATGGCCGGCCGGCGACTCGATTTTCCTGATATCGGACCGCAACGAACTGGTACGCCTGAAGAAAGCCGATGGCACAAGGGTCTGGGGAACGCGGCTGCCGTTCTTCGTCAAGGACCGGCCGCGCAAGCAGTCCGAGATATTCGCGCATTACGGCCCGCTCGTGGCCGGCGGCCAGGTGGTTGTCGCCTCAAGCGACGGCAAGTTGCGCTTTTTCGATCCGGTGTCCGGGCAGCTTGCCCGCAGCATCGAGGTTCCCGGCGGCGCCACCTCCAATCCGGTGGTCGCGGGCGGTACGCTCTATGCGGTCTCGACCAAAGGGCAACTGCACGCTTTCCGTTGACCCGGCGATGCGTTAACAGGGCTCTCTGACGTGCCCGGAGCCTGACCGATGCCTTTCACCCTTGCCATCGTGGGCCGCCCCAACGTGGGGAAGTCCACACTTTTCAACCGGCTGGTTGGCAAGCGCCTTGCGCTTGTCGATGACCAGCCGGGGGTTACCCGTGATCTTCGCGAAGGCGAGGCAAGGCTTGGTGATCTGCGCTTCACGGTCATCGACACCGCCGGGCTGGAAGAGGCCGATGACGCCAGCCTTCAGGGCCGCATGCGCCGTCTCACCGAACGGGCCGTGGACATGGCGGACATCTGCCTTTTCGTGATTGACGCCCGCGCCGGTGTTACTCCGGCCGATGAGGTTTTCGCCGATATCCTGCGCAAGCGCGCCGGTCATGTTCTCCTGGCCGCCAACAAGGCCGAAGGTACCGCGGCCGATGCCGGGGTTTACGAGGCGTATGGCCTGGGCCTTGGGGAACCGATCCGCCTTTCGGCCGAGCATGGCGAGGGGCTCAATGATTTGTACGCGCACCTCATGCCGGTTGCCGATGCCCATGAGGCCCGGGCGGCGGAAGCGGCCCCGGTTCTGGACGTGACGGTGGACGAAGACGGAGAAACCGCCATCGGCCATGCACCCACGCCGGACCGCCCCTTGCAAGTTGCCGTTGTTGGCCGTCCCAACGCGGGCAAATCCACCCTGATCAACCGCATCGTCGGCGAGGAACGCCTGCTGACCGGCCCGGAGGCCGGGATCACCCGCGATGCGATTTCCTTGCGGTGGGACTGGGAGGGCCTGCCACTGCGCATCTTCGATACCGCCGGGATGCGCAAGAAGGCCCGTGTTCAGGACAAGCTGGAGAAACTGTCGGTCGGGGACGGGTTGCGCGCAGTCCGCTTCGCCGAGGTCGTGGTGGTGCTTCT
Source organism: Roseovarius sp. TE539 (assembly GCF_003298505.1). Taxonomy (GTDB): domain Bacteria; phylum Pseudomonadota; class Alphaproteobacteria; order Rhodobacterales; family Rhodobacteraceae; genus Roseovarius. Next base: position 12,197 of record NZ_QNGB01000043.1, read on the forward strand.
GGACGCCGCGATTCCCTTCGAACAGCAGGACCTGCGGATTGCCGATCTTGCCGAGCGCGAGGGCCGCGCCGTGGTTCTGGCGGTGAACAAGTGGGATGTCGAGACCGACCGCCAGGGCAAGCTGCGCGACCTGCGCGAAGCGTTCGAGCGCCTGCTGCCGCAACTGCGCGGTGCGCCGATGGTTACCGTCTCGGCCAAGACGGGCCGCGGGCTGGACCGGCTGCGTGCGGCGATACTCAAGGCGCATGATGTCTGGAACCGCCGGATCAGCACCGCGCGGCTCAACCGTTGGCTCGCCGGGATGATCGAGGCGCATCCGCCCCCGGCGCCCGGCGGCCGCCGGATCAAACTGCGCTACATGACGCAGGTCAAGACACGCCCGCCCGGTTTCGTGGTGATGTGCTCGCATCCCGACAAGATCCAGCAGAGCTATACGCGGTACCTCGTCAACGGCCTGCGCGACGATTTCGACATGCCCGGCACCCCGATCCGGCTGACGATGCGTGGGCAGGGTGATCGCAACCCCTACAAGAACCGCAAGAAATCCACTCCTTCGCGGCTACGCAAGCACATGAGGGATGGCCCGGCGCAGAAATAGCGGCGCATCCTGCCTTGCGGCCTGTTTCGGACCGCTTCGCGTGCACGGTTCCTTTTGCCGGCCATGGCCGGGCAGGGGTGGTTCTGGCAAATGCGTTCTGTCCTTCCGGGTCGGCGCCCGGCGTTGCTCAGCGACGGACCGGTGCCGGTCGGGACAGCCCCTTCCACATCTGCGAGCCAAGCAGGGCGATCCCCACCGCGCACAGCGCCATGACAGGCCAGTTCGGCAGCCCCGGCCCGGCATTTGCCACGATGATCCCGGCCAGGGCCCAGATCACCGCTGCGCCGTATCCCCATGCCCGGGGGCGCGCCCTGAGCACGGCCACGGATATCGCCAGTGCCAGTGCCAGCATCATGATCGCGGCGCTCTGGGGCCCGGTGACACCGTACCCGGCCAGCATGAGCGCCGTCGCGACGCAACTCGCGGCTGTCAGCCACCCCGCATACAGCGCGATCGGACCGCGTAGCCAGGCCCTGTCATCGCGGCCGCAACGCACCAGCGCGATGATCGCGGTCACGGCCATCCAGATTATCATCACCGTTGCCGCCGGCGGGGACACCTGAGCGGCCGGAATCCATGCCGCACCGACAACGAGGCTGGCGAACAGTGGCCAGCGCGTCCGGTCCCACGCCGGGTCGATATCACGCTTGAGAAGGCCGAAACCGGCCCCGAGGATCAGCCAGACATAAATCACCCCCCAGATCGCGAAGGCATACCCGGCGGGCTGAACCGGCGGGTTCGACTGCGGAACCGGGAACTGGTCCGGGCTGAAACCGTTGAATCCCGAAGTCGTGAAGGGTGACACGGCAAAGGCGAGTGCCGCGGTCAGTGTCAGTATCGCTTTCATACGTTCCATGACCTGCACGTGGGGTTCCGGCGCCCTTTGTCAACCGGAGCCGGAACCCGCCGGTTCGGATGCATCCTGCGCGGTGATGCACCCTGCGCAGCAAGGGGTATTCAACGGGCTTTTCAGCCGGGGAGCGACTTTTGCCGCGACAGGGTCTTGCAGTTCAAGCGTCGCGTCACACATTGGGATCAGGCTGCGGAACCGGGCGCCGGCCGTCCGGAAGGACCGGGGGGGCTTGATGGATATTCGGCAATTCACAAGGGCCTATACCGGAAAGAGCGACCTTCGCGGCGGGTTCAGCCTTGCCGGTACGCTCATGACCTATTTCGCGGCACTCGCGCTTGGCACACATCTGGCCGCCTTTCCCGCCGCCGCTGCGCCCTTGGTGGTCATACTCGCGTTCGCCACCGTGCGGCTCTATGTCCTGCAGCATGATTGCGGACACGGATCCCTGTTCGCCACGCAGCGGCTCAACGATCTGGCCGGGCAGGTTCTGTCCGTCTTTTCGCTCACACCATTTCGCGTGATGCAGTACAATCACAACCTGCATCATGCCTATCTTGGCAATCTTGATCACCGCGAGACCGGGGAAGTCCACACCATGACAGTGGCGGAGTGGCGCGCGGCCCCCTGGTACACCCGCCTTTGGTACCGGCTTTATCGCAATCCGCTCGTGATGCTGGGCCTTGGTGGCGTTTATGTGTACTTCATCGCATATCGCTGGCCGCGCAACACCATGAAAGTGGGGCCGGCCGGCGTGATCGCGCATAATGCCGTTCTCGCCGCCTATGTCTGGGTCGTCTACCTTCTGGCCGGGTGGCCGGCCGTGGCGATCCTCGGCGCGGGCGCCATTCTTGCAGGGGTGATCGGGGTGTTCCTCGTATATCTGCAGCACAATTTCGAGGATACCTACTGGGATCGCAAACCCGACCTCGATTTTCGCAGGGCGACGCTTCAGGGCGCGTCCTCGCTTGATCTGGGCTGGCTGTGGGATCTGGGCACCGGCAACATCGCCTACCATGACCTGCACCACTTCAACCCGTCGATCCCGTCTTACAACCTGCGCCGCTGCCAGAAGGAACTGCCGCCCGGGCTGCAGGCCCATGACGTGATCCGCTGGCCCGAGGCCCTGTCAAGTTTCCGCCTCAAGCTCTGGGACGAGGAGCGCGGCAAACTGGTCCCCTTCCCCGCGGAACGGCGGGGCATGGCGCTGCCGGCCGGATAACACGGGGCAAAACGGCCCCGCGCGCTGCAAGAGACGGGAGGGCTGGAGCCGCTTGTCCGGGGCAATGGCGGCGGGCATGGCAAGCTGGCCGGTCTGCAGAACCGGATCGCGGCGCGGGCGGCCACCAACCCGAATACCTTTGACAGCGCGACGGCCAAGGCCATTGACGAGCGCCAGTTTGCCACGTGGGCAGGCGGAATTGCCGGTGTCATCGACGCTCTGAACAAGACAGGGCGCGTCGATCCCGAGCTCTTCAAAAAAGGCCCCTAGACCGATATCAACAGTCAGGGACTCGTCTGCGTGTTCTCGAAGGAGCAGGCGAAGCAAAACATCGAGATCGCTCAGGGCTGAACACGGTCGAGGCCGCCTGATCAGGGGGATTTGGAACCAAACGCCGCAGACCGACGGTCTGTTACTGTCGCATGTGGCCGCAGTAAAGTACTTCTAGGTTGGATAGCATTTGGGCCAGCGATTTCTTCGTAACTAAATTTACGACAATAGAACAGACCCTTACAGGTTTTATGGCGGAGAGACAGGGATTCGAACCCTGGGAGCCCGTGAAGGCTCAACGGTTTTCGAGACCGCCCCGTTCGACCACTCCGGCACCTCTCCGCGGGATCTGTGGTCGCAGCGTGTAAATTGGATCGTTGGCCATGACAAGGGGATTTGGATTGTCTGTGCCGAGAATCTGCCTACTCTGAAAGGGGAAAGATCACGAAGATGGGAGAGCGCGATGCGACACATGCGATACGGCCCCGCGATGGCGGCGGTGCTTTTGTCGGTTCTTTTCGCCGTGGGCTTCACCTTCGGGCCGGCGCGGGCCGCCGAGCGCGAGCGGCTTGTCGCGTTTCTCGGGGTGACGGGGTTCGACGTCGCGCTTGACAGTATCGCCCTGTCGGCGGCGGACGCCCCGGCGATGCTGGGCCGGGAAGAAAGCGATTTCGGCAGCGACTGGACACGCGTCGCCGAAGAGGCCTTCGACGAGACGCTGATGCGTGACATGGCGCTCGACATTCTCGAGGAGGAGTTGGACGAGGAACTTCTTGCCCATGCCGCGGAGTTCTATGCCTCCCCCCTGGGGCAACGACTGGTTGAGGCGGAAAACGCATCGCACATGATCGAGGATACCGAGGCGCACCAGCAGGATGGCACTGAAAGGATCGCGCGCATGGTTGCGGAAGGTGATCCAAGGCTGGCGGTTTTGCGCCGCCTGATGCGCGCGATCCAGGAAACCGGTAACGCGGTGCGCGCCACGCAGGAAATCCAGATACGGTTTCTGATGGCCGCCTCCGATGCCGGGGTGCTGGAGCGGCGTCTCGACGAGGCGGCGTTGCGGGCGTTCATGAAGGAGAGCGAGACCGGGATGAGGATCGCCATGCGCAAGGCGGCGCTTGCCAACGCCGCCGAAACCTACAGCGATTTCCGGGACAGCGAGATCCGCGCCTATGCCGAGGCGCTGGAGGATCAGCGCATGCAGGAGGTCTACGAGCTCATGAATGCGGTGCAATATGAAATCATGGCAGCCCGTTTCGAGGTTCTGGCCGTGCGGATGGCCGATCTGCATCCCGGAACGGCGCTGTGAACCGCAGTGCCGGCGTGACGCTGGCATGCGTGCCTGTTTCGCTTGCGGGTCCGGCGCATCCTGCCCGATGACCGCTGCGGAGCCGGAGTGCCCGGGTGCACGCCGCGCAGCCGGTGCTCAGGGTCTTGACAGCGATCGAAAATCCGATGATAAGCGCGTTTTCCGGGCGGCTTCACCGCCGGATACATAGAGTTACGCCCTCGAAGGGCGCGCTGTTCGAGGTGGCCGTCAGGGCCGAAACACCCGAGAGGGGACCGAAGAACGCGGCAACATGAAGGAAGAACATATGTTTGCGGTCCTCAAGACCGGCGGCAAGCAATACAAGGTCCAGTCTGGTGACATGCTCAGGGTGGAACGAATTGCGGCGGATGCCGGAGAGAAAGTCCAGTTCAACGAAGTCCTGATGATCGGCGGCGACAAGCCGGTGGTCGGCGCGCCACTTGTCGATGGCGCCGCGGTCCAGGCAGAGGTCGTGGACCAGGTCAAGGGTGACAAGGTCATCAAGTTCGTCAAGCGCCGCCGCAAGCACGGGTCGCAGCGCACTGTCGGGCACCGTCAGAAACTGACCCTTCTGCGCGTGACCGAGATCCTGGAAAAGGGTGGCGACACCTCGGGCGTGAAGGCCGCGATCGGTACCGGATCCGCCGGTGCCGTGCCCGTGGCAGAGACAGCGGCGACAGCCAAGCCCAAGAAGGCCGCAAAGAGTGAAAAGAAGGCCGCGCCGACAAAAGCCGCCAAGGCAGAGCCGGGTGCGGACGATCTCAAGGCGCTGTCCGGTGTCGGGCCGGCCCTCGAGAAGAAACTCCATGCGGCCGGTGTCACAACCTTCGCCCAGATCGCGGCGTGGACTGAAGACGATATCGCTGCTATGGACGAGCAACTGTCGTTCAAGGGCCGGATCGAGCGTGAAGGCTGGGTCGAACAGGCCAAAGAGCTGGCCAAGGGCTAAAGGAGAGACACGAGATGGCACACAAGAAAGCAGGCGGATCATCCCGCAACGGTCGCGACTCCGCGGGCCGCCGCCTCGGCGTCAAGAAATTCGGTGGACAGACTGTGGCACCGGGCAACATCATCGTGCGTCAGCGCGGCAACAAGTTCTGGCCGGGTGACGGCGTAGGGCAGGGCAAGGATCATACGATCTTCGCCACCTCCGAGGGGGCGGTGACGTTCCGTAAGGGCCTCAAGGGCCGCACTTTCATTTCGGTGCAGCCCGTGGCCGAAGCCGCCGAGTAAGCCGACCTCGCAGGCTGAACAAGATGGGGGATCGGCGCTACGCCGGTCCCCTTTTTCGTTGGCTGCTTGGTGTCGCGGCGTGTCGGGGTCCGGGCTCAATCCTGATCATTTTCGCGTCATCGCGGGCTGCACGCGCCGGCCGTGACGGATATCTGAATTGCCACAAGCGCGGCGCTGGAGGAGACATCGCATGAAACACGAAAAGATCCCGGACCAGCCGGCGATCGAGGCCGGACGATTCTGCCTTCGGCCGTTGCGGTACTCCGATACCGGCCTAATCGAACTTTACGCCGGCGATGCCAGGGTGGCGATGAACACCTCGTCAATTCCGCATCCCCTGCCGCCGGGAACCGTCGAGGCGCTGATCGACCGGGCCAATGCCGAGGACCGGATCGAGGATTACTGGGCCATGGACGGCAGCCGCGAAGGCGGGTCCGAGGTGATGGGACTGATCAGTCTTTCTCGGATGGATCGTGACCAGTCTGAAATCGGTTACTGGGTGGCGCCGGCCTATTGGAATACCGGCGTTGCGTCTGCGGCGATCGAAGCCCTGTTGCAGGCTGATCCACAAAACTGCAAGACGATATTCGCCTCCGTCTTCCAGGACAACGCGGCCTCTGCACGGGTGCTGACAAACTGCGGCTTTACCTATCTGGGTGACGCGGAAACCTTTTCGGTGGCGAGAAACGCCCGGGTGCCGACCTGGACCTACAGCCGCAAAACCGATTGAGCCGCGCACGGCCTTTGCGTAAGGACAGACCATGAAGTTTCTTGATCTCGCAAGGGTGGAAATCAGGTCCGGTTCGGGCGGCAACGGATGCGTAAGCTTCCGGCGCGAGAAATATATCGAATACGGTGGCCCCGATGGTGGTGATGGCGGTCGCGGCGGATCGGTCTGGGCGGAGGCCGTTGAAGGTCTCAACACACTGATAGACTTCCGGTATCAACAGCATTTCTTTGCCAAGAACGGCCAGCCCGGCATGGGCAAGCAACGTACCGGACATGACGGGGCCGACGTGATCCTCAGGGTGCCGGCGGGCACCGAGATCCTGGAAGATGATCAGGAGACGGTTGTCGCGGACCTGGCCGAAGTCGGGGACCGCGTGCTTCTGGCCAAGGGGGGCAACGGGGGCTTCGGCAACCTGCATTTCAAGACCTCCACCAACCAGGCACCACGGCGTGCCAACCCCGGACAGGAGGGCGTCGAACGGACCTTGTGGCTGCGGCTCAAGCTGATCGCCGATGTCGGACTGGTCGGTCTGCCCAATGCGGGCAAGTCCACTTTCCTCGCGGCCACGTCGAATGCCCGGCCCAAGATTGCCGACTATCCGTTCACCACGCTGCATCCCAACCTGGGCGTGGTCGGCATCGACGGGGCGGAATTCGTCGTGGCGGACATACCGGGGCTGATCGGCGGCGCGCATCAGGGGCGCGGATTGGGGGACCTTTTTCTCGGGCATGTGGAACGCTGTGCGGTTCTTCTACACCTGGTGGATGGCACCTCCGACACCATTGCCGAGGATTACCGCACCATCATCGCCGAGTTGGAGGCCTATGGCGGGGTCCTGGCCGAAAAGCCACGTGTGACGGTGCTCAACAAGGTGGACGCGCTGGACGAGGAAACGCGCGAGAAGGCCCGGGCGGAGCTGGAGGCCGAAGCGGGCAAGCCGGTCCTGCTGATGTCTGGTGTGGCGCGGGAGGGGCTTGCCGAGGTTCTGCGCATCCTGAGATCCGAGATCGACGACAGCAGGCTGCGCCATCGTGCAGACAACGAAGAGCCGGAACCGTGGCATCCCTGAGCGGTGCGAAGCGTGTCGTCGTCAAGATCGGCTCGGCGCTGCTGGTCGATCGTGACACCGGGGCATTGCGGGCGGATTGGCTGCGTGCCCTGGCCGAGGATGTTGCGTCGCTGAGGGCAAGGAACGCCGATGTGATCCTCGTCTCCTCGGGCTCGATCGCCCTGGGGCGCGGGGCGCTCGGGCTGCCGGCCAGCGAATTGACACTTGAACAGTCTCAGGCCGCGGCGGCGGTTGGACAGATCAAGCTGGCGGGCGCGTATGATACCGCGCTTGCGGCGCACGGGCTGACGGCGGCGCAGGTTCTGGTGACACTGGAAGACAGCGCCGATCGTCGGCGGTACCTGAATTCGCGTGCCACGCTTGAACATCTTCTCCGGTTGGGCGCGGTACCGATCGTGAATGAGAATGACACCGTTGCCACCGACGAGATCCGGTATGGCGACAATGACCGCATGGCGGCGCAAGTGGCTGTGACCGCGGGCGCCGATCGCCTGATCCTGCTGAGCGACGTTGACGGGTTCTATTCCGCGAATCCGTCCTCGGACCCGGCGGCGCGGCGTTTCGACGTGATCGACAGGATCACGCCGGAACTGGAGGCCATGGCCGGCGATGCCGGCTCCGGACTCAGCAAGGGTGGCATGAAGACCAAACTGATGGCGGCGCGCACCGCCACTTCGGCGGGCTGCGACATGGCGATCACGGAAGGATCCGTAAGTCATCCGATCCGGGCGCTGGAGGGCGGCGCACCGGCGACCTGGTTCCTTGCGCAAGGTGATCCGCAGCAGAAGCGCAAGGCGTGGATCGCGGCAATGAAGCCGCGCGGCCGGGTTGTTGTCGATGCAGGCGCGGCGCGGGCGCTGAAGGCTGGCGGCAGTCTTCTTCCGGCAGGTGTCACGGATGTCACCGGCCGTTTCGGGCGTGGCGATCCGGTGGAGGTGGCCGACCCGGATGGCCATGTCATCGGACAGGGGTTGATGCGCTATGATGCCCCGGACGCGGTTCGGATCAAGGGGTTGCGAAGTGACCAGATCCAGCCGGTTCTCGGATACCCGGCCCGCGGCGCGCTTGTCCATCGTGATGATATGGCTTTCTGAAGCAAAGCGGTGATAGCATGGGCGGGTCTGGCCCGCCGATAGGAGATGCAGAAATGAAGGATCATGACGACATTCCCGCGCTCATGGCGGAGATCGGATCATGCGCGCAGGCCGCGGCGACCGAACTGGCGGTGGTCGGACCGAAACGCAAGCGCGAGGCGCTGCTGGCCGCGGCCGATGCGGTCTGGGCCAACCGTGCCGCGATCCTCGACGAGAATGAAAAGGATCTCGAATTCGGTCGCGACAAGGGCATATCGGACGCGATGATGGATCGCCTGCGGCTGACCGAGGGCCGCATCTCGGGTATTGTCGAGGGATTGCGCGCGGTGGCCGCACAGGACGATCCCGTCGGCGAGGTGATGGCCGAGTGGGACATGGAAAGCGGCCTGCATATCCGCCGCGTGCGAACACCGCTCGGGGTGGTCGGCGTGATCTATGAAAGCCGCCCCAACGTGACCGCCGATGCCGGGGCGCTGTGCCTCAAGTCCGGAAATGCGGTGATCCTGCGGGGCGGCTCCGAGAGCTTCCATTCCTCACGTGCCATCCATGCCTGTCTGGTTGACGGATTGAAGGCCGCCGGGCTTCCGGAAGAGGCGATTCAGCTGGTGCCGACGCGTGACCGTGCCGCGGTGTCCGAGATGCTGGGCATGACCGGGGTGATCGACGTGATCGTGCCGCGCGGCGGCAAGGGGCTGGTGGGCCTCGTGCAGCAGGAAGCGCGGGTACCGGTCTTTGCCCATCTTGAGGGGATCGTTCATATATACGTTGACCGGGAGGCCGATCCCGAGAAGGCGCTGCGCGTGGTGATGAACGCCAAGACCCGCCGCACAGGCATATGCGGTGCGGCCGAATGCCTGCTGATCCACCGTGACGTGCTCGACACGATCGGACAGGGGCTGGTACGCGCATTGCTTGATGCCGGCGTCGAGGTGCGCGCGGACGAGACCTTGCAGGCCATAAAGGGCACGCAGGCGGCAAGCCCGGAAGACTGGGGACGGGAATATCTGGACCGTGTGATCGCCGCGCGGGTGGTGGACGACATCGATTCCGCGATCGGACATATTCGCGAACACCATTCCCAGCACACCGATTGTATCATCACCGAGGATGACGCCGCCGCGGAGCGGTTCTTTGCCCGCCTCGACAGTGCCATCCTGATGCGCAATGCCTCGACCCAGTTCGCGGATGGCGGTGAGTTCGGGATGGGGGCCGAAATCGGTATCGCAACCGGGAAGATGCATGCGCGCGGCCCTGTCGGCGCGGCGCAGTTGACCAGTTTCAAGTATCTGGTCGACGGTGACGGTACGGTGCGGGATTAGGGCCGGTTGCGTTCCATCGGAGAGGGCTCGGCGACGGGCGGGTGACTCCGATCCGGCGCAATGCACCCTAGGCGGCGTCTGCATTTAGGGGATTCCCAAATTGGTTCTCGTTTGATTCAAGATCAAAAACGGGAGGCGATCTTGAGCAGACGGACTTTGACAGACAGGCAGTGGGCGATCATCGAACCTTTGGTTCCTGGCAAGGAAGGTGATCGCGGGCGGACCGGGG
>NZ_QNGB01000044.1 GCF_003298505.1 Roseovarius sp. TE539
TGGTCGTCGCTTGGCTGTGAAGCTTGATCAGCATGCCGATCTCCCGTCTCGCACCTCGTTCAAAACAGATCGTGCCATGAAAAGCGCGGATCGACGAGGGGCTATGTGATCATCCGGGACGGAACACTTAGGCGCCAACCCACCACCGCTTCCCTCCCGCGCGGCGGCGCGCTTGGGCGCGCCGCCGCGCGAGCGGTCATGCCGAAGGCATGCGTCCGGCATGACTCGCCCCCTCGGGCGGGCGCTTTTGCAACGGCGCAAACCCGCGCAGTCGTTGAAGTATTTGGCACGATAAAGCGCGCCGCGCAGCCGTTGCTGCGCCCACCCGGCGGTCGGGCGCACGCGCGGCGTGTCATGCCGATTTGCTGCCATGAAGCGCGCAGACCCGGCGTCGAACCGCCGCGCCGCGGCCCGTCGGCACCTCTTTGCGAGGGAAGGCAGGACGGGCCGGGCGGGGCCGGCCCCGGAGGTTCAAGCCGCAGATTTCACCAGGTCGCGCAGGACGTAATGCAGAACCCCGCCATGTTCGACATACTCCTTCTCGATGGCGGTATCTATCCTGCTCTTGAGTGTGATTTCCCGCGTGGAGCCGTCGGCATAGGTGATGGTGCAGGGCACCTCGGCCTGCGGCGCGAAGCCGTCTTCCAGCCCGGTGATGTCGAAACTTTCCTCGCCGGTGAGGGCCAGAGTGGTGCGGGTATCGCCGCCGGTGAACTCGAACGGGATGACGCCCATTCCCACGAGGTTGGAGCGGTGAATCCGTTCGTAGCTTTCCGCGATCACCGCCTTGACGCCAAGAAGGTTGGTGCCCTTGGCCGCCCAGTCCCGGCTGGAGCCGGCGCCATATTGCTCGCCCGCGACCACCACCAGCGGCGTGCCCTTCTCCTGCCAGGCCATCGCGGCGTCGAATATCGACATCTGGTTGCCGTCAGGCCCCTTGGTGTAGCCGCCCTCGACCCCGTCAAGCATCTCGTTGCGGATGCGGATATTGGCGAAGGTCCCGCGCATCATCACCTCGTGGTTGCCACGCCGCGATCCGTAGGAATTGAATTCGCGCGGGCTGACCTGGCGGTCGGTCAGGTATTTGCCGGCCGGCGTGTCAGGCTTGAAGGACCCAGCGGGTGAGATATGGTCGGTCGTGACCATGTCGCCCAGGAGCGCCAGCATCCGCGCGCCGCGAATGTCCGAGATCGTGCCGGCCTCTTTCGACATGCCCTGGAAATAGGGCGGGTTCTGCACGTAGGTGGATTGCGGCGGCCAGTCATAGGTTTCGCCCTCCGAGGTTTCCACCTCGCGCCATTTCTCGTCTCCCTTGAAGACATCGGCATATTTGGACTGGAATGCCTCGCGGGTGACGGTGCGTTCCACCAGTTCGGCGATTTCCCTGGTGGTGGGCCATATATCCGAAAGATAGACGTCCTTGCCGTCCTTGTCCTGGCCCAGCGGATCGTTCGTGAGGTCGACATTCATGTCGCCGGCCAGTGCGTAGGCCACGACCAGCGGCGGCGACGCAAGGTAGTTGGCGCGCACGTCCGGGCTGATCCGGCCCTCGAAATTGCGGTTGCCCGAGAGCACCGAACAGGCCACGAGATCACCCTCGGCGATCGCCTCGCTGAGTTCCTTCTGCAGCGGGCCCGAATTTCCGATGCAGGTGGTACAGCCATAGCCCACGAGGTTGAATCCGATGGCATCGAGATCATCCTGCAGGCCGGCAGCCTCCAGGTATTGTGTCACCACCTGGCTGCCGGGGGCCAGCGATGTCTTGACCCAGGGTTTGCGATTCAGGCCCAGTTCGCGTGCCTTGCGGGCGACAAGGCCGGCGCCGATCATGACGTAGGGGTTCGAGGTGTTCGTGCAGGAGGTGATCGAGGCGATCACGACGGATCCGTCGCGCAGCTTGTAGGTCTCGCCCTCGACGGGGTAAGACTTCCGCGGATCGACCAGGGCGTCCGGGGCCGGGCCTTCGGCGGCCATGTCGGTGGCGGCCGCGCATTCGTCCTCGCCCCGATATTCCGAGACGACTTCGAAGAAGGCGGGCGCGGCCTTGTCCAGTGCGACGTAATCCTGCGGGCGCTTGGGCCCCGAGATGGCCGGCACGATCTTGCCCATGTCGAGTTTCAGAGTGTCGGTGTAGACCGGGGCGTAATCGGGTCCGCGCCAGAACCCGTTTTCCTTGGCGTAGGCCTCGACCAGGGCGATGTCGCGTTTGTCGCGGCCGGTCTGTTCGAGATAGCGCAGGGTTTCGTCATCGACGGGGAAGAAGCCGCAGGTGGCACCGTATTCGGGCGCCATGTTGGCGATCGTGGCGCGATCCGCGAGCGGCAGGTTGTCGAGGCCGGAGCCGTAGAATTCGACGAACTTGCCGACAACGCCCTTCTCGCGCAGCATCTCGACGACCTTGAGCACCAAATCGGTGCCGGTGGTGCCTTCCATCATCGCGCCGGTCAGTTCGAAGCCCACGACCTCGGGGATCAGCATCGAGATGGGCTGGCCCAGCATCGCCGCCTCGGCCTCGATTCCGCCAACACCCCAGCCCAGCACCGCCACGCCGTTGATCATGGTGGTATGGCTGTCAGTGCCGACGAGGGTATCGGGATATGCGACCGTTTCGCCATTCTGATCCTCATCGGACCATACCGTCTTGGCAAGGTATTCCAGATTCACCTGGTGGCAGATGCCGGTGCCGGGCGGGACGACGCGGAAATTGTTGAATGCGCCCTGACCCCATTTCAGGAACTGATAGCGTTCCATGTTGCGCTCGTACTCGCGGTCCACGTTCATCTGGAAGGCGCGCGGGTTGCCGAATTCGTCGATCATGACGCTGTGGTCGATCACCAGGTCGACGGGGTTGAGCGGGTTGATCTGCTGTGCGTTGCCGCCAAGCGCCTTGATACCGTCGCGCATCGCGGCCAGGTCCACCACCGCGGGCACGCCGGTGAAGTCCTGCATCAGAACCCGCGCGGGCCGGTAGGCCAGTTCGCGATTGGCACGGCCGCCGTTGTCGGCCCATTCCGAGAACGCCTTGATGTCGTCTGTGGTGACCGTCTTGCCGTCCTCGAAACGCAGCATGTTTTCCAGAACCACGCGAAGTGCGACGGGCAGGCGCGAGAAATCGCCGAGTCCGGCGTCCTCGGCCGCGGCGATGGAGTAATAGGCGAAGGTCGCGCCGTCGACGTCGAGTGTCTTGCGGGTGCGGGCGGTATCCTGTCCGACGGTAATGGGCATTTGGCGTTCCTTTCGGGTTCGAAACGGTTTGGCTGCCCCAGCTTCTGACCCATATCAGGGGGCCGTTCAAGGGGTTTCCGCCATTTTTGTATACCATAGTATGCCAAACATCGCAATCGGTGATCCGGTGGTCATCCGCGGGCCGGATCGCCCGCCTCACCGCAGTGTGACGAAACATTGATTGGCATTTCGGGGGCAGGGGCCATAGTTTCCGGTCACCACGACGAACCGACCGGGAAACCTTCGATGCGAAATCTACTGGCCGTGCTGGCACTTTCAATGTTTCCGGCGACCGCCCCGGCGGCGGAGGATCAGCCCGTGCTTGTGGAACTTTTCACCTCGCAGGGCTGTTCGTCCTGTCCGCCTGCCGATGCGTTCCTGCACGAATTGGCAGAACGCGAGGACGTCTTGCCGCTGGCCCTTCATGTCGATTACTGGGATTACATCGGATGGAAGGACATCTTCGCCGATCCGGCCCATACCGAGCGGCAGCGCGCCTATGCGAAGGCCGCGGGGCGGCGCATGGTGTACACGCCGCAAATGATCATCAACGGTGAGGATCACATTGTCGGGAACCGCCCGCGTGACGTGACCGCCCTGATCGAGAAGCACCGCGGTGAGCTGCGCAACGTGACACTGGATCTCGAACGCCTGGAGGACGGGCGCCTGCGCATCATCTGCCGGTCGGACCGCGCCACGCCGGTGGCACTGGACCTGCGGCTGCTGCGCTACCGTCCGCACAGCACCGTCGAGATCACCCGCGGCGAGAATGCCGGGCGCACCCTGGACTACGCCAATATCGTCACCGAGATGCGTGACCTGGGCCGCTGGGACGCGGTCGAGCCGATGGACATGGACATCGACATTTCCGGGGACGCGCCGATCGTGGTGATCGCGCAACGCGCCGGCCCCGGAGAGGTGATGGCGGTGGCCCGACTGCGCTGACGGGGTCGCGACTGTCCTGGAAGCGGCGGTCTCAGCCGGTGTCGCCTCTTTCGGGCTGTCGCTGGTACGACCTGAGTTTTTGCGCCGCCCCTTCGGCAAGCGGGCCGGTCGCGTCTTTCCAGCGCCGGTGAATCCACAGCCATTGATCCATGTTGCGGCGCACCTGTTTCTCAAGCCTGTCGTTGATTTGCCGTGTCATGGTGACCGGATCGGAATGGGGCAGTGGCGCCTCGATCACAACGCGGAAATCGAGTCCGTTCGCCTGCCGCAGGCACCATCCGGGAACCAGAAGCGCATTGAACTTGAGGGCCATCTCGGCGGTGACCAGCGAAGTGAGAGCCGGTTTGCCGAAAAAATCAAGCGGCACGCCGTCATGGGCGTTGAGATCGTTGAGAATGGCCAGGGTCCCGCCACGGCGAAGATGCCGGACCATCTGGCTCATGCCGCGACGCCCCTGCTGGAACATCGGCTGGCTGATCGTCCCCATCGCGGCGATGTAGCGGCGGTTGAACCAGGTGTTGGAGAGCGGCCGATAAAAGACGCCGAAATCGCAGCCTTCCCGGATCATCGCCACGCGCAAGGCATTGAAATTGCCGATATGGCCGGTCACGAAGATCACCGGGCGCCCCGCCGCCTGTTCTTCCCGGATCGCCTGCAGGCCCGGACCCTCGACCGGGATGTCATGACAACGGGCCACGAATTCATCCGGTGAATAGAGTTCGATCAGGTTGCGCCCGAAATTGTCGGATACCCCTTTCGACAGGCGTCGTGCCTTGTGGGGCGGCATCGCGGGCATCACATGGGCGAGGTTCTCGCGCACCCGCCTGTCATAGCCCGCCACAGGCGCCACCAACCGTGACGTGATCCAGCCCATCGCCGGGACGCGCCATCGGTATGGCAGGCACCGGGCCAGCGCGATGGGCATGTACATCGCCATGCCGGTGGCTGTGTCCTTGATCCGGGCGGACAGTGTGGATGGCGTATCGGTCATGCAGGGCCGGAGGGTGATTGCCATACGGACATACGGGTGGCGGCGGGCGATCACAAGGGGCGGACCCGGCAGGCCCGCCGGTTGTTCGGGCGGTCAGGGTCGTTTCGCCAGGCCCGTGCCGATCATCGCATCGCGGGTGACCAGGCGGGCAAGGGCCTCCTCGGTCATGCCCTCGGTGCCCGGTGGCCGTGCCGGAACGACGACATAGCGCATATCGGCGGTGCTGTCATGCACCCGCACCGTCGTATCGGCCGGAAGCTCCACCCCGAATTCGCGCAACACCTTGCGTGGCTCGAACACGGCGCGCGAGCGGTAGGCGCGGGTCTTGTACCAGTCGGGTGGCAGGCCCAGCAGATCACGCGGGTAACACGAACACAGGGTGCAGACGACAAGGTTGTGCACCCGGTCGGTGTTTTCCACGGCGATCAGGTTGAGCGGACCGATATCGAGGCCGAAGCCGCGCACCGCGGCAGAGGCGTCTTCGAGAAGTTGCGCCCTGAAGTCCGGATCGCTCCAGGCCCGCGCCACCACGGCAGCGCCGCGCGCCGGCGAGCGTTCGTCCATCGCGTCGATCTGTGCGGAGATCTCGGCCGCGGTCATGTGGCCCTTCTCGACCAGAAGTTCGCGTACCGCGATCTCCATCCGTTGCCAATATGTAAGGGGGCCATCATTGTCGGCGCGGTAAGGATGGCCGGACGGGCTCGGTCCGTGCTGATGGTCATGGTGGTCGTGGGGCATGGCGATCAAACCTTTTCGAGCCAGTGGCCGTAGATTTCGGCGTCAAGCGTGTCATCCTGGCGCTCGGCCGCCGCGCCCCAGATCTCGGCCATGGTGAAACGCACGCGGTAGAGCGGTTTTTCCTCCGCCGGCAGGCCGTAGGCCAGTTGTTCGGGATTGCCGAACACGCCCAGCTCGCGTTCGATCACACCGGTCCGGCCGCGCAGGTAGAATGGCGCCCGGACATGGCCGGGCGCGGCCAGCGCCTTGACGCGGACCCGGTTAGCCATCCTTTGCTCCGGTCTGTGCCTCGCCGTAGCTGGGCCCGCGCGTGGCGATCTCGTCCATGCGCTCGGCCAGTTCCGCTATCGTGTAGACCCCGGTCTCGATCAGGTTCTGGTTGGTGGCGGCAATCCAGCGCTCATAGTAGCTCATCGTTTCGAACGCGTCCTCGCCCATGTCCTCCAGGGCCCGGCGCAAGCCGTGCACGTTGAACAACCCCTTCCTGCCGCACAGGACCATAAGCGCATCGACACGCTTTTCCCACAGGGCGAAGTCATGGTCTTCCGGCACGACGGGGCCGGCGGGTTGTCCGCCCATGTCGTGCCAGCGCCGTCCGTCCGTATCGCTCATGGCGGGAGGGTAAGGCCGGTGCGCGCCGCTGTCCAGCCTGTGTGCCGAACATGCCGGAACGGCATGGGCTCAGCCGCCCGTGTCGCGCCCGGGTGTGGCAAGGGTGATGTCCCCGGCATCCTCCAGCTTGCGGATGACGGCAACGATCCGCGTCATTGCGGCCTCCCCTTCGGTTTCGGTGGGGGGCGGGGCTTCCGCGATCTGTTCGCGCAGGGCCTCGGCCATGCGATTGGAGAGGCTGTCAAGGAGGAACGCGGCGGCCGGCGCATCCTCCCCGGTCTGTGCGGTGGCCAGCGCGGTCACGAGATCGCCTTGGTCCACCTCACGCAGGACTCGCGGCACATCGCGCGCCCCGAGCCGGGCCGGAATATGTGCAAAGGTGAAGATGGTGCGGCGCAACTCGGCGGCGAAATCGCTGTCGGTGCTGTTGAGCCCTTCCAGCAGTGCATTGCGGGTTTCCGACGCTGACAGATTGAGGATCTCGCCCAGGCGTTTGACCGGCGCCGTGCCGAACGCGCTTTCCGGAATGTCGGCAAGCTGCGCGGCGAGCGACAGGCCGATCCGGTCCACCGCGTCCGGCGTGACCTTGCCGGTGCGCGACATCGCGTAGGTGATGCGGCGCGCGTCCTCACCCGGAAGGCGGCCGAGAAGGTCCGCGGCACGGGCGACATCGAGTTTCGAAAGAAGCACCGCCGCCACCTCGGTGCTTTCGCCGGTCAGCATGGGCAGCAGATGCTCGACCGGGGCGTCGCGCACCTGATCCCAGGGGTCGCCGGTCTGTCGCACGCCGGCCTCCTTGCGAAGGCGTGCGGCGGTGCGCGGACTGATGCGCCCGTCCAGCGCCGAGAGCGCACCCGAAACGCCATGCGGGAAGGTCAGGCCCATCCCCTCCAGCTCGGCGGCGAATTCCGATACCACCTCGCCCAGCGTGTCACGATCAATGTGGCGCATCGCCCCCATCTGCGCGGTCAGTTCCGCCTGCAGAGGCTCCGGCAGCTCCGAAAGCGGGAGATCCGCCCCCTCGCTGAGCAGAAAACGCACGATGACCGCCGCCTTCTGTTTGCGGGTCAGCCGCGCCACGGTAGAGGCCGGCGCCGATGGCGGCGACAGGCGCGCAAGCGGTTTCGGTTCTGTCATCCCGTCCCCCGGTTGGCAGCATTTCGCCAAGCCTAACCCGACAAGGATGAACAATCATTGAACCGGCGCGGGGCCGATGCGGGATCAGCCGGTGGTTTCGGGCACGCAGGTTGTGCTTTGCTCATCCCAGACGGTGCCCGCGGCGCAGGACATGGTTTGCTGCGAATGGGCGGCGCAATGGGCCGAGGCCGCGAGGGCCGAGGCGATTGTCAGGGCGGCAGCGGTCAGGATCAGTGATGGTTTCATGTCGTATCTCCCGGTTACACCGGACAGGATAGCACGGTCGCGCGGGTTCTCAAACTCCGCCACGGGCAACGGTATCAGCTGTCACCGAAGACCCGGGCAAAGATCGTGTCCACATGCTTGGTGTGATAGCCCAGATCGAATTTTTCCTCGATCTCGGACCGGCTGAGTGCCGCCGTCACCTCGGGGTCCGACAGAAGCTCGGCCTTGAAGTCGCATCCGGTTTCCCAGACCTTGAGCGCGTTGCGCTGGACCAGGCGGTAGGCGTCCTCGCGGCTGACACCCGCCTGGGTCAGGGCCAGCAGCACCCGCTGGCTCATGACGAGGCCGGGGAACCTGTTCATGTTGGCGCGCATGTTCTCGGGATAGACGATCAGCTTGTCGATCACGCCGGTCAGCCGCGCGAGCGCGAAGTCGAGCGTCACCGTGGCGTCCGGGCCGATATTTCGTTCTACCGAACTGTGCGAGATGTCGCGCTCGTGCCACAACGCCACGTTCTCCATCGCCGGGATGACCATCGAGCGCACCATCCTCGCGAGCCCCGTGAGGTTCTCGGTCAGCACCGGGTTCTTCTTGTGGGGCATGGCCGAGGAGCCTTTTTGCCCCATCGAGAAGAATTCCGCCGCCTCAAGCACCTCGGTGCGTTGCATGTGGCGGATCTCGGTGGCGATATTCTCGACCGAGGAGGCGACAACGCCGAGCGCGGCGAAAAACGCCGCGTGCCGGTCGCGCGGGATGACTTGCGTACTGATCGGTTCCGGCGTCAGGCCCAGCTGCGCGCAGACATGGGCCTCGACCGCGGGGTCGATATTGGCGAAGGTGCCGACGGCGCCGGAAATGGCGCCGGTGGCGATCTCTTCGCGCGCGGTGCGAAGACGGGTGAGATTGCGGTTCATCTCGGCATGAAAGCGCGCGAATGTGAGGCCCATCGTTGTGGGCTCGGCGTGGATGCCGTGGCTGCGTCCGATGCGGATCGTGTCCTTGTGCTCGAAGGCGCGGCGCTTGAGGGCGGCCAGCAACCCCTCCATGTCCGCGATGAGGAGATCGGCGGCCCGGGTGAGCTGGATGTTGAAACAGGTGTCCAGGACGTCCGAACTTGTCATCCCCTGATGGACAAAGCGCGCCTCGTCGCTGCCCACATGTTCGGCCAGATGGGTGAGAAAGGCGATCACGTCATGGCGTGTCTCGGCCTCGATCTCGTCGATCCGGGCAACGTCGAACTCCACCTCCGCGGCCTTCCAGACGGCTTGCGCGTTGGCGCGCGGGATAACGCCCAGATCGGCCATCGCGTCGCAGGCATGGGCCTCGATCTCGAACCAGATGCGAAACTTGGTGGCGGGCTCCCAGACGGCAACCATCTCGGGGCGGGAATAGCGCGATATCATGTGACGGACCTTCGGATTTCGGGTAGATGCTGGCGCGGGGTTTAGACTGCCCGGCAACATGCGGCAAGGCGGGAGCGCGCACATGAGACGGAATAGCCGGCCCGAGGCGGCGCAGCGCCCGCGTGTGGCGGCGGATTTCGAGGGGGCGTGGCGGCTAGAGAGGCATATCGTCCATGCCGACGGATCCGAAGCGCGGTTCGACGGCAAGGCGGTGTGGCTGCGCGAGGGCGATTTGCTTCGCTACACCGAGTCGGGGGTGCTGGAAATGCCGGGGCGGCCGCCGATGCGGGCCGGGCGTGCCTACCTGTGGGAGCCGGACCTGACGGTGCGCTTCGAGGACGGTCGGCTGTTTCACCGGGTGCCCGAGGCGGGCGGGCGGGCCGAACACCGTTGCGATCCGGATCATTACACCGCGGATTACGATTTCACGGCGTGGCCGCTGTTTCGGGTCGTCTGGCACGTGATCGGCCCGCGCAAGGATTACGTCATGACAAGTATCTATCGCCGCCGGTAGTCCGCCGGTTTTTCTGCCTGCCTTTTCTCGCGGTGCAGACGGCCCGTGCCCGTCTCGCGAGGCCGTCCGCAAGGATGGACGAGCGTTGCCCTCAACCCTGTTTCGTGACCACCCGGGAGCTGCGCTCGAGGGTCCGGTGGACCGGGCACTTGTCGGCGATTTCCATCAGCTTCTCGCGTTGCTCGTCGTTCAGGTCGCCTTCCAGCCGGATCACACGGGTGAAGCTGTCGGCCTTGACGTTGCCGCCGGCGCTCGCATCCTGCGCGTGCACCTTGTCATGGCTCACGTCGACGCTGACATGCTCCAACTTCCAGCCCTTGCGCCTTGCATACATCCGGATGGTCATCGAGGTACAGGCACCCAGGCCGGCCGACAGGAACCCGTAGGGCGACACGCCGCGCCCGGTACCGCCATAGGCCTCGGGTTCATCGGCCATCATGTGATGATCCGGACCGGCGTTGATGTCCTGCAGGAACCCCTCCGGATCGGCCTCGGAAATGCGCACAATTCCTTCGGGGGCGCCGGGCGGCGGGGCCGGAACGGCAAGTTCCAGATACCGGGTGGCCCAGGCCGCGATCACCTCGGCGGCATAGTCGGCATGCGCGGCGTCGGTGATCAGGTGATCGGCATCGTCAAGGGTGACGAAGCTCTTGGGATGCTTCGCGGCGCCGAAGATCTCGGCCGCGTTCTCGATCCCCACGACCGCATCGCGCGGCGCGTGCAGGACCAGGAGCGCGCGGCCGAGACCGGCGATATCATCCCCCAGCTTCTCGGCTTTCACGCTCTCGACGAAGTCGTGGCCGATCCGCACCGGCCGGCCGCCGAGATCGACCTCGGCCACCCCGTCGGCCGCGATCCTCTCCAGTGCGCCGCCGAAATTGTGGGTCACGTGCTCGGGATCGAATGGCGCGCCGATGGTTGCCACGGCACGCACGCTGTCGAGGCGCCGGGCGGCGGCCAGGACCGCCGCACCCCCAAGCGAGTGCCCGATCAGCAACCCGGGTGCCATCCCACGGGCGGCCAGCATCTCGCCGGCGCGTTCCAGGTCGGCGACATTGGTGGTGAAGGTGGTGTTCTCGAACTCGCCTCCGGAATGGCCCAGGCCGGTGAAATCGAAGCGCAGGACAGCGATTCCCGCACCTGCCAGCCGCGCGGCGATGCGGCGGGCCGCGGGGATGTCCTTGGAGCAGGTAAAGCAGTGCGCGAAGAGAGCGGTGGCCAGGTGCGGCCCCTCGGGCAGATCCAGACGCGCGGCAAGCTCTGCCCCGTCATGTCCGGTGAATGTGACGCGTTCGGTGGGCATCGGGCCTCCTTTGATCGGATTTCTATGGCGTTCGGGCCACATGGCCGCGAGCGCAGACTATGGGGCCTTCGCCGTCATCGCCACCCCCTTGACTGGACCGTCACGCGAATATGAGCGGCCGGCGGGATATCCGGAACGAGGATGTGAGCGCCGTCCGGGGGTCAATCCTCTCCCATCAGCGAGGGATCGAACGGGTAG
Source organism: Roseovarius sp. TE539 (assembly GCF_003298505.1). Taxonomy (GTDB): domain Bacteria; phylum Pseudomonadota; class Alphaproteobacteria; order Rhodobacterales; family Rhodobacteraceae; genus Roseovarius. The sequence goes on from NZ_QNGB01000044.1 coordinate 11,292, forward strand.
GTCGTCAGGTTCTCGTACCCGTCCTCGGTGATCAACACCTGGTCCTCCAGCTTGATCGAGAAATCGCCGCCCACTTCGCTCACCAGCGCCTCGACACAAAGCACCATGCCGGGTTCCAGCGGGTAATCGAAGGCGCCGGCGACGGCATTGTCGGGATAGGCGACCAGCGGCCACTCGTCGCACAACCCGACACCGTGCATCAGGCAGCCGTATTTCTGGGCCTGGTACCTGTCCTCCAGAACATGCGTGTTGGCCGACAGTTCGGGGATCATGACGCCGGGCCGGAGCATCTCCATGTTGGTGCGGATATGCTCCACGCCGTGCTGCATGGCGTGGATCATGTCGGGGCGCGGTTTCGTGTCCCCGATCCACCAACTGCGCGAGATGTCCACGCAGATGCCGTAGCTTCCCACGAGGTCGGTGTCAAAGCTGATGATCTCGTTCATCCGCGGGATGCGCGGTCCGCATTCCTGGAACCACGGGTTGGTGCGCGGCCCCGAGGACAGCAGCCGCGTCTCGATCCATTCGCCGCCGCGGCGGATGTTCTCGGCGTGCAGCACCGCCCAAATGTCATCCTCGCTGGCGGCGCCCCGCGGAACGGCCTCCCGGGCGAAGCGTTCCATCTCCGCGACGGCGATCTCGCAGGCATGGCTGGCGCAGCGCATCGCCAGGATCTCGTCGGGGCCCTTGACCGAGCGCGCCTTCTCGGTGACTTCTTCGCCCTCCATGATCTCGAGGCCCTGCGCCTCGAGCGCGCGCAGCCCGTGGATCATTGGTTTGTCCACCGCCAGCTGCCGGTTGCCCGGCGCGTGGTCCTGAAGCAGCACGCGCACCTCGTTGGAAAAGACATCCGCGGCTACGTCCACCTTGTCGCCACGGTCGAAATAGAAAAGGTCCGCGCCCGAACGCGCCTCGCGCACAAGGGGGTTGAACGACGACAGGAAGGGCGCGTTCTTGTAGTCCCAGATCACCATGTAGCCGTCGGCACAGAGCAACACCGCGCGGAAGGGGTTATGGGTGTTCCACAGCTGCATGTTGGTGCTGTCGGTTGCATAGCGGATGTTGAGCGGATCAAAAACCAGCAGACCGGCATAATCGCGGTCGACAATGTGCCGGGTCAGGCGCTCCCAGCGGTAGCGGCGCATCGCCTGCAGGTCGGGAAGCTGCAGCCCGGCCTCTTTCCATTCCGAGTAGGCAAGCTGTGTCGGGCCGATCTCGATCCGGTCCGCCTCGTTGGGGGTATTGTCACCGAGGACCTGACCGCGGGTCGGGTCGATCTTGCGGCTGTCGCGGTAGTGGGTGTTCATGATCCGGCTCCTCTGACCTCTCAGGCTGAGGCCGCCCGACGGTGAAATCTTTCCTGGTTGCGACATGGCGGGGCGTCGTATTCCGGCCGGCCGAAAGTTTCACAAAGGCGTCGTTGAACCATCATGGCGGCGTTGGAAAGTTGCCGTTCCCATGCGTGGGCAACTTCAAGACGGAGGGATGATATGACTATCCTGCGAAACCTGTCCGCAATGGCCCTGATCGCCGTGACGGCCGGGGCGGCGCTTGCCGGTGACACGACCTACGGGCCGAGGCCCGGCTACTTGATCGACCGAATGGACGAGGGGTCCCTGAAGGAGAGGCTGGCTGCCTGCGCGGGACAGACGGCCGAGCCGTCGCTTTTCTCGATCGGCCATCGCGGCGCACCGCTGCTCTTCCCCGAGCACACGGTTGAATCGAATCGGGCCGCGGCCCGGATGGGTGCCGGCATCCTGGAATGTGACGTTACCTTCACCCGCGATCACGAGCTGGTCTGCCGTCATGCGCAGAATGACCTGCATACCACCACGAACATCCTGGGCACGGACCTGGCCGGAACCTGTGTGACTCCCTTCGCGCCGGCGGAGGACGAGACGGAGGCGACCGCGGAGTGCCGGACGTCCGAGATCACCCTGGCGCAATTCCGCACCCTGACCGGCAAGATGGATGCCGCGGACACCTCGGCCACCACAGTGGAAGGCTTCATGGCCGGCACCGCCGACTGGCGCAGCGACCTCTACAGTGTCGAGGGCGGAACGCTGATGACGCATGCCGAGTCGATCGCGCTGTTCCGGGATCTGGGCGCGAAATTTACGCCGGAGTTGAAATCACCGGCCGTCGAGATGCCGCATGAAGGCTTCTCCCAGGCGGATTATGCCCAGAAACTGATCGACGAATACAAGGCGGCCGGCATCCCCGCGGAGGATGTCTGGGCGCAGAGCTTCAATCTTGATGACGTGCTCTACTGGATCGAGAACGAGCCGGAATTCGGTGCACAGGCTGTTTACCTTGATGGGCGCTACAACGAGGACGGCTTCGACCCGATGGCCCCGGAAACCTTCGAGCCGTCGATGCAAGCCCTCGCGGATATGGGTGTCAATTATATCGCACCCCCGATGTGGATGCTGGTGACGCTGCAAGGTGACAGCATCGTGGCGTCGCCCTATGCCGAGGCCGCGAGGGAGGCCGGGCTCGGGATTATCACGTGGACGCTGGAACGCTCGGGCCCCCTGACCGGCGGCGGAGGCTGGTATTTCCAGTCCGTCGAGGAAACCATCGACACGGATGCCGACTACTACACCATGCTTCATGCGCTTCACGAAAAGGTCGGTATCGCCGGCATCTTCAGTGACTGGCCGGCCACCGTGACCTACTACGCCAATTGCATGGGTATTGATTGAGCCCTCGTGCCCAGCCGCCGGGCGCGTTGATGCGCCCGGCGGATCTTTGGGCGTGCCATCGCGGCGCGGAGCGGTTAGAGAACGGGCCATGTCCGAGATCCTGCAAGCCCGCATTCCCCATGACGTGACCACACCGAAACCCCTGCCGGGGATCGCGCCGCTGGACCCGGCGGAATGGCTCGTGGTCGATGATGCCTTCGCCGCCCAGATGGCCGAGCGCGCGCGCCTGATCGCCGAACGGCGCGGCGATGTGGTGGCCTTGCTGCCCGAAGGCCGCCCCGCAGCGGATGAGTTGCTGGCTTTCGTGCTCGGCTGGCTTTGTGAACACGGCGCGGGCTATGATGTGGAGAATGCCGTCGTGACACGCCCCGACGGGGCGCGCATCCCGATCGACGCTGACGATCCGCTCGGGACACTGGGGCATCTGGTGCAGGAGGATCTGTGCCTGATGGAACGCCGGGGCGCGGAACATGTTCTGACCGGCGCGGTCCTGTGCTTTCCGGCAAGCTGGCGTCTTTCGGAGAAGGTGGGCCGGCCGATGGTCGGCATCCATGAGCCGGTCAGGGAATATGACGCGACGCTGGCGCGGCGGGTGCAGCGGCTTCTGGACGGGGTGCGCGCCGGGCGTCCCCTGTGGCGGTTCAATGTGCTCACATATGCCGACCCGGCGCTTTTCCAGCCGCGTTCCGCAGAGGCGCCGCGCCGGTCACAGGAGGGCGCAGGACATTCCTTCCTGCGCAGCGAGCGACAATGCCTCGTGCGGTTGCCGCGCACCGGGGCGGTGGCCTTCTCGATCCATACCTACGTTGTCCGGCGCTGAGACGGGCGGAGGCGCGGCCGGTCAGGCGGCCTCTTGCAGATCCTCTCGCAGGACCGTGTAGACCAGAAGCGCGGCCCCGACCGGCGGGGCCTGAAGCAGCATCGTCGCGCCGAGCGCATAGATGCTCAGGTGCATGGGCTGGCTGATCCCGTTGTCGGGGGCAGTTCCGCAAAATGCCTCGCGCAGTTCGCGCATCGCGTCGGCTTCCCCGGCTGACGGCATGCCCGACATCCCCGGAACATGGAGCTCCGGTGCGGCCGACGCGCTGTCCGCCCCCGCATCTTCCTTCGCGCCGGGGCCGGTGAAACGGCTTTTCAGGGTCGACAGCCAGGCGGACGTGGCGGACCCTGCCAGCGCGTCCTGCAGCCGCGAGAAGCCGGTCGCGGTTTCGTCAGCGTGTCCGGACGGTTCCGGTTCGGACGCGTCCGTGGATCGCCCCTCCCAGGGCTCTGGCGTGCTGTCGGGCCGCGGCGTGGCCCCCTGGATCCGGTCGGCTATGGTGTCGATCAGATCAGCGTCGATGGCGCCGTCCGCCTCGCTTCGCAGAACCGCGTCATAGGGCAGGTATTCGGCTGTCCGTTCGAGAATATGCGCGGCGAGTTCCTCGCAGAAGTCGCGCGTCAGCGGCGTGCCGTCCGCATCCGGGGCAGCGCCGACCGCGACGATCAGATACCATGGCTGGTCTGTGGTTTCCGGTGCCATCCATCCAAGGGCCACACGCACCATTTCGCGATCGAAGATCGCGACGTCCTCGCAATCCCAGGTCAGGCAGCGCTGCGAGAATGTACCGTCCTGAAAGGCGGTGTCGAAATCCTCGACGATGTCGGTGAAATCGAGCGCGGGGCGCTGCGCGTACTGAAGAGCGGCGACCGTGCCGGGGTGCTGCTGTGTCATGGTCATGACCTGTCTCGCCTTTGAGCCTGAGTTCGGGACTCATTGAAGAGAAAGATTTGGGGAAAGTTTGGTCTTAATCGAGGCAAACTTGTGACCGGCCACGCGGCGCCGGCCCGGACTCTGCCAGGTCCCCGGCATTCCGCCGGGCGCCGGCGTTGCATGGCAGAAGGGCCTGGGCCCCGCCCTGTCATCCCAGAAATCTGTTGAGGGCCGATACCGCCTCGGCGGAGGCGCCGTAAGTGCCCAGTGCGATGAACAGGCCCGTTATGGCCGCGGTTTGCGAAGCCAGGCGCAGGTTCTCGCCCTTGACGATATTGAGAAGCAGAAGCGCCGCGCCGACAGGCAGGGCGAAAAGGCTCACCCCGAAGGCGATCAGCCATGCCGAGAGGCGCATCATGGGGGCCTGTTCGATATCAACGTCCTCCACCTCGGGGAAATCCGATCCCTCGGTACTGTTCTCGCGGAAAATCTCGCGCAGGTCCGCCTCGAATTCGGTTTCGTCAGCCGCAGTCTGCCGGCGGCTGAGCTGCTCCTGCAGGATTTCGTTGGTTTCGTCGATGCTGGGCAGGTCATTGGCGGCACGGGGGCGTGCCGGGCGGACGCGCGCGGTTGCGAAATCGGCGGTCGCCGAGGCGGCGGCACGGGCAGGGCGGCGTCTTGGCGTGACCGTGGCGCCGGGGGCGGGTTCTGCCTTGCTGACCTTCGCGAACTCCTGTCCGGTCAGCAGGGTGTCGCCACTGTGCCATTGCACGTAATCTGGCGCCAGCGTCTTCTGCAACCCGTTCAGCGCATGGGCAAGAACCGCCTCGAGCCGCGGCGTTTCGGGTTGGGGAAAGCATTCGCCGCGCGCCACGGCGATGCCCAGCAGGGCGTTGCTCTCCGACCCGAGTGACGGCAGGGGCTGATCCTGTTTCGCTTCGAGCAGGATCTCGTGATGCGGGGTGGTGACCCGCGCGCGGCAATCGGAAAGGATGCGCACGCCGGTCACGGTTTCGCCGAGATCTTCAAGCACGGTGTACACACGGTTGCCGGCAACGACGATGTCGAGTTCCTTGGCCCCGGCGAAGACCAATGCGGCAGTCAACCATTTCTTGTTCTGGGTCATGGCTCGGTTCTTTCCTTTAGGAGCATGACGGTTGTCGCCCAAGAAGAGGGAGCCAATTTGATGCAATTGTGAATTGATTAAGGCAAGCCATGCGATGATGTGTGGAATGCCGGGTCGGCCGGCCTGCATGTCCCGAACGGCCGCAGGGCGCCCCGCGGGACGCCCTGCCTTGGTTTTCCTGCCGTGGCCCCGTCGCGTTCGCGCGGGCCGGAACGGGGATCAGCAGCTGTAATACATGCCGAATTCAACCGGGTGAGGCGTGTGTTCATACGCCTCGATCTCTTCCATCTTCAGCTCGATATAGCCGTCGATCTGGTCACGGGTGAAGACATCACCCGCAAGCAGGAAGTCATGATCGGCCGCCAGGGCGTCCACCGCCTCGCGCAGCGACCCGCAGACCGTGGGAATGCCCTCCAGTTCCTCGGCGGGCAGGTCATAGAGGTTCTTGTCCATCGCCTCGCCCGGGTCGATCTTGTTGCGGATGCCGTCAAGCCCGGCCATCAACAGCGCCGAGAAGCACAGGTAGGGGTTGGCCGATGGATCGGGGAATCGCGCCTCGACGCGCTTGGCCTTGGGGCTTTCCGTCCACGGAATGCGCACGCAGCCCGATCGGTTGCGGGCCGAGTAGGCGCGCAGGACCGGCGCCTCGAACCCCGGGATCAGCCGCTTGTAGCTGTTGGTCGAGGGGTTGGTGAAGGCGTTGAGCGTCTTGGCGTGCTTGAGGATGCCGCCGATGAAGTGGAGCGCCTCCTGGCTGAGATCGGCATAGCGGTCCCCGGCGAAAAGCGGCTTGCCATCCTTCCAGATCGACATGTTCACATGCATGCCGGTCCCGTTGTCGCCGGCGATCGGCTTGGGCATGAAGGTGGCCGACTTGCCGTAGGCCTGCGCCACGTTGTGGATCACGTACTTGTATTTCTGAAGCTGGTCGCCCTGGTCGGTCAGGCTGGAGAATATCAGGCCAAGCTCGTGCTGGCACGAGGCCACCTCGTGGTGATGCTTGTCCACCTTCATGCCGAGCCGCTTCATGGTGCTGAGCATCTCGCTGCGGATGTCCTGACCGTCGTCGATCGGGTTGACCGGGAAATAGCCGCCCTTGACGCCGGGACGATGGCCCATGTTGCCCATCTCGTACTCGGTGTCGCTGTTCCAGGACGCGTCCATGGCGTCGACCTCGTAGGAGACCTTGTTGATGGTGTTGGAAAAGCGCACGTCATCGAACAGGAAGAACTCGGCCTCGGGACCGAAGAACGCCTGATCGCCGATGCCCGATGATTTCAGATAGGCTTCGGCCTTTTCGGCGGTGCCGCGCGGATCGCGGTTGTAGGGCTCGCCGGTATCCGGTTCGACGATTGAGCAATGGATGCAAAGCGTCTTCTCGGCATAGAACGGGTCAATGTAGGCGCTGCCGGTATCAAGCCGCATCGCCATGTCGGAGGCCTCGATCGACTTCCAGCCATTGATCGACGAACCGTCGAACATGAAGCCTTCCTCGATGAAATCCTCGTCCACCTGATCGGCCATGACGGTGACGTGTTGCAACTTGCCACGCGGGTCGGTGAAACGGAGGTCCACATATTCGACGTCTTCTTCGCGGATCTGGTTGAGAATCGCGTCCTTGCTCATTCTCCTGGTCCCTTTCGTTTTGTCCTGTGATGGGGTGTCAAAGTGCTTCCGGCCCGGTTTCGCCCGTGCGGATGCGGATGGCCTGTTCGACGGGGCTGACGAAAATCTTGCCGTCGCCGATCTTGTCTGTCTTCGCGGCTTCGGTGATGGCTTCGATCGCGGCGTCGACCTGATCGTCGTCAAGCACCACATCGATCTTCACCTTGGGCAGGAAATCAACGACGTATTCGGCGCCGCGATAGAGTTCGGTATGCCCCTTCTGGCGGCCGAAGCCCTTGACCTCGATGACCGAAAGTCCCTGTATGCCCGCCTCCTGCAGGGCCTCCTTGACCTCGTCGAGCTTGAACGGCTTGATGATCGCTTCGATCTTCTTCATGGCGGACCTCCTGCAATGGCGTGTCACCGGGCGTCAGAGCACTTCTCGGTCGGGGGCACAATCGGATAGGATCGGGACGGCACGGAGCTTCGGCCTCACATCACCGGGCTGCATAAATTTTGTGCAAAAAGCCTTCTGTGTGGGCGAAACTGAATCGAAAGGGGTGACCATGACCGAATTGCTGACTGCCGCGCAGATGCGGGCGCGTGAAAGCGCCGCCATGGACTCGGGCGCGGTGACCGGGCTCGCACTGATGAAACGGGCCGGGCGCGGCGTTGTCGAGGCGGTGTTTGCGGAATGGCCCGTGCTGGCCAACGCGCCGCACCGCGCCGTTGTCCTGTGCGGCCCGGGCAACAATGGCGGCGACGGGTTCGTGGTGGCGCGGCTTCTGAGGGATCGGGGCTGGCAGGTGACGCTTTTCCTGTATGGAGATGCGGACCGCCTGCCACCCGACGCCTTGGCCTGCTGCCGGGAATGGCAGCGGACCGGTGACGTCCGGCCCCTGGATGATCCGGAAGATGTCATGCGCGACGGGTTCGACAAGGACGCCCCGGACCTGATCGTCGATGCCATGTTCGGGACCGGCCTGACCCGGCCGCTCACCGGGGCGGTGGCGCAGACCTTCGCGGAAATCGACCGATGGAAGAGGGCGCAGGCGGTGCCGGTGCCCTGCGTGGCCGTGGACATACCTTCTGGCTTGTGCTCGGACAGTGGCCGTGTGATGGGCGGGCGCCGCATGTACGACCTTACGGTGACGTTTCATTCCGCCAAGCCGGGGCATTACCTGTCCGAAGGGCCGCAAACCTGCGGCTCCGTCAGGGTCGTGGAGATTGGAATTCCCCGGCATGATGACTCGTCCCAGAACAGGCCGGACGAGGTGGTCCGGCTGACCGGGCCACCGCTTGGCCTCGGCAAGCATGGCGCGCAGCACAAGTATGCGCATGGTCACGCGCTGATCCTGTCAGGCGTTGCCGGCCGGTCCGGTGCGGCGCGACTGGCCGCGCGCGGGGCGCTCCGTATCGGCGCGGGGCTGGTGACGATGGGTGTGCCGGGATCGGCGCAACAGGAGGTGGCCTGCCAGATCACCGCGTTGATGCTGCGGCGCGCCGGGACCCCGGGGGAGCTGCGCACGGCGTTGGAGGACGCGCGGATCAATGCGCTTTGCCTGGGTCCGGGCCTGGGCGTGGGACGCGCGTCGGATCTGGTTTCCGCCGCGCTGGCGGCGCGCCGGGCGACGGTGCTGGACGCCGATGCGCTGACCGCGTTCGCCGAGGTTCCGGAGGCGTTATTCGGGCATCTGCACGAGGCGTGCGTGCTGACCCCTCATGACGGGGAGTTTGCCCGCCTCTTTCCCGATCTCGGCGCGCGGCTGCGCGATGAGCCATCAAGCGGCCCGGCCTTTTCGCGCGTCGATGCGGCGCGCGCGGCGGCGCGCCGGGCGGGTTGTGTTGTCTTGCTGAAAGGGCCGGACACGGTGATCGCCGGACCCGACGGGCGCTGTAGTGTGAATACGGCCTGTTACGACCGCGCGGCGCCGTGGCTGGCGACTGCGGGGGCCGGGGACGTGCTGGCGGGGTTCCTGACCGGGCTGCTCGCGCGCGGTCTTGCCCCGGTCGAGGCGGCGGAAACGGCTGCGTGGCTGCATGTGGATTGTGCCCGGCGGTTCGGCCCCGGCCTGATCGCCGAGGATCTTCCCGAGGCGCTGCCGGCAGTGTTGCAATCGCTGCAATCCCGGCAGCATGTCGGGTTTGATCGGACATGATCCGCAGACGGGCGCATGCCCGCCGCGGGTGCGACGGGCAGGTGACTCTGATCCGGCGAAACTTGTGCTAGGCGGCACGGGCCGGGCGCGGCGGCGTCATCACGGGTGCCGCCACCTCCAGGCCGCCGGCATAAATAACATGCGACACGTCGAAATGCGGTTCGACCAGGCAAAGAAGGCGTTGGCCCAGGTCGACAACGTCTCCCGCATTCACCAGGTCGCCGGCCCGGCGAAGGGTGCCGGTGCCCGGCTGCCCGCGCACCAGAACGGGCTGTGCGGCCGGCAGTACCAAGGGCGGGGTACCGGCGCCCCCCGGCGCGGCAAAGCGCACGGCGCGTGTGCAGACATGGCGGCGGGTGAGGCCCCGCAGAACCGCCATGCCGCCATCGCGGGTCACGATCCGGTCGCCGGGCAGGAGATGCACCACCGGCAACACCCCCTCGAGGGTGAAGATTTCGGTGTCTCCCGGCAGGCCGGAAATGTCGGTAACGGCCGCGCGCCTGCGCGCGGGGCTCTGGGGATGGGTGTCCGGGGTCATGGCGCTGCTCGCTTCGATTGTGCCTCGGTTTTTTTTCCCACGATACGTCAACATGGCGTGAATGTCGCGGATTTTCTTGCCTTCGGACGCCCGTGCCCGTTATCGATTTCCCCTCGCATCGGCATGAATCCTTTGCTAAGGGAACGCGATCCGTGCCCACCGGTGCGCGTGGCGGGCATGCCGATCTTCTGGCGGGTGTGGCGGAATTGGTAGACGCACCAGATTTAGGTTCCTGCCCCTACACTTAATAGATTGCCTCCTCCACCGGGAACACCCCGTAGACGGGCATGAAAAGAACACCCTAAGACCCTGAAAACAAGACCATTCGCGGTCTCTTTCATTTCTCCCAAAAGCTCCACTAGAGCAATTTCCGATCAATCTGCATCGTATCCGCAGGTGGCGAAGTAGTTCGCGCATTCTTGCGGTGTGAAGCAGTCGACAAGCTCGCCGATCATATCCCAGAGCCCCGTCACCGTTCGCACGGCAGCCTTGCGGAGCAACGCCTTGAGTTTGGAGAAGGCCATTTCGATGGGGTTTAAGTCGGGGCTGTAGGGCGGCAGGAACATCAGCCGTGCACCCGCCGCCTCGATCATCTCTTGCACCGACGCCCGTTTATGGCTCGACAGGTTGTCCATGATCACCACGTCGCCGGGGCGCAGCGTCGGATCAGCACATGGCGGACATAGGCCTCGAACCAGTCTCCGTTGATTGGCCCGTCGAGCGTCATCGGCGCGACCATTCCGGTCTTGCGCAGCCCGGCGACCAGAGTCGTGGTCTTGCGGTGGCCATGCGGGAAGCCCATCCGCAGCCGTTCGCCCCGTTTGCAGCGACCATGGCTGCGGGCCATGTTCGTCGTGGTCCAAGTCTCGTCGATAAACACCAGGCGTGTGAATCGGCATGCAAAAGTGACCCACTTGGGTGGGTATGATCATCTAAAACTGACCCACCTGCA
>NZ_QNGB01000045.1 GCF_003298505.1 Roseovarius sp. TE539
GACGTTTCCATCAGTAACACCTGCTCTTCCTCCGTGCCAAAGCGCACGGATGTTAACAATGCAGGTGGGTCAGTTTTAGATGATCATACCCACCCAAGTGGGTCACTTTTGCATGCCGATTCACAGCCTCCTCGATGGCGGAGAGCACCGGGAAGGCCACGCAGACCTCCGTCACCACCCCGGCGACGATCAGCTGCGTCTTGCCCGTGGCGCTCACCGCGGCCAGGAAGTCCTCGTTGTCCCAGGCGTTGATCTGCCCGGGACGCGCGATGAAGGGCGCGTCGGGAAAGGTCTCTTTCAGTTTCAGCACGATGGGGCCGTTCGGCCCGTGCTCGAAACTCGTCGTCAGGAAGGTCGGCAGGCCGAAATACTTGGCTGCATCGCCTTAGACTCCCCATGCGTGGATGAACAGCCGCACCGGTCTATCTAAATCGAGAGCGGAGGAGAAACGCATGTCCCTACTCGTTCTCGTGGTAGTCACCGGCTTGATATTCCTGGTCGCTGACGCCGTCGTGTTATCGACTGTCATAAGGCCGATCTTCGCGCAGCACTTGGCAGAGACGCTCCGCGAGGGGATACGTCCCCTCCCGGCCGCACTTTTCTACCTCGTCTACATGGGGGGCGTCGTTTGGTTTGCGGGTTGGCCGGCACTGCGCGACGGAACGCCTGCAACAGCGTTTGTCAACGGCGCAATACTGGACTTTGTCGCCTATGGCACTTACGAGTTGACCAGCTGGACGGTGATGCGCGACTGGCACCTCTCGATGGTGGCCCTCGACATGGCCTGGGGTGCCACACTGACTGCAGTGGCGGCCTGGGGCGGGGTCATGGCAGCCCGGGCAATTGGCTGAAAGGATACCCGTGACATTCAGCTGCAAGCGCCGCGTCCAGTGACGAAGCGCGCCCAGTCCTCCATCATCTCCCGCCGCTTCTCGATGAAGTCACTCCGCCTGTAAGCACGTTCTACGTCGCTGCCAACGGTGTGTGCCAGCGCGATCTCGGCCATTTCGCGCGGGTAGTTCGTGCGCTCCGCGGCCGGGTCAATTTTATATCGGCGCTAAGAATGGCACACCAGGTCGCCATGAACGATGGTCGAGGAAATCTGGGCGCACCTTTTTTCTTCGGGATCCTGCATCCTACGCATGACGGTCAGGGCCGACAATTTTTTTCGCGAAAAGCGTAATCGCCGGGCGACTGATTGCTATACAGAAGGTATGAGCCGCACTGACCTGAAATCCCTGCAATCTGCGCACCGGAAACTAGCGGTGCTGGTGCTGCACGATCCAGTTTATCTGCCGATCTTCGAGCGGATCGAGAAGGAGATAGCTTTGGTAAGCGATCAGGACGACGCCATCAGCCGCGCCCGTGCTGCCGCTGCCCTTCAGAAGCAGGTTGGTTGAAGGATCACCTGCAGGTTTTCCAGCGAGGCACCTTTGCCGTAGCGCTCGCGGTTCAGGGCATGCCCCATCAGATCACGCCGCACGCGCTCGTCAACATCCGCTGCAAGCAGCCGGTCCTCGAACGAGTGCCGCAAGCCGTAGAGGGTATGTGCAGGCGTCTCCAGCAGGCCGTGTGTGCGCAGATACTTGTTCACAGTCGCACTTAGACTTGCAGATGTGCGGCGATACCTTGGAAAGCCTTCAGAATTGCCGCGCATCGCCTCAAGCGATACACCGATCAGAGGAATCACGCGCCTTGCATTCCTGCTCTTCAGCTGACGTTCGTGTGGCTCGATCTTGATATACGGAACGTTGCTATCCAGAACGATCTGATCGGCGGTCAGTGATGCCAGCTCGGACGGCCGAGCACCTGTGTTGATCATAGCGAGCAAGATCGCCTTCGCTTCATCGTTCAGCCCGTCCAGCGCACCGGGCGCGAGTAACTCGTTTCGTATCCAGCCGGTCGAGAACGGTGGCCGCGGCCTGGCTTCCCCCTCTTTGAACGAGAGATCGGAGAGCGGCAGAACCAGGTTCAGCCGCTTCATCTTGTTGACCGTCTTCAGGACGTTGCCAAGATGGATCAGATCCTTGTTGGCACTGTTCGCAGTCAAGTCCTGAGCTTCCATCCTTTCCAGCCACCATCCGCGAAAGTCGAGCATGTCGTCGCCGGTGATATCGGCGAGAGGCTTGTCGCCGATGACAGCGATGAAGTTCTTGATCGCCTTTTTCCTCGGGTTTTTCCAACTGCGCATCTGATCGTCGCTTTTGCCGCGCAGTTGATCGGCGGTAAGATCCCAATACAATTCAAGTGCACGGCTGACAGTTATTTGTGGTTCCTGTGCACCCCCGAGCAGCGCCTCGGCATCGCGAAGGTCCGGATCTGCATCTGTGCCACCCACGGCCGCAATACGCTCTAGCAGTTCATCCTTGGGAAGCTTTGCCACCTGTTCTGCACGCAGGTATCGAAAGCCCCGAGCCTTGGCCAGGTCATGGGCTGCAGAAAAGCGTTGTTCAGCATCGGCAGTGTCGCCGGCGAGCTTGGCTTCCCATCCTTCTACGAGCGCGTCCCATGCTGGCCCGGCCTTGCGCTCGGCGACTGTAGGGCTGTCGGTATGCAGAGCCAGCCATATGAACTTGCGCGGCTCGACCGACTCATACCGCTTGGGCACCCGCTTATAGAGCGACAATGTCTTCCCGCGCTTCTTGATGGCCATGTTGCAACACTCCCAAAATTCCAGGGACAAGTATTAAAAAATGTATAGCACAAGCGGCCCCATCAACAATGATAAGAAGCCAAATTCTGAATTTTCTTTTTTATTTCAAAAGTCTATCTAAAATCTTTGGAGACACGGTGGCGGAGGAGGTGTCTGCTGTTGATAAGCTGTAGCTTATTTCAGGAAGATGAAAATAACAAATAAAAACAATATCTTATATTAAAAATAGTAAGTGCCTGCTTGAAATTGATCGCACCAGGATGCACCTCATAGGGCATCGCGTTGATGGGAAAGTTGATAGTAAAGGATGCCAAAGCAGGCACGAGAACTCAAGGCAATTCAAGTCAAGAATTTATCTGCTCCGGGACTGCATGCAGTGGGTGGGGTGAGCGGTCTGAACCTGAGTATCACCGAGGCGGGTGCGCGGTCTTGGATACTCCGGTCGACTGTGCAGGGCAAGCGACGCCATATCGGTCTGGGACCTTATCCCGAGGTAAGCCTAGCGGAGGCCCGAGAGCAGGCAGCAGAGATGCGCCGCCGGATCCGGGCCGGACGTGACCCTGTCGAAGAGCGAAGAGCCGAACGCGCTGCACGCGCGGTCGAAGTTCGGGAGGAAACCACCTTCGAGACAGCGTTCCTGCGCTATTTCGAAGAAAAGGTTCAAATCGAGCGTTCCAATCCCAAGCATGTCAAACAATGGAAGTCGACGATCGTTACCTATGCCTTTCCGGTGATTAAGGATAAGCCAGTCTCCTCGATCAGCATGGAGGACATCCTCGCAGTTCTCAGCCCGATCTGGAGCACCAAGAACGAGACGGCATCCAGGGTGCGGCAAAGGGTCGAGGCCGTGCTGGACTGGTCCCGGGCGATGGGTTTCAGAGAGGGCGATAATCCAGCGCGGTGGAAAGGGAACCTGCAGCAGGTTCTGCCGGCTCCCAGCAAGATTCAGAAGACTGGCCGCCGACAGCCCGCTATTGCCCTCGATGAAGCAGCCGACTGGTTCGGGGCATTGCAGAGTCGCAAAGGGATGGCGGCGCTTGCTCTCCAGTTCCTCACCCTGACCGCGTCGCGCTCCGGGGAGTTACGCGGTGCGACCTGGGAAGAGATCGACCTGGCGAAAAAGATCTGGATCATTCCCGCCGAGCGGATGAAGGTTGCGCGCGAACATCGCGTGCCCCTTTCGTCTGCGGCGGTGGACCTGCTCAAGGTTCTGCCGAGATATCCCGAATGCAATTATGTGTTTCCGTCGCCAAGGGCGAAGCAAATGTCTGACATGGCGATCTCCGCCGTGATGCGCAGGATGCAGGCGGATGATGTGAAGGCGGGGCGCGCTGGCTTTCTCGATCCTCAATCGCGCAGCCCGGCCGTGCCGCACGGCATTCGCTCCACTTTTAGGGATTGGGCCGCGGAGCGCACGAACTACCCGCGCGAAATGGCCGAGATCGCGCTGGCACACACCGTTGGCAGCGACGTAGAACGTGCTTACAGGCGAGGTGACATGGTCGAGAAACGGCGGGAGATGATGGAGGACTGGGCGCGCTTCGTGTGCGGGTCATCCGAAAAGGGATAATCTCGATGCAGGATTGGTGCAAAACTCTTGTCCCGCTCGACATGTCGGTGGAGAGCAGTCGGTCGTTGTGAATGCGAGGTATTTTTGGCTGCTTTGATTAAGGCAGTCATTCAAATGATGGACTACCGGGGCTCTGCAAAAATCCTTTTTTAACGGGAGCCCGCCAACGCCTCTGCCATCTTGTCCCGCACAACGAATTTCTGCGGCTTGCCGGTGATGGTCATTGGCCAGTCTGCGACAATTCGGAAATGCCTTGCAATCTTGTAGTGGGCGATCTGCCCCTTGCAGAAATCCCTTTGGGTGTTCAGTCCCAGGCCCTTGTTGTGCCTGTGATGGGATGCGTTCCGAGACCTCCCCTTGCTCGTATGAAGCAATGGACTCTACGGCCAGCCGCTGAGAGTGCGCAGGAGGCGCAGTTTGCCCGGCGCGCAGCTGCCCGTCACAAATCGTCGTCATCGAATCCTGTGAAGATCTCTGCCGGCCGCACGCGCATCCCGATGGGCGGGCGACGTTCCGGACAGCATGCATGCCGACGGATGCCGTGCCCCCGGAACCGACAATGGCCGGCCGCGCCGACTGAGGGGCAAGGCCGCACCGCATGCATTGCCTTCGCGCGGCACCGCGATACGTCACGCCGCGAACAGGAGATCGAGATGCCCCACACCGAGGCGACCCGTGCGGCGGGCACGCAAATCCTGGCCGGCTTCACCCGGCGCATGGGACGGCGCTATGCCGACCGGCGCAACACCGACCGCGGAGTCGGGGCGCATCGGGATGTCTCGACGTTGTCCCCCTACCTGCGGCGCAGGCTGGTGACGGAACGCGAAACGGTCGCCGCGGCCCTTGCCGCGCATGGCTCCGAGGCGGCAGGGAAATTCATCGAGGAGACCATCTGGCGCGGCTATTTTAAGGGCTGGCTGGAACGTCGTCCCCACGTCTGGACCGCCTACCGCGCCGGGCTGGAGCAGGACCTCGCGACCCTCGATATCGACCGCCGCCTGAGGCGCGACGTGGCGCGCGCCGAAGCCGGCGAGACAGGCCTAGCGTGTTTCGACGCCTGGGCGCGGGAATTGGTCGAGACCGGATATCTGCACAATCATGCCCGGATGTGGTTCGCCTCGATCTGGATGTTCACGCTCGAGTTGCCCTGGCGGGTGGGCGCAGACTTCTTTTATCGCCACCTGCTCGACGGGGATCCGGCCTCGAACACCCTGGGCTGGCGCTGGGTTGCCGGACTCCACACGCGTGGCAAGCCCTACAAGGCGCAGGCCTGGAACATCGCGCAGTTCACCGATGGCCGTTTTGCCCCGCGGAATGGCGATCTTGCGCAGGACGTGCAGGGGCTGGCGCATCTGGAACCGGACGGCCTGCCCGATCTCCGGCCGCTGCGCGCGCCCGTGCGTCCCGCGCCGCATGTGCCCACCGCGCTTCTGATCACCGAAGAGGACTGCCGCGTCGAGGATTTCGCGCCGGCGGCCCTGGATATCCGTGCCACCGCCACGCTGACCGCCAGCCACCTGCGTTCGCCGCGTCCGGCCTCCCGGGACGTGGCGGCGTTCGAGACCATGGCGCTGGCCGATGCCGCCAACCGCGTCGGAGGTGCGGCGACACGGATGGGCGCGGGCGTGCCCGCCGACCTCGCCCGCTGGGCCGCGCGGGCCGGCGCGCGCCAGATCGTTACCCCCTACGTGCCGACCGGACCTCTTCGCGATTGGCTGGACGCGGCGCGCCCCGCGCTGACGGATGCAGGCATCACCATGGCCGAATGGCAACGCCACTGGGACAGCCTGATCTGGCCGCATGCCACCGCAGGGTTCTTCAAGGTCAAGAAGCAGATCCCCCGCATCCTCCAGGAAGCGGGCCTGGCATGATCCGGATTGCGGTCCAGGATGCGCTTACACGGATCGGTGGCTGAGACAAGAAAACCGCGGCAGGCAGAACGCCGAAAGAGTCGGGAACGAAAGAGCGCAGCGACCGCTCGGCGTCGCCGAAGCCGTCAGGGGAGGTTCGAGACATCCGAACAGCCGGGACAGGTGGATATTCCGCGCACCGGCGGCATGATGCGGCGCGCGAGGCGCAGACCATGGCACGAGGACCACACCGGACCCACGGCCGGGCATTCAAGGCGAAAGGGGTGATTGCCGCGATCAAGAGTGACACGATGCGGATCGAACTGGCGCAGGCGTTCGACGGTCATCCGACCCGCCTCGCGGATTGGCGGCCCCGCACATTCACCAGCGATCACCGGCGTCACCCGGACGTCTCTTCACCCTGACGATGGACACGCTCATTTGTGTGTGAAATCCAGCAGGTTCAGTTGCATTCGGCGAAAATTGACGGTTGATTACGTTCATGAAAAGAGTCGTGTCACGGATCATTGGCAGAAACACGGGGCAGGACAGAGACGCTCCGGCGATCCCGCCGCCGCAGCCCGAAGAAACCTTCGTCGCGGTGGGCGATCTTCATGGTTGTCCCGATCTTCTGTGCAGGCTGGGCCTGATGATCGAGCAGCAGCATTTCGGAAGTCCCATTGTTTTCCTGGGTGATTATGTCGATCGTGGCGAAGACACACGCGGCGTGCTGGAACTGCTGATGGGGAGTTCTCCGGAAGGCTCACAGCCCGTGACCTGCCTGATGGGGAACCATGAACTCCTGCTGCTCGACTTTCTGGACGATCCCGCTCGGGGCGCGCGTTCGTGGCTCAGGAACGGCGGATTGCAGACCCTGGCGAGTTTCGGGGTGGCGCCACCCGCCGGTGGCATGGACAATCGGCCGGCCCTCGAGGCGCTTCGCGATCGGTTGGCCGCGGCCATGGGTGACCGCATGATCGACTGGTTGCGCGACCGGCCCCTGACATGGCGCAACGGGAATGTCTGGGCCGTTCATGCCGGGGCCGACCCGATCAAGCCCATGGAGGCACAGGACCCCGAGGTTCTTCTATGGGGGCATTCCCGGTTTCACCGGCAGCCGCGCCAGGACGGGCAGTGGGTCGTCCATGGTCACTCCGTGGTGCCCGCGCCGGAGATGCGGGACACGCGCATCGCGGTTGACACGGGAGCCTATGCGACCGGGGTGCTGAGCGCCGCCGTGATCTCGAAAGAGGACGTACGCTTTCTCCAGGCCGGGAACGGATAGGCGCGGCCGGCATGCCGTGCGGACTATCGCACAAGCCGGGGATATGCGACAGCGACCGCTGGTTTCACTGTTCCGGGAGGCCAAGCCCGTAGAAATTGCAGTTTCCGGTATGAAAACCGTTCCTGACAGGATAAACCCTGTTTTTGATACATGACTGTTTGCGCCAGGGTTCACGATCATCATGAAAGAGACGCATATCACGGAAAAGGCGTCCCAGACCGCCCGGTCGCAGATGCCTGCCGATGATGATGAAATCGACCTGATGGAACTTGTGCGCGCCCTGTGGCGCGGCAAATGGATCATCGTGCTATCGGTTCTCGCGGCGATGTCTCTTGCTGGTTACTATGTTTTTGGAGTTGCCGTATCGGAATACCGGTCGACGGCACAATTGACTCTTGAAATGCGCACCAAGCAGGTGGTTGACATAGAAGGCGTGATTTCGGGGGCATCAACGGAACAGGCGGCCCTCAACACTGAAGTGGAAATCCTGCTTTCGCGCAGGATTCTGGGCCAGGTGGCGGATGCGCTTGATCTTGTCGAGGACCCCGAGTTCAATGCCGCCCTGCGCTCGCCGCCGCCGCTTGAATCGGTCAAGGCGGCTGTCCTTGGATGGACCAAGGATGTCCTGGCAGAATTGGGGCTTGATGACCTGGTCGGACAGGCCGCGCAGGGCGAAGGCGTTGTAACAGAAAACGAGACAATGGACCGCGAGCCGACCTCGGCGCGTGACAGGGTCATAGGAGGTTTGCGGAACGCCCTATCCGCTGCGGTGCAGCGTAACACGTATGTCTTTACCATCAGCGCCACGACCCAAGATCCGAATAAATCGGCGCAAATCGTCAATACTTTGTCCGATGTTTATATCCAGGACCAGATCGCGGTCAAGTTCGAGGCCACGGAGCAGGCCGTGGCATGGCTTTCGACACGTGTGACTGAACTGGAACAGGAGTTGCGGGAAAAAGAGAACGCGCTAAAGGCCGCCACGGCCGAAACCGATCTGACCAGCCCTGAAGCGCTGGAGGCGCAAAACCTGCAGGCCAAGGATCTCCGTGACCGGTTGCAGGAGATGCGTGGCCGGCTTGCGCAAACCGAGGCACGCTTGGGTGAATTGCGCAATACGCAGGACCGCGCAACCATCGTGGAAATGACCGATGACCCGACACTGCAACAGCTTCTCGCGCAAATCAGGGACGGTGCCCAGGAGGCCACGCAACTTTTCGATCAACGCCTGCAGACGCTGGTGACACGCGCCAAGGCGGAACGTCAGCGGCTGGGGAACCAGGTTGATGCCTTGGCCGCGTCCTACGAAAAACTGCAGGACCGCATCGACCGTCAATCGGAGGATCTTGTACAGATCCAGCAGATGCAGCGCGAAGTGGAAACAACCCGCACGCTCTACGAGACCTTCCTGACACGGCTCAAGGAGACGACGGTGCAGCGGGGGCTTCAACAGGCTGACAGCCGGGTCCTCTCGGATGCCACGCCTGGCGGACGAGTGGCGCCCAGGCCTGCAAGGATATTCGCCCTGGCGATGGTTCTTGGCGCGATGATCGGTGCCGGCTTCGTGTTGTTACGCCAGTTTCTGCACAATACCTTCCGCACTACCGAGGAGCTCGAAGCGGCAACCGGTATACCGGTGCTTGGCCAGATCCCGAAGATCCCGATCAAGTCGCGCGACAAGCTGATCGGATATCTTCAGGACAAGCCGACCTCGGCCGCGGCCGAGGCCATACGCAACCTTCGAACCTCTATTCTTCTATCCGATGTCGATGCCCCGCCAAAGGTTGTGATGTCGACCTCCTCTGTTCCTCGTGAAGGCAAGACAACCCAGGCCGTCGCCCTGGCCCAGAACATGGCCGGTCTCGGCAAGAAGGTCCTGCTGATTGAGGGGGATATTCGCAGGCGCACGTTTTCGCGATATTTCGACAACACGCCCAGTGGCGGCATTATCGCGGCCTTGTCGAACGAGGTCGCCCTGGATCAGATCGTTTTCTATAACGAGGAACTCGGCGCCGATGTGTTGATGGGAGAGAAATCGCGGGCCAACGCGGCGGATCTTTTCTCCTCGGACCTGTTCCGGAGTTTCCTGCTTCGCGCGCGCGAGGCTTATGATTTCGTGGTCATCGATACCCCGCCTGTCCTTGTGGTGCCCGACGCCAGGGTGATCGGCCAACAGGTCGACGCGATCATATATACCGTTGCCTGGGACAAGACGGATCGCAGCCAGGTCATTGCCGGCTTGCGCGAATTCGAGTCGGTCAATCTGCGGGTCACCGGGCTGGCCCTGGCCCAGATCGATCCCAAGGGCATGCGCCGCTATGGATATGGTGGCAAATACGGCGCCTATTCAGCCTATGGGCGTGGCTATTACGAGGCCGGATGACGTGCATCGGGCCGCCAATCAAGCCTTATTCATTCTTTCAATTTCATGCTCAGCGTGTATAATGCCAACAACTGAAAAGAGAGGCAATTGACCATGAAATGTTTTGCAAAACCATTGGCCGGACTCATCATGGGCGCGGCTTTGTCTCTCCCGGCGGTGGCACAGCAGAGTTTCGATCAAGCACCGCTTCCGGGGGAAACCGCGCTTGAATACGCGACACGCGTTGATGCCTGCGATGGCGCGGTGGTCCAGGATGCGGAGTTCATCGCCAACCAGACGCGGATCCGGGTGTCCTGCCCGCGGTCGGCGGCGGCTGACACCGCGGACGGCATGACAGGTGGCCTGGGCGGCGGCGCGGTCGCGATCGTCGGTGGCCTCCTCGTCGCTGTGTTCGCATTGAGCGGGGGCTCCTCGGGCTCGACACCCTCGACGAACTGAGGGCGGGGCGTCAAATTTCCGCCACATTTCTCAGGTAGAAATAATTGGTGTTCCAAGGGTTATTGTTTCCAGTTCAGATCCGGCGCCATCTTCACGGAGATGGCGCCGGTTTTGTTTCGGGCGCCGCGCAAACCGCCACTCATGAGGCGTGACGCGACCGGTCTCGCGCATCAATCGACAGCAGCGCGACCAGCGGTATTGAGGAGCACCGGAAGAACCTGCTGGAATGCGCGGCCCCATTTGGTGATCGGCTGTTCCTCCACGAACACGATGTCATTGGGACGCATCTGCAGGCGTGTCGCGAGGGTCACGTTCACCGTGTTGGCCGCGTCGAGATGCCAGGCGGTGACAGCCCCGAACTCGGCCGGGTTGGTGGAAGGTCGCAGCACGTAGATGTT
Source organism: Roseovarius sp. TE539 (assembly GCF_003298505.1). GTDB lineage: Bacteria > Pseudomonadota > Alphaproteobacteria > Rhodobacterales > Rhodobacteraceae > Roseovarius. The sequence continues at coordinate 10,578 of NZ_QNGB01000045.1, forward strand.
CGAGGCATCGCCGGTGCGTGTCGGAAACCCGCCATTGCCGAACAGAACATCCGCCAGCGTGGTTTGTTGTTCATAGGGCAGGGCGACACGGGTTTGTTCCGAAACCTCGCCGACCAGGTAAATATGGTCCCGTGCTTCTGCGCCGAACTCCGTACGTGCCCGGAAATTCGCGCGCTGTTCCTCGAGCATGCCGCGACGCAGACCGATTTCGGCCTGCAGCCGGTCGATCGTGTCGGACCGCGCCTGGTTGCGCAGGCTGATGATGTCGATTTCGGTTTGATAGAACTGGAAAGCCCGATCGAGATCGTAAGTCGTGTCGACGAAGATCGCATCCCCATTGGTCAGACGCAGCGTCTGAAGGTCCGGCCGCTCCAGGTAATCCTCGTAGGGAATCTGGTAGAGCGTGCCATCGCGATAGATCCGGATCGAGGCGAACTGCTCGTCCTTGATGGCCAGGCCGCCGGTGGCCGTGAGCGCCTCACCCAGGGTCAGCGGCACCAGCGTGATCGGCACGCGTGTCGCGTTGCGCACGGCGCCGCCCACCGTCACGCGTTGGGAATTGAACTCGCTGACTTCGAGTGAGAAGGCCGGATCCACCTGGTTATCGAGCAGGAACCTGAAGATCTCGTCCTGTGCGTTCTGCAGGGTCAGCCCGCCAATTTCCACGCGACCGATATCGGGTATCGAGATCGCCCCGTCATCGGAGACGGTGTAGCCCTGCCGGCGGGTCTGCGCGGCCAGCAGGCCGCTGAGCCGTTCCACGGAATCACCGTTCTGCTTGGTGGCCAGGAGAACCACATCGCCGACACCGATCCGGTAGGGCCGATCCGGCACGTCCGGCGGTGGCCGCAGCTGAAGACGGCCCGGGTTTTCATTGGGGACCTGCGGTGCTTCGGGCAGGGCGCCGAGGCCGGGCCCTTGCCGGCCGCTGGCCGCAGTGAAGAACTCTCGCGGGAGATTGCGCGGGCTGTAGGGTGTGCGGTTGGCCATCACCACGCTTTCCGGGGTCAGCTTGATCTCGCGCACATCCATGTCCGTGCCGGCCGCACGGCTGACGGTCGGGCTGGTGTAGACCACACCGCATCCCGCGGGCAGCAAGAGTCCTGCCGTCAGGGCCAGACCGATGGCCGTGCGGGTCAGAAGCGAAGCCTTGGGAGTAGTCATCCTGTCCCCTCCATTTTGTTCTCGTTAGCGCAGCACGCGCTCGGTTTCCATGGCGCCGATGCTCGGGTTGATCCATTGACGCGATTTCATCACGGTTCCGTTTCCGTCCAGCCAGTAGATATTGGTGAACCGGGTCCGGGGCGAGGTGCATGTCTCCTCGATCCGGTGCAAGCGGAGCGGTGTTTGGTCGATCGTGACCTGCCGATCCGTGCGCCCGGTGCGCCGGCATTGGTAGGTTCGAAACACGGTGCGGTCCTCGCCATCGAGATACGAGCGGAACTGCGGATAATACCCGTCTCCGGGCGCGCCGCGCAGCATCGCCAGCGTGTTCGTGACGTCGCTGGTCATCACGTCTTGTCCCAGGCCCCGCGTCTGGGCCAGCACCCCCTCCCGGAAGGTCAGGGTGATGCCATCGAGTGTCTGCCAGACCGTGGCATTGCGGTTGCGGGCCACCGGGGCAAGGGTGGCCTCTGCCCCGGTCGCGGGCAGCGTGACACGAAGCCGTTCAGGCCCGACGGGCGCGGGGGCGACCGCCGCCACGTTGCCTGTCAGCCCGAGCGTCTCGGTCACCCTGTCGCATCCGGGCGCCAGCAAAAGCAGCATGGCGGCAGCCAGAAGAGCGGGGCGTCTTGCCATAATCGGGGGTGTGCTGCGTGTCATCGCCAGAATTTCCCCCAGCCGTCCTGCAGGTCCGGTTTCTGCAAGGGCCGGACCCGTTCATAGAGCCGATCGCGCACATTGAGACGCGCACCGCCGTCGCGGGTTACCGGACGGATCGTGGTGCTGTAGCCGGACTTGCTCGGCTCGCCCGTGAGCCAGGAGATCGGCACGGTGATGCGCAGGCCCTTGTCGAAGGAGCCTTCCCCGAAGGTGTCGAAGGGCACATCCGTCAGGGTGGCGAAGGCACCGACCTTCCAGCCGTTGTTGAACTCCCGGTCGAGCGAGAAGGTTGCCCCCCAATCTCCCGCGAGATAACGCCCGGCATCGATCTGGGCATGAAAGCCATTGCCCATGTCCCAGTAGGCCGAGACATGACCGGTCGCGACGTCGTAGCTGCGGAAACCGAACATCTGGTCGTAATCACGCTGCTTGACGTAATTGGCCTCGATGCCGAGCGCGAAGGCGCTGTCATTGGGCTTCCAGAGCAGTTCCGACGACAGACCACCGAACATCGGCTCGAGATACCCCAGGCTCACCCGTCCGTAGAGATCCCGGCCGGGCTTGAAATAATACGCCCCGGTCAGATCGGTGAGGGCCGGATCGCCCTCGATGTCGTAGAGGCTGAAATCGCTGCGCACACGCGGCAGGACCGAGTTCGACCGGCGAGTCGCCTCGTCGCGATTGCCGATGATCCGCTTGCGCAGCGTGCCGGAAAACTCGAGCCCCGGGGCCGGTTCGAAGCGCGCCTGCAGCTGCGCGCCGAAATCCGCCCGCACGGGATTGTCGGGGTCGAACAGGCTGGGGCTCAGATAGGGCGTGAGCCCCCAGTCGAAACGCGGATAGCGCTCCGGGGCGGGGGCCATGCCGGCCCCGGCCGCGGCGATGCGCGTGCGCGCAAAGCTCCGCCAGCTGCCATCGAGATGGTGCTCGAGCGCGGCCATGTCCTGGCGGCGCAGGCGCAGCTCCGAGACCGGAATGCCGTTGGTGACGGGGATAATCACGAATTGCGTGATGTCGGCCGGCATCTGCCGCGACAGAACTCGGGCCGTGCGCCCCACCGCCTGGGCTTCATGGGTATAGGTGGCGTTCTCGATCTCGATCCGCACCGTGTCATCCGCGCGGCGCATCCCGTGCAGGCGCACCCCCTGGCCCGCGAGCGCGTCGGCCACCCGCCGGCGCAGCGTGGTTGTCTCCTCGACACTGTCCGGCCACGAGACGCGCGGCACGCGCGTCTCGGCGCGCAAGGGCGGCGGGGCGGGCTCGCGCCCGCCGGTCGCGGTCGGCGGTGCCTTGGGGTTCAGGGCCGCTGTCACCTGAACGCCGAGCTCGCTGCCGTAGAGGTAGCGCAGCGACAGGTCGATATCGGGGCGGATGGCGTAGCGCGCCCCGAAATTCAGCTGCGAGTCGCGCTCGAAGGCCGTGGGCGTCTCGTCCGGGTTGGCATCCGAGGAATATTCGGCGGTGAAGGAAAGTCGCTCGGTGGCCTGCCATTCGAGCCCGCCGAACAGCGCGGCGTCGCCGCGGAAGAACTCCGCCGCCTCCACTTCGCCGCCCTTGCCGGCATCCCGCGCCGGGCGGCGATCCCAACGGTCACCGAAGACCGAAAGCGGGTTCGTGAAGCCGCCGCTGCTGCCCAGCCGGCCCCATCCCATCCCGGCGCTGAAGCGCAACCGCGGGGTGATGGTCTTGGTGGCGACGATATATTCCGAGGCATAGACGCCGGTTCCGAGAAAATCGTTGAGCCCGACGGCGAAGGCTGGGCGCCAGCCGGATTCGTCGAGAAGCCGGTAATGCAGCGAAAAGCTGCGGTCATAGAGCGTCCCGGTGCGGCCGGCGAGATCGTCCAGGACCGAGTAGCGGAAACTGCCCGACAGGCGTGGGGTGATCTGGAAGGTCAGCGTGTTGCGGGTCTGGCCGGCAAAGCTGCTGGTGGTGAACGCCAGCTCCCCGTCCGGACGGCTCAACGCCACGGGCATGTCGATCAGCCCGGGGTAGCCATAGCTGTTATAGCTGGTCTCCAGCGTCGGGTCGGCGCCGGAATGGAACGGCACGCTTGCCAACAGGATCGCAAGCAGGCCCGTTCCTGTCGTTTTTTTTGTTGCTCTGCGCCTCATTGGTTTTCTGTAACGGGGCGACGGCATTATTACACCAGAAACCTCCGGGAAGTCTCCCATTTTGCCTGTGGACCGTTGTGTATGAGTCACGCAACCGTGTGCGAGTCCATGTCCGGACTCAAACCCTTTGCATGCGGAGCGGGGCGGGGCGACGATTCGCATGTCAGTCCTCCGGGTTCGTGCGGCCGGCCGGCCGGAGGGGTGACAGGCCGAGCAATCGCGACAACAGCCCCCTTCGGCCGAGCAGCGCCACATGTCTGTAAACCCGGAGATAAATGAAGATGATCACGAAGATCCCCAGGAGCGTTCCCGTCATGCTGGTCTGAAAGACGAGCATCAACAGCACCGAGGCAATCGGCAGCGGCAAGACCAGCACCGTCGTCAGGGAATTCGGCCAGGTCGGCAACTCGGGTCTGTAGGCCAGCCGCCTGGCCCGACCGCGGAACAACAGGCTGTGCAGATGCAGCCTGTCGGCCTTGCCGGGATGCGCGTTTCGGCGGTTCATCCGCCGCTGGATCGTGATGAGCATCTCGATCACCGGATAGGCAAGCGCGAGCAGGCCCAGGAACATGGTCAGCTCCGGGTGGCGAAGTGGCAGCAGCAGCGCGACGACTGCCAGCAGGACCCCGGTCATGTAAGCGCCGCCATCTCCGAGAAAAATGCATCCCAAGGGAAAATTGACCACGAAGAACCCCGCCAGCGCTCCGATGCAGACAAGGCAGATCGACAGGAGCATGAGATCGCCATGGGCGCCGGCCACGGCGGCAAAGCCCGCGAAGACGATGATCGCGGTGCCCGAGGAGAGCCCGTTGACACCGTCGATGATATTCAGGGCGTTGGCGATCCCGGCAATCAGGATGGCGGTCAGCGGGATGGCGATCCAGGGGATCGACAGGAGCAGGTCCAGCCCCGGAACCCCGGCCTTGTCAACGTGATGTCCGGTCAGCAGGCAGAAGGCGAGCCCGGCAAGGAGAGAGGCCACGAGGCGCATGCGCGCGGACACGCGATTGGTCAGGTCCTCGGCCAGTCCGGCGCCGAAGGCGGGCAGCGCCGCCAGGCAGATGCTCCACCACAGCCAGGCCGCCTCCCCGGCAAGGGTCAGCCCACCGGCGACCAGCCCCAGGAAGACAGCCAGCCCGCCGATCCGCGGAACCGATTTGCCGTGCAGTTTCTGGACCTTGGCCTGGCTGTCATGGGTCAGATGGCCATGCAGCCGTTGTGTGGCAATCAGGATGAGGGCCATGGTCAGTGCTACGAAGAACGCCGAAGCAATCTGCAGTGACCAATCCGGTACCATTCAATCCATCCCTGCCGATCAGGAGGTTTCTGTCCGTGCTAACGCTGCGTCAAGATCTGCGCCCAGAAATGCGTGCCTCGCTCCGCGTTTTGACTAACAGCCCTGATGCAATTTGCACGTGACAAGTCCGGCACGGACAGGTCTGGCTTGCAGATCAGGCGAGTAGGGTTGCAAAATTACAACCAATCTTGCGGTCATGGATGCGAAGTGGCGTCATTTTGTGCGTGTGAGCCAGCCATTTAGCACCAAATCGGCCTCCAGGAGTGTAGTTTTCTCAAATGACGCGCGAACATAGAATGTAGAATACAGTCTTAGGATGTAATTAGCCCATTGCTGACCTTGATGAGCATATTTCGACCAAAGCCCCGGGGCACCGTGCAGGGCCTGTGCAAGGGCAGGCGGGGGTGTCAGAGCTTTGGCCTGACCTGGTCCGGGGTAAGCGTGACCCGGGTTTTCCGGCCAAGCATGTCGAGAAGCACGTGGATCCGTTTCTCCGCATCGATATGCTCGATCGTGGAGATGAAATCGCGGAACGGGCCGGCGGCGATGCGGATCTCATCCCCCACCGAAAACCCCTGTTCGGGGCGCAGCAGACCTGACTCGTCGCAGCGCTGCATGAGCCCGGCGACCAGATCGGTGGGCACACGCGCGGGCCCGGCGCCACCAAACCCGATGATCCGCGCCACGCCCGGGGCGTTCTGGATCCGGTCCCACCTGGCGCCGTTATCGCTGTTGCTGAAGAAGATGTAGCCGGCGAAGATTGGCCGCGTCTCGGGCCGGACCCGTCCGCGCCAGCGCCGCTCGGTCACGTGCTGCGGCATGAACAGGTCCAGCCGCAGGCGGTTGAGGTTGCGCATTGCGATGTGATTGCGATTGGGCTTGCACAACAGCAGATGCCACTCGGACGGGATGAACTGCGATGATCGGAGCGATATCATGGGCACCTCGCCGTTTCGTTCAGGAGTGAACGAAACGGACCCGCGTTGCAACCCGTCGATGAACTGATCATCCGTGACACATTTGCGATAGACGGTTTTCAAACCCAGGATTTTGCGCTAGGACGTTCCGTGACTGGTTTTGGATCGGTAAAAACCCGGTTTAATCAGGGCCATGAGGGTTGATACCCCCTCAACTGGCGGTGCGTGAGCCTGCGCGATTGCAGGCAGGGCGCCGCTCAAGCTGGATGGCCCTACCCTTAATTTCGGACAAAATGACGCGATCGCTTGATGAAGATATCTGTTTCCGGGTGCTGCGGGTCTTGCAGCAGCGCCCCACGATCAGCCAGCGCGAGCTTGCCGCGGAACTCGGGATTGCGCTCGGCCGGGTCAATTACGTGCTCAAGGCATTGATCGAGAAGGGTTTCGTGAAGATCGGCAACTTCTCGGCAGCCCAGGACAAGCGCCGTTACGCCTATATCCTGACCCCCAGGGGCTTCACCCGGAAAGCCATGATCACGCGGCGCTTCCTGGCCCGGAAGGTTGCCGAATACGAGGCCTTGCAAGCCGAAATCGAAATGCTGCGCGGCGAGCTGGGCGCTGTCACCGACGGCGGAACACAGGGACATGGGGCCGGCGAGGGCGGGGCCAAGGGCGCCGGTCCGGATCCGGCCGCCGGCAGCTGATCCGCCGGCCGGGTGACCCGGGCAGGGCAATGATCAAGATATCGAGTGAACAGGGTGTGAAGATGGGGGCGGGTCATGCGTAACAGGGTCACCAAGGCAATTTTTCCGGTGGCGGGTCTGGGGACCCGGTTCATTCCGGCCACCAAATCGGTGCCCAAGGAGATCATGACGCTGGTGGACCGTCCGCTGGTTCAGTACGCGATCGACGAGGCGCGCGCGGCCGGCATCAAGGAATTCATCTTCGTGACCTCGCGCGGCAAGGGCGCGCTGGAGGATTATTTCGACAACGCCCCGCAGCTTGAGCAGGAGC
>NZ_QNGB01000046.1 GCF_003298505.1 Roseovarius sp. TE539
CGTGATCGCGGCGGAAAAGCCCTGCCTTGAGCAGATGGTGGAGGCGTTCGCGGAAACGCAGGGCAACATCGTCGCCGCGATGGAGGTCCCGGACGAGACCGCGTCGAACTACGGTATTCTCGACGTGAAGGAGGACATGGGGTCGATCGTGTCCACGCAGGGGATGGTGGAAAAGCCCGAACCGGGCAGCGCGCCGTCGAACCTCGCGGTGATCGGGCGCTACATTCTCACGCCACGGGTGCTGCAGAAACTGAACCAGAAAAAGACCGGCGCCGGTGGCGAGATCCAGTTGACCGATGCCATCGCGGACGCCCGCGACGATGGCGAGGAGGTCTATGGCTTCCGCTTTCGCGGCCAGCGCTTCGATTGCGGCTCCAAGGCCGGGTTCCTGCAGGCGACGGTGGCCTTCGCGCTGGCCCGCCCGGACCTGCGCGACGATCTGCAGGCCTATCTGCACGACGTGGTCTATGCCGGCCGGGCTGCACAGTAGAGGGCGCGGGACGATACAGTGACAAATATCCTCGTTACCGGCGGTGCGGGTTACATAGGTTCGCACGCCTGCAAGGTCCTGGCGGCCGCCGGGCATACGCCCGTCACCTATGACAACCTCAGCACCGGATGGGCAGATGCGGTTCGTTTCGGACCGTTCGAAAAGGGAGACCTGACCGACCGGAACCGCCTTGACCAGATTTTCGCAGCTTATCAGCCGGCCGCCGTGCTGCACTTTGCGGCGCTTAGCCAGGTTGGCGAAAGCATGCGTGAACCGGGCCTTTATTGGCACAACAACGTAGCCGGATCCCTGACCCTCTTGCAGGCGGCGGTTCAGGCGGGGTGCGACAAGATCGTGTTCTCCTCAACCTGCGCCACCTACGGAGAGCAGGACAAGGTGGTTCTCGATGAAGAGAGCCCGCAAAACCCGATAAACGCTTATGGCGCCTCGAAGCGCGCGATCGAGGACATGCTGCGCGATTTCGAGGCCGCGCATGGCCTGCAGCACGTGATTTTCCGATATTTCAACGTGGCGGGCGCCGACCCGGAGGCAGAAGTGGGAGAGTATCATCGGCCCGAAACTCATCTGATCCCGCTGATGCTGGACGCGGTGGACGGCAAGCGCGACGCGCTGACCATATTCGGCACCGATTACGACACGCCCGACGGAACCTGCATCCGTGACTACGTACATGTGATGGATCTGGTCGAAGCGCATGTTCTGGGCCTGGACTGGTTACAGGAGGGCAAGGACAGCCGGGTGTTCAACCTCGGCACCGGCACCGGATTCTCGGTGCGCGAGGTGATCGAGCAGGCGGCAGCCGTCACCGGCCGCGACGTGCCCTACCTCGAGGGGCCGCGGCGCGACGGAGATTGTTCCAAGTTGGTTTCGGGATCGTCCCGTGCAGAGGCCGAGCTTGGCTGGCGGCCCCGGCACTCCACACCTGACCGGATGATCGCGGATGCCTGGCGGTGGCACCAATCTGGACACTACGAGAAATAGCAGCGACCCTGACGACCGGGCCGCTTGCGGGGGCGGGGCAGGAAGTTGATCTCGATGCGGGAATGGCAGGACAGGCGGGCCCGGCTGCGGGATTTGGCGATGGCCTATCGCCTGCGCTGGAAACGGCGGCGCCTGTTGTTCCGGGCCCTGCGCAAGCGTCGGCAGCTCACTCCGGTATCGGATCGGACCGCGGGGATCGCGCCTGGTGCGATCCTCGCGGCGATGACAGTGCGCAACGAAGCCACCCGCCTGCCCTTTTTCCTTGAGCATCATCGTCGCCTCGGGGTGGCGCATTTCCTGGTCGTGGACAATGGCAGCGATGACGGCACCCGCGATTACCTCGCCGCGCAAGCCGATGTGTCCTTGTGGTCGACGCAGGCGAGCTATCGTTTGTCGCGGTTCGGGGTGGATTGGCTGACCTGGCTTCAGATCCGGCATGCCCACGGGCATTGGTGCCTCACCCTCGATGCCGACGAGATCTTCATCTATCCCTACCACGACACCCGAGACCTGCGGGCGCTCGCCGGGTGGCTGGAGCGGCAGGGCCACGCCTCCTTCGGTGCCATGATGCTGGACATGTATCCCAAGGGCCCGCTGGCCGAGCAGACCTATGCATCCGGCGACGATCCCTTCCGGACATTGCAATGGTTCGACAGCGGCAATTACATGATACAGCGCAAGCCGGACCTGCAGAACCTGTGGATACAGGGAGGCGTGCGCGCGCGCCGCTTCTTTGCCGGGAATCCGCGTCGCGCGCCCACGATGGGAAAGACACCCTTCGTCAAGTGGAACCGGCGTTACGCCTATGTCAGCTCAACACATTCGCTTCTGCCACGGCGGCTCAACCATGTTTACGATACCGAGGGCGGCGAGCGGATTTCGGGAATTCTGCTTCACACGAAATTCCTGCCCGAGGTGGTGCGCAGATCGGGCGAGGAAAAGCACCGGCAGGAGCATTTCGCCAACAGCCGTTTCTATGACAGCTATTATGACACGCTTGCCGGAAACCCGGATTTGTGGTGTCCGCAGTCGCGCCGCTTCACCGGCTGGCGACAGCTTGAGGCAATGGGCCTCATGTCACGCGGTGGATGGCCCTGACGGGTGAGGCACCGATAAGAGTTTACCGGGCGGCCATGACACCTTATCCTTGCGTCAATCAGGCAAGACCCGGATCACAGTCCGGAAAAATCAACTCTTAACGTCCGGACCGTAAGCTTGCGGCCATCCGGGGTGAAACGGCAGGGGGCAAGGGCTTGGGCGTATGGCAGTCCTACCGTATGCGCGTCAGGCGCAAATACGCCAAGGCACGTGCCTGGCGCAAGCATTTCGCCCTGCGCCCCGTTTCGGACAATACCGCCCGCATCCGTAGCGGCGACATCCTGTTGTTTTCGACCTTCCGGGATGAATATGTCAGGCTTCCGTTCTGGCTGGATTATTACCGCAAGCTGGGGGTCGGGCATTTTCTGCTGGTCGACAATGACAGCACCGATGGCGGCCGCGAATTTCTGGAGCGGCAGCCGGACGTGTCGCTCTGGACGACGCGCGGCAGCTACAAACGGTCGCGCTTCGGTGTCGATTGGCTCAACTGGCTGCAACAGAGATACGGTCACGGGCACTGGACTCTGGTCGTCGATCCGGATGAATTCTTTATTTATCCGTTTTGCGACACGCGCCCGATCCGGGCGTTGACGGATTGGCTGGACGTGTCGCAAGTGCGATCATTCGGGGCCATGCTGGTGGATATGTATCCCAAGGGCCGGATTGATGCGGTGCCCTACGAGGCCGGACAGGACCCGTTGGAAATCGCCGCCTGGTTTGATCCGGGCAACTATTCGATCAAAAAGAACCATTTCTATGGAAACCTGTGGATCCAGGGCGGGCCACGGGCGCGCGTCTTCTTTTCGGATCTGCCGCGAAAGGCGCCCGCGCTGAACAAGACTCCGCTGGTGCGTTGGGACCGGCGCTATGCCTATGTCAGTTCCACGCACACCCTGCTGCCCCGGGGCCTGAACCTCGTCTATGACGAATGGGGCGGTGAAAAGGCCAGTGGCGCGCTTTTGCATACCAAGTTTCTCGATACCTTCACAACCAAGGCCAAGGAGGAACTGCACCGCGGACAACACTACGCGAACAGTGCCGAATACCGCGCCTATGCAGAAAAACTCAGCCAGGAACCGGAGCTTTGGTGCAAATGGTCTGAGAAATATATAAACTGGCGCCAACTGGAAATCCTCGGACTGATGTCAAAGGGGAACTGGGCATGACGGACGGGCAGGGGCAGCAGGCACAGGTCGGCATCGTGATGCTGGTGCACACGGCTTTTCACCGGGCCGAACAGGTGGCGCGCCACTGGTCTGCGGCAGGCTGCCCGCTGGTGATCCATGCCGACAAATCCGTGCCCGCGAAAACATACGACGCCTTCATGAAGGCCCTGTCGGATGTTCCTAACCTGCGGTTCTCACGCCGCTACCGCTGTGAATGGGGCACTTGGGGGCTCGTCGCCGCGACGCAGAGCGCCGCCGAGGTGATGCTGGCCGATTTCCCCGAGGTGCGCCACGTCTACCTGGCGTCTGGATCATGCCTGCCCCTGCGTCCGGTCGAGGAGTTGATCGAGTACCTGGCACAGCGGCCACAGACCGATTTCATTGAATCCGCCACCACCGCCGATGTTCCATGGACGATCGGGGGGCTGGATCACGAACGTTTCACCCTTCGCTTCCCGTTCTCTTGGCGACGCCACCGTTATCTTTTTGACAAATACGTCGACCTTCAGCGCCGTCTTGGCGTGCGCCGCAACATTCCCAATGCGATCGTTCCACATATGGGATCTCAGTGGTGGTGTCTGACGCGGCAGACGTTGTCGGCCATATTGCAGGATCCCGAACGGCCCACCTATGATCGGTATTTCCGCCGTGTCTGGATCCCGGATGAAAGCTATTTCCAGACCCTCGCACGGCTCTATGCCCGGCGTATCGAAAGCCGGTCACTGACCCTGTCGAAATTCGACTACCAGGGAAAACCGCATATCTTTTATGACGACCATCTTCAGCTTCTGCGCCGTTCGGACTGTTTCGTCGCGCGCAAGATCTGGCCCGATGCCGACCGGCTTTATCAGGCGTTCCTGAAAGATCCTGACAACACGATGGCCCGGACCGAGCCGAACCCCGGAAAGATCGACAGGATTTTCGCAAAGGCGGTGGATCGTCGGGTCTATGGGCGTGCCGGCCTCTACATGCAAAGCCGCTTTCCGGTCGAGGGGCGTGAGAACGGGCTCACCAGTGCGCCCTATTCGGTGTTCGAGGGATTTTCGGAACTCTTCGAGGATTTCGAAACGTGGCTGGCCCGAAGCACGGGCGCGCGGGTGCACGGGCATCTCTTTGCTCCTGACCGTGCCCAATTCTCGGACGGTCAGACAGTCATGAATGGCGCACTCAGCGACAGTGCGGCACTCAGGGATTATAATCCACGTGCCTTTCTTGCGAACCTGATCTGGAATACCCGTGGCGAACGCCAGTGTTTCCAGTTCGGTCCGGGTGACACACAGACGATCGAATGGGACATGGCAAAGGACAACAATGCGCAGATATCCGTCATCACCGGGGCCTGGGCTGTGCCGCTGTTCAAATCCAACCTGAATTTCGCCGACATCCGCACCGCGGCAGCGCAGCTACAGCGTATCGAAAGCAAGCATCTCGATGTGCTGCGCTCGCAATGGACTAAGGCGCGCGTGCGGATCTGGAGCATGGCGGAATTCGTCGAATCCCCGATGGAGCCGCTGCAGGTGGTAATCGACGAGATGGGACTCAGCCGGGCGCAGCGCGGCTTGTCCGAGGCGCCGCGCATGACGGACCTGACAGGCTTTGGCCAGTTTCTGCAGAACCTCAAGAACCAGGGCATGCATCCCTATCTCATGGGAAATTTCCCGGCCGGGCACGACATGCCCGAACCCCGTCCGCCGAAACGCAAACCCTACCTGGTGCGATAGCTGCCGATGGAAGGACGTTTCGACTATTTCGTGATCCTCGCGGACATGCGCACCGGCTCGAATTTTCTCGAGTCCAATCTCAATGCCATTGATGGAATCACCTGTCATGGCGAGGCGTTCAATCCGAATTTCATCGGCTATCCCAACCGGACTGAAATCCTTGGTGTGACACAGGCAATGCGCGAGGCGGATCCCGAACAGCTGATCGGTCGAATCCGTCGGGCCCCTGGCGGGATCTCCGGCTTTCGTCTTTTCCACGATCACGATCCACGTGCGCTGGATATCTGTCTAGGCGATCCATGTTGCGCCAAGATCGTGCTGACGCGCAATCCGGCGGAAAGCTATGTTTCCCTCAAGATCGCGCAACGGACCGGCCAGTGGAAACTGACGAACGTGAAACGCCGCAAGGATGCGCGCGTCCGTTTCGATCCGGCCGAATTCGATGCCCATGTGAGCCGCCTGCAAGCGTTCCAGGTGGATATCCTCAACCGGCTGCAACGTTCGGGGCAAACCGCGTTCTACCTCGATTACGAGGATCTGACAGAGGCCGGGATAATCAATGGGCTGGCCCGGTTCCTCGGGGTCGAGGGGCAGCTGGACGGACTTGATGGCACCCTCAAGATCCAGAATCCCGAACCCCTGTCCGAAAAGGTCGAAAACTTCGAGGACATGCAGCGCGCGGTGTCGGGGATGGATCGGTTCAACCTGTCCCGGACCCCTAATTTCGAACCACGCCGCGGCCCTGCCGTACCGCATTACATCGCCGCCGTGCGGGCGCCACTCTTGTATATGCCTGTGCATGGCGGACCGGAAAGGGAGGTCGCGGAATGGTTGGCCGCCCTTGATGGTATGCCGCCGGAAAACCTGCTGCGCGGGATGAACCAGAAGGATCTTCGGCAGTGGAAGCGCCGCAACATCGGTCACCGGAGTTTCACCGTGCTCCGGCACCCGGTGGCGCGGGCGCATGCGGCTTTCTGTACCCGCATCCTCAACCGCGGGCCGCAATGTCTGAACGAAATCCGCAAAACGATGCGAAATTTCCACAAGGTTCCGATCCCCGGTCCCGGCCCCGATGAAACCTATGACCGCGCTGCGCATCGCGCGGCCTTCGAGGCATTCCTGAAAGTGGTAAAGGCAAACCTGCGAGGGCAGACCGGCCTGCGAGTCGATCCCAGCTGGGCTACACAGGTGGCGGTGCTTCAGGGCATGGCGCAGCTCGTGCCGCCCGACCTTGTCCTGCGTGAGCAGGAGATTGCCGGCGCGCTGCCGGCGCTGGCCGCGATGGTCGGGTATGACGGGGCACCGGCCCCCGAAACGGCTGCGGCGGACATGCCCATTGCGTTGTCGGAAATTTACGATGACGGTATCGAGGCGCTGGCCGCCGATATCTATCAACGCGATTATGAAATATTTGGTTTCGGTCCCTGGAAAGCCTGACAGGTCAGCGCCGGGACAGGGCCGGGCATCAGGCGGCCTGAGCCGCCTGTGCCTCTGTCAGGATCGTGTAAAGCTTGCCGGGATCGTCATTTGCACGCAACTTGCTGCAAACCGATGTCTCGCGCAGGGTCCGCGCGACCAGTGCCAGAGCCTTCAGATGTGCCACCCCCGCATCATGGGGCGCAAACAGCGCAAAGACCAGATCCACCGGCTGCCGATCCACGGAGTCGAAATCGACCGGCTTGTCGAGCCTCAGGAAGGCGCCTACGACATCGCTCAGCCCATCAAGCCTTGCATGTGGCAGCGCAACGCCCTGGCCCACGCCCGTCGGCCCCAGGCTCTCGCGTTCCAGAAGCGCGTCAACGGCGGACGTGGCCTCCACACCATGTGACGATTGGCACAGGTCGCCCAGTTCATGCATCACGCGCTTCTTGCTTGAGGCCGAAGACAAGACGCGCACGGCCTCGGGCCTGAGGATGGTTTCTAGGTCCATGAGTCCTGCTTTTCTCTGCCCGGCCGGGGCTTCAGCCCGCGACGGTCCTCGTGTTACGGATCGATCCAGCCCACATTTCCATCATCGCGACGGTAGACCACATTCAATTCGTCCTTCGCCTCGTTGCGGAAAACCAGAACCGGCGCCCCTGCCAATTCCATCTGCATCACCGCCTCGCCGACGGAGAGGGACGGAATCCGCGTCTCTATCTCGGCCACGATGATGGGCTGAAGGGTCTCGGGCTCCGAATCCTCGCTATCCTTTTCTGATGCGAGGATATACGAGGATGCCCCCGCGATTTCAACCGGCTGTGAGCGGTCACGGTGATGATCCTTGAGCCTGCGCTTGTAGCGGCGCAGCTGTTTTTCCATCTTTTCGCTGCATTTGTCGAACGCCGCATAGATCTCGTGCGCGCGGGCCGTCGCCTGCGCGGTCAGACCGGTGGAAAGGTGAACGATGGCCTCGCATTGAAACTCGTTGCCGGACTTGGAGAAAATCACATGCGCGTCTGTCGGACGCTCGGCATACTTGGCCACGGCGCTGCCCAGTTCGTCCTTCACATGGGTTTGAAGCGCGGCACCCACATCAATCTGCTTTCCACTGATTTGATAGCGCATTTTTTCTCCTTCATTTTTATGTACCGGTGCCGGCCGCACCTTTGCGGTACGTCGCGGGCGCGGTCGTCCGGGAGGTGGAAAACGACATCGCGACGGTTGCCCGGCACCCTGCCCTTGGCTTGGGCCGGTTCGGGACTGGCTCGACAATCGCGGATGTCATGCCCCCATTTGAGGCGCTTTGCCCGGTATTTGTCAATGCAGATCGGACACACGCAATACGGTTCAGGAAATTCGGAAAGTATCGCCAAGATAAACCCGGCGCACATTTTCGTTACGTACCACTTCTTCGGGGGTGCCCGACATCAGAACCTGCCCGTCATGCAGGATGTAGGCACGATCGACGATCTCCAGGGTTTCGCGCACGTTGTGGTCCGTGATCAGAACCCCGATACCGCGATTTCGCAGATCGGCAACCAGATGGCGAATATCCCCCACGCTGATCGGATCGACACCCGCAAACGGTTCGTCCAGAAGCAGGTAACGCGGATGCGCCGCCAAACAGCGGGCGATCTCGACACGGCGGCGTTCCCCGCCGGAAAGCGCGAGAGCGGGCGCCCGCCTCAGGTGTTCGATCGAGAATTCCGAAAGTAGCTCCTCCAGCCGCTCGCGCCGCTTGTGGCGTTGTTTCACCGAGATATCGAGGATCGCCATGATGTTGTCCTCGACGGAGAGACCCCGAAAAATGGACATGTCCTGAGGCAGATACCCGATGCCCATCTTGGCACGGCGATACATCGGCAGGGTGGTCACGTCCTGGCCGTCGAGATAAACATGCCCGCCTTCAGGGTAGATAAGCCCGGCAATGGCGTAGAAAGTCGTTGTCTTGCCCGAGCCGTTGGGCCCCAGAAGCGCCGCCACCTCGCCCTGCCGCACCGTCAATGACACATCGCGGATCACCACCTTGCGCCGATAGCTCTTGCGCAGGTGCTCCACGGTCAGGCCGGTGCTTTCGTGAACCACGAAATCAGGCGCGTTCATTCGTCAGCCTCCTGTTGGAGCACGGTATTGACGTTGCCGGTCATGCGCGCCGTGCCTGCCACGGTATCGACGGTCATTCTGTCGCCCGACAGTGCCGCGCGCCCCTGTACCAGAAGAACACTGCCGCGCATCCTGACAACGCCGCTCTCGATGATATAGTCCGCCTCTGCGGACTCGGCCGCATCCTCGCCGCTGACAAGTGTCACGCCGCCGGTGGCATGCAGGCTGGCGATTCCGCTGCCGTCCTTTTGATAGATGACCTCGACTCGCGGCGCCGACAGCCGCATTTCGCCCTGCCCGATCACCACGTTTCCGGTGAAAATCGCTGTTCCGTCCTCCTGATCCACGGCGAGGGATTCGGACGTCACCTCGACGGGCAGGCCACTCTCCTCGCGCATCTTGCCGAACGCAACCTGCGCACCTTGTGCGCAGGCCGGTGCAGCTACCGTGAAGGCCACCGCGAAGCAAAGCGCAAGTAGCGGGAAATTTGCGGAAATCCGGATCAAGCTGCTCATTCCTCGGGTTCTGGCGGCCGGTATATCAGCTTGACACCATCGGTGAAAAGCAATTGTGCCGCCCCGTCCCCTTTGGCCGAAGTCAGAAGAAGACGTCCGGCTGTCAGGTCTCCGGGCGGGCCGCTCCCGGTGACGGCCCCGCGCGATTCCACACGCAGCGTGTCGAACCGGGTTTCCAGCAGCGATGTCCGCATCTTGTAACCCGAAGATGTCTCGATTTCCACATCCCCGCCAAGAACCGCGATCTGCCGGCGCTGATCCAGTGATCCCTGCAAGGATGTCACCGTCACAACTCCGCCCCGCGCCAGCCGGATACGCGAGGATACGTCCTCGGCCTTCAGCTGATCGCGGTCTTCCGGATCCGGTCGCACGGCTTGGGCCTGGAACCTGATCCTGTCCCCGCCGAGCGTGACACCGGTGAATGTGGGATTGGTCGCGCCCTGATCGCTGGCACGCTGCGTCAGGTCGATCTGCGCGAAGGGAATGGAGTCCGACGGGTCCACCTTGCGCGACAGGAGAAACAGCGTTGAAAGAAGCCCCAGGGCAGTCAGCGGCAGGATGATTTTCATCCATGCCACGAGGCGTGAATAGAGGTTATCCCCCGTGGTCATCAATGCGCGAAAATGTCCGTCTCGGGCCAGCCGGCCAGATCCAGCCGTGCCCGCACGGGCAGGAAGTCGAAACACGCGGCGGCCAGGCCGGCACGCCCCTCACGTTCCAATCGCCGGTCAAGCTCGTCACGAAGGCGGTGCAGATAAAGCACGTCCGAGGCCGCGTAATCGAGTTGCGCCTGACTTAGCTCGGGCGCCCCCCAGTCCGAACTTTGCTGTTGCTTCGAGATGTCCACGCCCAGCAATTCCTGCAGGAGGAACTTGAGTCCGTGCCGGTCGGTGTACGTGCGGATCAGCTTGCTGGCGATCTTGGTGCAGTAGACCGGCGCGGCCAACGCGCCAAAAGCATTGTACATGGCCGCGATGTCGAAACGCCCGAAATGAAACAGTTTCAGCACGTCACGGTCCTCCAGAAGCCGGCAAAGATTGGGCGCCCTGGTTTGGCCGCGCGCCACCTGAATCATGTGGGCATCGCCGTCGCCGGCGGAAATCTGTACCACGCACAACCTGTCACGATGCGGGTTCAGGCCCATCGTTTCGCAGTCGATGGCAACGATCCGCCCCAGATCCAGATCGTCGGGCAGATCGCCCATGTGAAGATGGTTCGCCATTTTCTTTCCCCGGCAGCAATGTATCCATGCGGTTGTCTATATCGTCCGAAATCCTCCTGCCACCCGGAATTCCCTTTGCGGCGCTACGTTGCCGGGCGGATCAATCCTCCCGGTCCACACGACCGCGCAGGGCCTTGACCGTGCCGCGCTCCTTCTTTGCCTTGAGGCGGCGTTTTTTCGATCCCAGCGTCGGGCGTGTCGGGATGCGCCGCTTGGGTTTCCGTGTGGCCTTGCGGATCAGCTCAGCCAGACGTTCGCGCGCGATCTCGCGATTGCGCGCCTGGCTGCGTTCGTCCGATACTTGGATGACCACCGTGCCGTCACGGCTCCAGCGTTGACCGGCCAGCCGCCGCAGCCGCCGCTTCACCGACTCTGGCAGGTTGGGGGAGCGTTCGGCCTCGAACCGCAATTCCACCGCGCTGCTGACCTTGTTAACGTTCTGCCCGCCGGGGCCGCCGGCGCGGATGAACTGCTCGGTCAGTTCCCAATCCGCGATCTCGATATCGTCGTTGATCCTCAGCATGGTCGTGGGTCTCCGCCTGCCCGGCACCGGAACCGGAAAGGGCCGCCCCGCAACGGGACGGCCCTTCCAGAGTCTAGGAGGTGTGCCGGTTAGGCGCACCAGTCCGAATGGGCGCATCGCCCGAGGGCTGCCTCAGACGCGGTCCTCCCGAACTGTCCCGACACCTTTCTCCAATACCTCTACAGACACTGGATCACCTCCTTTCGTTTGTTGAACTCAAGCGTAGCGTGCCACAGAAAACAGGTTTGTCAAACCAAATCATGTGGCCGTGTCCGAATTCCCGTCAGGATGTGGCGTCAATTGGCCTGAAGTACCGAAACGCACTGGCGCGGCAGATCGGCCATTGTCAGTTCACGCCGCGGTTTGGGCGGTGGAGCGTCCGGATCGGGCGGCGGCGGATCGAGGATGTTGTCCACCCATTCCTGCGCCCCTGCGCACCCGTCGCCGGGCGGGGGTGGCGCTTGGTTCACGCAGCCGCGTGCGCCATCCGGGCAGCGCAGGCGGACATGGAAATGATAGTGATGCCCCCACCACGGCCGGATCTTGCGCAACCATGCGCGATCCCCTTTTTCATCGCTGCACATGCGCACCTTGGCCCCGGGAAAGACGAAGATGCGCGCGGTGCGTGGATCCTGCGCCGCGGCCTTGATGATCTCATGGTGCTGGCGCGTCCATTCCGCGTTTGTATAGGCGCCTCTTGCACGGCGCAGCGAGATCGAAGACAGGCTTTCGCGATCTGCGCGGCTCAGGGTCAGGCGATCTGCGGGCCGCATCCAGATATCCACGTCAAGGCCAAGCTGATGGCTGCGGTGCCCGCTGAGCATGGGGCCGCCGCGCGGCTGGCTGATATCCCCGACATAGAGCCCGTTCCACCCCGGTTGCGCCGCCGCTTTGCGTGACAGCGTCTTTATGAAATCAACCACGTCGGGATGTCCCCAGTTGCGGTTGCGCGACAGCCGCATCGCCTGCCATGTCGGCCCGGTTTCAGGCAATTGGACACCGCCGGCAAGGCACCCCTTGGCGTAACTGCCATATGGACCCCCGTCATGCTCCGACCCGGCCCTCATGGCGCCGAACAACTGCTTGGCGTGGACGCCCCGCATCTCTTGTGGAACATTCTGGGTCGAAACCGCCTGAATCCGCGCCGTGCCGTCCTTGCCGGCGCCCATGCACCCCGCAAGCCCGAGCCCCAGAATGATCAATGCCGCCGCGCGCCTGGTCATGGGTCGTCCCCGTCCGGTTTGACCCAGAATAGCAGCACCAGTCCCAACAGGAAAAGAACAATCAGCGGTGTTACCCCGATAGGCTGGCTCTGGCTGAGGCTGGTCACGATCCCGATGCTGAGCGGTGCGATGAAGCTCGTGGCCTTGCCGGCAAGACCATAAAGACCGAAAGCCTCGGTCATGCGGCCGGGAATGGCCTGGCGCACCATCATCGTGCGGCTTGCGGTTTGTCCCGCCGCGCCCGCCGCTCCGATCACAATGCCGAACACGTAAAAGGCAAGGTCGGGCAGATTTGAATCCGCCGCAACGGCAATGCCATAGATCGACCCGCGCGATACGAAAAGTATCGAAACGGCGACGAACAGCAGCAACAGGATGCTGGCGACGATCACGCGCTTCGGCCCGAACCGCGCATCGGCATATCCGCCGACAACGGCGAATAATGCGCCCGAAACGATCGCGAGAATACCGAAGATACCCACATCCACCACCGTCCAGCCCAGCATGCCGGCTGCGTAGATGCCGCCGAAGAAATACATACCGTTCAGGGCATCGCGATAGAACATCGAGGCCCCGAGATAGGCAAAGAGCGAAGGCGTTCGCGGCAGGTGACGGATCGTGGTCAGAACTTTCCGCAGCGCCAGCTTCAGGGCACCCGGCGGGGCGCCTGCAGGCTTGGGATCGTACACCCACAGGAAGAACGGAAGCATGAACACGATATACCAGAGCGCCGTGAGCGGCCCGACGATCCGGGTGCCTTGCCGCGTTTCCGGGTCCAGCCCGAGGGCCGGGCGCAGGCCGATGAACGTGCGGCCCGTATCGCCGCTCTCGGCAAAGAAGAAGAGCATCAGAAGAAGCGATATGAAACCCCCGCAATATCCCAGGGCCCAACCGTGGCCTGATATGCGCCCTATCTCTTCGCGGGTGCCCAGATCGGGAAGCATGGAATTGGTGAAGATGGTGGCCAGTTCCATCCCGATCATGCCAAGGGCGAAGAAACACAAGGTCAAAAGCAGGTTGAAATTGTCCGGCGCCGCCCACCAGAGCCCGGCCGCCCCGATCACGTACATGGCTGAAAAGCCCCAGATCCACTGCATTCGGTTGCCCGAGTTGTCAGCCATCGCGCCCAGGACCGGCGCAAGCACCGCGATGATCAACCCTGCAAGCCCGATGCCGAAGCCCCATGCCGACTGCGCCGCGGTGCCATCGCCCATGAGTTCCTTTACATAGGGCGCGAAAATGAAGGTGATCAGCAAGGTGTTGTAGGGTTGACTTGCCCAGTCGAAGCAGAACCATCCCACGATGCGCTTGCGCAGAGTTCCGCCCGCCATGATGTCCTCTCGCCCCGGTGCCTGCGCGATATGACAGGTGCGCGCGCCTGCTTACAAGCTATTCCTGCTCCGGTGGCCAGGGGCGCTGTGCCTCCGCGTCGATCCAGGCGGTGATCCAGTCCGGCAGCGCAGGGGCGGCACCGTCATGACCCATCTCCGTCAAGACATCGGAGGGGGCGACGATGCCATCCCGGCCGGTCACGGCCGCACGGTAGAGGATGTGATTGGCGCAAGCGCCGTCCCGCCGCCACATCGACTGTTCGACATAGAAGAACCGCGCATCCCAGCCGGCCAGGCGAGATTGCATGCGGACGCGATCGAAAACCCTTACGCGATGGCGGTACCGCACGCTTGCACCCGCCATTGTAAGGCCCCAGCGGTTGCGCTTGAGCACTGCGATCAATCCGATGCGGCCGGCCAGCGGAATGCGCCCGAGATCGTAAAGGGTCAGGGTGCGCCCGTTGTTCAGTTCGCGCCACAGGTCGATGTCCCAGGGCAGGCAGCGGTGATGCGAAACATGCGTTCCGGTCGGCGGCAGCGAGGGCGCGCGCCGGTGCCGGGCCATCTGCCATATCAGACGCAGGACTGGATACATTTCGACCTCCTTTGCGGGCCTTCTTCATGCCCCGACCGGGCGGGTCAACCACAACCCTGCGTCAGGCTTGCGCTTTGCTTTGTGTCGCCTTACCTGTTGGGCGTTGCGAAACGGAGGTAAATGCCGATGCTGTCCATAATGCAGATCATTCTGCTGATCCTGGACGTCGTCTGGTTCATCATCATCGTCCATGTGATCATGAGCTGGCTGATAAATTTCCAGGTTCTCAACCTTGGTCAGCCCTTCGTGGCGCAGGTCTGGGAGGGGCTCAACCGGTTGCTGGAGCCGCTCTACAACCCGATCCGGCGTATCCTGCCCGCGATGTCGGGAATCGACCTCGCGCCGCTGGTCGCACTGGTCGGGGTTTATGCCCTGCGGATCGTGATCATGAACAACATGGCCTCATTCTACTGATCCGGGCTTGTGCCCCGATTCGCGCTGTGAAACATTTCCCGCCAGAGCAGTAACAGCCACCAGATTGCGGGATTTGATGCCGGACGCCGCGACGCTCCTGCGCGATATATTCGGATTCGATGGCTTCCGCCCCGGGCAGGAAGAGATCGTGGATGCCGTTGCGGACGGGCACAACGTGCTTGCGATCATGCCCACGGGGGGCGGCAAATCCCTGTGCTTCCAGCTTCCGGCGCTGATGCGCGAGGGTCTGACGGTGGTGATCTCGCCCCTCATCGCGCTGATGCGCGATCAGGTCCGTGCCCTTCGTGAAGCCGGGGTCGAGGCCGGGGCGCTTACCTCGGGCAATACCGAAGAGGAAAGCGATGC
Organism: Roseovarius sp. TE539; assembly: GCF_003298505.1. GTDB lineage: Bacteria > Pseudomonadota > Alphaproteobacteria > Rhodobacterales > Rhodobacteraceae > Roseovarius. The sequence continues at coordinate 15,192 of NZ_QNGB01000046.1, forward strand.
GGTGCACCGGGCCCTGGATGCGGGGCGTTTGCGGCTTCTCTACATGGCGCCGGAACGGCTTGCCTCCGGGTCGGCCACGATGATGCTGCGCCGTGCGGGGGTTTCGCTCATCGCCGTGGACGAGGCGCATTGCGTGTCCCAATGGGGCCATGATTTCCGTCCCGACTATCTGCGGATCGGGGAGTTGCGCCGCGCCCTCGGCGTGCCGCTTGCCGCCTTCACCGCGACAGCGGATGCCGAAACCCGTGCCGAGATTGTCGAGAAACTCTTTGACGGCTTCCCGCCGAGGACCTTCCTTCACGGGTTCGACCGGCCCAACATCCACTTGGCTTTCTCCGCCAAGGACAGCCCCCGCAAGCAGCTCATGGAGTTCGCTGCTGGTCGCAGGGGGCAGCCGGGAATCGTCTATTGCGGCACCCGCGCACGCACAGAAACACTCGCGCAGGCCCTGCGCGATGACGGGCACAGTGCCTGTCATTACCACGGCGGAATGGACGCCGCGGAGCGCCGCACCGTCGAGGCCCGGTTCAATACCGAAGACGGTCTGATTGTCGCCGCCACGGTGGCCTTCGGGATGGGCGTGGACAAGCCCGATATCCGCTGGGTCGCCCATGCCGACCTGCCCAAGTCCATCGAAAGCTATTATCAGGAAATCGGCCGCGCCGGCCGCGACGGCGCCCCGGCCCAAACGCTCACCCTGTTCGGTCCCGATGACATCCGCCTGCGCCGGTCGCAGATCGACGAGGGGCTTGCCCCGCCGGAACGGCGCACCGCCGATCACGGGCGGCTCAACGCGCTTCTGGGCCTTGCCGAGGCGCAGGTCTGCCGCCGAGAGACGCTTCTGCGCTACTTCGGAGATGACGTGGTCAGCTGCGGTAATTGTGATCTCTGCGATACCCCGCCAGACGTGTTCGATGGCACCGAGGCGGTTCGCAAGGCGCTTTCCGCAGCGTTGCGCACCGGTGAAAACTTCGGAGCCGGCCACCTGATCGACATCCTGACCGGCACCACCACCGACAAGGTGCGCCAGCGCGGGCATGATAGCCTGCCCACCTTCGGCGTCGGCCGGGATATGGACCGCCGCACCTGGCAGGGGGTGTTCCGGCAGATGATGGGCCGGGACCTGCTGCGCCCGGATCCCGAACGTCATGGTGCCCTGTGCATGACCGAAGCGGCCCGGCCGCTCCTGCGCGGGGAGGATACGATCACCCTGCGCCGCGACACGCTGGCCTCGAGGGTCCGGCGCCCCGCGGTCCGCGCACTGGTTTCGGACGAGGATGCGCCGCTTCTCTCGGCGCTCAAGGCCAAGCGACGTGCCCTGGCCGAGGCGGCAGGCGTTCCCGCCTATGTGGTCTTCAATGACCGCACCCTGATCGAGATGGCCGAGGCGCGCCCCTCAAGCCTTGACGCGATGGCGCGTATCGGCGGGGTCGGTGCCAAGAAACTCGAACGCTACGGTGCCGATTTCCTTGCGGTGATCACCGGCGCGGTCGCGGAGACGCATCCCGCCCGCCGCCGGCTTGCCGGGCGGACCGCCGGGACCCTTTTCGACAGGCTTCAGGATGCGCAGGCGCGCCTGACTCGCGGCGAGGACGGCACCGGAAAGTATCTCAGTTGCACGCATTCCACCCTGCGTCATCTTGCGGAACGGCGCCCTGCCAGCCTTGAGGAAATGGGCCGCCTGCCGGGAATGGGCGCGCAGAAAGTGGACCGTTTCGGCGCCGCCTTTCTGGACGTGCTGCGCGAGACGGACTAGGCGGCGTCTGCATTTAGGGGATTCCCAAATCGGTTCTCGTTTGATTCAAGATCAAAAACGGGAGGCGATCTTGAGCAGACGGACTTTGACAGACAGGCAGTGGGCGATCATCGAACCTT
>NZ_QNGB01000047.1 GCF_003298505.1 Roseovarius sp. TE539
GCGACGCGTTGTAGCTGGACCAGTTCGTCGTGCGATAGCGGGCGGGAGGTGGCTTGCTCATGCAGCCCGTGTAACCGCATGGACTCGCAAAGTGAATCCTCTGTCGTCAGAGATGTGCAACAATGCCGCCATGATGCAAAACCCCTCCTGCTAACAAGATTAGGTATAGCAACGTGTATAGCGAGATGTATAGCAAAACGGCACCATCAGCCTAGGATGAGGGTGCAGGTAACCTAATTTACTTCTATATTACAACGATTTATGTAAATGAGGTGTGGTGTATAGTGGCGGACCGAGGAGGATTCGAACCCCCGACCCCCTGATTCGTAGTCAGGTACTCTATCCAGCTGAGCTATCGGTCCGTGAGCGTGAGGCAATAGACGTTGTGGGGTTTCTTTGCAAGGGGTAATCCGGTGGGATTTGCCACACGGAAACGCGGTGCGGTAAATCCTGGGTGCTGCCGGCGTCAACCGCCCGCGCACCCCGTTTCGACCGCGCCGGGCAATCCCCGTCCGGAGCCTGATGGATCGGCCCGGATCCGCACAGGCGAGCTGGCATCTTCACTGGCCGGCCAGATCCTCGCCCTTGGGGATCTCGATGCGAAACACCGTACCGTCCGGCCCCGTCTTTTCGAGTGTCAGCGCGCCGCCATGGCCGCGCATCAACTCGGCCGAGATCGCCAGGCCCAAGCCGGACCCGCCCTTGGTGGTGCCGCTCTGGAATGGCTTGAACAAGTGATCCCGCGCCTTTTGCGGCAGCCCGGGGCCGGTGTCGGAGACATGAATGATCCAGCTGTCGCTTTCAGCGCGCGCGCTGACCGAGATTTCACCGCGTTCGCTGTTTTCCACGATGGCCTGACGCGCATTGCGGACCAGATTGGCGATCACGCGGTAAAGCTGCTCCGCGTCGGCGCGCAGTTCAAGTCCGGGCGGCACGTCCTGCCGGACGGTGATCTCGGCGTCCCCGGCCGAAAGCCGCTCGCTGTCGATCACGTCCTCGACGATGTCGCGCAGGGCGAAGCGGCTCAGTGTGGGCGCCGGTTCCTCGGCCTTGCCATAGGCCAGCGTCCCCTCGCACAGGTGCACGGCCCTGGTGAGGGAATTGACCAGCTTCGGCGCCATCCGCTTGACGAGGGGGTCCTGGCTGGTCTCGATCCTGTCAGTGAACAGCTGCGCGCTGGTGAGGATGTTGCGAAGGTCGTGGCTGACCTTGGCCACCGCCGCGCCCAACTGCGCCAGTCGCTCCTTCTGCTTGAGCGCGCCCGTCAGTTGCGTCTGCATCTGCTGCAACGTGTCTTCGGCCTCGCGCAGTTCCCTGATCCCCGCGCTTGGCCGGATGATACGCTGCGCGTCCTCGGGGGCGGCGGCATAGGATTGCATGTGTCCGACCACGCGTTTGATCGGTTTGACCAGGAAAACCCGAACAGCGAGGAACAGCAGAACCGCCGTGATGAACGAAATCACGGCCGACAGCACAAGGATGCGCAGCCCGTAATCGATCATCGCCGCGCGCAATGCACCGGTTTCCATCGTCACCTCGATCAGAAGTCCGCCCATGCGAACCGGCATGCCGATCACCCGGATCATCTCGGTTTCCGGTGTTGCCAGGCGCACCATCGCGTCGCGGATCAGGCCGGGCCCGGTTGCATCGCGCAGATCAAAAGTCTTGCTGACCGGTCCTGGCACCGGCGACGACAGCACCAATTGCCGGGCGGCGTCACGGCGCAGCACGATATTGTAGACACCGGCATTGCGCAGCAGTTCTTCTTCGAGGTCGGCGTCGATCACCTCGTCCGCCAGAAGCGCCAGCGACGCGATCTGGGACCGTTCGAGCCGCGACAGCAGGAAATCCTCGCGATAGCGTGCCACGGAAGGCACGAAAATCATGACTTCCGCCAGCATCACGAATACGGCCGTCAGTACAAGAAAACGCCCGGAAAGTGAATTCAGCATCGCAAACAGTCCCGGATCACGGCAGCCAGCGTTGAACCAGCCCGACCACCCGTTTGACGACAGGACTATCAAACAACCGTGGTGAGAAATAGGCCCCTGCCGCGCGTTTGCTGATTTCCCCGATCGTCGGATAGGGGGAAACCATCGCCGCGACCTGTTTCATTTTCAGCCGGTTGGCCAGGACCATGGCCCAAAGATTGATCTGCTCACCGGCCTGTGCACCGGCGATGGAAACGCCGACAGGCCGCCCCTTTGCAACCATCACCTTGATCAGGCCGTCGGTCTTGCGTTCGGCGATGGCCCGGTCGTTGTGTTCGTAGCCGAACCGCACCACTTCCAGCGCGCTGCCATGCGTATCGCGGGCCTGTGCCTCGGTCAGGCCCACCTGCGCCAGCTCGGGTTCCGTATAGGTGGCCCAGGGAATATGATCGACCCTCTGCCTTGCCGGCAGCCCGAAGAGGGCAGATCGGATGATCACCCCGGCATGGTACCCGGCCACATGGGTGAACTGCAGACCGCCGGCAACGTCGCCGATCGCATAGACCCGCGAATTCGTGGTCTTGAGCTTGTCATCCACCTTTATGCCGCGCCGTGTACTTTCGATCCCCGCCTTTTCGAGGTTGAGCCGTTCGGTATTGGCCTTGCGTCCCACTGCCATCAAGAGGTGTGACCCCATGAACACGCGCCCGTCCTTGGCCTCGACCTCGATCGCGCCCGCTGTGCCTCGGATTTCCGCGGCCATCGCGTCCTCGGCGATGGTCACGCCTTCGGAGCGCAGATTGTTCAGCACGATCTCGGCGGTTTCGGGGTCGTCGTTGCCGAGGGCCTTCATTCCCTCGATCACGGTCACGTCGCTGCCGAGGCGGCGATGCGCCTGGGCCATTTCCATGCCGATCGGGCCGCCGCCGACAATCAGCAGGTGCCCGGGTTTCCGGCGCAGCTCGAACAAAGTTTCGTTGGTTTCGTAGGGTACGGTGTCGAGTCCGGGAATGGGCGGCACCAGCGGCGATGATCCGGTCGCGATGACAATCCTGCGCGCGGTGATGACATGTTCGCCCGCTTGCACCTCACGGTCGGATATGAAGTGCCCGTATTCGCGTACCACGCGCACGCCCAGCCCTTCGAACCGTTCCACGCTGTCGACCGGCGCGATGGTTGCGATCACGTCGGCAACGTGATCCTTGGCCGCCGCGTAATCGACCGTGGGCGTCACCGACGCGACGCCGAAAACATCGGAACTGGCCTGAGCATGCGCCGCCTTCGCGCTTGCGATCAGCGCCTTGGAGGGCACGCAGCCGAAATTCAGGCAATCGCCCCCCATTTTATGCCCTTCCAGAAGGGTCACGTCGGCGCCCATCTGTACCGCGCCCGCCGCGACGGAAAGCCCGCCCGAGCCGGCCCCGATGACCAGCAGATCGGTTTTCACTCGAGTCATTTTCAGATTTCCTTGCGTCCGCGGATTGTTTTGATGAGGATCGGCAGCGCTGCCAGGGCGCACAGGCCGAGTATCGGTCCGATGATCTCGGGTTCCCACAACAGTGACAGGTCGGGGCTTTCGCCGCGGTCGAAAACCTCGCCCAGACCAACCCCGATCCAGGTAAAGACGATCGCGCCGGGAATGATCCCCAGAACCGTCGTGAAGGCATAATTGAAGAAACGCACCCCGACCAGCGCCGGGACAAGGTTCGCCACGAAGAAGGGAACCGCAGGGACAAGGCGCAACAGGAAGAGTACGCTGATTTCGTGCTCGTGCAATCCGGTCTTGAGCCGCTTTATTGTGCCTTCCGACGCTTCCATGCGGGCGGCGAGCGCACGGCCCAGCCCGAGGCGTGCCGCCCAGAAGATCGCGAACGCCCCGAGAGAGGCGGCAGTGACGTTGAAGACTGTCCCGGCAAGGAGACCGAAAAGGAATCCTCCGGTAACCGAGGCGACGGCGGCCCCCGGCAGCGAAAACGCGACAATGACGAAGTAGACCGCCACGAAGGCAACCACCAGCCCCGCGTAGTTCGCATCCCGGAACGCCATCAGGGCCTCGCGGTTCTCCTGCAGCGTTTCGAAAGTGAAGTAATCGCCAAGGGTGAAATACCCGACGACGGCAGCGGTGAGGATCGCGGCAAGCGGTGCGTGCCGCATGAAACTGTTTCGGTTCGAGTGTGACACGTCATCCATTTCTCAGATTCGCCCGGCTTTGTTTACATTGCCCCCGATCTGCCGGTTGCGGGGCAACATTCCCAGCCGTATCACGCGCGCTTGATCGTCGGTGACCCGTTTGCCCCGTTCCGGAGGCGATTGTAACATCGCCGGAGGTCGGGCCGCCGTTTTTTGTTTCAATCCGGGCCGCGCGGGTTTGACTTGTGTTCAGTCCGGGACTATAGACCGGGCTTCGGATATTCAGCGGTAGCGCGCCGGTCATGCAAGTCGCGCAAACCGTTCAGAAAAAGCAGGAGTCGGAGCGATGAAACGCACCTACCAACCCTCTAACCTGGTTCGCAAGCGGCGCCACGGGTTCCGTGCGCGCATGGCCACCAAGGCAGGGCGCAAGATCCTCAACGCGCGCCGCGCACGCGGACGCAAGTCGCTCAGCGCCTGATCCGCGCGTCGGGATTTGACGGAATGAAACCGCCGGAGGCCCCAGCCGAACACTCGGAGGGACCGCCTCGGGCGGATTTTTTGCGTCACGAGGTCCTGCGCAACAGGAGTGATTTTCTGCGCGCCGCGCGGGCCCGCCGCCATGCGACGCCCTCGATGCTGGTGCAGGCCCGGCGGCGCGGTCACGACGAGGTGCCCGGCGCGGTGCGTGTCGGGTTCACCTGTTCGCGCAAGGTGGGCAACGCGGTTGCGCGCAACCGGGCCAAGCGCCGTCTGCGCGCCGCGGCCCGTGCCGTGTTGCCCGAGCGTGGGCGCGAGGGGTGGGATTATGTGTTGGTCGGCCGGGCCGGGGCGACGGCCGAACGATCCTTCGATCTGCTCAAGAAGGACCTGTGTACAGCGCTCGACCGGCTTCACGGAACATCCGAATGAGCCCTCTTGCCCATATCGCGGCTCTGCCCGTGCGGGCGTATCGCCTGCTCTTCAGCCCGTGGGTGGGGAACGGCTGCCGCTATCATCCCACCTGTAGCGCCTATGCGCTGGAGGCGCTGGAAAAACACGGGACCATCCGCGGCACATGGCTGGCGGCGCGGCGCATCGCGCGATGCCACCCTCTGGGCGGGTCCGGAATCGACAACGTTCCTGACTGAATCCCATGCCGGATCATTGGCGCGGGTCGGGCGAAACGTGACGCTGACGAACAGGCCGCCCCGGACATCCGGCATTGCATCGGCGATGGAATGACCCGGCCAACCGTCAGACGTTGTTGCGCGGAATGGTGAATTCCTGGCGATCGTCCCTGACCCGGATGTCATCGGCAAAGGCCTGCAGGTGCGCCGAGATGTGAAAATCGATTGAGTCACAGGTCAGGCGCGTGCGGGTTATCGTGCGCACTGACCAGTCCTGGCGGCGCATCTCGTGGGTCCATGTAACCTCGCCCTCGGCCGAGGCGGGATCGTCGGGAAGGACCGAATACCGTTCGACGCCTTCGGCGGAATGCGTGAGGCCATGTGCGGCTATGTGCGCGGCGCCCTCATGGTCCCGCACTTCGACGGTGACCCGGCCGGTTTCGGCATCTTCCCGGAGGACCCATTCCGATTGCGGGGGCGCCTCGAAACTCTGGTCAAGGGGCTGTCCGGCGCGCGGTTCCTCGAACCCGTGTGCGACGCCGGGCGCGGCGGTGCGCAAGGGCAGGTTGAGCATGCTCTGCCCGGTGTGGATAGCAAGTGTAACGGGTTCGGGTGCGGGCCATGCAAGGGGAAAGTAACAACTTGACACGCCGAGCCGGATACGGTGCCCGGCGCGGAACGTCTGCGCGACATGTTTCATCGGCACGTCCACCGTATACGTCTGTCCCGGTGTCAGCGGCGCAGGGTTTTCATGACTGTCGCGATGGGTCAGGTTCAGCATCCCGTAGCTGACACGCGTCGCCGCACCATCCGGCGCCACGTCCACCAGTCGCACCGCCACCTGTGCCACGGGCCGGTCGGCGGTGAAGCTCAGCGTCAGCGTTGCATCGCCGACCATGTGCAGCGGCGTGTTCAGAGGCCCGGTTTCGAAGGTCAGGCTGCCGGCGTCGTCCCGTCGTTGATCGCCGGGCTGATCGCCGGGATGCGCATATGAACACCATTTGCCGCCATGCCGTCCGACCCAGAGCGGCGAGGCCAGTTCCACGCGCCCGCCGGACAGTCCACCGGAGGAGGACAACCGGCCATCGGCGCCAAGGGCAAAGGTGGTCCGGCGGATATTTGGCGACGGCCATGCCGGTTCGGTGATCCAGTGGCCGTCACGGCGGGTGTAGTGGGTTTGCGGGCGGCCGTGATCCTGCATGAAGAGGCGCAGCGGCGGTTCGTCCATGATGCCGGTGTCCTCGCCCTTGAGCCATTGATCCCACCAGCGGATTTCCTCGCCAAGCCAGTCGATCGCCGGTCCGGGCTCACCGACATGGGGATAGCGATGAGCCCAGGGTCCGACCAGCCCCTTGACCGGACCATCGAGGTTCTCGACCAGCCGGAAAACGGTTCGGCAATAGCCGTCGGCCCATCCGCTGACCGCGTAGACCGGGATCGTGATGTCGGAATAGTCCTCGCATACCGAGCCATGCTTCCAGGACGCATCGCGTGTCTGGTGTTCCAGCCAGTTCTTCAGCCACACTCCGGAACCGTCGAGCCGCGCTTCCCACATCTCGCGCCAGCGATCTCCGACATGGGCCGGATCGGGCGGCAGGGTGTTGATTCCGAACATCACCGACGCCCATGAGAGCTGCTCACAAAGAAGGGTGCCGCCCATGTAGTGGATGTCGTCCGCATATCGGTCATCCGTGGAGCAGATCGAAACGACCGCCTTCAGCGCGGGAGGGCGCAGCGCGGCAAGTTGCAGCCCGTTGAAACCGCCCCAGGATATGCCGACGATCCCGACACCGCCGTCGCACCAGGCCTGATCCGCGATCCATGCGATGGCATCGCACCCGTCCTGCAGCTCGGTCTCGGTGTATTCATCGGTCATCACGCCTTCGGACTCGCCGGTGCCGCGCAGATCGACCCGCACATATGCATAGCCTCGCGCGGCAAGCCACGGGGCACGGGCATGGTCGCGCTCCAGCGTCTTGTCGTTCTTTCGATAGGGGATGTATTCGAGGATCGCGGGCACGGCATGCGTATCGGCGTCCTCGGGCATCCAGATGCGGGCGGCCAGCCGGGTTCCGTCGGGCATCGGAATCTCGAGGTGCTCAATTTCCCGCACCGGGCGGGGCAACGGCATGTCTATCTTCATGGGGCTTTTTCCGGTTTGCGGGAAATGGTCGGAACATTGTCTATCGCGCCGGCGTACCGGGATGTCCAGCCTTCAGCGGCGGTCACTCGACAATGTCCGTGAATTCGTAATTCAGCCGCTTCATCACCTGCTCATAGTTCCATAGCAGCTTGGACTGCCGTCCGGCGCCCATCCAGACCGACGCCACGGCGTAGCTGTAGGCATCCTGTTCGGGCAGTTCCGACAACTTCATGCCGCGTTTCACGTACGAAGCGATACGCGTACCCTCGACCTGTTCCGCGGCAACCTCGATCTCGGCGCGTGACGGCACGCGTGCAACCGTCGCGTCATTGAAGAACACACGGTAGAAGAATTCGGCCGCCACGTTCTCGGGGCCTTCGCCGCGGGGCATGTCGGGCCTGCGTCCCAGACCCAGATCCACCGTGACCTGCTGATGGCTCACGCCATCGACCATTTCGAAAAGGTCGCAATGCGATTGCGCGATGCGGGTGTTGATCTCGAGCAGCCAGATCTTGTTCTGCACCTCGTCCCAGTAATACTCGATGTTGAAGCCCGCATTGTCATAGCCGATATGCACCATGATCCTGCGGGTGATCGCGTTCATCTGCTCCTGCACGGGGCGCGGTAACGTGGACGGGTAGAAATAGTAAAAGAAACTCAGAACCTGCGGATAGCGGATCGAGTCGACGGTGCCGTAAGGCACGACCTCGCCGTCATGGACATAGCCTTCCACGGTGCATTGACGCCCGCCTATCACCTGTTCTGCCATGCAGTAATGGCCCTCGATCGCCTTGATGTCATCGGGCAGGTCGGCCTGTTCCAGAACGTGGTTGAAGGGCTCGGATATCTGTCCGATCTCGGCGCGGAAGGCGGCGACGGCGTAATCGAAATCCTCGGGGCTGTCGATGCGGAACCCCAATCGCGAACCGGAGGACTTGATCGGTTTGACAAAGAAAGGAAAACGCAGATCCGCCTCTCCGATCCTGGCCAGGGCTGACTCGTCGAACGGATCGAAGGCGGTGAACTTCGGAACATGATCGGGGATCACTTCCGCCATGACCTTGCGCGACCAGTACTTGTGCTCGCATTTCAGGAGACTTTCGAGAGAGGCGTTGGGTGTGCCGTATTTCCGGCTGAGCAGGGGCAGCATCGTGGAAACCGGAAAGTCGATATAGCCGACGATGGCGTCGATCGACCCCTCGAAGGCATCCAGTGTCGCTTCGGCCTCCTCAAGCATCGCGGGAATGTCGAATTCCTGCGTGTCCGACACCGCCTCGGATGTCAGCAGCGGATGAAAAACAACGTCCTCGACACCCCTCAACCTCCTGAGCCGTTCGGCGTTCAGGTCATTCATTCCGACCACGAATACGTTTCTTGTCATTGGATGCGGTCCTTTCATTGCGGAGCGCGAGTGAAACGGTCAGGGCGTGTCCCGCCGTGCTGCCTCGTCCGGTTGCGCCTATGGCTGGGCCAGATCGGCCTGTACCGGGAAACTGCGGCCCTTGAGCCGTTCCGTGGTGCCGGCGATGTCGTCCACCAGCAGCAGCAGGAAATCGTCGGTCCGGGCATCCCCGATGGCGCGGGTCACCGCTTCCTGTTCGTTCATGATGACACGCACGGCACAGTCCGCCCCGGCCGCGTCCGCGCCCGTCTGGATAAGCCGCGCCGTCTCTCCTTCGGGGCGCCCGCGGGCATCGGTTTCGTAGACATACAGAATGTCGCACATTTTCGCCAGCTGCGCCCCGAGCGCGGCAAGATCCTCGTCCCGACGATTGCCCGGCGCGGTCGAGACACCGATCTTGCGCTGTCGCCCCAGCCCGCAGACCAGTGGTTCAAGCGCCTCCAGAGCGGGCACGTTGTGGCCATAGTCGATCAGGCATTTCACGCCATCGGCCTCGAAATAGTTGGTCCGGCCGGGCATTTGCGCCGGTGTCGGATGGAAACTCAGAAGCCCCGCGCGAATATCGTCGATCTCGATACCGTGGGCGAGTGCCACGGCCGCGGCGGCCATGGCGTTCTGCACGTTGAAGGGTGCGTGCCCTTCGAACGCGATCGGCACGTCATTGACATCGACCACATCCACGGTGACCTTGCCACGCATCAGCACAATCCGCCCGTTCCTGACGGTGACAACCATGCCGATGCTGCTGAGGTGATCCTTGAGATCGGGATTGTCGGGATTCATGGTGAAATAGATGATTTCGCCGCGCGCCCAGAATGTGCCCTGATCCATGACCAGCGGATCGTCGGCGTTGAGAACGCAATACCCGCCCTCTCTCTTGACGGCGTCCACCACCACCGTCTTGCAGCGCGCCAGTTCGTCCAACGTGTGGATGTCACGTTCGCCCAGATGGTCGGACGCGATGTTCAGAAGCACGCCGACATCGCATTCGTCAAAGCCCAGCCCCCGGCGCATGATGCCGCCGCGCGCCACCTCGAGAACCGCGTGTTCCACGGTCGGTTCGCGCAGAACGGCCTGTGCGGCTGCCGGCCCGGAATAGTCGCCACGCAGGATGACGTGATTGTCGATTTCGACAGTGCCGGTGCAGCCCATTCCGACGGAATGGCCCGCCTGCCGCAGGATATGCGTGGTCAGGCGTGTCGTGGTTGTCTTGCCGTTTGTTCCGGTGATCGCGGTGATCGGAATGCGGCCGTTATCGGTGGGGTCCGGAAACAGCATCTCGACCACATGCTCGCCAACCAGGCGCGGCGTGCCGTGCGTCGGTGACATGTGCATCCGGAATCCGGGGCCGGCATTCACCTCGACCACGCCGGCGGATTGCTGGTCAAGCGGCCGGTTCAGCGTCTCTGCAAGAAGATCTATCCCGATCACGTCAAGCCCGATCAATCGCGCGATACGCTCCATCGCGAACTTGATCTCGGGATGCACCTCGTCGGTGAGGTCCGTGGCCGTGCCGCCGGTCGAGATGTTGGCGGTGGATTTCAACAGAATCATTTCGGTCTCTGCCGGCACGCTGTCCAGTGTCAGCCCGGACTGTTCCAGCATGCGGTGGGTCTGGTCGTCCACACTGATCTGTGTCAGCAGGTTCTCATGCCCGACGCCGCGGCGCGGATCCTCGTTCGCCTTGTCGATCAATTGCCTGATCGTCGATAGTCCATCGCCGGTAACATGCGCGGGCCGGCGCCGCGCCGCTGCGACCAGCTTGCCTCCGATCACCAGCATGCGGTGATCCTCACCCTTGATATAGCTTTCGACAATCACTGCGGCGGAGCCGTCACGCACCCTTGCGAGCGCCGTTTCGTAACCCGATTTGAGGTCGTCCATGCTCGTGATGTTCGTTGTCACGCCGCGCCCGTGATTCCCGGCGAGGGGTTTCGTCACCACCGGCCAGCCGATCCATTGCGCCGCCTCGACGACCTCGTCCCACGAATAGCAGGTACTGCCCTTCGGAACCGCCACTCCGGCATCATCCAGGATCTGCTTGGTCCAGTCCTTGTCGTCGGCGATCGAGTGCCCGATGATACCCGATCCATCGGTCACCGTGGCCTGGAACCGGCGCTGCTTCACGCCATGACCCAATTGCGTATAGCTGGTCCCTTCGGTCAGGTTGCAATGCGGGATGTTGCGTGCCTTGGCTGCATTGACGATGGCGCCGGTCGAGGGGCCGAGCGCGTTTGCATCACGGACCTCCTTGAGGTGCTCGATGACCGGGGCGAGATGGACATATTCCCCATGATAAAGCTGGCGTACGATATCGACCGCGGCTTCTCCCGCCGCGAGGCCGGTGGCCTCGTCGCGATAGCGGAAGACCACGTTGTAGATCCCGGTTTCGTAGCTGTCGACTGTCTTGCCATACCCGACGGAAAACCCGATCAGGTTCTGCAACTCGATCGCCACATGCTCGACCATGTGGCCCGCATAGGTGCCGTTGCGCACCCGTTGCAGAAAGCCGCCCGGTTCTCCGACGGAACAGCGGTGTTCGTGGATGGTTGGAATGATCGCTTCCAGTTTTTCCGCGATCCCCGGAACCTTGTCGCTGGGTCTGTCCTCGAGATCCTCGATGTCCAGCCGCATGTATATGGCTTGATAGCGGCTGTAGTAATTCGGCCCGCGCAGTGCGCGAAGCTCAAGTATACGCATTGTTTTGCTCCAGACTTCCGATCCCGGACTCTTCGGGTCCGAGAACGCGCCGGTCAGCCAAACTGTAACTGTTGCCGTCGACCAGCGCATGCATGACGACGTTGTGGACGCTCACCGCCTCACCGTCTGCAAGATCGAATACATTGGAACCTGTTATCCCGGAACTGTCAACGAGGATTACATGGCCCGGCCCGAAGGCGTGGATCGTGCCGCCCTTGAACAGAACGGCGGCATCCTCCCCGAGCCCGACGCCAAGGTATTCCGGATTGGTGGCGCCGACCTCCATCAGACGCGAAAACCTGCCGCGTTCGAGGAAATGCGTGTCAATGATCACCCCGTCGATGAACCCGAAGCCGGCCGACATCTTGACCGCGCCCTTTCGCAGCGAGTCCGTCGCATGCCCGCCATAGACCATGGTCGTGGACTGGCAGGCCGCGCCGGCGCTCGTACCGGCGACGACAGTGCCTTCGTGATACTTCTTACGGATCGCCTCAAGAGCGGGCGAAGCGCCCAGGATGCTGGTCAGTCTCATCTGGTCCCCACCCGAGATGAAGATCACGTCGCATTTCCAGACAAGGTCAATCAGACTTTCGCTGGCCGCATCTGCCCGCTCCCGGATCCGGATATCCAGGACTTCCGACGCTCCCAGTCTTTGAAAGACGTCGCGGTAACCTGAAAAGACGTCGTCGGGAATGCTGCTGGCTGTGGTAATGACACCGACGGTCGTTGTTTCCACCCCGGCGAACCCGAGCACCCGGCTCAGGATGGCGGCTTCGGATGTCTTGTCCTCGGCGCCCCCTATGGCAACCAATGTGCCGCCGGGTACAGGTCTTTCCGACATATCCATTCTGGCTTCTCCGATCTCTTCTGGACTCTGCTGCGTGTATTGTGGAGCTTACTGGTCGGCAATCAACTTTGCCATCCGTTCACTTTGGCATGCGCCGTAATCCTGCCGCGGCGTAACAGATACGTCACCGGCGCCAAGCCACCACACATGCCGGGTGGCCCAGGGACCGTGACGTGAGAACCGAGGAGCACGACACATTGACCAAGCCTTTCTCGATCGCGATTCATGGCGGTGCCGGGGTCATGCCGCGGCGTGACATGACACCGGAACGCGAGGCCGGGTACAATGTCGCGCTTTCCCGCGCCCTGGAGCCCGGAAAGGCCGTTCTTTCGCGCGGCGGCTCGGCGCTCGATGCCGTGACCGGGGCGGTTGCGGCGCTTGAGGACGAGCCGCTTTTCAACGCGGGCCGCGGGGCGGTCTTCACCCGAGAGGGCAACCAGGAAATGGATGCGGCGATCATGGACGGGCGCGACCGCAGCGCCGGGGCAGTGGCCGGTGTTTCCACCATCAGGAACCCGATCCATGCGGCCCGCGCAGTCATGGAGCGCACCGAGCACGTGCTGATGATCGGGGCGGGGGCTGTCGCGATCGCGCGGGAGGCGGGGCTGGTGTTCGAGGATGACAGGTATTTCTTCACCCGGGACAGGTGGGAGGCGCTGCAGGATACGTTGCGGATGGAGGCATCCGGGACGCTCGACGACGATCCGTCGCGCAGGCATGGCACGGTGGGGGCCGTCGCTCGCGACCGGCAGGGGAACCTGGCCGCCGCCACATCCACCGGCGGAATGACGGCGAAAAGGTCGGGCCGCGTCGGGGACAGCCCGATAATCGGGGCCGGAACATTCGCGGACAATGCCACTTGCGCGGTCTCCGCAACCGGCGATGGCGAGGCCTTCATGCGATTGCTGGTGGCACACGAGATAGACGCGCGCATGAGGCTGGCTGCGGCCACTCTCGTGCAGGCCGCGACCGCGGTCGTCATGTCGGACCTTGGTGTGATCGGAGGATCCGGCGGCCTGATCGCCGTGGCCGGGGATGGCAGCATGGTCTTGCCGTTCAATTCCGACGGGATGTATCGGGCATGGTGCATCGAAGGGAGAGACCCGGAAACGGCGATCTACTGACCCCTGTCGCGGCTGCGTGCCCCATGACGTCGCGGCCAAGCGCCACCACGACCGAAGGCAATTCTGAGACGAAAATCGCTCTGGTGATCGGAACGCACAGTGCAAATGCCCGCGATCGTCCACGGTATCGCTTGGCGGGTGCGCAGGGAAAGCGGCCTCTCAGACCGGTGGCCGTTGCCCGAAATCTTCAAAAGATTTCGGCCCGATTTCTTTTGAAGAAATCGGGGTCACACAGGGTGTGAGCCACCGCACTGGAGCGCGGTTGCAGAAAATGATGATCTGTCCGGAGTTTTCCGCCACCTGGTAGCCGCGACGGTGAATTTCTGCCATGAACCGCACCATGCCGGCAAACCGTTCGATGTCACGCGCCTTGCGACGGATCACCCCGCCCTGTTGCACGGCCTTGGAGGTGAAGAGATCATTCAGCCAGACCTCGGGTGTCAGGGGAGAGTTGTGGTTTCTCATGGAAGGAATGTTGACTCCGGTGACCTGCCCCATTTTTCAGGGCCACTCGCAAGTCGAGTCTGTTCCTCATTTGTTTGCCATCATTCGGCGGCGTGAGCAATGGGCGCAGGCGCGGAGCCATCAACTCGCTCAAGCGGCTGCGCCCA
>NZ_QNGB01000048.1 GCF_003298505.1 Roseovarius sp. TE539
ACAACCAGCAGCTCCCGCAATCAGCCCTGGGCAGCAAGACGCCCTTGCAGGCGATGAAAGACTGGCACAAACTCAAGCCCGACCTGTTCAGGAAACGGCCATACTACCTTCCGGGATCCGACACGTAGAGCGTCGATTGTGGCAAGAAGGCATTGAGTTTTGTACGAAGGCAATCGAAGGTGATGATCGAAACTCAGGTTATAAACTTGAGCCAAGTTTCTATTATTTGCGTGGAAGGATTCTTGAAGGCCTCATTGGTACCGAGATCGAACTTGTAGACACAAATTTGGCAAAAGAAGATTTTCTCTTAGCCCATCGCTATGCTGGGGAAGGTGATAAGTTCTTCCGTAAAATGGCCCTAACTCGTGCTGGCTGGTGTAGTTATTGCTCTGACAACATGGTCGAGGCAGAGAAGGTGCTCAGAGCTGCTTCCAATATTGTGGCGGTGGTGCCTGAAACAGAATTTCTCTTGGCAAAAGTACTGATGCACAAAGGCGACGCAGAAGAAGCAAAAGAACCCCTTCTGAAGGCAATTTCAGAGGAAAGCTTCTTCTGTTTTCGAGCGGCATCTGATGCAGATTTCAAAAATCACCTACCCAAAGTTAGATTGTGGTTTAAGGAGAAAAAAACTCAAACTCTTGATGAATTGAATCAATGGCGCAATGAATCGTTGCAACTCAAAACTCTTCATGAGATTTTTCATACAGTTTCGGGTTCGAATACTCAAAGTGATCGCTTGATGCACCTAGAGAAAAGCATGGAGGTTATTGATGAAAAGACTTACTTATCTGACCTGCTGGACTTTAGAAAACAAGAGCCAATTCTCATAGAAATTAGAAACGACTTCATTGTAAAGCAAAGTGACGCGGTAGAGGCTGAGGTCGCTGAAGTAATGAGGGCACTTCCCACAACCAGGGTTCCTTCTGTCCAAGTGAGGCATGATAAAGAAGCTGGTTTCATGGGAGGTGCTTCTGGCATGCTCGTAGGAGCTGGTATTGGAGCTGTTATAGCCATCATATTGACAGCAAATGAGGCGACTGGACAGGGCTACATCGGGGGCACATTTACTTGGATTTTTGGATTATTGATTTATGGGTTTATGGGTGTCGTAGGCGGTGGCTTAGCTGGAATTATTGTTGGCTGGCTTTTTGGAAAGGTTTCTGAAACATCTCGTGTTGAGCGAGAAAAAGCAGAAAATGAACGTGTAAGGAAGAAAGCTCAGGATGCTCTCTTTCAAGAGGAGACGCGAATTTCGCAAGATAAGGCGGCGGTAGCGGCTAAGAAGTCAAAATTTGACATTCTTTTACAGAAACTGAATTTTTCTGGCTAAACGACTCAAGACTTTGTTGCATATAGTTTAGTTGAAGAGATGCTATGGTCAGAAATTTTGCGAGCGAATGCGGCTAGAGTCACGATATCCTCATTGTTTTATTCTGTGTCGCACGTTGCCAATTTTGCACGCAACTTATGCACGCGGTAAGTGTCTTATATTAAAGTGACGACCGAGGTGTGCATAAATCGTGAGTTCTGAGCGACCGTCGAAAGCGGATAATTTCCAGACGTCAGCAGAGTCCGCATACTACCGGTTCAACGACCGCGCGGTGAAGGTCAGCTATCGCATTTTCGCGTCAAGGTCAGTGGGTCCGCTTTGGGCTGACTGGCGTCATCTGATAGTTTCCGTCAGAAACGTCGACCGGGTCGGCCCGGTTGAGCGGCGGCTCTGCGCAGGGAGCTGCCGCTGCAAAGTTGCGAACCGTGGTAGCCCATCAAGACGTGACCGGCCCAGAGGCGACTTTGGCACACCGTGCAGCTAACGGCAGCATCGGCCAGATCGGTCATTCAATCTACACTTGAGTGGCGACGACTGCCCGTGCTACTTTGATCCTATTTCAAGGGCGCAATTCCAATGTCCGAATACTTTGATCTGGGAGATTATAGTCGCCCTGCCAGCGCTCAACCCAGCGCCCAGCTATGGTTCGACCGGGGATTGGTCTGGCTGTTTGCCTATAACCACGAAGAAGCCATTGTGTGTTTCGAGAAGGCGGTGGAGTCCGACCCAGCCTGTGCGCTTGCCCATTGGGGCATCGCCCATGCTTTTGGCCCTAATTACAACAAGCCCTGGGAGGTGTTCACGCCCGACGAAAAAGCTCCGGCTTTAGCGCGGGCCCATGCCGCGCTTGAGGCGGGCCTGGCGCTGGATAGTGCCAAACCGGCAGAGCGCGCGCTTATTCAGGCGCTCGCATCCCGATACCCAACTGATCCCGAGATTGAGGACTACCAGCCTTTCAACGACGGGTTTGCCGCTGCAATGGAGCCGGTTTATGAGTCTTATCCGGACGATCTCGATATCGCCTTCGTCTATGCTGAGGCTTTGATGAACCGAACGCCCTGGCAACTTTGGGATACTGCCAAGGGCGTGCCGAACCCGGACGCATCGACGCCTGAGGCGATGGCGGTCATGGAGCGTGCCTTCGGCCAGACGGCGGGGGCCTGGGACCATCCCGGTCTGCTTCATATGTATATCCACTTGATGGAGATGTCGCCGCATCCTGAGCGCGCATTGCGTCACGGCGACCGGTTGAAGGATCTGGTCCCGGATGCGGGCCATCTGGTTCACATGGGCACGCATATCGATGTTCTGTGTGGGGAATATCAAAACGTGCTTTATCGCAATCTGGCTGCGGCCAAGGTCGATGACGTGTTCAAGGAATATGCGGGGGCGGCGAATTTCTATGCGCTTTATCGCATCCACAATCTGCATTTCGCCTCTTACGGTGCGATGTTTCTGGGCCAAAAGGGGGCTGCGGTGGCCGCGGCAAAGCGCTTGCGCGAAGAGGTGCCCGACGAAGTGGTGCGGTCCTATCCCGATATTTTTGAGACCTTCGTCGCCGCCGCGCCGCATGTCTATATCCGGTTCGGCATGTGGTCCGAGATCCTTGAGCTGGAACAGCCGCAAGACAAGGTGCTCTACGTCACGACAAATGCGCTGATCTACTATGCCAAGGCAATATCATTGGCCAATCTGGGTCGCCATGACGAGGCACGGGCGGCCATGGTCGAGTTTACCGCCGCATATGCCGAGGTTCCCGAAACGCGGATGCTGTTTAACAACACCGCGCGGAACGTACTTGCAGTGGGCGAAGAGATGATGAAAGGCGAGATTGCCTTCAAGGCGGGTCGACAGGCGGAAGGGCTCGATCATCTACGCAGGGCCGTCGAACTCGATGACAATCTGGAATACGAAGAGCCGTGGTCGTGGCCGCAGCCCACACGGCACGCCCTGGGGGCGCTCTTGCTGGAGGCTGGCGAATACGACGAGGCCGAGGCCGTCTATCACGCCGATCTTGGCCTTGATGGACAGTTGCCGCGGCCAAGCCAGCACCCTCGTAACGTCTGGGCCTTGCACGGTCTGCATGAGTGTTTGGCGCGTCGTGGAGAACAGGTCGAGTTGCCACATATTCGGCTATTGCTCGATCAGGCTGTTGCCCGCGCTGACATTCCGATCCAGGCCAGTTGTCTGTGTCGGGCAAGCGCGGCTTAGGGTCATTTTGCGCGAATTGCAGATGCTCTCTGGTCGAGACCACGCTGTTCTGCAGCGAACTACAGTTTTTTCCGCAACCTGGTCATTCGTACCAAGCGCAGCGAAGGTCCGGAATCCGCCGATTCTGTGGAAAAACTAACGTTTGCGAGCGCAGAAACGGCTGTTCCAAATGCGGCGCGAGTGCCTTTTTGATCAGGCTTTTCGCGTTTGCTGCGGTGCAGGAAAGATCTTGGCCAGTTTTCGGAGGTTTTGGGCGGTGGCGGCGAGGAGGAATTCGTCGTTTGCGCCGCATGGACCACGTAATCGGAGGCGGCCCAGGCCGAGAATACGTTTGAGGTGCGCGAAGAGGATCTCGACCTTTTTCCGAAGTTTCATCGAGATGTCGTATTGGCGGGTCTTGGCGATGTCGCGGGCAATGTCTCTGGCATCTTCGTGCTCTTCACGGGTGATCTTGCGGGCCTCGGCGTTGGGGCAGCATTTGGATTTGGATGGGCAGGCCTGACAAACCTCTTTCAGGGCCCGATAGCGTGCTGTGCCTTTGCCGCTCGGCCCACGGTTCGGGTCCGAGTAGTTGCGGCGGAACTGCTTGAGCGCATGGCCCTCGGGGCAGATGTATTGGTCGTTCTCGGCATCCCACTCGAAGTCCGCCCGTGTCCATGTCCCATCGTCGCGGCCGGCCTTGTCTATCACCGGGATATGGGGTGCGATCTTCCGATTCACGAGCCAGCCCAGCATCGGCCCTGAGCCATAGGCGGTGTCCGCGATAAGGCGTTCGGGATGCAGACCGAACTTTGCCTTCACCCGTTTCAACATGGTCTTGGTTGATCCGACCTCGGCCTGCCGGATTGAGCGGGTCGCCTCAACGTCGACAATGACACCATGGTCCGTATCGATCAGGTAGTTGTCCGAATAACTAAAGAATGCAGGGCCTTTGCGGGCTGCGGTCCACTGGCTGGCCGGGTCGGAATGCGAGGTGAACTTGGGCGTGACCTCGCTGGCAGCGCCGAAGGCGGCCTCGTCCAGCGTGTCGAGATACTCGCGGACCGCGCGTGGCGCATCTGCCGGGTCGATCCACGCTGCGTCCCAGTCGTCCTTCGGTGTGGAGTTCTGCTTGTTCGCATCCGCCTCTATCAGGCTCGCGTCGATGGCCATGCGCTGGCCGCTCACCAGACCTTCCTCGATGCAACGCGCCACCGTCGTCTCGAACAGATGACGCAGCAACTCGCTGTCACGGAACCGGCCGTGCCGGTTCTTGGAAAACGTCGAATGATCCGGGACACGGTCGTTCAGATCAAGGCGGCAGAACCACCGGTATGCCAGGTTCAGGTGGACCTCCTCACAGAGCCGCCGCTCGGACCGGATGCCAAAACAATACCCGATCAGCAGCATCCGGATCAGCAACTCGGGATCGACGGAAGGACGACCGGTGTGGCTGTAGAACTCGGTCAGATGGGCACGGATACTGCTCAGGTCGACAAACCGATCAATCGACCGCAAAAGATGATCTCGTGGAACGTGACCCTCCAGCGAGAACTCGTAGAACAGCGCCGCCTGCGCTTCCTGTCTCGGTCCCATCATCGTGCTAATCCTCCCGCCCGTTGAGAGAATTGAATCAGCGACTTACCAATCGATCAAGCGCGAGTTTTTCAACAAAATTGGCCGATTCTGTTCTCTAATCTGTCAATGCGCGTTTTCTGAGCTTCCTTCTTTTTGCGTCTGAGGTTGCGGGGCAGAACGGGGATGTAATGCAGGGGATCGAAGATGGTCCTGTCGCGCCCGAAGGCACGCTCGTGCTGGCCAACGATTTGCCCATCCTGCCAGCATTCCAGCCGGTCGGCATACGCCCTTATGCACGGCACAAAATTGGAGTGCACGGCGCCTTACCTTTCTTTCCGATTCAGTCGGTTGTAGATTGTTTGGCGGGTTACGCCGAGCTCTTCGGCGAGTTGGGTGACAGTTTTACCAGTTTCTAACTGTTGTTTGAGGTAAGTTTTCGGACGCTTGGACGGTGTAATGTACGCAGGGTGATCCTTGCGTTTCACAATCCAGTTGCGGAGTGTTTGGCGGGTTGGGGGGTGACCCTTGTAATGGTTGCCCATCGCTGCAAGTAGCAGTTCAAAATTGGCCCGATCATTCACGACACGTTCGAGTGCGTCGTAGATGGTCAGGTTGTGTTTCAGGGCCGTTTTCTCGGCTATTTTGATGAGTTGGTCGCGGGATTCTTGTAGCATGGGTCATCCTATTGCACGGGTAGACGTGTCTCCGAAACAATCGGAGACCTTGAGTCTGTAGGAATGGAAGACATTTCAGTCCTGGCGGGACATTCTTGTCCGCTGTCCGAGGACAATGGACATTTTAGTCCTGAGCCTGAACATGGCGGAGCATGGTTAGGGCTGTGGACCTTCACAGCGCCAATGTGCTCAGTTTCTATTGGGGTTCTTTGATTTCAGAGGGGGTAACCACCGGAGGCGGGTCTAAAGCCACTCAGTGAGCTTCTCTGTGAGATCATCACCATGATGATAAAAGAATACTTGAACCAGTTGGGGTGGGTGACCATTTCCGGAGCAGGCGCCAAAGTTTTGTTCTGAGTGTAAAGATCGCAAAACTTTCGCAACCCAAAATTTCTTAGTGGCAACTTTTTTTCTATCCTACAGACTCTCCTTTTCTCTTCCCCAGAAGTAAAAAGACGGAGAGGAGTTATAGTATAATAATATACTGCTGATCGGACAGATCGAGCACTTCTTGGTAAAAAACATCGAAAAATCAGTACCTTATCGTCACCCCCTCCACAGCCTTAATCTGTAAACCCCCAAACCCCCCGAAAATGGGGGTTTTTTGCACCCTCCACACCCTCAGGTTTAGCCCACAACCAAAACTAGAATCTGGCCATTTTTGGATTATTCAGCCTAATCAATGACTTAGGCCAAACTATTATGTATAGACATAATATTGGCTCAGACCCGAAAGGCGAATATTCTGGCCAGAAGGGTGAATATTCTGGCCGTAAAATGTCCATTTCAGACAAATCAGGCCCCGATCCCGGCACTTGTGCATAATGCACCTGTGCCAGGATCGGACCTCAGACGTGCGCCGATGCAAGGGAGCGATATTTCTCCCATGCTTCGTGCGTTCCGACCTTCTCCGCGTAGGCCTTCGCACGACGCTTCTGGTCCGCAAGCATGGCTATCTGATCACTAAGTGCAGAGCGGTTCGGGACTTCCTTAGGCTCGGCCCACCCGCGTGGCGTCAACCGCCGGGTAAACTCCTTCCCGGTTTTCATCTCCCGCAGACGGATCATACCCGTCTTCACGCTCAGGACGGTGTAGGCGCCCCAGCGAGAACCGACCTCGGGAAGTTTCAGGTCCACGTCCTTGCAGCGCGGCCGACGAGGCGGAATGATGCACTGGTTCGCTTTCAGGGTGTAGTGTTCGTTCCACATGACGGATTCCTTTCCTGTTGATAGAGGGCCAGCCGCAAAAATCACGCGTCAAAGATGTTTGACATTTTCCACAACGCGCCTGGAGCTAAATTGGACCTTACGGCTATCCATGATGCGATAGGCGATTTCTTCCCTGCCATCTCCGTCGAGTTGGTCTGCCAATCCGATCTTTTCTCCAACTAACTCAGTCTTATATCGAAAGTGGCAACTTACATTCGGCGCTCCGCAGTCTGGACAGAACAAGGCCAGTACATAGCTGCGGAAAGCTAGCAGCTATTGCAGGATTAGCCCTGGTTTCATCATGCGCGCGGTCACCTCAGTATTTGCTCAAAATAAGGGGAGTTCTGGCACTAAGAAATGGAGCGCGCTTTTTGGTGCAAGGAAAAGGCACAATCAATCAATGAAAGCCGAACGGAGTCAAGACAGAAGGGTGGTATGTTTTTTTACTAAAATCCGAGGGTTAGGTGCTTTAACTCAAGCGCAAATGTTTCGAGGAATTTTGGAGAAATCGCACTAATATCATATCAAGAATGCGGCATTGGCGTAATTATCATCAAAACGATGATTCATGAGTCGAAGCTGACATTGTTGGAAAAAATCTAGCCATTAGATAGGAACTAGCAGCAAAAGAGCGAATTCTGATGACAGCAAACACACAATTACTGACCCCACTAGAAGCCGCTAGCTATCTGCGTGTCTCCAAACGGACTCTAGATCGATGGCATGCAATGAGAATCGGTCCGCCGAGAGTGAGCGCTGGAAGGCGAGTATTTTACCAGCTCGAAGCTCTCCACAAATGGCTCGAAGACAATGAAGTGCATCCGATTGCGCAAGCTTGAAAAATTTTGGAAATGAGGCGGAAAAATGTTATCTTGGGAGATCGTAGGTTCAATACCTTGTGTAGTCAAGTCGAGACTGTTTGAATGCCGTGGCACGGGTGTTGTTGCGCAATTCGGACCTGAGGCGTGACTGCCCCTTTCCCCTCCGATGTCATGGCAGGTGAATGATCGCGGCGGTGCCGAAGGCGTTGAATCGGTTCATGAGGGCGATGCGAAAGTGGATTTCGGCGGTCTGGCGGTCGGGGTCTCGTGCGGCGATGCGCTCGCCGAAGGCTTTCAGGCAGCGCATCCTCGCCTTGATCCGGCTTCGGGTGTGGTATCCCGTCCAACGTTTCCAGAACGCCCGGCCGTAGTGGCGGGTGACGCGCAATGTCTCGTTTCTGGCGTGTGCAGCCGGGCAGTCTTCTTTCCACAAGCGTCCGTTCGTGCGGATCGGGATGATCGCGGTGCCCTGCCGGTCGATGATGGCGGTGTGGCAGCGGCGCGTCTCGTAGGCGCCATCGGCGGTCACGGTGCCGATCTGCTCGTCCTGGCGCAAGGGAAGCTTGAACAGCACTTTGATTGACAGGCAGAACTGGATGGCCGCATCGGAAAAGACCGGCGGACGTCCGGGCCGGCCGTCATGCGGTGCGCGCAAGATCATGTCCTTGTCGACCCGGATCAGCAGAGACCCCCGTTTGCGCAGCGACGCGTTGTAGCTGGACCAGTTCGTCGTGCGATAGCGGGCGGGAGGTGGCTTGCTCATCCAGCGCGTCTAACAGTATGGATTCACGAAGAGAATCCTCTGTCTCCAGAGATGTGCAACAACGCCCTGATCTTATCGCGATTAGTGCGGCTTAGAGCTAACTATCTAAGCTAAAATGTAAATGCCGGATATAATCGCTACAACAATCCAGAAAAACACCCAAGGGTCTTCAAAAAGTTTTCTGTATTTCTCATCCCTAACCCTTTTTTTAAGCGCCTCTTCCCGTCCAACGTAATAACCAACTTCCTCCATAACCTCGGTTTCTGACAGCCAGTCCTTATAATCGCGCGCGTCTTTAGTACGATTTTCATTTAAAGAATAATTTTTTTCAATTCTATATTTTGCCTCATAACCATCTTTATAGAGATAAATATTTAGATCTCCCGTTCGGGAGGTTTTCCCTTCATTCATTGTTGGCGCGAATGCGCCAATACTGATACAATTAATGATACCATACTGGTCTTCTGTAAGCCATATATTCAGCCCGCTTCCGCGCAATTTACTTTTGATTTTTTTGTAGAGTGGTTTAAGTAATTTGGCCTGATGTTTTTGTTCTTGGATTTTTCTCTTAAACGCCTTGTCTTTTAGCTCTTGTTCATTAAAGGAATTTTTCCGTGCGTCTTCAAAGGGGTCGCTCGCCATGCTAGCCTCCAAGAAAATTAAATAGACCCAGTCTTTTGTGAGCCGGGCCTCCTTAATTGTGTCCGTGGCACCCAGCATGCGGCCGCCGACGCCCCCGGTCAAGCCGAGACCTGCCCAGTCGACGGCGCCGGAGCCGGCGGCGACGCCGAACCGCCCCGAAAGCCGGTAGTCCGGCCATGTTGCCCGGCTGCCAGGCGCACCTTCTCCGTCCTCGGCTACCAATCACTCTAATCGAAAGCGATAATGGTTGGTGCTCGAGTTCCCCATGATCCTGACGTTTCTGGAGATCAAACCCATGCTCGAGAGCAGGTTGTCCGGCTCCTGGCCCGCGAGCTCTACAACGATCTGACAGAAGAGCTGATCAATCTCCTCGAATGGGTCATCGAAAACAATGTTGGCAGGGATGTTGAGAAGAAAATTAACCGTCTCATCAGCCTGACCCAGGGAGAAGACGTGCCGTCTGCATGGCGTTGTTGCGCAACTCCCGCTTGAGGCGTGACGGCCCCATACCCCGCTGACGTCATGCCGCGCGGACGATCTCGGCGGTGCCGAGGGCCGAGGAGCGGGTCATGAGGGCGATGCGGATGTGGATTTCGGCGGTCTGGCGGTCGGAGCCTCTCGCGGCGATGCGCTCGCCGAAGGCATTCAGGCAGCGCATTCTCGCCTCGATCCTGCTCGGGCGTGGTATCCCGTCCAACGTTTCCAGAATGCCCGCCCGTAACATCGCGTTGCGCGCAGGGTTTCGTTTCTGGCGCGTGCCGCAGGGCAGTTCTCTTTCCACAAGCGTCCGTTCTTGCGGATCGGGATGATCGGAACGGCGTCACGCTCGATGATGGCCTTGTGGCAGCGGCGCGCATCGTAGGCGCCATCGACGGTCACGGTACCGATCTGTTCGTCCTCGGGGATCTGGTCGAGCAGGTCGGGCAGCACGTGGCTGTCGCCGTCGCGACTGGGGGTGAATTCGACGGCGCGGATGTCGGACGTGGCCGGATCCATGGCCAGATGCACCTTGCGCCATTGACGACGGCCCTGCGTGTCATGCTTGCGCGCCTGCCATTCGCCATCCCCGAGGAACTTGATCCCGGTGCTGTCCACGAGCAGGTTCAGCGGCCTGTCGGCACGGCAATAGGGGACCTGCACGGCCAGGGTCTTTTGCCTCCGACACAGGGTGGAAAAGTCCGGCACCGGCCAGTCCAGTCCCGCAAGACGCAGCAGGCTGGCCACCATCCCGGCGGTCTGGCGCAAGGGAAGCTTGAACAGCACTTTGATTGACAGGCAGAACTGGATGGCCGCATCGGAAAAGACCGGCGGACATCCGGGCCGGCCGTCACGCGGCGCGCGCCAGATCATGGCCTTGTCGACCCGGATCAGCAGAGACCCCCGTTTGCGCAGCGACGCGTTGTAGCTGGACCAGTTCGTCGTGCGATAGCGGGCGGGAGATGGCTTGCTCATGCAGCCCGTGTAACCGCATGGATTCGCAAAGTGAATCCTCTTTCGTCAGAGATGTGCAATAACGCCCTGGAACTTCATCAAAGCTGCCGGATATGCCTCAGATTAAATGCAAAACGCTTTAAAGTTCTGAAGAAACACAGGTTTCGACTGGTGACGCTTTCGCGGAAATGAAATGATGGCGCCAAACCAATTCGCAACAGACGACAAGCGAAATGAGCACAACATGACTGACCGTCCCAAGGTCGAACGGGTAGACGACCAAACGCCAGGTCAACGCGAGGAGCTGTTGAACCGCCTCAAGGCGTCCGTGCCGGAGGCGTTTTCGGACGGGAAGCTGGATGTCGAAGCCCTGCAAGCCCTGTTGGGCGACAAGGTGGAAGACGGACCGGAGCGGTTCACCTTCACTTGGGCGGGCAAGCGGGATGCGATGGCGATGCTGCAAGCGCCGTCTTCCGCGACGCTGGCCCCTGACCCGGACAATAGCATCAACTTCGATGAGGCGCAGCATATGTTCATCGAGGGAGAGAACCTTGAAGTGCTCAAGGTGCTCTACCGGTCCTACTTTGGCCGGGTGAAGCTGATCTACATCGACCCGCCCTACAATACAGGCAACGATTTCATCTATCCCGACAACTTTGCGGACCCGCTGGACCACTACCTGAAACTGACGGGACAGCGCACCGAGGATGGGGACAACACCACCAGCAAGACCGAGACGGCGGGGCGGCTGCATTCCGGCTGGCTGTCGATGATGTATCCAAGGTTGTCACTAGCACGTCAGTTCTTGACTGATGACGGGGTCATATTCGTTAGCATAGATGACAAGGAACTTAGCAACCTTCTGAGGCTTCTTGATGAAATCCTAGGGGAAGAAAATCGAGTCGGTGTCATTTCTTGGAAGAATGTCACAGACAACAACCCGACCCTGATCAACAAAGACAACGAATTCATCGTTTGCTATGCAAAATCGAAGACCAACTTGCCGCAGAGCTGGAAGAGCTCAGAGTCGGACACCAAAGAAATCCTCGTAGACTTTTTTGAAACGAGGAAGCGAGAAGGCAAAACTCCCGAAGAAATCGAAAAAGAGCTTGCAGACCTCATCAAGGACAACAGGGAGTCCCTTGGCAATCTCACCCGGTATAAGTGGGTTGATGAAGACGGTATCTATACAGGCTCAGAGAGTGTTCACAACACAAAGCCGGGTGGCTACGAATTCGAAGTCATTCATCCTGACACAGAAAAGCCAATGCGGATGCCTGCAAATGGCTACCGGTTTCCTGAAGATACATTTCGCCAGATGGAAACGGATGAACTCATTCTATATGGCCCTGACCACAAACGCATCGTAAAGATCAAAAAGTATGTTCAGGACTATCAGGACAGCTTGAGAAGCGTCCTTGTTATGGATGGACGCCTTGGAACATACGTGTCGGATCCCGGAAGGTAGTATGGCCGTTTCCTGAACAGGTCGGGCTTGAGTTTGTGCCAGTCTTTCATCGCCTGCAAGGGCGTCTTGCTGCCCAGGGCTGATTGCGGGAGCTGCTGGTTGT
>NZ_QNGB01000049.1 GCF_003298505.1 Roseovarius sp. TE539
TCAGCGGTGTGGTTGTGCAAAACCACTGTTGAGACCTGAGACCCGGTTATGGCCACACGCTGCGCTATCTGGGGGCTGCGCGCGGGGCCATAACCCGTCGGCAGCCCATTTTCCCGACGTGCTACGGCCATGAACAGGTCCGCGAAAGGCAGATGCCCGACGAAGTAGCCGTAGATCAGCAGGGAGGCTGCGACGATCAGGATGAAGACCGTCAGCCAGCGCGCGAAGCGGTCCATCTGGGCCACAAGCGGCGTGGTCAGCGTCTCGACGCGTCCGAGCATGCCGCTGATCCGCCCGATCTGGGTGTCCGCAGCTGTGGCGGCGACGACGCCCCGCCCGGCACCGGCGGCCACCAGCGTGCCGGAAAACAGCATCGAGGACCTGTCGCCCAACGCCGCGTCCTCCGTCACGGGCGCCGTGCCCTTATCTACTGGCACGGACTCTCCGGTCAGGATCGCCTCTTCCGCCTTCAGTCCGCGCGCTTCGATCAATCGCAGATCGGCAGGCACGCGGTCCCCGGCCTCGACCAGAACGATGTCGCCTGGGACGAGATCGGACGCATCCACGCTGATCCGCCGCCCGTCGCGCAGGACGGCAGACCGTGGTGCGAGCATCCCGCGGATCGCATCCATGGCCTGCTCGGCGCGGCCTTCCTGGATGTAGCCGATCACGGCGTTTACAATGACTACCGCGAGAATGACACCAGTATCGACCCAGTGCTGCAGCGCCGCCGTCACGGCGGCCGAAGCGATCAGGACGTAGATCAGCACGTTGTTGAAGTGTGACAGGAACCTCAGGATCGGGCTGCGCTTAGGCGGTTCGGGCAAGCGGTTCGGGCCATGTTCCGCAAGGCGACGGGTGTATTCCCCGGTCTCGAGCCCGCTTGACCTTGACGCGAGGGCGTCCAGTGCCGTGACCGAGGGCATAGCGTGATAGGCTGGAAGATCTCGCTGGTTCGTCATCCTGGTTGGTCCCGCTTTCCTCTGCGCGGCATCACGATCACGACGCCTGCTTCTCTTCCGTTTCGATTGACGGGATCTCGGTCCGCTCTTCCTCCGGTGCGCCGCAGAGCAGGTCCACCGCACGGTCTGCCGCGTCCTGGAAAGGCTCCAGCACCATGTCTGCGCCGGAGGCGAAGAGTTCCTCGGTGTCCTTGGGGTGATGAGACGCGACGGCCACGCGCCCGCGGAAACCGGAGGTCCGTGTGAGCTGGATCAGCGTCGTGCGCGTGTCCTCGTGGCTGAGACCTGTCGGATGGAGCGGCACTGTCGAGACGATCCATTCCGCCCGCGCGAGCGGCAGTTCCGCCACGAACTCCGGGTCGGTCGCGTCGCCGAACTCGGTCTCAAGCCCAAGCTCACGCCAGCGCCGGATGGCGAGAGGGTTGAAGTCGACTCCCAGGACCTTGATGCCCCTTTTCTGCAGCCGGAGCCCGATTGCGGTGCCGAAGCGCCCCAACCCGAAAATGATCACCTTGTGACCGTCCTCGCGATGCGCCCCGGCCTCGGACGGCTCGCGCGGCGTGCCCTTGCGCTCGAAGACACCGAGCAGCGGCTCGAACACGGCATAGAGCTGATGCGAATAGGTGATCATGTAGGTCGAGGCGGCGATGGTCACGAGGCCGACCATGGTCACGAGGCCGAGCGCGTCTTCCTGCACATGGCCGAGCGACACCCCCATGGCCACGAAGATCAGGGAAAACTCGCTGATCTGCGCCACGGTCAGGCCCGCCAGGAAGCCCGTGCGCTTTCGGTAGCCCATCGCACCCATGATCGCGAGCACGATGAGCGGGTTGCCGATCAGCACGAAGAGCGAGAAGACAATGGCCCCGCTGACATGCGCGCCGAGAAGGGAAAGATCGAGCGCGGAACCGAGCGCGATGAAGAAGAACAGCAGCAGGAAATCGCGCAGCGGCGCGAGGCGCGCGGCGATGGTCTCCCGGTAGGGGGTCGAGGCGAGAGCGACGCCTGCCAAAAGGCCGCCCACCTCCTTGCCGAGCCCCACGATGTCGCCCGCCGCCGCGAACATCGCCGCCATGGCGATGGCGAAGATGACCAGAAGCTCGGGCGCGTGCGCCAGCCGCTCGGTCAGCGGATTGGCGACGTAGCGGACGAAGACCACGACAAGCGCCACCATCGCCACGCCCGACGCCAGCACCATCGGCACCGACCCTCCGCCATGGCCGCCATCCGCCGCGCCGATGCCGATGGCCGACAGCACGATCATCGCCAGCACGACGACGAGGTCCTGCACGATCAGGAAGCCGAGCGCGATCTGGCCGTGCAGGCTGTCGATCTCGCGCTTGTCCGACAGCAGTTTCACGATGATGATCGTCGAAGAAAAGGTCAGCGCCACGGCGACGTAAAGGCTGGTGATATGCCCGAGCCCGAGCGCAAGCCCGATCAGGTAGCCGAAGACCGACGTGAACGCGACCTGGCCGAGTCCGGTCAGAAGCGAGACCGCCCCGAGGGAACGGATGAGCTTCACGTCGAGCTTGATGCCGACGAGGAACAGCAGAACCGCGATACCGAGCTCGGACAGCAGGCTGATCTGCTCGTCCGACCGCACCAGGTCCAGTGCCGAAGGGCCCGCAATCAGGCCGACTGCGATGAAGCTGACGATGAGCGGCTGGCGCAGGATGATCCCGAGGAAACCTACCACCGCCGCAAGCACGAGCAGTGCAGCGATCTCTGCAAACGGCGACTGAACAATAACTTCCATCAATTCTTCGGTTCCTTCGTACTCTGTGCTTCGGTCAAATCCGGAGCCGTGTTTGTCTCGCCGTTTGGCCGGGCGGCGGGCCGCGTCGCGTGACCTTCCAGGAAGGCGTCGAGGTCCTCCGGGCCGATCCGCCATCCCTTGCCGATATCGATCGCCCGGAGCTCGCCGTCCTTGATCCAGCGCCTGACCGTGGCCTCGTTGACCTTCAGAAGATCTGCGATCTCCTTGACGGTCTGATATTGCTCGCGTGACATGTTGAACGCCTTTTCACCGGGTTTGGCTTAATATAGCGTAGTATAGAATAGATGAGTTGATTCAGACAGAGCTTGATGCGTTGCAGCGTGTCGCGCGCAGATGAGAGGCCACGGCCCGGGACCGGAAACGATGAAGACAATCATGGTGGCGACGGACTTTTCGGAGCGGTCGGATCGGGCGCTCCGGCGCGCGACCCTTCTGGCCCGCCAGTTCGAGGCCACCATGCTGATGGTCCACGTTGTCGACGACGATCAACCGCGCCGGATCGTGGACGCCGAACGCGATGAGGCCACGACACTGCTTCGCCAGATGGCTGCCACGCTACGGGACGTGGACGGCGTGACCTGTGAAACGCGGGTCATCCTTGCGTCCCCATTCGTCGGCATCGCCCAAGCGGTGGCAGACGCGACGCCCGACCTTCTCGTCATCGGCCCGCATCGACGCCAGGTGCTCAGGGACGTGTTCGTCGGCACCACGGCTGAGCGGACGATCCGGTCGGTGGATTGTCCGGTCCTGATGGTGAATGCCACGCCGGCCGGGCACTACCGCCACGTGTTGCAGACGACCGACCTGTCCGACGGCTCCCGCGACGCGTTGCTCCGGTTCCAGGAGCTGGGGCTTGCCGACCATGCCCGGACGTCGCTGCTCCACATTTTTGATGCTCCTGCGCTCCGTCTTGCCTTCAGCCATTCGATTCCGCAGGACGATCAGAAGCACTACCTCGAGGATGAACAACGCGACGCTTCCCGCGATCTTGCTCGCTTCCTCTCCTCGGCAGGTCTGGACCATCTGAGGCAGATCGTGCGCTACGAGGCGACCCCAGCGCCGCACGAAATCCTGAAGGCGGCCGGAGAAGAGCACGCGGACCTGGTCGTGATGTCCACGCATGGCCGAAGCGGGCTGGCCAAGATGCTCATCGGAAGAGTGACGGAGCAGGTGCTCAGAACAGCGCAGATCGATGTCCTCGCCATTCCCCCGCAACGCGGGCAATGAGCGAGGCGTCGGCTTTGGCAACGCCGAACGGGTCGCAGGTCAGTCCTCGAGTGCCAGCCAGATTTGCCGTGAGACTGTCCGCGGTCCGCGGAGCGCCTCCCGCAAGGTCATCAGGCGTTGTTCGAGGGGCGGCGAAGCGAGGCCTTGCTCGGGGCTGTGAGCTTCGAAGAGAACCCTGCGTTCACCATCTACCTCCACGAGGGACCACTTCTCATGCCGCGATTCGCCGCCTTCACCGCGCGACCGTTCATGCAACGTTCTGATGCGGGTCAGCGAGAGCGAAGTCTCAGGGTTCGTTTGGCCGCCGTCTGTCATGTCCCGAGCAGCGGATTGCCGAAGGTCACCGCGAGCAGGTTGCCGACCTGGATCCCCAGCAGATGCAGGAAGATCGCCTCCACGAACGCCATCGACCGAACCCGTCTGGCGAACATGCCGTCATAGTAGGACCAGACAACGGCGACGATGTAGGAAACGCCATTGAGCTTGAGGTTGGCTTCAGGATCCTCGCCGAGAAGCAGATAGAGCGCGGTTCCAAGCAGAACGCCACGCCACATCAGCGCGCCGGTGGCACGAAGCGTGCCCGCACTGATCCCGGTTCGCAGTAGGCGCTCCACAAGCCCATCGAAAAATCTCGAGTTCTTCATGAATCCTGCTTTACCACGACGCACCGATGAAGATCATGACAGTGACGTCCCGTCAGGCAGGAGACACCATGGAAGCTGTCCGCAGGACGACCCGAAGCGGGGACTCGCTGCGCCTCAAAGTCCCAATCCCTTATCGCGGTCAGCTGGGGGTCAAAGCATCCTTGCGGCAGCGCAGAGAACATCCCCGTTTCTATCTCATGCGGATGTCGGCTTTGAACGTCGCGGCCCGGCCGGCTCGCGTATGCAGCAAACGTCCGGTTCCCGCCCCTTCTGCAGCATAAAGGTTTTACGATTGACGCGACCATGGTCGGCACCCCAGAAATGACGGTATGAGCCTTGCCCGCGAAAGGCCCACTCAATTCAGCACCGGCCGACGCTCAAGCTGCTCGGCCCGGTCGAGCATCCGCTGGACGACGCGCAGGCTCAGGGCGTCGGCGCGGTCGCGGTGGTGCTGGAGGGTCTCGATGATCGCGTCCAGCGCCGGGGTGGTCAGGCCGCGGGCCGCGCCCTCGCGCTGCGCGAAGCCGATGAGGTCCGACAGGGTCAGCGCCGGGAGCACCAGCGGCGGGCAGCGGCTCAGGAGCGGCTCGGGCAGGCCCCTGCGGCTGTTCGCGGTCATGATCCAGCCGATCCCGGACATGTCGAACGGCACGCGGTAGAACGGGCATTCCCAGCGGGCCGCCGTCTTCGGCTCCATCAGCGCGAGCAGCGCCTCGGTCAGGTTGTGGCGGGTGCCGGAGGTGTCGCGCACGGCCCCCGCTTTCTCGAGTTCATCGACGATCACGATGGGGTTCAGAACGCGGTGGTTCAGAATCGTGTCCAGCGGCTTGCCAGCGCCCGCGTTGGCCCAGCCGCGCTGCATCCCCGCCACCACGAAACTCGCCGCCTCCGCCGCCGCGTCGACCAGCGTGGTCGGCACGCCGAGCGCTGCGGCCAGGGCGCGCGCCCAATGGCTTTTGCCGATGCCCGGCGGGCCGACCATGATCATCGGCGGCAGCCGGAAGACCGGCGCGCCCTCCTGCGCGCAACGGCGCATCGCGTGCCAAGCGACCTCCGTCGCCGGGGCCATCCAGGGCATCTGCGCATGCAGCCCCGCGGCAATCTCGTCGGCCCGGGCCTCGGTCGTGATAGTGGTGGCCCGGACCCCGTCCTTGATCGACGCAAGGCGCGCCTTCTCGTCGGGCTTCAAGTGGGCAGTGCCACTCGCCGCACGGAGCCGATCGACATAAGCCGTGGCGCGGCGATGGATGCGGGTGAGGTCGTGCTCAGAGATCGCTCCGGTCGTATCGTCCCAGATCTCGACCGTGTCGTCGATTTCGTGACCACGCAGGCGCATGAGGTGCTCGCGCAGTCGGGAGGATATGTCGGAGCGGTGCGGGACATCGCTATCGAACCGAGTGAGCAGGAAGGGCAGCTTGGGCGTGGGCATTTCGGATAACGATCGCAGGTTCAATGAAAGTGCGCGCGGCTCCTCGGGAGACCTGCGCTTTTACCCGTCGAAATACTTCTCCCCCTCCCCGACACCGAGCGTCTCCAGCGCCGTTGGGTCTACAGCCACGCCGTCGGGACGGGTCAGGGCGTTCGGAACGAAGGGGCCGCGATAGGCCACCACAGGCCGACCCTCTGGGCTATTCAGCTCTCCCTTCACCTCCCGGACGAGCAAGATGAAATCGACGAGGTACTGAGCCCCGTCGAACAGGGCGTCGCGCTCCGCTTCGGGCATGTCGACGATCGACTTCATGTCGATCACCCGGTTCATGAGATTGACGAACTCCTGCTCGGTGAACTCTGCCGGCAGCTGCTTTGCGAATTCTGAAAGGGTCATTGAGGCCTCGGGGTCTTGAAATGTCTGACGCCGGGGATCCGGGCGCCGGGGAACTGATTCCCTAGGCTCAAGGAAGCCGATTACGCGGCGCCGGGCAACAGAAAGTTGCAAGAATCTGCGCCATATCCCATTGATATGTTTGCGAAAAATGAAGATTTGTCCTCGTTTGGACGCCGTCAGACGCTCCGAGCCGACCAAGCCTTCCTTGGAGGGCGCGCAAGATCAGGTCGGGGGCACGGTCGCGCTTTTGGCGTTCATACCGCACCTTGCATGGCCGCCCATGACGGCTTGTTGCACCGTCGTCAGATATCGCGTGATCTGGTCAGCACTGGGATATCTGCGCGCCGATATACCGGCCCGAAATCCTGTCCGCCCTGCGAAAAAGGTACGACCGCGTGTGATGCGAATTTGCTTTTTAGGGTGTTGCGATGCAGCCCGCTCTCCGTTGCGAGTGTGGTCAAGGTCACGAAGCGTTCATGGAAAGCGGCAATATCATCGGCGGTCATTCGGTATTGTGGCCGCCCGGTGCGAGGGTTCATGACCTTTTGGGCTGGCACATGCCCCGCCTCGATCAGCGATTGAAATACGCGCCCGTCCCTTAACCCGACCGACCGACCGAATTCAGCCGCCGGCACCGTGTCCGACAGATCTGCGTCGCTTTCCGCGCGCACACGCGCCTCGGGAGGGATTATCAGGTCCACCTCAGATTTGGGAACAACTATCCCGTGAAACCCTTGGGCGTCGCGCCGTCGCCCAACGCTCAGGCGGTTCTCGCGGATCGTGTCAATCAGGTGGGCGATCCCGGTTTTTCTGCGTTTGCAAGCGTGAAGCAATGTTTCCCAAGTCGCGTCATTTCCGTCGACTGAGGCGGCACCGGTCGACAGTTCAGCAACAAGACCCAAGCCATCGGAGACGCGCCATGGTTTCTTGACCGTTTCTGTCCGTGTGCGGGGCACCAGAACCCCGGCATCCGTCAGCGCGATCAGCTCTTGCCGCGTTGCCCCCATGGCCTTGCGCATGGCGATCGGTCCGACGAAGGTGGGGATCTCGGCCAGAAGGTCGGCGTGTTTTTTCGCATCAAACAACTTGCGGTTCGGGACCCGGTCATCGTCCGGGCCGATTGCTCCGGCTTCGACAAGGAACTGGTCCAGCACTTTGACCCCGATCCCGGTTTCCCTTGCTGCGGTGCGAAGAGAATGCAGACGTCGGCTCTGAACAACCTCACCCAGAATCTCCTCCCCGGCCGCAACTGGCCAGTGATCGAGAATGCACTCCCGCAGAAGGTCACGGAAGAAGTCAAAGCCATCCTCTTCGGCATACTCCCGATTCAAGCGGTCAAACAGCTTCCCAAAGACCTTGCCGGGCTCATCGAAAGGGCCGGTGGCCCGACGCGCAATTTGATCAAGTGCCGCGCGAATGGCTTCTTCGCCTTGCGCGATAGCGTTGAAGCCCGCCGCGTGAATGTCACCAACCGCGGCAGGATCGTGAGCCGTGTTTTCATTCTGAAGGACTTCACCCAGAAACCGACACAAGGTGGTTATAGCAAATACGGGGCTGCCCTTGAGCCAGGTGTCATCGGACCCGTTTTGCAGCCGCTTGTCCAACCAGAGATCATAGGCGGACGGGGTCCGTGCGGGTTCGTCGAACGCTCCCGACACGATGTCTGCTTCGATCTCCTGCAAGCGCGCGCCTATGTCGTAACGCGCTTTGGGGTCGCGGGCCTCCCAGAGAGGGACGAGAGGGTGGCCATGTTTGACGCAGAGATTCACCTCTCGCATTTGCCAGTGCCCGCGCATCACCATGGTTGACGCAGCTGGTCCCTCCGCCGCGGCCCCATCTTCGCGCAAGCAGACCGGACACCCGCGTATCACCGGGTTGCGGAGTGCTCTCGATATGTAGAGCTCACCTCGAAATTGCATCCGGACATTGCCGACCCGCACGCCGGTCCAAGACATGAGCTCAACCATGGCATCCGAATCAAGTCCGGCCCAGTCCGCAAATGCGCCGAGGGCCCCCTGATCCTGCTGGAGGAGCGTCTTGAAGGGGGCTCCCATATCGTAGGCAAGTTCAGGCGCCGTCGTCTGCCAGGTCGCTGCAAGACGCGCCAGGTAGGAATACAGGGTTTCCCTCGGCGCCGGATCGGGATTGCGTATGGGCAGACCGGTCATTCTGAGCACTGCTCAGATAGCCGTGGTCGGAAAAGGTGTGGGAAAAATTCAATGCACAGCATGCACATGCGGTTTCTTCACGTCCAGTTCCAGATAACGATGCCAAAGCGGTGTCGTGGTGTATACGCGTTCTGTGAGTTTTCGTCCCAGGTCCCTGTTTTCATGGAGCAAGCCAGCCCACACCAAAGGCTTCAGAACGCCGTCGTAAAGCGCGCTTGTACGCGGATCGTAGATGTTCTCGATCGTGTCATATCCGTAAAGAATCTCCGTCAGCGCCTTTCCGGACACCCCGACCCGTGCTTCCAAATCAAGCACGTTCAGCCATATATCCCATGTCCCGGCTATTCCCCTATTTAGCCGGTGATACTCAAACTGATCATTTTCAAAGACCATGTTCCGAGTGATCGCGTCAAAGCTTTTGAAGCGGTCTTCAAATAGGTCTTTTCCGGCTCTCGTAAGGCGCAGATGGCCCTTGTAGTGACGAAACAGCCCCATCTCCCACATAAGTTGGCGTAGCACAAAAAAGGGCTCAAAGTGATACTCATCGGCGATCTTTATGGGCATGAACCCATTGTAGATTTCACGCTCGG
This sequence comes from Roseovarius sp. TE539, assembly GCF_003298505.1. Classification (GTDB taxonomy): domain Bacteria; phylum Pseudomonadota; class Alphaproteobacteria; order Rhodobacterales; family Rhodobacteraceae; genus Roseovarius. The sequence continues at coordinate 9,197 of NZ_QNGB01000049.1, forward strand.
TCCAGTCCGGCCATTGAATGCTCGAAATTGCGTCCGCCACGAGGGCACGGCGCAGGGCCTTCGACTTGGTCAGCGGGATGCCCTTGGGGTTCGTCTCGAACTGCGCTGCTAGGAAGTCGACGGTCCGCATGACCGGGGAGGTGTCAAGCAGCGGGTCATCCGCTGACATTGTCTTGAAGCCATACATTCGGCGCACCCCCTGCTTTCTCTACCATGTCAGGAAAGACGGCCCCCCTTCGGCGAAGGCGGGCATTTGACACCCTACTAGGTCAAGTCCTCCTCGACGGATTCGAAATTCAGCATCGCCGACCGCAGGCTTTCGACAATCTCACCGGCCAGGAGCTCGGGTTGCGGAAGGTCTTCGAGGTTGGTCATGGACGCATCGCGCAGCCAGAAAAGATCCAGGCTCGCCTTGTCACGCGCCAACAGGTCCTCCCGGTCAAAAGCGCGCCAGCGGCCGTCCGGGGTATCCTCGCTCCAGGTCGGTGCGCGATCGTGCCGGTTTCCGGGGTTGTAGCAGTCGATGAAATCCTGGAGGTGGGCGTAGGTCAGGGGCTTTTGCTTCAACGTATGATGCACGTTGGTGCGATAGTCGTAATACCACACCTTCGCGGTCTGCGGGTCCGGGCTGGCCGGTCGGTTGTCGAAGAACATCACGTTCGCTTTCACGCCTTGCGCATAGAAAATGCCGGTCGGCAGGCGCAGGATCGTATGCAGGTCGGTGGTCTGCAACAGCTTCCGGCGGATCGTCTCGCCCGCGCCGCCCTCGAACAAGACGTTGTCGGGCACGACCACCGCGGCACGCCCTGTCGTCTTCAGCATGGTCCGGATGTGTTGTACGAAATTCAATTGCTTGTTCGACGTGGTCGCCCAGAAATCCTGACGGTTGTAGGTCAACTCGTCGGTATCCTGCGCGCCTTCCGCGTTGGTGAAGCTCATCGAGCTTTTCTTGCCGAAGGGCGGGTTGGCCAGAACGTAGTCGAATGTCTCGGACGGCGGCGATATCAGGGCGTCGGCGGAGGACACCAACGTGTCGCCGGTCATTTCACCGATCCCGTGCAGGAACATGTTCATCAGGCACAACCGCCGCGTGCCGGCCACGATCTCGTTGCCGAAGAATGTCGAGTATTTCAGGAAAGCCTTCTGGTCCTTGTCGAGCGCCCGGTTGTCCGGGTCCGTCAGGAAGTCATGCGCGGCAAGGAAAAACCCGCCGGTGCCGCAGGCGGGGTCGGCAATCGTCTTGCCGGGTTCGGGGCGGATACACTCCACCATCGCGCGGATCAGGGGGCGGGGCGTGAAATACTGGCCCGCGCCCGATTTCGTATCCTCGGCGTTGCGCTCCAGCAGCCCCTCGTAGATGTCGCCTTTGACATCGGCGCCCAGCATGACCCATTTCGTGCTGTCCACCATGTCGATCAGGCGGAAGAGCTTGGCCGGGTCGGTGATCTTGTTCTGGGCCTTGGTGAAGATCTGGCCGAGCATCCCGGTTTGCTCACCGAGCTTGCGCAACAGGGTGACGTAATGCGTCTCAAGCTCCGCGCCGCGACGGGATGTCAGGCTGGTCCAGTCATATCCCTCCGGAATGCCCACATCACGGTTGTAGGGTGGCTTGGCGTATTCGTCCGCCATCTTGAGAAAGATTAGGTAGGTCAGTTGTTCCAGATATGTCAATCTGCATTCAAAACTGACCCATCGTGATCATTTAAAAATGACCCACCTGGGGGGTAGCAAAGCCCACAGGCGAGCGCCCCCCATATAGCAGGCTCGTCTGTGGGCTTTGCTTTTTCTGGTT
>NZ_QNGB01000005.1 GCF_003298505.1 Roseovarius sp. TE539
GCCCAATTCGGGCGGCAGATCGCGCCACGGCGAGGCTCCCCGCGCCAGCCACAAGATCGCATCAAGGAAAAGCCGGTTGTCCGCCCCGGTCCGCCCGCGATCACCTTCCTTGCCAGGAACCAAAGGTCCGATGATCGCCCACTGCCTGTCTGTCAAAGTCCGTCTGCTCAAGATCGCCTCCCGTTTTTGATCTTGAATCAAACGAGAACCGATTTGGGAATCCCCTAAATGCAGACGCCGCCTAAAGCGCCGCGGCGTCCGCCGAGCCGCCACGCGACAGGATCTCGCGTTCCAGCGCGCGGGCGACCTGCGGATCAAAGTGATCACCGGCCTCCTCAAAGGCCGCAAACGCGTCCCAATCCATCACTTCGGACCACATGTAGCTGTAATATCCGGCCGAGTACCCATCCCCCGAAAAGACATGGGCGAAATGCGGCGTCGCGTGGCGCATCACGATGGCGTGCGGCATGCCGATACTGTCAAGCACCTCGCGCTGCCGCACCATCGGATCGGCGGGCGCCTCGTCATCGTGAAAGGCCAGATCAACCAGCGCCGAAGCCACGTATTCCACCGTCTGGAAGCCCATGTCGAAATTCGCCGCGGCAAGCACCTTTTCCAGCATCTCGGGGGGCATCGGTGCGCCGGTCTCGGCATGGGTTGCGAATTCCGACAGCACCTCGGGCACTTCCAGCCAGTGTTCGTAAAGCTGGCTGGGCAATTCCACGAAATCCCGCGCCACGCTGGTGCCGGAAACGGAGTCGTACGTCACGTCCGAAAGCATCTGATGCAGGGCGTGGCCGAACTCGTGAAACAGGGTGCGCGCGTCATCATAGCTCAGAAGCGCGGGATCACCCTTGGCGAAATTACAGACATTGATCACCACCGGCGCCTGCGTTTCGGGAAACCGCGCCTGCCCGCGCATCGCGCTGCACCACGCGCCGGACCGCTTGCCGGCCCTCGCGAAATAATCCGCGATGAACACGGCCACATGGGCGCCGTTGCGCTTCACCTCCCATGCGCGGCAATCCGGGTGATAGAGTGGCATGTCGACCGGCACGAAGGAGAGGCCGAAAAGGCGGTGCGCACAGGCGAATGCCGCCTCGATCATTCGGTCCAGCTGCATGTAGGGCTTGACGTCGGCTTCATCGAGATCGTGCTCTTTCGCGCGCCGTCTCTCGGCGTAGTAGCGCCAGTCCCAGGGCTCCAGCGGCCCGTTCATCCCGTCGGCCTGCAGCATCTCGGTCAGGGCTCGGGCATCCGCCTCGGCACGCGCCAGAGCCGGCTCCCAGACATCCATCAGCAGTTGCCGCACGGCTTCGGGTGTTCCGGCCATCTCGGTCTCGAGCTTGAAATCGGCAAAGCTGTCATAGCCCAGAAGCGCGGCCCGCTCGGCACGCAGTTCCAGGATTTCCGCGGCGATGGCGCGATTGTCGGTTTCCCCGCCAAGCGCGCCCCGTGCGACCCATGCGCGAAACGCCCTCTCCCTGAGATCCCGCCGCGGCGAAAACTGCAGGAACGGCACGATGAGAGAGCGCGACAGCGTGATCACCGGCCCGCCCCGCATCCTGTCAGTCCCGGCGGACCGCGCGGCATCGACGACGAAATCGGGCAACCCCTCAAGATCGCGCTCCTCCAGTTCCATGTACCAGCCGGTCTCGTCCGCCAGAAGGTTCTGGGTGAATCGCGTGCCGAGCTCCGCAAGCCGCGCCATGATCGCGCGCATGCGCTGTTCGGCCTCTCCTTCAAGCGCCGCCCCGGCGCGCCGGAAACGCCGATGGGTCAGCATCAGCAACCGCTCCTCTTCGGGGTCGAGCGCCAGTTCGTTCCGGCGCGCCCACAGGTCGGCCACACGTGCGAACAGGGCCTTGTTACAGTAAAGATCCGAAGTGAATGCCGCAAGTTCCGGGCTGAGTTCGCGCTGCAGGGCCTGCCGGGCCGGGTTGCTGTCCGCCCCGGCGAGGGTGAAGAACACCGATAGCACCTTGTCCAGGGCCCGGCCCGCGGCTTCCAGCGCGGCTATGGTGTTGGCAAATGTGGGGGAATCCCGATTGTCGGCGATCGCCGCCACTTCGGCGCGCGCCGCGCGCATCGCGGTATCGAAGGCCGGGGCGAAATGGCCGTCTTCGATCCTGTCGAAGGGCGCCATGCCGAACCGCGTGTTCCACGTCTCTAGCATCGGGTTGGTCACGGCTTTTCTCCCTTGTCTTGCGGGATGTCCGCACCACCCCCGCAGACCGGACAATCCGCGCGCGGCGACAGGCCGATAATGCGGGTCTCACCATAGAGCGTGTCATGGATCAGCATACGCCCGCGCAAGGGCCGCCCGGCCCCTGCGATCACCTTGACCGCTTCGGCCGCCATCATGGCCCCCATGATCCCCGGCAACGGCCCCAGAACCCCGGCCTCGGCGCAGGACGGGGCCAACCCTTCCGCCGGGGCCTGCGGAAATACGCACTGATAGCACGGGGCGCCCCGCGCCGGATCAAAGACGCTTACCTGGCCCTCCCACTGCGAGAGGGCCCCCGAAACCAACGGAATCCGGCATGCCACCGCGGCCGTGTTGGCGGTGTAGCGGGTGTCGAAATTGTCGGTTCCGTCAAGAACGAGATCATAGTCCGCAAAAAGCGTTCCGGCGATCTCCGGGGTTAGCCGCCGGTGATAGGGGCGCACCGCGATGAACGGGTTGAGCGCCCGCATCGCCGCGGCGGCCGAATGGCATTTCGGTGTGCCGATATCCGCATCGCGGTGGATAACCTGCCGTTGCAGGTTCGAATTCTCAACGTCGTCATCGTCGATCACGCCGATGGTGCCCACCCCCGCCGCGGCCATGTAGATCAGCGCCGGCGACCCCAGGCCGCCGGCCCCGATCACCAGAACACGGGCTTCGCGCAGGGCCTTCTGCCCCGGCCCGCCCAGTTCCCGCAGCACGATGTGTCGGGCGTACCGCTCCAGTTCGGTCTCCGAAAACCGGCCCCGTGGCGGGGCTTCGGACACTTCCGGCTCGTCGCCGCTGTTGGCCCGCGCCCGGAGACGGCGCAACCCTTCGCGGTAGACCAGCACGACGGCCGCGGCGCCGCCCAGCATCAGCCAGGGCGCGGCGCTCCCGCCGGTGGCCAGGCGCATCGGGTGCGGCGCGGGCAGGACCAGGTGCATCAGCACCACCGCCGCCCACAGCCCGCCGATCATCGCCCAGCGCAGACGGTGCGGCACCCCGGCAAGCGCCCCCACGGCCCAGAGCCCGGCAGCCATGACGAACACCAGCGCCATCAGGTCTGCCCCGTCGATCCGAACCCGCCATCACCCCGCGGCGTGGGATCAAGCGCCGCCACGACCGCGAACCGGGCCTGCACGACCGGCGCCACGATCATCTGCGCGATCCGCGCCCCGTGATCCACGTGAAAGCGCGCGTCGCCGGCGTTGGCAAGAATGACACCCAGCGGCCCGCGGTAATCGGCGTCGATGGTTCCGGGACTGTTGAGCAGCGTGATCCCGTGTTTCAGGGCCAGCCCCGAACGCGGGCGCAGCTGCAGCTCGAAACCTTCGGGAACCGCCAGCCGCAACCCGGTGGGCACCAGCGCCCGGGCACCCGGTTCCAGGGTCAGCCCCGCGCGGCCGCCAGGGGGGAAGTTGGCCCGCAGGTCGGCTCCGGCCGCGCCGCGGCTCTCGTAGGCGGGCAGGCCAAGCGAACGGTCAGCGCCATCTTCCCAGACGAATGAAACGGTAACCATCCCCTGCCCCTTCATCTTTCCCAAAAATACTCAGGTTCTCAGCCCAGGGTTTCCGCGATGCGGCCGGCCAGCCGGGCCGCCACCTCGTCCTTTGACATGCGCGGCCAGTCCTCGGTGCCCGAGCCGGTGATCAGGATGATGTCGTTCTCCGTCCCGCCCATGATTCCCGTCGCGGCACTCACGTCATTGGCCAGGATCCAGTCACAGCCCTTGCGCGCGCGCTTGGCGGTCGCGTTGGCAATCACGTCATCGGTTTCGGCGGCAAAACCCACAACGAGGGCAGGACGCTGCGCGCCCATGCCCGCCACGGTCGCGAGAATGTCGGGATTCTCCGCGAAATCCAGTGCCCCGATCCCGCCCGATCCCTTCTTGATCTTCCGTTCTGCCGTACCGCTGACATGCCAGTCGGCAACCGCGGCGGCAAAGACGGCCGCATCCGCAGGCAAGGCCGCCTCGACCGCGGCCATCATCTCGCGCGCGGTCTCGACCGCGATCACCTCGGTCCCCGCGGGCGCCGGCGCCGTCGCCGGCCCGGTGATGAAAACCACCTGCGCACCCAATGCCGTCAGGGCCCGGGCGATGGCGCTGCCCTGCACCCCGGAGGAGCGATTGGCGATGTAGCGAACCGGGTCGATCGGCTCGTGCGTCGGCCCTGACGTCACCAGCACCCGCCGTCCCGCAAGCGGCCCGCGGCTCAGGCGCGCACGGACCGCCTCGACGATCTCCGCAGGCTCGGACATGCGCCCCGGCCCGTATTCGCCGCAGGCCATGTCGCCCTCTGCCGGGCCGGCCAAGGTCACGCCATCACCCCGAAGCACGTCCAGGTTGCGCTGCGTCGCGGGATGCTGCCACATCCGAACGTTCATCGCCGGCGCGATCAGGACCGGCGTGTCAGTGGCCAGCAGCAGTGTCGAGGCCAAGTCGTCAGCGTGGCCATGGGCCATTTTCGCCATCAGGTCCGCCGTCGCCGGTGCCACGACGATCAGGTCGGCGCTGCGGCTCAATTCGATATGGCCCATCTCGGCCTCGTCCGTCAGATCGAAGAGATCCCGGAAGACCCGCGTGCCCGCCAGCGCCGACACCGACAGCGGGGTCACGAACTCCTCCGCCGCTCCGGTCAGGACAGGTGTGACACGGGCCCCGCGCTCGCGAAGGCGGCGGATCAGGTCAAGCGCCTTGAACGCCGCGATCCCACCGCCGATCACCAACAGAATACGTCTGTGCTCCAGCATCGCGCAGGGTCCTTTCCCGGCTGTCAGGGCAGTTCTAGGGCTCCTGTCGCCGGGTGGCAAGCACCGGACAGGCATGCACGGCCGGGACCACCGGCTAACGGAACGCTGCGCACGGGTCCGGCCGGTCCACGGCGGGTGCGGAACGAACCTCGTCGAACCTGCCTTCCAGCGCGGAACCGTTCTCCGTCTGTCCGATCACGCGAAGCTCCAGTTCGGGCGCCACCCGGTCGAGATAGACCGGAATACCCTGATCGCGCCGGGCGTGGCCATTGCCCGTGATCACGGTCACCGGCCCACCAGTGGCCGTCATCGCCAGCATGACCGCGCGCGCCAATTCCGCGTCCCGCAGTCTCTGTGCCGCCACCATTCCCGGCAACATGGCTTCGGGAAGGGCGTCGCAATGTGCCGTCATCTGCATTTTCTCGCGCTGACGCTGATCGTCATCGGCCAGCGGCCGGTCGAGGCCATAGCGCGCCGCATCACCGCCGAAGGCTGCGGCAACGCCATTCTTCATCGCCGCACGTGCCACGTCGCGGGGCACGCCGGCACCATACACAAGCGCGTCCGGCGCGGCCGCGAATATCGGGAAATACATGGAGAAGTCCGGCCAGCCGGTGTCTTCCCAGTTCAGCAACGCCGCAAGGTCGTCCTCGTCCTCCATCAGCCGTGGCGTCACACGCGCGGCCTGCGCCGGTGTCAGCATCTCGAAGACCAGCGCTTCCGGGTCAAGATCGGCGACGATGCGGGCCTGCTCTTCGTGGTGATGCGGATTGTCGTGGATTTCCCCGATGACGACAACCTGCTCGGCCCACGCGGATCCCGACAAAGTGCAAAGGACGAATGAAATCGCCTTCGACATTGCGGGAAACGTGGCGGCGGAGATCCTCATGCCAGCAGGTTCTGCACCTCTGCGCCCTGTCTTTCAAGGTGCCGCCGCATCTTCGCGAACGCCGCGGCTTCCAGTTGCCGCACCCTTTCCTTGCTCAGCGACAGTTCTTCGCCGAGACTTTCCAGTGTGCGTGCATCCTCGCGCAGTTTCCTTTCGCGCACGATGAACCTTTCCCGGTCGTTCAGCGCCTCCAGCGCATCGGCCAGCCAACCGCGCAACGCGTCCATGTCATGGTCACGTTCAACGAGTTCGTCGCCGCGGGCGCCCTCGTCCTCGATCGTCTCGATCCATTCGCGGCCCTCGTCCTCGGCCGATTGCGTCGCATTGAGGGAAAAATCCGAGCCGGACAGCCGCCCTTCCATCATTTCCACGTCACGCAGGGGCACGCCGACTTCGTGGGCGATCATTTCACGCAGCTGGTAACCGTCCAGTTCCTCGCCCTGTGCCATCGCCTCCCGTTCGATCCGCGCCTGAACACGGCGCATGTTGAAGAAGAGGGATTTCTGGCTCGACGTGCTTCCGGTCCGCACCATCGACCAGTTCCGCATCACGTAGTCCTGGATCGACGCCTTGATCCACCAGACCGCGTACGTGGAAAACCGCACCCCGCGATCGGGGTCGAACTTGTCTGCCGCCTTCATCAGGCCCAGCCCGGCCTCCTGGATCAGGTCGTTCATGGGCGCTCCGTAGCGCTTGAACTTCGCGGCCATGGATATCGCGAGGCGCATGTAGGCGTTGATAAGCCTGTGAAGCGCCTCCTCGTCGCGCTGATCGCGCCATGCATAGGCCAATTGCAATTCCGTCTCGGCATCAAGCAGTTCCGCTTTCATTGCCGTGCGCGACATCGAACTTGTCTGCGGTGCGTCGAGCGCCATTTTCACCCCCATCTGACGATGATTTCTCGCCGATCCTCTTTTGCAGTCTATCACGGAGTGTTACGCACACTTGATCAAACCGGATCAAAAAAGGAACGCGGCGATGCTGCCGGAACTTACGCTGGTGCTGGGCGGGGCAGCTTCTGGAAAATCGGCCTATGCCGAGACTCTGATCCACCGTACCCGCGGTGGCGCTGTCTACCTGGCCACGGCAGAAATCCATGACGACGAGATGCGCCGCAAGATAGACCGCCACCGCGCGGCCCGCGGCCCGGGCTGGAACACGATCGAGGAACCGCTCGATCCGGGCAAGAGGCTGGCGGAGATCGGCCCGGACCGTGCGGTACTTCTTGATTGTGCCACCATGTGGCTCAGCAATCACCTGCTGGCCGGCAACGATCTTGACACCGCCGAAGCCGCCCTGTTCGAGGGACTGGAGAGTTGTGCCGCGCCGGTGGTTGTCGTCTCCAACGAGGTCGGGCTTTCGGTCGTGCCCGAAAACGCCCTCGCGCGGCACTTCCAGCAGGCGCAGGGACGTCTCAACCAGGCGCTCGCGGCCCGGTCGGCACTTGTCGTGAATGTGGTGTGCGGTCTGCCGCAGGCTCTCAAGGGTCATTTGCCATGAGCCGTGTTTTCTGGGTGCGCCACGGGCCCACGCATGCCAGGTCAATGGTCGGCTGGTCGGACCTGCCCGCCGACCTGAGCGACGGCCCGGCGCTGGAAAGGCTGGCAGCGCATCTGCCCGCCGAAGCCGTCGTCGTGTCATCCGACCTTCTGCGCGCCACCGCCACGGCAGATGCCATCGCCGGCACTCGGACCCGCCTGCCGCACGAAACCGGCCTGCGGGAGATCCATTTCGGCGACTGGGAATTGCAGGCGTTCGATACCATCCCCGATCAGGACCGGCTGCGCGCCTTCTGGGATACGCCCGGCGACATTCGTGCCCCGGGCGGCGAAAGCTGGCACGAGGTGGTAGGGCGGGTCGGCGGCACGCTGGGACGGCTGCATGCGGCCTTCCCGGGGCGCGACATCGTTGCGGTCGCGCATATGGGGGTGATCCTGACCCAGGTTCAGGCGGCACTCGGTGTCGATGCCTTTACCGCCTTCAGTCATCGCATCGACCCACTTTCGGTCACCGAAATCCATCGCCACGGCAATGGCTGGACCGCTGCAGCAATCAATCACCGCCCGTAACCGCGGTTTTGGAAACCGATCAAGCAGCGGGACCAGGCACAGGCCGCTCTGGTCTTCTTCCCGGTGGAAATTGCCCACGCACCCGGCACGGGGCCCGTCTGTCGCGGGCGGTGCCGCCATGGTCACGGCCCGGGGGACAGGCAGGCACCCGGGGCCTCCGACCACGGGCCTCGGCGACCCGGTAAATTTCAGCAATCCCTACAGTCAGGTTGACCGGACTGTTCAATCCCCAGGGTCGGCCCTGCCAGCGCCGGCCTCCAGCGACGGATAACGGAGCCCGAGGGTGATACCGCGCGCCACGAACGAAACCAGCAAGGCCAGCCACAGACCGTCATTGCCCAATCGCGGCATCAGCAAGAGCACCGAAACGACGTAGATCACCGCACTCACCGCCATCATGTCACGCATGTCCCGGGTGCGCGTGGCGCCGATGAAAATTCCGTCCAGCATCCATGCGGCCAGCCCGATTATCGGTGCGAAAACCATGTATATCAGATAGTGACGCGCCTCTTCCTGAACTTCCGGCGCCTTGGCCATCACGTCGATGATCCAGCCGCCCGCGCCCGCGAAGGCGCCCGACAGCAGCAGCACGCAGCCCAACCCCCAAAAACTGCTGAGCAGCGCACTGCGCCGCAGCCGTGTCCGGTCGCGGCGCCCTGTCGCCTGCCCGACAAGCGTTTCGGCGCCAAAGGCGAACCCGTCCAGCGTGTAGGCCGTGATATGCAGGAATTGAAGCAAGACCTGATTTGCCGCCAGCGTGACATCCCCGAAATCACTTCCCAGAAACAGAAAGGAAATGAAGATCGCCTGCAACATCAGTGACCTCAGCAGTATATCCACATTGATCGACGCCATGTTGCGCAGCGCCGCCGCATCCAAGACCCGGGGCCAATCACGCCATGCCGGCACAAGAAACGCGTCCCGACACAACCAGAATCCCAGGGCCAGTCCGCCCCATTCCGCTATGAAGGTGGCCCATGCAACCCCTTCCACACCCCATCCCAGATGAAGCACGAACCATAGGTCCAGAAGGATATTCAGGCCGTTCATCAGAACCTGGATTGCCAGAACCGCACCTGTCCGCTCGAGCGCGATCAGCCACCCCGTCACGCCGTAGATGGCGATGATCGCCGGTGCGCTCCAGACCCTCACGCTCATGTACTCTCGTGCCAGGGCCTCGACGTCGGCACTGGCCGGCGACAGACGGAATGCTGTCGCGAAAACAAAGCCCTGTAGAAGGATCACGAGCGCCCCCCCACCAAGACCGATGATCAGCGAGCGGGTCAGCATGGCGGCCACTTCGCTGCTGTTGCCGGCGCCGTGCGCCTGGCTGGTGAGTCCCGTCGTTCCCATCCTGAGAAAGCCGAAGATCCAGTATACGGCCGTCAGGATCACCGCACCGATCCCCACCGCGCCGATTGGCGCGGCCAGCCCGATCTGCCCCACCACGGCAGTGTCAACGGCGCCAAGGATCGGCACCGTGGCATTGGAAATCACGATAGGAACCGCGATCCTCAGAACCCGGCCGTGGGTGACCACCGGCCCGGTGTCAACCATCCCGCCGGGGCATCAGGAAATGCCCGGTCGCTTGCGCGAACGGCCGCGCACGGTTGTCCTGCCACGCCTCGACCCGGACGCTGGCGTAACGCCGGCCCGACCGGTTGACATGCGCCCGTGCGTAGGCATCGCGCGGCAGGCCCGACCTTAGGTAATCCACAGTGAAATCAATGGTCTTGGGCAGTCGCGGCACCTTGCCCCCCGCCACGGCGGAGGCATCGAAGTTACCCGCTTCGATCTCTTCCCAAAGGACCGACCAGCTCAGCCCGATGATCGCGGTGATCTCAAGAAAGGCCGCGGTCGCTCCGCCGTGCAGCGCGGGCAGGACGGGGTTGCCGATCAGTTTTTCTGCATAGGGCATGATCGCCGTCAGTTCATCGCCACGGCGGTCGAATTCCACGCCCAGGAACCCGATATAGGGCACGCTGCTGACCAGGGCGCCAAGCGCGGCGTCGCGGCGCTGCTTGACTATCTGCACCGGGTCCGGTCGCGCATTGGCCATCGCTCAGTCATTCCCCATCGTGAACGTGCCTGTAGCGGTCGCCACGGGCCGTTCCGGATCGTCGTCAAGGGCACGTGCGCGCACGAAGGCGACGGAGCGGGTAACATGGTAACATTCGGCCTCCGCGCGGATGCACTGCCCCGGCACCGCGGCGCGCATGTAGTCGATCCGGAGGTCGATCGTGGCCGTCCCCCCCGGGCTGTCAGGATGACTGATCGCCGCGGCCCCGCAGCATGTGTCCATCAACGCCGAGACCGCGCCACCGTGAATCACGCCCGTTTCCGGGTCGCCGATCAGCTTCTCGTTGTAGGGCATGGATAATTCCGCGCGTCCGTCACCCATCGACCCCGGTACCATGCCGAGCGCCACCGCATGCGGCAAAGCCTCGATGAATTGCCTTTGAAAACCCTCGTTTTCCTTGTTCTTCGAGTCGGACACGCGAGAACCTTTCCTCTTGGTGGCAGCTTGGGGCCGGGCCACCTTTATTGGGCCTTGATTTCAGCTGTGCAAGTGATATCTGTTTTAGTTGCGAATAATTCTCAATTGCAGGAGAGTTGCCTGAAATGCCCACTCAGCCCGGCCTTGCCGCCCAAGCCACGCCGACACCATTCGTGGCGTCGGACCGTTTTGGCCCCTTTCGACTAAAGCGTCTGGCGGTCGCCGTCCTTTTGCTTGGGCTTGCCGTGTGGCCCGGCACCCTTGGCGAGCTGACCCGTGGTCTGATCGTTGATGCCTATGTCCAGGTATCGGCATTCGTCGCCGCAACGCTGCTGCTGTTTTACGGGGCCGAGCGGCTGTTCCGTTTCGACATTGGCACGGCGCTCAGGAATTCACGTGGATTCCAGGTGCCGCTGGCGGCGCTGATGGGGGCGACACCGGGCTGTGGTGGCGCAGTGGTCGTCGTGGCCGCATACACCTCCGGCAATGTCGGATTCGGTGCCGTTGTCGCAACTCTCACGGCGACCATGGGGGATGCGGCCTTCCTGCTCATCGCCACCCGGCCGGATGCTGCGATCGTGGTGCTGCCGCTGTCGTTTACGGTGGGCATTCTCACCGGCTGGCTGGTGGATCGCTTCCACCGCTTCGAGTTCGGTACTGATGGCAAAACATGCTCCGATATCGTCCCGCGCATCGGCCGGACGCGCCCCCAGGACTGGCTTTTCCTGCTCATCGCGATCCCCGGCCTTGTCATCGGCGTATCCCAGCTTGCGATGATCGACCTCGACGCGGTCTATGGAGATTGGCCGCTTGTCATCGGCCTCGCCGGCACTTCGGTCGGCGTCATGATCTGGGCCACCTCGCCGCTTCAGGCGATGACCCATCCCGGAGACGCACCGGTGACGCGCATGGCCGAGGAAACCAGCTTCATCTCGATCTGGGTCATCGCCGCCTACCTCGCTTACGACTACATGGTGGTGTTCACCGGCGTTGACCTGGAGGCGGCATTTTCCACGGTCGCGCCGCTTCTGCCACTCATCGCCATTGTCGTCGGTTTCATTCCCGGATGCGGCCCACAGGTTCTTGTGACAACGCTTTACATCAACGGGGTGATCCCCTTCGCCGCGCTTCTGGGCAACGCGATTTCGAATGACGGTGACGCACTGTTTCCGGCCATCGCCCTCAATCCGAAGGCGGCGGTCATCGCGACGGCCTATTCCGCTATTCCGGCCCTCATCGTGGCCTACGGCTTTCACCTGCTCGTGCCCGGCTTTCTTAACTGAGGGGTTTCCTTGCGCGCCGAAATGCGGCACCGTTGCCGGCAACGCCCTGCATGGCTGATCGCGGATGACATGGCCGAAACCCGCCTCACGCTGAAGGAGATGTGCGCGCAGTTCGACGTAACGCCGCGCACGTTGCGATATTATGAGTATATCGAGCTTCTGCAACCCGACCGGGAAGGGCGCCGGCGCCTGTACGGGCCGCGCGAACTGGCTCGCATGACCCTGATCCTGCGTGGCAGGAGGTTCGGCTTTTCGCTCGAGGATATCCGCCAGTGGCTTCTGATCTACGAAAAGGAAGGCACCGAAGCGCAGATGCGCAGTTGGCTGGAACTGGCGGACCGCCAGCTCGCGGAACTCGAAGAGCAGCGTATACAGATCGAAGACGCGATGGCCGAACTGAAACGGCTGCGCGACGAAACCGCCGGAACACTTGAGTGAAGCCCGGATCCCGGCGGGTCCGGGAAGCTCGGCCTGCCCTGCCGGGACGCGCTGTTCACAACATCGGGAAAGTGACGCGACGTACCTCTTACGTAAACGTCACTTCGTGTTGTATCCCGTTCCTGTCATACACAGGTTGATCCCGAAAACGGTGAAAACAGGCCAAGCCATGAGCGATGAATTTATGACAATACGGCAAATGTGCGATGCCTTCGACGTGACTCCGCGCACATTGCGTTTCTACGAGGCCAAGGAGTTGATTTCGCCCCGCCGGGAAGGCCAGAAGCGCCTTTTCTCCCGTCGCGACAGGGGGCGGCTCAAATTGATCCTGCGCGGAAAGCGCTTCGGGTTCAGCCTTGAGGAGATCAGGCAACTTCTTGATCTCTACCACGCCGGAGACCAGCAATACACACAACTCAGCCGCACGCGGGACCTCGCCACTCGAAGGCTGCACGACATGGAGGTGCAGCGCGATGAACTCGATTCCGCGATCAGGGAATTGCACCGGCAGATCGACTGGGTCGATCAAGTGATCGCGTCCATGCGCAAGACAAGCAACGCCGCGGAATAACTGCCGAGGTGAGGCGAAACCATACGTCAGGGGGAAGACCACAAGATGCCAAGCTACAGCCCGCCGATCAAGGATATGCAGTTCGTTCTGCACGACGTTCTCGGGGTATCCGAAGCCGATGTGCCCGGCTACGAGGAAATGGACCGGGAATTCACAGGCGCCGTTCTGGACGAGGCTGGCAAGATCGCGGCCGAGATCCTGGCCCCCCTGAATCCGGTCGGGGATGCAAGCGGATGCACTCTGGAAAATGGCACTGTCCACACCCCCGAGGGCTTCTCGGATGCCTTCGACAAGGTGCGGGACGGGGGGTGGACGGCGCTGGACTGTGACCCGGAGTTCGGCGGCCAGGGCCTGCCATACCTGATGAGTACGGCCGTGGGCGAAATGTTTTCCGCCGCGAACATGGCGTTCAACATGTATCAGGGCCTGACACACGGGGCTTACAACGCCATTCACGCCCATGGCACGGATGCGCAGAAGAAAACCTACCTTCCCAGAATGGTGACCTGTGAATGGGGCGGCACGATGAACCTGACCGAACCGCATTGCGGGACCGATCTGGGCCTCATCCGGACCAAGGCCGAACCGCGCGAGGACGGCACTTTTGCGATCACCGGGCAGAAGATCTGGATTTCGTCCGGCGAACACGACATGGTCGAGAACATCATCCACCTCGTGCTGGCCAGGATTCCCGGCAGCCCCGATGGCGTGAAGGGTATCTCGCTTTTCCTGGTGCCCAAGTTCCTTGTGAACGACGACGGTTCGCTCGGGGATCGCAACGATCTCGGTTGCGGGGGGCTGGAAGAAAAGATGGGCATCCACGGCAATGCCACCTGCGTGATGAACTACGACGGCGCCACCGGCTATCTGCTCGGTGAGGAAAATGCCGGTCTGAGCGCCATGTTCACGATGATGAACGAGGCGCGGTTAGGGGTTGGCCTGCAAGGCTATGCGCAGGGCGAGGTGGCCTATCAGAACGCACGCGATTTCGCGCTGGACCGCCTTCAGGGGCGTGATGTCACCGGTGAAAAAAATCCCGACGGCCCTGCTGACCCGATCATCGTCCACCCCGATGTGCGCCGCAACCTCATGGACCAGAAGGCTTTCGTGGAAGGGGCCCGCGCTTTCACCTTCTGGGGCGCCTCCCTGATCGACCGGGGCCACCGTGCCGGCGACGAGGACGCGGAGCGGATGATCTCGCTGCTCACGCCGGTGATCAAGGGGTTCCTCACGGACAAGGGGTTCGAAACCGCGGTGCTGGCCCAGCAGACACTGGGTGGATCGGGCTTCACGCGCGAATGGGGGCTGGAGCAATTCGTCCGCGACGCCAGGATCACGATGATCTACGAGGGGACCAACGGAATCCAGTCGCTTGATCTGGTCGGGCGCAAGCTGCCCCAGAAGGGCGGCAAGGCGATCATGGCCTTCTTCGACATGGTCAAGGAGTTCATCAAGGACAGATCGGGACAGGACGAAGATTTCGATACGCAGTTCCTCGATCCGTTGAAGACCGCCAGCAAGGATCTGCAGGCCGCGGCAACCTATTTCATGCAGAACGGCATGAAAGAGCCCAACAATGCCCTTGCCGGATCCTACGACTTCATGCACCTTTTCGGGCATGTCTGCCTTGGGTACATGTGGGCGCGGATGGCGCATGCGTCGCGCGCGGCGCTCGACGCGGGCCATGAGGACACCGGTTTCCATGAAACGAAGATCGCTACCGGCCGTTACTACATGGCGCGTCAGCTTCCGATGACAGCCACGCATCTTGCGCGCATCCAGACCGGGGCCGAACCGGTGATGGCACTGGATGCGGAACGTTTCTGAAGCCCGGTGGCCCGCGCTGCCGCAGCCTGACAAATTCGCAGGAGGAACAAGATGCCGAAACGCTTCCGGCTGACCCGCCGCTTCAATGCGGCGATGACCGAAGACGGATACCGGCGCCTGCGTCGCGTCGCACAGGAGGCGGGACTCGATGAAGGCGAGATGCTTTCCTTCGTCTTCGAGAATTTCGACAGCGTCATCGACGCCGACACGTTCGCGCACAGGCTGCGCATCTTCAACTCCGAACTCGACGCGCGCAAACGTTAGGGAGCAGGGTATGACATCGACATGGATGAATGACGAACACCGCATGCTGACGGATCTCGCGGCGCGCTTCATCACCGACGAATGGACGCCACATTTCGAACGCTGGCGAAAGCAGGGTGAAATGGACCGCGAGATATGGCAACAGGCCGGCAAGCTTGGTCTGCTCTGCCCCTCGATACCCGAGGAATACGGCGGCGCAGGCGGCGATTTCGGGCATGAAGCGGTGATCTGCATGGAACAGAGCCGCGCCAATCTCGCAAGCTGGGGCAATCCGATTCATTCCGGCATCGTCGCGCATTACATCCTCGCCTACGGCTCCGAGGAACAGAAACTGAAATGGCTGCCCCGGATGGTATCGGGGGACATGGTCGGCGCGCTCGCGATGACGGAACCCGCCGCAGGATCGGATCTGCAGGGGATCGGCACGCGTGCCATCCGCCACGGAAATGCATATCGCGTGTCGGGGCAGAAGACCTTCATCACCAATGGTCAACATGCCGACCTCATCATCGTTGCAGTCAAGACGGACCCCGAAAAGGGAGCCAAGGGCGTCTCGCTGGCCGTGGTCGAGACTGCGGCCGCGGACGGGTTCAGCCGCGGACGCAATCTGGAAAAGATCGGGCTGCATGCAGGGGACACATCCGAGCTCTTCTTCGACAATGTCGAGGTGCCGCCGGAAAACATCCTCGGACAGCAGGAGGGGCGCGGTTTTTACCAGATGATGGAGCAACTTCCACAGGAGCGGCTGATCATCGCCTGCGGCGCCCAGGGGGCCATGGAGGGCGCTGTTGACCGCACGATCGTTCACTGCAAGGAACGCGAAGCGTTTGGCGGGCCGCTCACACAGTTCCAGAACACCCGGTTCAAACTGGCCGAATGCCGAACCAAGACCGCCGTTTGCCGGGCCTTCATGGACGAATGCATCGCCGAACATATGCGCGGCGAGTTGAGCGTCGAAAAGGCCGCGATGGCGAAGTACTGGCTCACCGAGGCGCAGGGCGAGGTTCTTGACGATTGCCTACAACTGCACGGCGGTTATGGCTACATGGCCGAATACGATATCGCGGGGATGTGGGCGGATGCCCGCGTCCAGCGCATTTATGGCGGGACCAACGAAATCATGAAGGAACTGATCGCGAGGGCGCTTTGATGCGGCCGGCACCGGCGAAAGGTCCACCGTCCGGATGCCTCCGGCGGGAGTATTTGGGGAAAGATGAAACCGGCAGGTCCACCCTGTCCGGCGCGCGGGCCGACTGGCATCAGGCGCCGGAGCAGGGCTTCACCTTTCACGGTCATCGGCTCTCCAGCCTGTACCGCGCCGCCGATTCAAGCGCATTAACGTTAACGGCGCGTGAATCAAGACCGGCTTCATCTTTCCCCAAATACTCGAGTCCGACCCTGCCCAGAGGAGCCCAGCAATGACCATTACACTCCACTGCTTCGGGGAAAGCGGCAACGCCTACAAGGCGGCGCTGGCGCTGGAGCTGTCTGGTCTCGACTGGGAACCGGTCTTCGTCGATTTCTTCGGCGGCGAAACCCGCACGGATGATTTCCGCAGGGTCAATCCGATGGGAGAGGTGCCGGTACTGGTCGATGGCGACGTAACGCTTGCCCAATCCGGTGTGATCCTGATGCATGTCGCGGAGCGGACCGGCCGGTTCGGCGGCGCCACGCCCGGGGCCGCCCGCGAGGTGATGCGCTGGATGTTCTGGGACAACCACAAACTGAGCTCACAAGCGGGCATGGTCCGCTTCCTGATGAATTTCCTGCCCCGGGACAAGCGGCCTGCCGAGGTCATCACATTCACCAAGGCCCGTCTCAAGGCCGCCTACCGGGTACTCGACGCGCATCTGCAGAAACGAGACTGGATCGTCGGTGACGACGTCACCAATGCCGACCTGTCCTGTTGCGGATATCTGTTCTACCCGGAGCCATTCGGTTTCGAGCGGGCTGAATGGCCCGGTATTGATCGGTGGCTTGGAAACATCCAGAGCCTTCCGGGATGGAAACATCCCTACGACCTGATGCCCGGATCGCCAGCGGACCGGGCCTGAAAAAGGAGACGAAGATGAACCATGCCTACATTTACGACGCAGTGCGCAGTCCGCGTGGCAAGGGCCGCAAGGATGGGGCCCTGCACGAGGTAACGTCGGTTCGCCTGTCCTCGCATATCCTCGACACCTTGAAGGAGCGCAACAGCCTCGAGGGGCACGCCGTCGAGGATGTGATCTGGGGCAACGCGACGCAGGTCAAGGAGCAGGGCGGGTGCCTCGCACGAACCGCTGTCCTCGCCTCGGGTCTGGACGAGCGAGTTCCCGGACTGTCGATCAACCGTTTCTGCGCCTCCGGCATGGAGGCGGTCAACCTTGCGGCCAACCAGGTTCAGGCCGGCGCGGGCGAGGGGTATATCGCCGGCGGGGTCGAGATGATGGGCCGTGTGGCCATGGGAAGCGACGGCGCCGCGATCGCCGTCGATCCAAGTGTCGCGATGGAGTCGTATTTCGTACCGCAGGGCATTTCGGCCGATATCATCGCCACCGAATTCGGATTTTCGCGGGACGATGCGGATTCCTTCGCCGTGGAGAGCCAGAAACGTGCGGCAGCGGCATGGCAGGATGGGCGATTTGGAAAATCGATCGCCCCGGTGAGAGATCAGAACGGCCTTGCGATCCTCGACCGCGACGAGCACATGCGCCCCGGCACGGACATGCAGTCGCTGGGGGGTCTCGACCCCAGCTTTCAGCAGATAGGCGAGGTCATGCCGGGCTTCGATGCGGTGGCCAAGCTGAAATACCCGCATCTGGAGTCGATCAATCACATCCACCATGCCGGCAATTCCAGCGGTATCGTGGACGGTGCGGCGGGCGTGCTGGTGGGCAGCAAGGCGTTCGGCGAGAAATGGGGCCTGACACCCCGCGCGCGAATCCGCCAGACCACCAAGATCGGCACCGATCCCACCATCATGCTCACCGGGCCCGTGCCCGCCACCGAAAAGGCGCTGGCCGACAGCGGCATGGCAATATCGGATATCGACCTTTTCGAAGTGAACGAGGCATTTTCCTCGGTCGTGCTGCGCTTCATGCAGGCTTTCGATGTCGATCATTCGAAGGTCAACGTCAATGGCGGGGCCATCGCCATGGGCCATCCGCTGGGCGCCACCGGCGCGATCATCATCGGCACGCTTCTGGATGAACTGGAGCGCACCGGCCAGGGCACCGGGCTGGCCACGCTCTGCGTCGCCTCGGGCATGGGCGCGGCCACGATCATCGAACGCGTGTAAGGGGAGACGAAACACATGACCGATTTCACGATGGAAAAGCACGCCGACGGCGTCGCGATCATCACCTGGGACACGCAGGGCAAGTCCATGAACGTGATGAACCAGCAGGGTTTCGACGACCTGGAGGCGCTGGTGGATGAGGCCCTGGCCGACGACGATGTCAAGGGCATCGTCCTGACCTCGGGCAAGCAGGACAGCTTTGCCGGGGGCATGGACCTCAACATCATCGCCCGGATGAAGGAGATGGCGGGCGACGCCCCGGCCAAGGGACTCTTCGAGGGGCTGATGAACATGCACTCGATCCTGCGCAAGATCGAGCGTGCGGGCATGGACGACAAAAACAAGGGCGGCAAACCCATCGCCGCCGCCCTGCCCGGCACCGCGCTCGGCATCGGGCTGGAAATCCCGCTCGCCTGTCACCGCATTTTCGCGGCCGACAATCCAAAGGCAAAGATCGGCCTGCCCGAGATCATGGTCGGCATCTTTCCCGGCGCGGGCGGCACCACACGGCTTACGCGCAAACTGGGCGCGATGGGAGCCTCGCCACTCCTGTTGGAAGGCAAGCTCAACGATCCGAAGAAGGCGAAATCCGCGGGAATCGTGGACGAGGTCGTGCCCGCCGATGAGCTGCTCGAGAAGGCGCGCGAATGGGTGTTGTCCGACCCGCGGATCGTCAAGCCCTGGGACGAGAAGGGCTACAAGATGCCCGGCGGCGCCCCCTACCACCCCGAGGGTTTCATGACATTCGTCGGCGCCTCGGCCATGGTCAACGGGCGCACGCAGGGCGCGTTTCCCGCAGCCAAGGCTCTACTCAGCGCCGTTTACGAAGGTGCCCTGGTGCCGTTCGACACCGCCCTGAAGATCGAGGCCCGGTGGTTCACCCACGTGCTGATGGACCCCTCTTCGAGTGCCATGATCCGGTCACTCTTTGTCAACAAGGAGGCGCTGGAAAAGGGCGCCAACCGCCCCGACGTGCCGGACCAGAAGGTCGCGAAGGTCGGCGTGCTGGGCGCCGGCATGATGGGGGCGGGCATCGCGCTCGTCTCCGCTCAGGCTGGGATGGAGGTCGTGTTGATCGACCAGGAGCAGGAGGCCGCGGACAAGGGCAAATCCTACACCGCCGATTACATGGACAAGGGCATAAAGCGCGGGAAGGCCACCGAGGAGAAGAAGGCCGCCACGCTTGAGCGGATCACCGCGACAACCGATCATGCCGCACTCGAGGGGTGTGACCTGATCATCGAGGCGGTTTTCGAGGATCCCGAAGTGAAGGCCGGGGTCACCAGGCGTGCGCTCGATGCGGCGGGCAGCGACGTGATCTTCGCCACAAACACCTCGACCCTGCCGATCACGGAACTGGCCAAGGCCAGTGACGATCCCGCGCAGTTCATCGGCATCCACTTCTTCTCGCCCGTGGAGAAGATGATGCTGGTGGAAATCATCAAGGGCCGAAAGACCGGCGACCGCGCAGTAGCCAAGGCGCTGGATTACGTGCGCCAGATCCGCAAGACGCCGATCGCGGTCAACGACGCGCGGTTCTTCTACGCCAACCGCTGCATCATCCCCTACATCAACGAGGGCATCCGCATGGTGGCCGAGGGTGTGGCGCCGCCGCTGATCGACAACGCGGCGCGGCAATTGGGCTTTCCGGTGGGTCCGCTGCAACTCGTCGACGAGACCTCGATTGATCTGGGCGCCAAGATCGCCCGCGCCACCAGGGCCGCCATGGGGGACGACTACCCCGACCAGGCCGTGGACGAGGTGATATTCTGGATGGAGGGCGAGGGCCGTCTGGGCCGCAAGGCCAAGGCCGGTTTCTTCGACTACGACGAAAAGGGGAAAAGGCAGGGATACTGGCCGGGCCTCAGGGAAAGATACCCGCGCGCTGAAGAACAGCCCGAGCTCACCGAGGTGCAGCATCGCCTGATGTTCGCACAGGTGCTCGAAGCCGTCCGCGCGTTCGAGGACGGCGTGCTTGAAGATATCCGCGAAGGTGATGTGGGTGCGATCCTGGGATGGGGATTCGCGCCGTGGTCAGGGGGGCCGTTCGGCTGGCTCGATATCATCGGGGCGCCCTATGCCACCGAACGGTGCGACCAACTCGCGGAACGCTTTGGCCCGCGCTTCGAGGCGCCGGACCTTTTGCGCGAGATGGGGAAAAAGAACCAGAGCTTCTACGGGCGTTTCCGGCCGGAGGACGACAAGGCCGCCTGAGCGGCCGGGCATGCGGGCCGTCGCACCTGCAATGTCCGCGCCCTGAACCGGGGCGCGGGCGCAAGTTTCAGAAGCTGTAACCGAAACGGTCGATGTCATGTGACATGAGCCCGCCGACCAGGGCCCGGTCCTCATCGCTGTAGTAGCGGCGATAATCCACGGCACGCTCCGACCGGTTTTCATGCGGCAGGCAAAGCCGAAACCCAAGGTGATCCCACAGGGGAAGGGCATCCCGCGAAAATTCTTCGATCCGGATATAGACGCTGCATCGGTCCACACCCCGTGCATCCGTCACGTAGCGCTCATAGGGCCAGGCCCGCAGGGAACGGCGGATCATCGGCGTGTTCAGGAAGGCACTGAATTCGCGATCCCGCGCGAGATGGACCGCGGGATGGTCGAAACACTGCATTCGCAGCCAATGATAATAGCTCACGACCCGGTCCCAGGGATTGCGCACCAGAGTGAAGACAAAGCTGCGTTCCATGGTCTCGCGACTGATCACGCCGTCGATGTCCGACAGGGTGGAATGCTTCCACAGCCGCCCCGCGGGGGATAGCCCTTCAAGCCGCCTGCGCCGCCGGCGTGCCTTGGGCGTATCCCCGATCAGGATGTCATCGGCCATGGCGCGGCTCTCCAGCGCAAGCGCCAGGGAGGTGCCGCCCGTCTTTGGCACATGCACGAAGATGTAACGGCGGCCGGGCGAAATGATCATGGCGTCAGCATAGGTCACCCCGCGCATCTGCCATAGGGCGAATCCCTGCGCCGGCCCCCCTGTCACCGAGACGGTAAATGTCTGACAATTGGGTTTGACCGGATTCACAAACTCAATATTGTCTGCCGAACGCGAAATTGCACCGTCAGGGCAAGAATCAGGGAGGATCCGATGGGCTGGATGAAAGATGAAACGGGATTGGACAGGACCCCTGCCAACTATGCTCCACTTACCCCGCTGTCGCATCTGCGTCGTGCCGCGCAGATCTATCCCGAATACGAGGCCGTGGTCTACAAATCGTTCCGCAAGACATACGCCGAATATCACGAGCGCTGCACGCGCCTTGCATCCGCCCTTGCGAAACTGGGCGTGGCGCCGGGGGACGTGGTGGCGACGATCCTGCCCAACATCCCCGCACAGGCCGAGGCCCATTTCGGCGTGCCTGCTTGCGGTGCGGTCCTGAACACGATCAACACGCGGCTGGAGGCCGGGACCATCGCCTATATCCTCGATCACGGCGGTGCGAAGGTGCTTCTGGTCGATCCGCAATTCCTGCCGACCGCCGCCGAGGCGCTGGAGCAGATGGAAGGCCCGGCGCCCACGGTGATCGAAGTGGCCGACGATCAGGCCGGGGTTCATGCCCACGGGCACTACACGGAATACGAGGATCTGCTCGCTTCGGGCGATCCCGACTTCAACTGGATCATGCCCGAAGACGAATGGGAAAGCATCTCGCTCAACTACACCTCCGGAACCACGGGTCGGCCCAAGGGCGTGGTATGCCATCACCGGGGCGCTTACCTGATGACGATGGGCACGGTCGTGAGTTGGGAGCTTACGCGCCACCCGCGATACCTGACCATCGTGCCGCTGTTCCACTGCAATGGCTGGAACCACTCCTGGATGATGCCGGTTCTGGGTGGAACCATAATATGCTGTCGCGATATCACGGCCGCGGCCATTTACGATGCCATCGCCGACGAGGGCGCAACCCATTTTGGTGCCGCGCCGATCGTTCTCAACGCCATAGTCAACGCACCTGAAAGAGACCGGCGTGATTTCGACCACGTGGTCAACGTCTTCACCGCGGGCGCCCCGCCGCCGGCCGCGACCCTGCGCGCGATCGAGCCGCTTGGCTTTGCGGTCACGCAGGTCTACGGGCTGACCGAAACTTATGGCCATGTCACGGAATGTCTGTGGCATGACCGTTGGGACGACCGATCCGATGACGAACGATACGCGATCAAGGCCCGCACCGGCGTGGCAATGCCCATGATGGAAGAGATAACCGCAATGGACCCCGAGTCCATGTCCCAGACACCGATGGACGGGCTCACCCAGGGCGAGATCATGATCCGCGGCAATTCGGTCATGAAGGGCTACCTCAAAAACCCGGATGCCACGGCCAAGGCCTTCAAGGGTGGATATTTTCACTCCGGCGACATCGCGGTGCAGCATCCCGACGGCTACCTTCAGATCGCCGACCGGGCAAAGGATATCATCATATCGGGCGGCGAGAACATAAGCTCGGTGGAAATCGAGGGGATTCTGATGATGCACCCGGCCGTGCTTTTGTGCGCCGTGGTGGCAAAGCCGGACGATAAATGGGGCGAGGTGCCCTGTGCCTTCGTCGAGGTCAAGGATGGTTCAGAAGTGTCTGGCGAGGAACTCATCGCCCATGCACGCGGCCATCTTGCCGGGTTCAAGACACCCAAGAACGTGGTGTTCCAGGAATTGCCGAAGACATCGACAGGAAAAATCCAGAAATTCGAACTTCGCCAGATCGCAAAGGGGATGTGACGCGCGCCCGCGGATCGGCACGGTACTATGCCGTCCGTCAACGCGATTGCCGTTGCTTGTGCAGGCATGCTATCGTTGCCATCAAGAGGCAGAGCAGGCCCACACCCGAATGACAGCACTCAGCGAATACCAGAGGCTCGAAGCGTCGGGCCTGTGGCGTGCATCCCGGGATGCGCAGCGCTGCGACGTGATCGTATCGGTGGGTGACGCGACCCTCGTGATCACCGATTTGCAGGATCGCGCGCTTGCTCACTGGTCACTTGCCGCGATCGAACGCGCCAATCCGGGACGGACTCCGGCCATTTATCATCCGGACGGAGATCCCGGCGAAACCTTGGAGCTGGCCGAGAGCGAAGAACAGATGATCTTGGCAATCGAAAAACTCCGCAGCGCGATCGACCGCAAACGTCCGCATCCCGGGCGCTTGCGTCTTGTATCGCTGCTTTTGGCGGCAATGGCGCTGATCGCTCTCGCTGTATTCTGGCTTCCCGGTGCGGTGCGGGATCACGCGCTTGCCGTCGTACCCGAGGTCAAGCGCTCCGAAATCGGGGAAGCCCTTTTTGCCCGCATCCAGAGCGTGACCGGCCCGCCCTGCCGCTCCTCGGGTGGACCAAGGGCATTGGGCCGTCTTTCCGAGCGGCTGCCCGCCGCAGGTCATGATGGCCGGCTGATCGTGGTGCGCGACGGCGTGGAGGATACTGTCCACCTCCCCGGCGGGACGATCCTGATCAACCGTGCCCTTGTCGAGGACCACGAAGAGCCCGATATCGTTGCCGGATACGTGATCGCCGAACGGTTGCGCACCCGGATGCGGGATCCGCTTGACAGGCTCCTCGCAGAACGTGGACTCTGGTCAAGCCTGAAGCTCCTGACGACAGGTCAATTGAGCACCGCGGCATTGCAGGCCCATGCGGAGCATATCCTCAAACAGGCACCGGCGCCTTTGTCCGACGCGGCCTTGCTCAGAGGGTTCGCTGAATGGTCGGTTCGTTCGACCCCGTATGCCTATGCCCGCGACATATCCGGCGAAAGCACCATCGCCCTGATCGAGGCGGACCCGTTCGCCGCGACCGCACCAGCACCCGTCCTGAGCGATGCGGACTGGCTACGGCTTCAGGCCATATGCGAGGATTGAAGGAAAGGGCGGCCAGAATGCGTTGAGCCGGAACGGAATCCCACGCCTATCGCACCCGGGACGGGCACGCGCCCGCCCGCCCCAAGGCGGGTGTGTGCCGAACCCACCCGGGCGGACGCGTGCCCGTCTCTGGGCCGTTTCCGGTTGAATGCAACACGCGTTAAGAGGCCGCCCATCAAAATTATTTCCGAAGCACCGGGCGGTGGAATCCAGCGCCCCGGACACTGGCCATCGCCGCGGTAAGTTCGGCTTGCGTCCGGAATGGCCCCGCCAGGACAAGACTGTACGAATTCCCGCCGCGCGTCAGCTTGCCCAATCGCGCGGGCAGGCCCGCCCTTGCCACCCTTTGAGCCGCACGCTTCGCCTCGGCACGGCCATCGTAAAGACCGGCCTGGATGTAGCGATGGCTGGCCCTCTCCGCGACCTCCGCAGGCGCGGACCGGGTGGAAACCGTGGATTTAACCTTGGGCTTGGCAGTGGTACGGGCCTTGGCAGGGGTCTTGCCCTTGGTCGAAATGGTGGCGTTGGCACGGCGCTGCGCATCATAGCTGGTATAGGGATAGTCCAGCCCCGGGTAATCGCGGGTGACCACGCGCCCTGTCTCCCGCACGATCAGCTTGCGGGGCACGGTCTCGGTCCAGACGAGATCCATGCTGTCCTTGCCGGCAAAGGTCTGGTGCGTCCGGCGCGGGTTCAGGCGCCCGCCCATCCACACGCGTTTGTATCCTTCGGGCATCGTGATGCCGTCGGTGCTTGCCACCTGCTTTTCATAGACATGCTTGGGCGCCACGTATTGCCCGCGCCCAACCCCAACGCCGGTTGCGCCGCGTCGACCATCGGCTGTCGTCACATGGGGCGCGCTCTGTGGGCCGCAGCGCACCGCATATGGACCCGGATCGGAGTTCAGATATTGGCGCGACAGGGCACTGCCGCCCGGGCACTTGCCCGTACGCCTGACGACCTTGCGCACCTTGCCCGGTGCCGGCGCCGGCTTGACCATTTTCTTTGCGGGCCTTTTCTTGACCACCTTCGGCGGCGTCGCGGCCGGCTTGACGGGCTTCGGCTGCACGTTCACCGGCACCGTCTTGGCCTTGCGTTCGGGCGTCTTCGGGACAGCCGCCGTCACTGTTTTTTCCGCAGGCTTCGGCGCGGCCGTTCCGGCGTTCGCGAAAGTCGGCTGGAACCCGCATACGACCTCGCGGTTGCGGGACACGCGCGGCACCCATGTGACGTTGCCGTCGATACCGGCACGCACGAAGACGCAGCCTTCGCTATCCACGTATTGGCGCCCGGTGAATGATGACGGCGGAAACTCGGCCGGCGCGTCGGTTTCGGCAAGTGACTTGGCCTGAGCGCTTCCGACACCACAGGATGCCGCGATCACTGCAGTCGCGATAACTCTGTTCAATCTCATCTTTTCCCCCACAGGAATATGGCGAGAGAGTGACTCGATTCCGTTTTCAAGTAAATAGGTTAGCCGATCCACCGACCGCGATGTCACTTGGTCCCGAACATCCGGTCCCCCGCATCCCCGAGCCCGGGAAGGATGTAGCCGACATCGTTCAGCCTTTCGTCCAGCGCTGCGGTAACGATCGGCACATCCGGATGTGCCTCTTTCATCCGGGCCACGCCTTCGGGGGCGGCCAGCAGGCAAAGGAAACGAATGTCACGCGCGCCCGACTTCTTGAGAAGATCGACCGCCGCCGCCGAGGAGTTGCCCGTGGCCAGCATCGGATCGACCACGATCACCAGCCGCTCTGCCAGAAGTTCGGGCACCTTGAAGTAATACTGCACCGGCTTGAGCGTTTCCTCGTCCCTGTAAAGGCCGACGAACCCGACGCGCGCCGAGGGAATCAGCTCAAGCATGCCATCCAGCAGACCGTTGCCCGCCCTGAGAATCGAGATCAGCGCCAGCTTGCGCCCCGCCAGTACGGGGGCATCCATTTCCTGCAGCGGCGTTTCGATCCTTTGGGTCGTCATTGGCAGGGCATAGGTAACCTCATATGCCAACAACTGACTGATTTCCCGCAGTAATTGTCGGAAAACTGCCGTCGATGTGCTCTTCTCACGCATGAGCGTGAGCTTGTGCTGAACAAGCGGATGCTGAACGATCGTCAGATGTTCTTTCATGGCCCCTCCGGTATTCTCGGCGCGGTCGCTTAACGGCGCGGATTGTCTGCGGGTATCCTTATGCCAGTTTCCGGTGCGGGCAAACCGCGTATGACCCACGATCCGGCAACAGATCCGATCAGACGGCGCCGTCCAGTCCCAGATGACGGCCAATTTCGCGCGCGACATCGCTGAATCCGATCTGACCCAGGCTGCCGCCCCCGCACCCGGCAATCAGAACCGGCACCCTTTCTCGCGTGTGGTCCGTGCCCGGCCATGTGGGGTCGTTGCCGTGATCAGCTGTCAGCAGCATCATGTCATGCGGCCGCAGACGCGGCAGGATTGCCCCGAGGCCGGCATCGAACCGCTCCAGGGCGGCAGCATACCCGGCAACGTCCCTGCGGTGTCCGTAATGGCTGTCGAACTCCACGAAATTTGCAAACGTAAGGCTGTGGTCCTGCGCGTCGTCCACTGCCGCGGCGAGGTGTTCCAGAAGTTGCGAATCAGGTCCGGTCCGTGAATCGGTGGCCCCCTGCATCGAGAATATATCGCCGATCTTCCCGATGGCATGGACTGCGCCACCGGCCTGCTGCACCCGTGAAAGAAGCGTTGGACCGGGTGGCGGCATGCCGAAATCGCGCCGGTTGCCCGTCCTTTCGAAACCGCGGGGTGCGCTTCCGGTGAAGGGACGCGCGATGACCCGGCCAACCTTCATCTCGTGCAGACGGGGTGCGATCGCGCGGCACAGGTCCAGCAACCGATCAAGGCCGAAAGCCTCTTCATGTGCGGCGACCTGGAAGACACTGTCGGCGGAAGTGTAGCAGATCGGCCAGCCTGTCCGCAGATGTTCGGCACCCAGCCTGGAGATGATCTCGGTTCCGGACGCCCGGCAATTGCCGAGTATTCCTGTCGTGCCCGCCGCAGCGCAGACGTCCTCGACCACGTCGGACGGAAAGACCGGAGCATTTTGGGGAAAGACATGCCAGTCCCATGTCACGGGAAGGCCGGCCAGTTCCCAATGCCCCGATGGCGTGTCCTTTCCTCTGGAGCTTTCCGTGGCCGCGCCCCAAATCCCGTGTGGCGCCCGCCCCAGACCGGGCGCGGCAACGCCCGACGCCAGTTCGACGGCCGCCCCAAGGCCAAGCGCGTCGAGGTTGGGCAGATCCAGTGGCCCGCTGCGCCCGGTTTCCGCCCGCCCGCCGGCACAGGCAAAGGCGATGTGGGCCAGCGTGTTGGCGCCGGTATCCGGCCATCTGCCGTTGAAATAATCCGCCGCGTCCGGGGCCCCGCCTACCCCGACGGAATCCATCACGACCAGGAAGGCCCGCGGCATCAACGCATCCTTTCATGCACCAGCGGCGGCAATTCGGGCGGTGTCTGGTCGATGCGGATCGCCGCGCCTAACTGCGCCTCTGCGCGATCGGCCTGTCCGACGCGCGCGGCGTGTATCCGCAGCAGCGGCTGACCCCGCGTGACATGAGTTCCGAGCGGCAGCACATCGCTCAGGCCGACCGACGGGTCGATGAGATCCCTCTCGACCTGCCGTCCGCCGCCAAGCCCGATCACCGCCAACCCCATTTCCGTGCCGTCAATTGCCGCAACATACCCGTCCCGCGGCGCCGGCATCTCGCGTATGACGGTGGCTTCGGGCAGAAAGCGGGCCCAGTCCTGGACAAACCGCGTTGGCCCACCGAGAGCGGCGACCATGCGTCCGAAACACTCGGCCGCCGTCCCGTCCGCGATCACCTCTCCGATCGCGGCCCTGCCCTTCTCCGGTCCGTCTGCCAAACCGGCGCCGCACAGCGCCATGGCGCCAAGTTCGACACTCAGATCACGCAACGCGCCGCCGCCACTGCCGGTGAGCACCCGCATCGCCGCCGCGACCTCAAGGGCGTTTCCGACAGCCGGGGCAAGTGGCTGGTTCATGTCCGAAACAAGCGCTTCGGCCGGACATCCGGCACCCCTGGCCGTCCCGGTCAGGGCCGCTGCGAGACGGCGGGCGTCCTCGACGCTCTTCATGAAGGCACCACTGCCCGTCTTCACATCAAGGACCAGGCCGGAAAGACCCGCTGCCAGCTTCTTGGAAAGGATTGACGCGGTGATCAGATCAAGGCTTTCGACTGTTCCGGTGACATCGCGCACCGCATAGAGCCGACGATCGGCAGGAGCGATACGCGCGCTTGCCCCGACGATCGCACAGCCGTTTTCCGCAACAAGACGCCTCAGTTTTTCCTCGCCCACATCCGTGCGCAGCCCGGGAATTGCTTCCAGCTTGTCCAGGGTGCCGCCCGTGTGGCCAAGGCCGCGCCCCGAGATCATCGGCACATAGGCCCCGCACGCGGCCAGCGCCGGCGCCAGGACAAGGCTCACGCAATCGCCGATGCCGCCGGTGGAATGCTTGTCCAGGACCGGACCGTCGAGATCCCAGTCAAGACGCGCGCCACTGTCACGCATCGCAAGTGTCAGCCCGACCCGGCCTTCGTCGCAAAGCCCCTTGAGAAGCACGCACATTGCAAAGGCCCCGGCCTGGGAATCGCTGACACTGCCATCGGCCAACCCGCGGGCGAACCATGCCAGCTCCTCGCGCGAGGGGGGCCGCCCGTCCCGCAGGGCGGAAATGATCGATCTTGCATCCATGCCGTCAGGCCGTACCCATGTCCGCCGCGCCGAATGCGCCGGGCAACAAGGCGGCCAGCGTGGTGTCCCGGCGTTTCCCGTCGAGTGTGGCCATGATGATCCGCAGGTCGCCGGTGCCGAATTCCGCCAGCTTCTGCCGGCAACCGCCACAGGGCGAGACCGGCACCTCGCCCGCCGCTACCACGACGATCTCGGACAAGCCGGTTTCACCGCCGGCGACCATCGCCGCGATCGCCCCGGCTTCGGCACAGGTGCCTTCGGGATAGGCGGCGTTCTCGACATTGCACCCGACAAAGATCCGGCCCGATTCCGCGCGGAGCGCCGCGCCGACCTTGAAACCGGAATACGGGGCATGGGCATTTTCACGCACCTGCCGCGCTGCATCCAGAAGGTCCATCTTTCCTCCGCTGTGCTGATCCCCTTCGATATTCAAGATTGCGCCTTGCGTTTCCAAGATGCAAGCTGGTGCTTCGGGCGCCCCGTTGCGCTGCAAACAGGGTGCTCCGGGACGCCGCGAACAAAACGGCGCCACGAGGGAGAGGGACATGAGCGACAGCCACAAGGAAACGCTGCGTCAGGCGGCGCTGGATTATCACGCGCACCCCAAGCCCGGCAAACTGGAGATCCGCGCGACCAAGCCGCTTGCCAACGGGCGCGACCTGTCGCGCGCGTACTCGCCAGGCGTGGCGGAGGCTTGCCTGGAGATCAGCAAGGACGAAAAGAACGCCAGCCGCTACACGGCGCGTGGCAACCTCGTGGCGGTGATAACCAACGGCTCCGCGGTTCTGGGCCTTGGCAACATCGGCGCACTCGCGTCAAAACCGGTGATGGAGGGCAAGGCGGTCCTGTTCAAGAAGTTCGCCAACATAGATTGCTTCGACATCGAGGTGGATGAGCCCGATCCCGAGAAGCTGGCCGATATCGTCTGTGCGCTCGGGCCGACATTCGGCGCCATCAACCTTGAGGATATCAAGGCGCCTGATTGCTTCATCGTCGAGAAGCTGTGCCGGGAACGGATGAACATTCCGGTTTTCCACGACGATCAGCATGGCACGGCGATCGTCGTGGGGGCGGCGGCCACCAATGCCCTCCATGTCGCCGGCAAGCGGTTCGAGGATATCCGCATCGTCTCGACCGGCGGCGGGGCGGCCGGGATCGCCTGTCTCAACCTGTTGCTCAAGCTGGGCGTCAAGCGCGAGAACGTCTGGCTCTGCGATGTTCACGGTCTTGTCTACAAGGGCCGCTCCGAGGACATGACACCGCAAAAGGAAGCCTTCGCACAGGACACTGAGCTGCGCACGCTCGACCAGGTGATCGAAGGGGCCGACCTGTTCCTGGGCCTGTCGGGTCCGAATGTCCTGAAACCGGAAATGGTGGCCAAGATGTCGGATCGCCCGATCATCTTCGCGCTGGCCAATCCGACCCCTGAAATCATGCCGGACGTTGCCCGCGATGTCGCTCCAACCGCGATCATTGCCACCGGGCGAAGCGATTTTCCCAATCAGGTCAACAATGTTCTTTGCTTCCCGTTCATATTTCGCGGGGCGCTGGATGTAGGCGCGAGCGAAATCAACGACGCCATGCAGGTGGCCTGTGTCGAGGGTATCGCGGAACTCGCCCGCACCACCACCAGCGCCGAGGCGGCAACGATTTACAAGGGCGAACAACTGACTTTCGGGGCCGATTACCTGATCCCCAAGCCGTTCGATCCGCGGCTCTCCGGTGTCGTTTCGACAGCGGTGGCACGGGCGGCGATGGAAACCGGTGTCGCGGCACGGCCGCTCGAGGACATCGACGCCTACAAGGCCGACCTTGACGCCAGCGTCTACAAGTCCGCATTGCTGATGCGCCCGGTCTTCGACGCGGCCGCCACGGCCGCGCGCCGGATCGTGTTTTCGGAGGGCGAAGACGATCGCGTTCTGCGCGCCGCCCAGGCGATCCTGGAGGAAACGACCGAACAGCCGATCCTGATAGGTCGACCCAAGGTCATTGACCAGAGATGCGAGAGGATGGGGCTGGAAATCCGGCCGGGCCGTGATTTCAGTCTCGTCAACCCCGAGGATGACCCCCGATACCGCGATTACTGGGAAAGCTATCACCGGATCATGGCCCGGCGGGGGGTAACGCCGGATCTGGCCCGCGCGATCATGCGCACCAACACGACCGCGATCGGTGCGGTCATGGTCCATCGCGATGAGGCTGACAGCCTGATCTGCGGCACATTCGGGGAATACCGCTGGCATCTCAACTATGTCACGCAGGTTCTTGGCAACGACGGATGCCAGCCGCACGGCTCGCTTTCGATGATGATCCTCGAGGACGGGCCACTTTTCATTGCCGACACCCATGTCCGGGCCTTCCCCGATCCCGCGCAACTGGCCGAGACGGCCATCGGGGCCGCACGCCATGTGCGCCGTTTCGGGATCGAGCCCAAGATCGCGTTCTGTTCGCAATCCCAGTTCGGAAACCAGGGCGACGATTCCGGCAAGCGCCTGAGGGCCGCGATCGATATTCTGGATACCGAAGAGCGTGATTTCATCTATGAAGGCGAAATGAATGTCGATGCGGCGCTCGATTCAGCCCTGCGATCGCGCCTCCTGCCGGAAAACCGGATGGACGGGGCTGCGAATGTCCTTGTCTTTTCGAACGCCGATGCCGCTTCGGGGGTGCGCAATATCCTCAAGATGAAGGGCGGCGGGCTGGAAGTGGGGCCGATCCTGATGGGCATGGGCAACAAGGCCCACATCGTGACCGCAGGGGTAACGGCAAGGGGCCTGCTGAACATGGCCGCGATCGCGGGCACGCCGGTGGCACATTACGGATAGCGCAGCACACAGGGCAACACGGATTCGTGCAGTTTGCAGCCGCGAAGTTTGCAGCTTTGCAAATGCTTTCGATTTCAGCGTAAAACTTGTCTTTTTCCGCTAGTTTGCAAAACTTTGCAGGCCGAATTGCCACGGAACTGCAAATTTCCTGCGATAATCTGACACGCAAGCAACCGTGTCACTTGCTGCGACCGCTCCTCATCCGTAACACCCTTGCAACGGACCGGAGGAGGATACGATGGGATACCAAGAGGTATACGAGAGCTGGCAACGCGACCCCGAGGCTTTCTGGATGGAAGCCGCCGAGAACATCGACTGGGATGAAAAGCCGTCAAAGGCGCTCTTCGATGACAACGCCCCGCTTTATGAATGGTTCCGTGACGGCAAGGTGAATACGTGCTGGAATGCCGTGGACCGCCATGTCGAGGCGGGGCACGGCGCGCGCGCGGCGATCATCCATGACAGCCCCGTGACCGGAACCAAGCACAAGATCAGCTACGCGCAGTTGCGCTCGCGGGTGGCGCGACTGGCCGGTGCGCTGCGCGCAAAAGGGGTACAGAAGGGCGATCGCGTCATCATCTATATGCCAATGGTCCCCGAGGCCCTGGAGGCGATGCTGGCCTGTGCGCGTCTGGGGGCCATCCACTCGGTCGTCTTCGGGGGCTTCGCGGCCCATGAGCTGGCGGTGCGAATCGACGACGCCAAGCCGAAGGCGATCATTGCCGCCTCCTGCGGGGTGGAGCCGGGTCGCGTGGTCCATTACAAGCCGCTCCTCGACGGGGCGATCGAACAGGCCGCGCACAAGCCCGATTTCTGCGTGATCTTCCAGCGGGAAGAAGAAGTGGCCAAGCTGGAAGAGGGACGCGACCACGATTGGCACGCCTTTCAATTCGGGGTCACTCCAGCCGAATGCGTGCCCGTCGAGGGCACCCACCCGGCCTATATCCTTTACACGTCCGGCACCACTGGCGCGCCAAAGGGGGTGGTGCGTCCGACCGCCGGGCATCTGGTGGCCCTGAACTGGACCATGAAGAACATCTACAACGTCGATCCGGGCGATGTGTTCTGGGCCGCGTCCGACGTGGGCTGGGTCGTGGGGCATTCCTATATCTGTTACGCGCCCCTGATAAACGGCAACACCACGGTCGTGTTCGAGGGCAAGCCGGTTGGCACGCCC
This sequence comes from Roseovarius sp. TE539, assembly GCF_003298505.1. Lineage (GTDB taxonomy): Bacteria > Pseudomonadota > Alphaproteobacteria > Rhodobacterales > Rhodobacteraceae > Roseovarius. The sequence continues at coordinate 32,688 of NZ_QNGB01000005.1, forward strand.
GATGCAGGCACCTTCTGGCGGGTGATTTCGGAACACAACGTGCGCAGCTTCTTCACCGCACCGACCGCATTTCGGGCGATCAAGCGCGAGGACCCGGAGGCGAAGGAGCTTCGGAAATACGACATCTCTTGCCTGCGCGCGCTCTATCTTGCTGGTGAAAGGGCCGATCCGGACACGATCAACTGGGCGGCCGAGAAGATGGGCGTGCCCGTCTACGATCACTGGTGGCAGACCGAGACAGGATGGACCATCGTCGGCAACCCGGCGGGAATCGAGGCCCTGCCCGTCAAGGTCGGATCGCCCACGGTGCCGATGCCCGGCTACGACGTTCAGATCCTTGACGACGCGGGAAACGAACTGGGCCCGAACGAGCTTGGTGCCATCGCCATCAAGCTGCCATTGCCACCCGGCACCCTGCCGACACTCTGGAACGCCGAGGACCGGTTCCGCAAGTCCTACCTGAACACCTTCCCGGGCTACTACGAAACCGGCGATGCCGGCATGAAGGACGAGGACGGCTACCTGTGGATCATGGCCCGCACGGATGACGTGATCAACGTGGCCGGGCACCGCCTGTCAACCGGTGGCATGGAAGAGGTTCTGGCCGCGCATCCCGATGTGGCCGAGTGCGCTGTCGTCGGTGTGACAGACGAATTGAAAGGGCAAATGCCGGTCGGTTTCCTGTGCCTGACCAAGGGGGTCAACCGCCCGCACGAGGACATTGTCAAGGAATGCGTCACCATGATGCGGGATCAGATCGGACCGGTCGCCGCCTTCAAGCTGGCGGTCGTGGTTGACAGGCTGCCCAAGACACGGTCCGGCAAGATCCTGCGCGGAATCATGGTCAAGATCGCGGATGGCTCGGACTACAAGATGCCCGCCACAATTGACGATCCGGCGATCCTCGACGAGATCCGGCAGGCATTGCAGAAGATCGGGTATGCCGCAGGCTGAGTGAACACCCCCTGATTGTGCCCCGGACGCTCACCGCGCAGCCGGGGCAAGAACCATTGTTTCCACCGGGCTGGCCGACAAACCCGGACCCGGAACCGCGGAATCGGCTCCGCTGTCATCCGCCTCCGAGGACATTGCAAGACTGACGAGGATCAAGGCGGTGAGCATGATTGCCTTCACAGTATTCTTGGGAGTCATTTCCTGGCACCTCTGCATGGAGAACCGGCGCACCGTGGCCGGTGCTGAAACCCTGTGGCTTTCGGACTGCGGCAAGCAATATCTAAGCTCTGCTATCGGATAACACCCGCGAACCGGTACTCTGGCCCTTCTCGGGTCGCTCATGCGCACTATGTTCGCCTCATGAAACAAAGACCGCCGACGCTCGTCCCCTTTCTTTGCGGTTTCCTGATCGTGGTGTTGCTTGCCTTGCCCTCCGAAAGCCGTGCCAACCCTGAAAAACGCGATTACACGCCGCCACCGCCCGCCAGTTGGGAATACCTCAGCGACCGGGTGATGGGCGGCGTGAGCGAAGGCAGCGCGCGGGTCGAAGGCGACCATGTGCGCCTTACCGGGGAGGTCAGCACCCGCAACCGCGGCGGTTTCATCCAGACACGGACCGATCTTGCCCGCCCCTTTCCCGACGATGCAAAGGGGCTGATCATCAGGGTGCGCGGCAATGGTGAACGCTATTTCCTGCACCTGCGGACCACGGGGACGATCCTGCCTTGGCAGTATTATCAGGCGGGGTTCGAAACCACCCGGGACTGGAGAACGCTGCGCGTACCATTCTCCGAGTTTCAACCGTCGGGCCGGATGCTGCGGGGCACTCCAAGGGCCGAAACGGTCAGAAGTGTCGGGTTCGTGGCGTTCGGGCGTGACCACTTGGCGGACCTGGCCGCCGAATGGATTGGCATTTACTGATCCGTCATACGAATTGTTCGCGGATCAGGCGTTCCTCAAGCCCGTGGCCCGGATCGAACAGGATACGATGGGCAATGCCGGGGTCCGAGGCGATCTCGACCCAGAGGACATTCTTAACCCAACGGCTGTCCGCGTCGGCCATGACCGGACGCTTGGCAGGGCTCAACACGTCGAAACGCACATGGGCCGTCTTCGGCAGCAGCGCCCCCCGCCAACGCCGCGGACGGAAGGCCGCCACGGCGGTAAGGGCCAGCACATCCGATCCGATTGGAAGGATCGGGCCATGCGCACTGTAGTTATACGCGGTGGACCCTGCTGGCGTCGCAACCAGCGCACCGTCGCAGACGAGTTCCTCGAGACGCAGATGACCATCAATCGTGATTTTCAGCTTTGCCGCCTGGGGCCCGGCGCGAAGCAGCGAAACCTCGTTTATGGCAAGGGCCTCATGGATTGTTCCGTCGGCCCCCTGCGCCTTCATCGAGAGCGGGTTGATCACCTCTTCCTCGGCGGCGGCGAGGCGCTGGAGAAGATCGGTCTCGCTGTATTCATTCATCATGAATCCGACCGTGCCGCGATTCATGCCATATACGGGCGCCGGCAGATCCTGCGTTCGGTGAAGTGTATGCAGCATGAAACCGTCACCACCAAGAGCGACGATCACTTCCGCTTCGGGTTCGCTGCAATTGCCGTAACGCGCCACCAGCGCCGCACGGGCGGTCTGGGCCGTGGGCACGTCGCTGGCGACGAAGGCAATCTTGCGGGTCATTCGGGACCATCCCGTTTCCGAAGCGCGTCTGGCAGTTCTGATCGAACCACAGCTCCACGCATTGCGCCATAGATGACGGTCCTGCAAGCGGTTTTGTCGCTTTACATCCTTTGCAGCGGCCTATGTTTCCGATAGGAAATCGCCAGTCCCGACCCTTTTCACGACGGAGCCAGATCCATGTCTCATGACGGAAACACCTTTACCACCGACGCGGGCTTCTTCACCCAGCCCCTGGCCGAGCGCGACCCCGAGCTTTTCGGCGCCATCGAGTCCGAGCTTGGCCGCCAGCGCGACGAGATCGAACTGATCGCCAGCGAGAACATCGTTTCCGCAGCGGTCATGGAGGCGCAGGGCAGCGTCATGACCAACAAGTATGCCGAGGGCTATCCGGGCCGGCGCTACTATGGTGGATGCCAGTATGTGGACGTGGCCGAGCAACTCGCCATCGAACGCGCGAAGGACCTCTTCGGGTGTGGTTTCGCGAACGTGCAGCCGAATTCGGGCAGCCAGGCAAACCAGGGCGTGAACCTGGCGCTTCTGAAACCCGGCGACACGATCCTCGGCATGAGCCTTGATGCCGGCGGACACCTGACCCACGGCGCAGCGCCCAACCAATCGGGCAAGTGGTTCAACGCGGTCCAGTACGGCGTGCGCAAGCAAGACAACCTGATCGATTACGACCAGGTTGAGGCACTGGCCAGGGAACATCACCCGAAAATGATCATCGCCGGCGGATCGGCCATTCCGCGGCAGATAGATTTCGCCCGCATGCGCGAAATCGCCGACAGTGTCGGCGCCTGGCTTCATGTGGACATGGCGCATTTCGCCGGGCTCGTCGCGGCCGGTGAGCATCCCTCGCCCTTCCCGCATGCGCATGTCGCCACCACCACCACACACAAGACACTGCGCGGGCCGCGCGGCGGCATGATCCTTACCGATGACGAGGCGCTGGCCAAAAAATTCAACTCCGCCATCTTCCCCGGCCTTCAGGGCGGACCGCTGATGCACGTGATCGCGGCCAAGGCGGTGGCCTTCGGAGAAGCCCTGCGCCCGGAATTCAAGGGATATATTCAACAGGTCATCACCAACGCGCAGGCGTTGAGCGACCAGTTGGCGAAGGGCGGTCTCGACATTGTCACAGGCGGCACGGACACCCATGTCCTGCTGGTCGACCTGCGGCCCAAGGGCGTGAAGGGCAATCAGGCGGACAAGGCACTTGGCCGGGCCCATATCACCGCCAACAAGAATGGCATCCCCTTCGATCCGGAAAAACCGACGGTCACTTCGGGGCTGCGTCTTGGAACACCCGCCGGAACCACGCGCGGCTTCGCCGAGGCGGAGTTCCGCCAGATCGGCGACTGGATCGTCGAGGTCGTGGACGGGCTGGCCGCCAATGGCGAAGACGGCAACCAAGCGGTCGAGGAAAAGGTCAAGGCAGAGGTCGCGGGCCTCTGCGCGCGCTTCCCGCTCTACCCGAACCTCTGACGATCACTGTCCTGCTTGACAAAGGGCCCGTGCGGCCGGTCCGCACGGGCTCCGGGCTGGTCAGAAAAATCCGCGCCAGTACAGCAAGACAGACAGAAGAACACCCAAAATCATCAGGTTGAAAACGATACCACCCAGCAGCGCCAAGATGGTGCCACGCCGTCGCTGCGCCGGATCTATTTCCTTCAGATGCGATTGCAGCGCGGCCGCATCGGCATCGAACTCAACCCTTGGCACAAGGCGCGCAAGCTTCGGATGTGCAGAAAGGCGCTTCGCGTGGGCAATCCTGTGGCCGGCGCGGCGCATGGGCCCGGGCAGGGATCTGCGCGCCCGGGATATCTGCACGGCAAACGCCCCCCGCAAACCAAGGCGGTCGCGCATGAGATCCTCCAGGGCGGCCACGGGGCGATCGATACGGTCCGGATCTATCATCGGCAGCACTCCCATCGTGCGCAAGCTAACCCCTGGCCAGCAATGGCACAACAGGGCTGGCCGCGGGCGGCGCGGGGCGGTAGGAACGGCTCATGTTGAATACAATCACGCACGGAACGCCGCGGGACCGGCCCGGACTTCTGATCGCACATGGCCTTTACGGCTCGGCGCGGAACTGGGGCGTGGTTGCAAAGCGCCTCTCCGACACCCGGCAAGTGATCGCCGCCGACATGCGGAATCACGGGGCAAGCCCCTGGTTTGAAACCCATTCCTATGAGGACATGGCCGCGGATCTGGCGATGGTTCTCGACGGGCTGGATGGACCGTTCGATGTGCTGGGCCATTCGATGGGCGGCAAGGCGGCGATGGTTCTGGCGCTGACCCGGCCGGCGCTGGTCAATCGGCTGATCGTGGCAGATATTGCGCCCGTCTCCTATTCCCATAGCCAGATAGAGTATATCGAGGCGATGAAGGCGGTTGATCTGTCGGGGATTACACGACGTTCGGATGCCGCCCCCCTTCTGACACCGCATATCGACGATCCAAATCTTGTCCCGTTCTTCCTGCAATCGCTCGACGTGAAAAACCGGCGCTGGATGCTCAACCTCGACACCCTTGCGCGGGAGATGCCGAAAATACTGGATTTTCCCGATATTTCCGGCAGTTATACAGGCGATACACTGTTCCTTTCGGGTGCGGACTCGGACTACGTGCGGCACGAACACCGCGCCATGATCAAGCGCCTCTTTCCGAAGGCACGTTTCATGAAACTGACCGGGGCGGGGCACTGGCTACATGCCGAGAAACCGCGCGAGTTCGAGGCGGCGATTCGTGCCTGGCTGGACTGAGGATCGACCATTCCGAAGCGCTTGAAGAAGGGTCGACAATCGAAGTCCGGGCGGGGCCGGACAAGACTGTTCAGAATTTCCAGTCCTGTCGGACTGCGCCCCGTCACACGCGCGCGGGCAGCGCCGATCCGCCCCGCAGGGGCCTCCTCACGACCGCCGCTGCCCACGTCCCGGCACCCGCAACCGGGAAGTCGTCTGCCCGGTCAGTCCCCGGACATAAGCTTGCGCGTTACCACATAGGTAACCGGGAAGGCCGCCAGGAACCCAAGCCCTGCCGCCACCAGGATCGGGTTGAGGGTGTCATGCCCCATGACCAGCGCCGCGATGACGGCGGAGCCGGCCATCGTCGACCCGATGAAAAGATGAAGAATGAAACCGAGCCGCAACATCGTGACCTCCGCTCTGATCCGGGACGTGTCCCCGTTGGCCTGCAATTAACAATCCGCGGTGCCTGCCGCCTTGATCCAGGTCAGGCCGGTTCGGGAATCATCGTGGTATTGTAACGGTTCGATGACGGAAATGCGAAATGCACGGGCCCCGCGGCCCGGAAGGGAGGACTGATGATAACGCTGGACGACATCGAAGACATGACCGACCTTACGCGTGACGAGATCGCGGCAATCGGCGCGCACGAACACCTGCCCGAGATCAGCGCCGCGGTTCTGGGCGAGTACGTGATGCACCTGCCGAAAGGGCCGCAAACCGTACAGCGGATGATCTGCGAGGATATCCGCGAAGCACTGCATGCGGACGACGTGACAGGTGCGCGCAAGCTTTACGCCGTGCTGCACGGGTTCATTCAGGAACACCCCGACGCCGCGCGCGGCGCCTGCTGAAACCGGAGCGCGCGCACTGAGCTTGGTGCCATGGGTGGTGCGCAAAAGAAACAATTCCGCAAAATCTGAGGGTTCTTCCTCGGATATTGCGGAAATTGTGACGTTGCCCGCGACATGTAGTTGATCCCGCGCGCCGGCCGCGATACTCAAGGCATACAGGTGCAAGGACGCGGAACGCATCGACTGACGGCGGGGTCCGGCTGCTCTCCAGACAGGCGGACCCCGTTTTCGTTTCCGGACCCGACCTTCCCGAGCTTGAGGTCCGCGCGATCCAAGACCGCCCGGCCCTTGGTGCACTGGTGCCCGGGCCGGTTTCCTTTTGGCTTCGTTTCAAGGCATGCAACGGGAAAAAGGCGCCAGGTGCGCGGACGCGGTCCATGCATCGTGGCGCGAAGCCACTTCCTGACGCCTTCCCGAACCACGCGGCCCCGAAAGACCGGCGGTTCAGTGGTCCCGGCTCCGAGGAACCGGCACCGACCACGCGGGAACGTATGATCCCGCCTGGCTGCTCGGACCCTTTCGACACCGGCAGAACACGCAGAGCCCCGAATGGCGGCCCGGCACCCCGGCAGGCGTCCCGTGACCCGCACGGCGGGGCGTTAGCCAAAAGACCCGCATCCCGCCGCGAAGACCCCGGGGGCCGTCGCGCATCGCGCCGGGTCATGAGACCCCTTGCGATGGGAAAACTGTTACAAAGCACGGCGATTCCCGCAAGGAAATAGCGCTGCAGCATGAAAAATTTCTGGGGATAAATTGTTGATATGGCTGTGGAATTTATTGTGGACAACGCGGAAATTCCGTTTCGCCCGGCCCCGTTGGGCGGGGGATAAGTGACGGTTTCGCGACAGGCTTGTGACAGGGCGGTTTTCTGCGGCTGCGAAGGCAATCCGGCAGTACGCGCCCTGCCCGGCCGCCGGCGCCGGGGCGGGTCAGGCCGGCGTCAGGCCTCCGGTGCGCTCGGATCGGGCAAGGGGCCACTGCCCTTGCGCGTGTGATCGAACTGCGGGTCCTGCCGCTTGATCCACCGCGACACCACGTAGGCCGCGGGCCATGACAACACGATGCCGGTTGCGGCCGCGGCAACGACGGGAGCCCAGCCGTAATAGCCAAGGCTCAGCACGACAATGACCAGACCGCCGGTCAGGACCGGTCCGGTGGCAAGGGTCAGAACAAGGCTCAATCTGTCCATATCGGTGCCTCCTTTCGTCCTGCCACGAACGTAGGCACCATCCGGCCCAGTTTCAAAGGGGCCGGACTTCAGCCATCCATCTTGAGCGCCGAAATGAACGCCTCCTGCGGGATGTCGACCTTGCCGAACTGGCGCATCTTCTTCTTGCCGGCCTTCTGCTTTTCCAGCAGCTTCTTCTTGCGCGTGGCATCGCCGCCGTAGCATTTGGCCGTCACGTCCTTGCGCATCGCGCTCAGGGTTTCGCGCGCGATCACCTTGCCCCCGATCGCCGCCTGGATGGGGATCTTGAACATGTGGCGCGGGATCAGATCCTTGAGACGCTCGCACATCGCGCGGCCGCGCATCTCGGCCCGGTCGCGGTGAACCATCATCGAAAGCGCGTCCACAGGCTCGTCATTGACCAGGATCTGCATCTTCACCAGGTTGTCGGTTCGGTAGCCGGTCATCTGGTAATCGAAGCTGGCATAGCCCCGGGTCACCGATTTGAGCCGGTCGTAGAAATCGAAAACCACCTCGTTGAGAGGCAGGTCGTAGACCACCATCGCACGGGCGCCCGCATAGGTCAGATCAAGCTGTATTCCGCGCCGCTCCTGACAGAGCTTGAGCACGTCCCCCAGAAACTCGTCGGGGACCAGGATCGTCGCCTTGATCCGCGGCTCCTCCACATGCTCCACATCGGCGGGGTCGGGCATGTCGGCGGGATTGTGCAGCTCGTCAACGGTGCCATCCCGCATGTGTACCTCGTAAACGACCGAGGGCGCCGTGGTGATCAGCTCCAGCCCGTATTCGCGCTCGATCCGGTCGCGGATCACCTCGAGGTGAAGAAGCCCCAGGAAACCGCAACGGAATCCGAAGCCGAGCGCCGCCGAGCTTTCCATCTCGTAGCTGAACGAGGCGTCGTTGAGCGCCAGTTTCTCGATGGCGTTGCGCAGATCCTCGAATTCCGCGGAATCGACCGGAAAGAGCCCGCAGAAGACCACCGGCACAGAAGGCTTGAACCCCGGCAGAGGGGCCGGGGCCGGGCGTTTCTCGTGGGTGATCGTGTCGCCGACGCGGGTGTCGCGCACCTGCTTGATCGACGCGGTGATGAACCCGATCTCGCCAGGGCCGAGTTCATCGACCACCGTCATCGCCGGACGGAAGACGCCGATGCGTTCCACGTTGTGGATGCTGCCGGTCTGCATCATGCGGATGCGATCGCCCTTTCTCAGGACACCGTCCATGATCCGCACCAGAACGACGACACCCAGATAGGGATCGTATTTGCTGTCCACCAGCATCGCCTTGAGGGGCGCCGCGGAATCGCCCTGTGGCTGCGGGAGGTGGGCGATTATTGCCTCAAGCGTGTCGGCGATGCCCTGCCCTGTCTTCGCGCTGACCGGGATGGCACCCGACGCGTCGATGCCGATCACATCCTCGATCTGCGACGCGGTGCGATCCAGATCGCTGGCCGGCAGATCGATCTTGTTGAGCACCGGGATGAGCTCGTGATCGGCGTCGATGGCCTGATAGACATTGGCCAGCGTTTGCGCCTCGACACCCTGGGTGCTGTCGACCACCAGGAGCGATCCCTCCACCGCCTGCATGGACCGTGACACCTCGTAGGAGAAATCCACATGCCCCGGCGTGTCGATCAGGTTGAGCACATATTGCTCTCCGTCGCGGGCGGTATAGTCGATCCGAACGGTGTTGGCCTTGATGGTGATGCCGCGCTCGCGCTCGATATCCATCGAGTCGAGCAGCTGTTCCTTCATGTCGCGCTCGGCCACCGTATCGGTCATCTGGATGAGCCGGTCGGCGAGCGTCGATTTGCCGTGGTCGATATGGGCCACGATGGAGAAATTGCGGATATGGCTGAGCGGTGTCATGGTAAAGGCATATGCGGCGGATCGCGGGTCGGGTCAATAGCCCGCGGTGCCGCGCCGGACAACCGCACGGGAGGGTGAGGAATGAGCGACACCACCGCCATCGAGGCCCGCATCTCCGGCCGGGTGCAGGGCGTTTCCTTCCGGGCCTGGACCGAGGCCGAGGCACGCGCCCGCGGCCTGTCGGGCTGGGTCCGCAACGAGGCCGACGGCACGGTGAGCGCTCATCTTGCCGGCCCCGCCGACAAGGTCTCCGACATGGTCGAGGCGCTGCATCGCGGCCCCGCCGCCGCCCGGGTCGAGGCGGTCCGCACCAGCCCCGCCAAGGCCACCGCCAAGGGCAAATTCAGGATCATTCGCTGATCCGCCGGCTTCATCTTTCGCGAAATACTCCGGGGGTGAGGCCGGAGGCCTCAGGGGGCAGCGCCCCCTTGCGCCGGGGCCGGCCGCGCCCGCTCCGGTCCGGATCACGGCCTCATCCGCCGGGCAGGGCGGTGCGGCGGATCATGGTGCGCAACGCAAAGCTCGAGCGCATCGAGCGGATCCCGGCGATCTGCATGAGCCCGTCCTCGAGGAAACGATCATAGGCCGCCAGGTCCGCCGCCACCACCCGGATCAGCACGTCGCGGGTGCCGGTCATGAGGTAGCATTCCATAACCTCCTCGAAGCCCCGCAGCGCCGTCTCGAACCGCGCAACCGCGTCGCGCGACTGCCGTTCGAGTTCAACGAAGATGAACACGTTGAGCGGCAGGCCAAGCTTTTCCTGGTCCACGCGGGCCGAATAACCGGTGATCACACCTGCCGACTCGAGCCGCGCCACCCGCCGCGCACAGGGTGTGGGCGAAAGCCCCGCGGCCGCGGACAGATCCGCCAGCCTCTGACGCCCGTCGTACTGGAGCGCAGCGATGATGCGGCGGTCGATCGCGTCCATTTTCACCAATCCCCGCAGCTTCTTTAGCAAATTTTACCACGATTCGCCCCATCCGCATCCCGTTTTGGCGTTTTTTCGCGGCACACCCTGCCTAGATTCAGTCCAAAGGGAGGATTTGCACCATGCTGACACGGATTTCCACCACCACCCATGAGGAGGTCTATCGCGTCACCGATGCGCCATCCGGGCTCGACGGGTTCATCGCCATCCATGCCACCGGGGCCGGACCGGCCGCCGGGGGCCTGCGGATGCGAAGCTACGCCCGGGCCGAGGACGCGCTTGCCGATGTGCTGGCCCTGTCACGCGGCATGACCTACAAGAACGCCGCCGCGGGCCTGCCCCTCGGCGGCGGCAAGGCGGTGATCATGGGCGATCCGCGCCGTGACAAGGCCGCTGCGATGCTGCGCGCCATGGGGCGCGCGGTTGCCCGGCTCGACGGGCGCTACTGGACCGCCGAGGACATGGGCATGAGCCCGGAAGACATGGCGGTGATCCGGCAGGAAACAGGGTTCGTCGCCGGGCTGAGCGATGGCCTCCATGCCAGCGGCGATCCCTCGCCGGTGACCGCCGAAGGCGTGTTGCGGGCCATGCGGCTGGGGGCGCGGCACCGCTTCGGCGATCCGGACCTGACCGGACGGCGCGTCGCCCTGCAGGGGCTGGGCCATGTCGGGCGGCACCTCTGCACATTGCTGCATGATGCCGGCGCCGATTTGTGCGTGGCCGATCCGGTGGCGTCCAATGTCCGGTGGGCGGAGGCGGATTGCGGCGCCACCATTGTCGATCCCGCGGAAATCCACGCCGTCAAGGCCGACGTTTTCGCCCCCTGCGCGATCGGCGGCACGGTCAATCCCGAAACCGTCCCGGCATTGAAGGCAGGGTTGGTTGCGGGGGCCGCCAACAATCAACTGTCGGGCGATGGTTGCGCCGACGCGCTGCACGGGCGCGGCATTCTCTACCTGCCCGATTACGTGGCCAATGGCGGCGGAATCATAAATGCCGCGGCCGAGATCCTGCGCATCGCTGATCGTGGCCCGTGGGTCTCTGCCAGGCTGGATGCCCTGGAGGACACTATGGCGCGGATACTCGACCGGGCGGCGGCCGAGGATGTCAGCCCCGCGCATGTGGCCGACCGCATTGTCGAGGACCGGATGCTGGACCGCGCCGGCTGACGTGCGGCGCCGGGGGCCGATCAGGTCATCCGGCGTCCCGGCGGGTCGAAGGGCAGGAACTCCACCGCGCTCTGACGCACCGGCTGCGGATAGAGCTTCATCAGCTCCAGCATCTCCGGCGGCATCGCCACGGTGACGGCCAGGCCCAGATCCTGCGCCTCGGCGGGGGTGAGCGCGTAATCATGGGTCCATGTTCCGCCGGTCAGGGTTTCGGCCAGCGCCTCGGCCTTTTCGGTATCCATCCGCGGGGTCATGATCTCGACCGCCCCCCGCCGCACCTGGCGAATCGCCTTTTCGCTGACATCGGCGAGGACCATCGCCACGTCCGAGACATGCGCGGCCGGCTTCGCGTCGCGCGCGGCCAGCACCGAGGCCGCGGACACGCCCATGATCTGCGGGTCGATCGGGCCGAGCATGGAAAACTCGCCCATCACGATCTCGTCGGCGGCCAGCGCAATGAGCGTGCCGCCCGACATCGCGTAGATCGGCACGAAAACCGTGACCTTCGCGGGATGCGCCTCGACCGCGCGGGCGATCTGCATGGCGGCAAGGACCAGCCCGCCGGGCGTGTGCAACACCAGGTCGATGGGCATGTCGTCGGGGGTGGACTTGATCGCGGAGATGACGCTCTGCGCGTCTTCAAGGTCAATCTGGCGCGACACGTTCATGCCCAGCATGCTGCGCCGTTCCTGGCGGTGAATCATGGTGATCACGCGGCTTCGGCGCTGCCTCTCGATCTTGCGGATCGCCTGCTGGCGGCGCATCGCGAACAAGCGTGCGGCCAGCATCGGTTGCAGCAGCATTGCCATGACCACCACGAAAAAGAGGGTCGATAACGAGAAATCCATGCCAGTCGCGCGGTCCTTTCCCTGGCGCGGCCCCGGACGCCGCGCGATGCGACTGTCGCACCTGTGGCGGCGCTTGTGAATTGAAAAACACCGTGCGATGCGCCATGTAACGCCGCAGGCGTCGAAAACCGCCTGTGCCGGGACGGGGCAAGTGAGATGAAGACTATTCTGATGGCTGGCGTGATCTTGCTTCTGGCGGGGTGCGGCGGGGTCCACAAGGCCCGGCAGGCGCGCGGCCCGGTGGCCGAGCTGGGGCCGGTGCCGGTCAGTTTCGGACCGATCAGCAAGGCATGCATGCGATCGGGACGCGAGGCGCGAACGCGGCGGCTTTGCGGATGCGTGCAGGCGGTCGCCGACAAGACCCTGACCAACCGCCAGCAAAGCCGCGCGGTCAAGTTCTATGCCAACCCGCATCTGGCGCAGGAAATCCGCCAATCGGACCGTCCGTCGGACGAACGGTTCTGGCGGGTCTACACGGCCTACGGCCAGCAGGCCGAACGCATCTGCGGATGAGGGCCCGGGAAAGGGCGGTGCCGGTCAGGCCCGTGCCGCCGTGACGATTGCCCCGGTCAGGCAATCCAGACTGTCGGTAATGCCGATGCCGGTTGGCAAGGCTCCTTCAAGCAACGAAATCTCGGTGCAGGCCACAAGCAGATGATCGGCACCGTCACGCTGCATCGCGCGTGCCTCATGCTCAAGCGCCGGTCCAAGGTCCGCGCGCCCCTGCCCCGCCTTCACTGCGCGGATGATCGCCAGAAGCCCCGCGCCATCATCGCGGGCATGGACCGCCTCCAGCCCGGCTGCGGCGAAAGGGGCATCAAAGACCCCGGCCTTGCGGACCGCGGGGGAGGCCAGCATACCCACCCGCCGCGCGCCCCGTGCAACAAGTGCCCGGACGCTCAGCGCCACCATGTCCAGAAACGGCAGGGTGGTGGCCCCGCGCACCGCGTCCGCATAGGCATGCGCGGTGTTGCAGGGCATCGCCAGCGCCACCGCGCCGGCACGTTGCAGATCCTGCGCCATGGCGACCAGCACCGGGGCCGGATCCGCGCCCGTGCCGTCGATCAGCGCCTCGATGCGGCTCGGTACCTGCGGGTTCTGATGGACGATCAGGGGAACGTGATCGGCATCGTCGCGCGCGTCGGGCACCGCCGCCAGCACCCGCCGCATCAGCAGGATCGTGGCGTCGGGCCCCATACCGCCGAGAATGCCGACCGGCTTCATCGCTCCATCACTCCGGCATGTCGAAACAATGGGTGTACCCGGTCAGCCCGATCGCCCCGCCGGTATGAAGGAACACCACCCGCTCACCGGCACGGAAACGGCCCTTTCGGATCAGGTCGATCAGGCCCGCTGCGCCCTTTGCCGAATAGACCGGGTCCAGAAGGATCGCCTCGGTCCGCGCGAAAAGGTCGATCGCCTCCAGCGTGTCCTCGGCCGGCAGTCCGTAGCCGGGCCCGACGTAATCGCAATTGGCGACAACGTCGCCACGGGCAACCGCGCCGGGGCATCCCAGCTTGTCGGCGGTCTTTTCCGCCAGCGCAAAGACGTTGGCCTCCTGCTTGTCTTTCGGCGCGCGCACGCCGATGCCCAGAAGCGGGATCTGCGCGTGCATAGCGCCGAAGCCGGTGATCAGGCCCGCCTGCGTGCCCGCCGACCCGGTGGCGTGGACGACGTGATCAACCACCAGCCCCTCGGTGGCGAACTGGCTCATCAGTTCCAGCGCGCAGTTGACGTAGCCAAGCGCGCCGGTCGGGTTGGAGCCGCCGCCGGGAATCGTATAGGCGTTGCGCCCGTCGGCGCGGAAGGTTTCGGCCACCGCCTCCATCTCCGCGTTCATGTCCAGCCCGGCATCGCGATGCTCCATCGTGGCCCCGTGCAGATGATCCAGCAGGACATTCCCGTTGTGCCGGTAATTGTCGTGCTCGTAACCGGTGCGATCCTCCAGCAGGATATGGCAATCCATGCCCATCCGCGCAGCCGCCGCAGCCGTCTGGCGGGCGTGGTTGGATTGGGTGGCCCCCTGGGTGAGCACGATGTCGGCGCCCTGCGCCTCGGCCTCCGCCATCAGGAATTCCAGCTTGCGGGTCTTGTTGCCGCCGGTGCTGAGTCCGGTGCAGTCATCCCTCTTGATCCAGATCTCCGGACCGCCAAGCAGGGCCGAAAGCCGCGGCAGCGGCTCCAGCGGGGTGGGCAGATGCGCAAGGCGGACACGGGGGAAGCGGGCAAGATTCATTCTTTCATCCTTTTGAATTCGCGGCAATGTCGGCCATGGGCGTGGCACTGTCCAGCCGAATGTCGGCACTGCGGGCATGGCCCTCCATCCCTTCCTCACGGCTGATGCGGGCGCTGACACGGGCAAGATCGGGCAGGCCCTGCGGCGTGACCTGCTGCCAGGTGACGGTCTTGAGGAACTTGTGAACGCTCAGCCCCCCGGTATAGCGCGCCGCGCCGGACGTGGGCAGCACATGGTTGGGGCCAGCGGCCTTGTCGCCGAAGGCCACCGTGGTTCCGGATCCCAGAAACAGTGAGCCATAGGCGCTCAGGCGGTCACGCCACCACGGCAGGTCGGTGGCCTGCACATGCAGGTGTTCGGGCGCACGGGCATCCGCGTGGCGGGCCATCTCCTCGCGCGTGTCGCACAGCGCCACCTCGCCCAGTTCACGCCATGCGGTCGCGGCCGCGTCGCGGTTCGGGGCCGGCAGCTCGGCGATCAGCGCCGGAATGCGCGCCAGCACCGCCTCGGCCAGCGGGCGGGACGTCGACGCCAGCCAGACCGGCGAGGTCGCGCCATGTTCGGCCTGCCCGACAAGGTCCGTCGCCACTGTATCGGGGTTTGCCGTGTCATCGGCCAGAACAAGACTGTCGGTGGGTCCGGCGAACATGTCGATCCCGATGGGGCCGAAAAGCTGCCGCTTGGCTTCCGCGACGAAGGCGTTGCCGGGCCCCACGAGAATATCCGCCGGCGGCGCCCCGAAGAGGCCGAATGCCATCGCCGCAACCCCCTGAACACCGCCCATGCAGAGGATCCGCGTGGCCCCGGCCAGGTGCATGGCGTAGAGCATCGGGGCGGGAATGCCAGCATCCCCTCGCGGTGGCGAACAGGCGGTGATGTCGGCCACCCCGGCCTCGCGCGCGGTGGCGATGGACATCAGCGCCGAAGCGATATGCGCGTAACGCCCGCCCGGTACGTAACAGCCCGCCGCCGAAAGCGGGATCTGGCGCTGCCCGGCAATGAGCCCGGGGCGCAGCTCCACCTCCATGTCCCGCGCAGTGGCGCGCTGCGCGGCGGCGAACCGGCTGATGTTGTCATGCGCCCAGCGGATATCGTCGCGCAGATCGACGGGCACCTGTGCCTCGGCCCGCGCGATGCGCTCGGGGTTTACTGTGATCTCGCCGGTCCAGCCATCCAGATCGCGGGCATATTCCAGCGCCACCTGCGCACCGCCCGCACGCAGCCGACCCAGCATGACCTGAACGGTATCGGCAACATCGGCTTCTGCCTGTGGCGCTTGGCCCGGGGCCTGCTTGAGATAGGTGAGCGGCATGGCTTTCGTCCTCCCTGCCACCCGACTTGCGCCCACCGCGCTTCGCGGGCAAGCGTTTTGCCCGGTTCGAGGCGGGGTTTTTCCCTGCGCTTAAACAGGCTTTCGGGTTTTCCGAAAGCTCCTTCCCGTCCACGCGGGCTCTTGCATGGAAAGGTCAGACACTCTTTTCTGGGCCGGGAGGGTTACCGTGGCACACGCCACGGGCGAGGGGGCCGAATGGACAGGATCGTGATACTCACCGGCGCCGGGATTTCCGCGGAAAGCGGCCTCGGCACATTCCGCGACGAGGGCGGACTCTGGGCCCGCCACCGGATCGAGGACGTGGCCACGCCGGAGGGATTCGCGCGCGACGCGGAACTCGTGCATGACTTCTACAATGCCCGCCGCAAACAGGCCGCACGGGCCCGACCGAATGCCGCCCACCGGGCACTGGCACATCTTCAGGCCGAACATGCCGGCGAGGTGGTGATCGTGACGCAGAATGTCGATGCCCTGCACGAGGCGGCAGGCAGCATCGGGGTTCTTCACATGCACGGGACCCTGGCGCGTGCCCTGTGCGCGCATTGCGGGCACCGATGGTCGGCGCCGGATGAAATGGCGGCCGACACGCCCTGCCCGTCCTGCGGGCATGGCGCGGCAAGGCCCGACGTTGTCTGGTTCGGGGAAATGCCCCATCACCTTGATGAGATATGGGAGCTTCTGCAGGGGGCAACCCTCTTTGCGGCCATCGGCACGTCAGGTCAGGTGCATCCGGCCGCGGGCTTCGCCCTGCAGGCCCGCGAGGCCGGGGCGCACACCGTCGAGCTCACTCTCGAACGCTCACAGGTTTCGGACGATTTCGACGAAACACGAAATGGACCCGCGACACGTGTCGTGCCGGACTGGGTATCAGGCATCCTGAGAGGCCGGGGCTGAGCTCCGGCCCGCCCGCCGATTCGGTGGCAGCAGCCTCCGCTCATTGCCGGGAGGCAGCCAGGTGCTGCACACAGGGTGGTTGCGCTCCCGGGCGGGAGACGCCGGTCAGGCTTCGGCGGATATGGCCCTGGCGATTTCGTTCTTCACCTTGAGCGCGCGCGGCGACAGCTCGCTGTCCTTTGCCTTGGCAAGATAGGCATCCAGCCCGCCACGGTGATCGACGCTGCGCAGGGCGGCGGCAGTGATTCGCAGCTTGATGCCGCGCTTGAGCGCCTCGGACCGAAGGGTCACGTCATTCAGGTTGGGCAGGTACCGGCGCTTCGTCTTGTTGTTGGCATGGCTGGAATTGTTGCCAACCATTGGGCCTGTTCCGGTCAGTTCGCAGCGGCGCGACATGGGTTCATCCTCGTGCTTGTCGGGCCGTCTGGCGGCCCATTCAATACAAATGGGCACCACCCATGGCAGCGCCCCGAATTCCGTCAGCGGCTCATAGGCGCTATCATGGTCCCCGTCAAGGGCCAGGGCCGCACTCCGGCACACCGGGCCCGCGCCCGCCTCATGCCTCCGACATGGCTTCGCCCAACCGCTCCAGCATCTCGCGCGCCGCAACCGCCGGGGTGATCCGGCCCGCCGCCACGCGCGCGGCATACTCTTCCATCGCGGCACGGGCCGTGCCGGTGCGCAGCCGCGCAAGTAGCGCCTGGCGCACCTCCTCCTCGAACCAGTACCGCGCCTGCTCGGCACGCCGCGCATCGAAATGCCCCTCCTCGCGCCGCCAGCCGGTCAGCGCGGTCATCTCTTCCCACGCGGCGCGCAGGCCCGCCTCCTCCAACGCCGAAACCATCATCGCCTTGGGAAAGCCCGGCGGATCCTGCGGGCGCTTGCGCAACAACCTCAGCGCACCGGCATAATCGTTGCAGGTGCGCCGGGCCGCCGGCTCAAGATCGCCGTCGGCCTTGTTGACGAGGATGAGATCGGCGATCTCCATGATGCCGCGCTTGACGCCCTGAAGCTCGTCGCCTCCGCCGGGGGCGAGCAGGAGCAGGAACAGATCCGACATCTCGGCCACAACGGTCTCGGATTGCCCGACACCCACCGTCTCGATCAGCACCACGTCGAATCCGGCCGCCTCGCAAAGCGCCACCGCCTCGCGCGTGCGCCGCGCCACCCCGCCCAGATGGGATTGCGCCGGCGAGGGACGGATGAAAGCAAGAGGGTCGCGGCCCAGCCGTTCCATCCGTGTCTTGTCACCCAGGATCGACCCTCCCGTACGGGCGCTCGACGGGTCCACGGCGAGCACCGCCACCTTGAGGCCCTGCCCCGTGAGCATGGTGCCGAACGCATCGATGAACGTGGATTTGCCCACCCCCGGGGTGCCCGACAATCCGATGCGCAGCGCCTGAAGACCGGACTCCTTGAGACGCTCCAGCAATGCGCCCGCCGCTTCGCGATGATCGGCGCGGGCGCTCTCGATCAGGGTGATCGCCCGCGACAGCGCCCGCCTGTCGCCCGCGATGATGCCCTTGCCCAGTGCCTCGATATCCATGCGCCCGCCGGAGGTGATCGTTTCTGCCCTGTCTTCATGCCTTGGTGCCGCGGCAAATGTCCAGACCGGGACAGTCCGGCCCCTTCATCTTTCTCCAAATACTCGGAACACGATGCGAGCCGCTGTGCCGGGACATGAGTATTTCAGGAAAGATGAAGCCGCCCGCCGATGCGACTCTGGCCAATCGCGCGCGGCTCGTCGATAACCGGGTCATGGCCGACACCTTGCCGATCCACGACGTGATCCCGGACCTGCTCGAGGCCCTGGGCAGCCGCGCCCGGGCCGTGTTGCAGGCTCCGCCGGGCGCCGGCAAGACCACGGTCGTGCCTCTGTCGTTGCTGGGCGCCGGACTCTGCGCGGGGCGCATCCTGATGCTGGAGCCGCGACGGCTTGCAGCGCGCGCGGCCGCCGAACGCATGGCCGAAACCCTGGCGGAGGAGGTTGGTGAAACGGTGGGCTACCGCATGCGCGGCGCCGCGAAGGTGTCGGACGCGACGCGTGTGGAGGTGGTCACAGAAGGCATCCTGACCCGGATGATCCAGACCGACCCGGCACTTTCGGGGGTGGGCGCCGTGATCTTCGACGAGTTCCACGAACGCTCGCTCAACGCCGATCTCGGGCTTGCTCTGTGCCTGGACCTGGCCGGCGCTCTGCGCGAGGATCTGATCTTGCTGGCAATGTCGGCCACGCTCGAGGCCGCGCCCGTGGCCGATCTGATGGGCGGCGCCCCCGTGATCACCTCGAGGGGACGAAACCACCCTGTGGATATCCGCCATCTAGACAGGCCCTTGCGCAAGGGAGCGCGCCTTGAACCGGAGATTTCGGACCTGATCGCGACGGCGGTCGCGGAGACTGGCGGCGGGATGCTGGTCTTCCTGCCCGGCGAGGCCGAGATCCGGCGCACCGAACGTCTGCTGCGCGAGCGCCTGCCCGCCAGCTGCGAGATACGGCCGCTTTTCGGAGCGATGGATTTCACCGCGCAGAGGGCCGCACTGGCGCCGGTGCGCGACGGCCGCAAGGTGGTTCTGGCCACCGCCATCGCGGAGACCTCGCTCACCATTCCCGATATCCGGGTGGTGGTGGATGGCGGCAAGGCGCGGCGGGCGCGCTTCGATCCTGGCAGCGGCATGTCGCGCCTGGTGACCGAGCCCGTGACCCGCGCGGAGGCCGCGCAACGGGCCGGCCGCGCCGGGCGGATTGCGAAAGGGGTTTGTTACCGGTTGTGGACGAAGGGCGAAGAGGGCGCGCTGATGGCCCATCCACCGGCCGAGATCGAAGCGGCGGATCTGGCCGGGCTGGCGCTGGAACTGGCGCTTTGGGGGGCCGCGCCGGACGATCTGCCGTTTCTCACGGCGCCCAATCCCGGCAGTTTCGCGGAGGCAAAGGCGCTCCTGCGGATGCTGGGAGCGCTGGACGCGAAGGACAGGATCACCGCGCACGGACGGCTGCTGGCGGAGTTGCCCCTGCACCCCCGCCTCGCGCACATGCTGGCGGTGGCGGGGCCGGGCACGGCGCAACTGGCTGCGCTTCTGGCCGATCGCGACCCGTTGGCGCGCGGGGCACCGGTTGACCTGTCGCTGCGCCTGTCCGCGATCCGGGATTCGGACGCCTACGCTGCCCGGCATCCGTGGAACGCCAACCGAGGCGCAGTGGCCCGCATCCGGGCCGAGGCGAAGCGCCTGGAAAGACGGCTGGAAAGGGCGGCGCGGCGACCGGGGCAGGGTACCGAAGCAAGCCCCGCCGGCCCGGGCATGACAGGCAGCACGGCCAGCGACGCTGCCCTTGCCTATCCCGACCGGATCGGACTGCGCCGCAAGGGCGACGCGCCGCGCTACGTGCTCTCCGGCGGCAAGGGCGCGGTCCTGCCCGATGGCGATCCGCTTTCGGGCGCGCGCCTTCTCGTGGCCACCGATCTGGACGGCGACCCGCGCGAGGCCCGCATCCGGCAGGCCGCACCCATTCAGGAGGCCGATCTGCGCCGCCACTTTGCCGATCAGATCGCGTGGCACGACCTGTGCGCCTGGTCGCGGCGCGACCGCCGGGTGATCACGCGCCGGCAGGAAAGGTTCGGCGCCCTGGTGCTGGATGACAGGCAATGGACGGACGCGCCGCCCGAGCTGGTGGCGCGCGCGATGATGGACGGCGTCCGCGATCTGGGCCTGACCTGGAGCGATGCGGCCAGGCGTTTCGCGGCACGGGTCGAACTGGCGCGCGCAGCCGGGCGCGACCTTCCGGAAATGACCGCCGAGGCCCTGCTGCAAGATCTCGAGGACTGGCTTCTGCCCTACCTCACCGGCCTGCGGACGGCCCAGGACTGGAAGCGGTTCGAGATGCTGGAGCCTCTTCGCGCGCAGCTGTCATGGGAACAGATGCAGACACTGGACCGCGAGGTGCCGGCGCATTTCACCACGCCGCTCGGGCGCCGCATCCCCATCGACTACAGCGATGAGCAGCCCGCCATTTCCCTGCGCCTTCAGGAGATGTTCGGCCAGACAACCCATCCCAGCGCCGGTGGCCGTCCGTTGCGGGTGACGCTGCTGTCGCCGGGGGGCAAGCCGGTGCAGACCACAACCGACATCCCCGGTTTCTGGACCAATTCCTACCCGGAGGTCCGCCGCGACATGCGCGGGCGTTATCCCAAGCACCCGTGGCCGGAAGACCCTCTTGCGGCCGATCCGACCCTTCGGACCCGACCCCGCAGCCGGCGCTGATTTGTAAAACCTGAGTCCCAGCGTTACATTAAACGCCAACCAACACAAACGGCCCGAGCAGACCCGAACAGACCCATGACCGAAGGCTTGAAGAAAACCTGGACCGAGGTGGTCCGGCCATTGCTGCGTCGCCCGCCGCAGATACAGGTCGCGGCGCTTTGTTGCCGCGACGGCCCCGCGGGGCGCGAGGTGCTGCTCATCACCAGCCGCGATACCGGGCGCTGGATCCTGCCCAAAGGCTGGCTGGTTCCCGGCAAGGACGCCGCCGGTTCCGCCCTGCAGGAAGCATGGGAGGAAGCCGGCGTCAGGGCCAGCGCCATCGGGTCCGCACCTGTCGGGATCTATCACTATGACAAGCGGTTCGACGAGGGGTACCCGGCCCCTGTCGAGGTGCGTATCTTCCGGGTCGACGTGACCGCGCTTGCCGATCGGTATCCCGAGCGGCGCGAGCGTGAGCGGGCCTGGGTCAGCCCGGCCGAGGCCGCCGAACGCGTCGACGAACCCGAGCTGAAAGCCATCCTGCGGGACCTGTAACGCTTTTGTAACAAATTGATGACATTCGCGGTTGCACCCTGCACCGAGCCGCCATAGCGCTTGCACCATGAACGGGGGAAACGGTGCGGGATGACCGACGACAGCCAAGAAAACCAGTGGAAGACGCTCGACAAGGATCTGGGGCGGATCTCGCATGTCGAGTATGCCGCGGCCCACGTCGCCCGGCCTATGGTGGGGGCCGGTGTGGCACTGGTCTTCATGGTGGCCGCGGGGATCTGCGCGGCGCTCTTATTCGGATCCTTCCCGCAGAACATGATCGTGGTCGCGGCGGCCGTGTTCGGGGCCTACATGGCGCTCAACATCGGGGCCAACGACGTGGCCAACAACATGGGCCCGGCCGTGGGCGCCCGGGCGCTGACGATGGGCGGGGCGATCGCGATTGCGGCCGTCTGCGAGAGCGCCGGAGCGCTGCTTGCGGGCGGGGATGTCGTCGCGACCATATCAAAGGGCATCATCGATCCGGCCGGTGTGGCCGAAACCCGCGACTTCATCAATGCCATGATGGCAGCGCTGGTTTCGGCGGCGCTGTGGGTCAACCTTGCCACCTGGATCGGGGCGCCCGTCTCGACCACGCATTCGGTGGTGGGCGGGGTAATGGGCGCGGGCATCGCCGCCGCCGGCTTCGCCGCTGTCAGCTGGTCCACGATGGTGGCGATCGCTGCCAGCTGGGTGATCTCGCCAGTGCTGGGCGGCGTCATCGCGGCGGTTTTCCTCGCCCTGATCAAGAGCCGGGTGATCTACCGCGACGACAAGATCGCGGCAGCCCGCCGGTGGGTGCCCATCCTGGTGGGCATCATGTCCGGCGTCTTTGCCGCCTACCTGGCCCTCAAGGGCTTCAAGCGCATCGTCTCGATCGAGGTCGGCACGGCCCTGCTGATCGGAATTGGTACGGGAGTGGCGGTTCATGTGCTGACCATTCCGCTGATCCGCCGCCAGGCGCGGGGCATGGAGAACCGCAACCGTTCGCTCAAG
Source organism: Roseovarius sp. TE539 (assembly GCF_003298505.1). Taxonomy (GTDB): domain Bacteria; phylum Pseudomonadota; class Alphaproteobacteria; order Rhodobacterales; family Rhodobacteraceae; genus Roseovarius. The sequence goes on from NZ_QNGB01000005.1 coordinate 55,179, forward strand.
GCATTGTTCGGGCTGCCCTTGATCCTGTCGGCGGCGCTGCTGTCCTTCGCACACGGGGCCAATGACGTGGCCAATGCCGTCGGCCCTCTGGCCGCCATCGTTCATGCCTCGGAATTCGGGGCCGCCGCGGGCACGGTGGCGATCCCGTTCTGGGTGATGGTGATCGGCGCACTCGGAATTTCCTTCGGCCTGTTTCTCTTCGGACCCAGACTGATCCGCATGGTCGGCAGCCGGATCACCCGGCTCAACCCGATGCGGGCGTACTGTGTGGCCCTCAGCGCCGCCATCACCGTAATCATGGCCAGCTGGCTCGGCCTGCCGGTCAGTTCCACGCATATCGCGGTCGGCGGGGTCTTTGGCGTCGGCTTTTTCCGCGAATGGCACATGGAACGGCGCCTGCGCGGCCATCGCGCGGCCCGCGCGACGGGACCGGCTCTCCCGACCGAGGAGCGGAGGCGACGCAAGCTGGTCCGGCGCAGCCATTTCATGACCATCATCGCGGCCTGGGTGGTGACGGTGCCGGCCGCCGCCCTGCTTTCAGCGCTGATCTTCGCGATCCTGACCTCGGTCGCGGGCTGAGAGGCGGCTCATCGCGCCCTTGCGGGCGCGCCTCGCGAGGCCGGCGCGCAACGGCGTGAAGGACCACATGCAGCCAAGTCCGGCATGCGAGATCGACAGGCACGCCGCGTGGCGTTACCCTTCGGGCCTCGACAACCGGGAGGAACGGGAAGATGGGACAGAACGGCATCCGCAGCACATCAGGACGCGGGCGGCGCTTCGACAGCGTGCTCGATACGATCGGCGACACGCCGGTCATCCGCATCAACAACCTCGGCCCCGATCACGTGACGATCCATGTCAAGGCCGAGGCCTTCAACCCCGCCGCGTCGGTCAAGGACCGGCTGGCGGTGAACATCATCGAGGCGGCCGAACGCGACGGCAGCCTGAAGCCCGGGCAAACGGTGGTCGAGGCCACCAGCGGCAATACCGGGATCGGCCTGGCGATGGTCTGCGCGCAGAAGGGCTATCCGCTGGTGGTGACCATGGCCGACAGCTTCTCGATCGAGCGCCGCCGCCTGATGCGCATGCTGGGCGCCAAGGTGGTCCTGACGCCGCGCGCGGAGAAGGGATTCGGCATGTACCGCAAGGCGGTGGAACTGGCCGAGGCCAATGGCTGGTTCCTCGCGCACCAGTTCGAAACCGATGCCAACGCCGCGATCCACGAATCAACCACCGCCCGCGAGATCCTGGGCGATTTCGAGGGTGACCGGCTGGATTATTTCGTCACCGGCTACGGCACCGGCGGGACCGTCAGCGGCGTGGCCCGTGTCCTGCGCCGGGAACGGCCGGAAACGAAGATCATCCTGTCCGAGCCGGACAACGCGCAGCTTGTCGGATCGGGTCACGCCCAGGACCGCAACGCCGCGGGCGAACCCGCGGCCAGCCACCCGGCCTTCGAGCCGCACCCGATCCAGGGATGGACCCCGGATTTCATCCCCCTTGTCCTGCAGGAGGCGATCGACGCGGGTCATTTCGACGAGCTGATTCCGGTTGCCGGTGCCGCCGGCATCGCATGGGCGCAGAAACTGGCGGCAAAGGAAGGGATCCTGACCGGCGTTTCCGGGGGATCCACCTTTGCGATCGCCATGCAGATCGCCGAGAGGGCCGAGCCGGGGTCGGTGATCCTGGCCATGCTGCCCGATACCGGCGAACGCTACCTGACCACGCCGCTTTTCGAAACCTTTCCCGAGGACATGACCGAAGAAGAGGCCGAGATCTCCCGCTCCACGCCGGGATACCGGATGCCCTGACCGGCCACCGCGCGGCACCTCACCTCCCATGGCGGTCAGCCCGACCAGTGCGCCTCAGTCCCACCATGGCCCGTGGTGGCGCCCCGGTGTGTCGAGCCGCTCGAACCCGTGACGGCCGAAAGTGTCGCGTTGCGCCTGGATCACATTGGCGGTGCCAAAGCCCTGCCGCATCGTGTCATACCATGCCAGCGCGGCCGACAGGACAGGCACTGCGTGCCCCGCCACCACCGCGCCGGCGACGACCTCGCGCAGGGCCAGAACGGCGCGCGCCAAGGTTTCGGCGACATCCGGCGCCAGGATCAGCTGACCTTCGGGCGCCCCGCCGCGGAAAGCGCGCGCAATGTCGTCCAGCAACGCCGAACGAATGATGCACCCGGCACGCCAGATCTCGGCGATGCGGGCGAAATCCAGGGTCCAGTCATATTCCTGCGACGCCGCCGCGAGGATCCGGAACCCCTGTGAATGGGCCAGTATGCGCGCCGCCAGCAGCGCCTCGCCGAGCGCGGTCGGTCCCGGGTCGAAAACGCCCCTCGTGCCGCCCAGAACCGCCTCGGCCGCCATTCGCACGTGCTTTTCCGAGGACCAGCTGCGCGCCCCCACCGCCGCCTCGATCGTATTGGCCGACTGGCCCAGGCGCACGGCCTCGACGACCGTCCATCGGCCGGTGCCCTTCTGCCCGGCGGAATCCAGGATCACATCCACCACCGGGTGTCCGGTATGCGGATCAGCATATTGCAGCATCTCCGCCGTTATCCCCGTCAGGTAGGACTGCAACGGTCCCCGGTCCCATTCGGCGAAGATCCCTCCGATCTCGGCCGGGGGCAAGGCGGCGCCGTGGCGCATCAGACCATAGATTTCCGCGATCGCCTGCATGTCGGCATATTCGATCCCGTTATGCACGGTCTTGACGAAATGCCCGGCCCCGTCCGGACCCAGGTGATCGACGCAGGGATCACCTTCGTGGCGGGCCGCGATCGCGTCCAGAATCGGGCGCAGCTGCTTCCAGCTGTGCTTGCTGCCGCCGACCATCATCGAAGGCCCGTGGCGCGCGCCGGCCTCGCCGCCCGAGACCCCCATGCCGACGAAATGCAGGTCGCGCCCGGCCAGGGCCGCCGCCCGCCGCCGCGTGTCGTGGAAATCGGCATTGCCCGCGTCAATGATCGTGTCCCCCGGCGCCAACATCGACGCAACCGTCTCTATCATCGCGTCCATCGGCGCGCCCGAGGGGATCATGAACAGGATCACCCGTGGCAACGCCAGCCCGGCGACGAAATCCTCAAGGCGGTCATGCGGGTGCAATTGCGCCGCCAGCGGCCCCGCCTCGGCGATGAAATCCGCGATCCAGTCGGTTTCCCGGTTGGACACGGCCACGGAAATGCCGTTTTCGGCCAGGTTCAGCGCCAGCGCGCTGCCCATCGTGCCGAGCCCGTAGACCCCGATCCGCGCCATCGTCATCGCCAATCTCCTGTCCCGTTCGGGTCCAGCCTATTGCAATGGCGCCGGGGCGCAAGTGGCCGCAGGGCGGGCACCGCGCGGGCCGGTGCGATGCGCGTTTTGCACTTCACGGGCGGGAAGGAATGCGCTATGGGCCGCTGCATGATCACGCCCCGAGCATATTCCGCCCTTCGACGTCCGCACCATCGCGCCTGACGTCACGGCTGCCTGATCGCGGCCCGCGCCGCCGCCCTCCCGCCTGCCACGATTGTTGACTTGCCCGCGGTGTTTCGGCACTCAAAGGCTTCTTGGACAAGGAATGTTATGATGATCCCGCCCGTTCTGCCCACCTACAACCGCGCGCCGCTCAGCTTCGTGAGCGGTGAAGGCTCATGGCTGACCGAGGCGGACGGGCGCCGATTCCTCGATCTCGGGGCCGGTATCGCCGTCAATGCGATGGGCCATGCACACCCGGCGCTGGTTGCCGCGCTCACGCAACAGGCCCGCAGGCTGTGGCATACCTCCAATCTCTTTCATATCCCCGAACAGGAGGCGCTGGCCGAACGGCTGGTGGCGGAAACCTTCGCCGATACCGTGTTCTTCACCAATTCCGGTACCGAGTCGCTGGAACTCGCGGTCAAGATGGTGCGGCGCCACTTCCACGACCGGGGTGAGGCGCGCCACGGCATCATTGCCATCGAAGGGGCGTTCCACGGCCGGTCCAATGCCGCCATCGCCGCCGCGGGCTCCGAGAAGATGACCACCGGGTTCGGTCCGCTGATGCCGGGGTTCACCCAGGTGCCCTGGGGCGACCATGACGCGCTTCACGCCGCGATCGACGACAGCACCGCGGCGATCCTGATCGAACCCGTTCAGGGCGAAGGCGGAATCCGCGTGCTTCCCGATCAGTGCCTGAAGGGGTTGCGCGCACTCTGCGACGAGAAGGGCCTGCTGCTGGTCCTCGACGAGGTGCAATGCGGCATGGGCCGGACGGGTCGTCTCTTTGCCCATGAATGGGCCGGCGTCACCCCCGACATCATGATGGTCGCCAAGGGGATCGGCGGGGGCTTCCCGCTGGGCGCGGTGCTGGCCACCGAGGCCGCAGGCGCGGCGATGACCGCGGGCACCCACGGCTCCACCTATGGCGGCAACCCCCTGGCCTGCGCGGTGGGTTGCGCGGTCATGGATCACGTCGCCGATGCGGAATTCCTGGCGGACGTGCGACGCAAGGCGGGCCTCTTTCGTCAGAAGCTCGAAGGGCTGGTGGCCGCGCATCCCGACATCTTCGGAGAGGTCCGCGGCACCGGACTGATGCTGGGACTGAAATGCCGCGCGCCCAATGCCGATCTGGTCCGCGCGGGCCATGACGCCGGGGTGATCACGGTGCCGGCGGCCGACAACGTGCTGCGCGTGCTGCCACCCCTCACAATCACCGATGAGGAGATCTCCGAGGCGATCACGCGACTTGACCAGGCCGCCGCGGCGCTGAGCCCGTCAGCGGAGGCTGCGACATGAACCATTTCCTCGACATCCACAAGACGGACCCGGACGCGCTTGAGGCGATGATCGCCGCGGCCGACCGCATGAAGGCCGCTCGCGGCGACCGCCCAAGGGGCGCCCCGGATGACGAGCAACCGCTGGCGGGCCGCATGGTCGCACTCATCTTCGAAAAGCCCTCGACCCGCACCCGCGTCAGCTTCGACGTGGGCGTGCGCCAGATGGGCGGGCAGAGCATGATCCTGTCCGGCACAGACATGCAACTCGGCCACGGCGAAACCATCTCCGACACCGCCCGGGTCCTGTCGCGATACGTGGACCTGATCATGATCCGCACCTTTGACGAATCGGTGTTGGCCGAACTGGCGGACCACGCGACGGTTCCGGTGATCAACGGCCTCACCGACCGCAGCCACCCGTGCCAGATCATGGCCGACATCCTGACCTTCCGGGAACTCCGCGGTCCGATCGCGGGGCGCAAGGTGGTGTGGTCGGGCGACGGCAACAACGTCTGCGCGTCCTTCCTGCACGCTGCGGCACAGTTCGGCTTCGACCTCACTTTCACCGGCCCGGTTCAGCTTGACCCGGAGGCCGAATTCGTCGGGCTGGCGCGCAAGGCCGGCCGCACCGTCGAGATCGACCGCGACCCGGCCCGCGCCGTCGCCGGCGCCGACCTCGTGGTCACCGACACCTGGGTGAGCATGCATGACAGCCAGTCAAACCGCGAAAGGCGCCACAACATGCTGCGCCCGTACCAGGTCAACGCGGCGCTGATGGAGGCGGCGGGTCCGCAGGCGCTTTTCATGCACTGCCTGCCGGCGCATCGCGGCGAAGAGGTCACCAGCGAGGTGATGGACGGCCCCCAATCTGTGGTCTTCGATGAGGCCGAGAACCGCCTGCACGCGCAGAAGGCGATCATGCGCTGGTGCCTGGACGTGTGAGCGCCCTGCCCGCCTTTCAGGCACCGCGCCCCGGCGGCGCCTCAGGCCTTGAGACGATACCCGCGCGCGAACATCCACCACGCGATGACCGAGATCGCCAGCGTCGCGCCGATGCCCACGGCAAGCCCCGTCCATGGCGAACCGTCCGAAACCCCGATCACCCCGTAGCGGACCCCGTCGATCATGTAGAAGATCGGATTGTAGCGCGTCACCGTCTCCAGAAACGGCGGCAGCGCGGTGACCGAGTAGAAGGTGCCGGACAGGAAGGCCAGCGGCGTGATGACGAAATTGGTGATCGCCGCCATCTGGTCGAACTTGTTGGCGAACACCCCCGCGACGATCCCCAGCCCCGAAAGAAACGCCGCGCCAAGGATCACGAAGGTCAGCGCCCAGACCGGGTGGCGCACCTCGATCCCGAGGAAGACCAGCAGCCCCAGCCCGATCGCCAATGCCACCATAAGGCCCCTGCCGGTGCCCCCGGCCAGATACCCGATCACCAGTTCGACAGGGCTCAGTGGCGGCATCAGCGTATCCACGATATTGCCCTGCACCTTGCCGATCACGATCGAGGACGAGGTGTTGGCAAAGGCATTCTGGATCACCGTCATCATCAGGATGCCGGGCGCTATGAAGGTTGTGAAATCGACACCCATGACCTCGCCCCTGCGCGGCCCTATGGCGATCGAGAAGATCATCATGAACAGCCCCGCGGTGATCAGCGGCGCCATCAGCGTCTGGGTCCAGACAGCCATGAAACGCTGGATCTCGCGCGCCGAGAGCGTGTAGAGTCCCATCCAGTTGACCCGCCCGAAACGGCGCGTGCCCATTTGAACGCCATTCGTCATTGTGATGTCCCTCCGGAAGTGATTCGACGCCTTGTAACTCAGCCCTGAGTGACTAGAATAGGCCCAGCATGAAATTTACGGGGCGGCGCGCTTGATCGGGCCGCCCTTTCGGATGGGGAAATGGCCATGTCCTGGAGCGACGAGCGCGTGGATCTGCTCAAGAAATTGTGGGGCGAGGGCCAGTCGGCCAGCCAGATCGCCAAGGAGCTGGGCGGCGTCACCCGCAACGCCGTTATCGGCAAGGTGCATCGCCTCGGGCTTTCAAATCGCAACGGCGGCGCAGCTCCCGCATCCGAACCGCCGGCCAAACCCGATCCGAAACCGGCCGCGGCGACGCCACCGCCCGACGAGGCGGAGCCGAAAAAGCCCGCCGCCCCGGCGGCCCCTCCGGCGCCCGAGGCACCGGCCGCAGCGCCCGTCTCAAGCCGCGCCGACAGGATCGTGCCGGCCGGACAGCCGCTGCCGCCGCAGCCCTCCACGAACGAGATCGACCCCAAGGCGCTTGCCAAGGTTTCCGAGATCGAGAAGAAGGCCAAGCGCCTTTCGCTGATGGAACTCACGGCGCGAACGTGCAAATGGCCCGTGGGCGACCCGGCGACCGAGGATTTCTGGTTCTGCGGCCTTCCGGTACAATCCGGCAAGCCCTATTGCGAAGCCCATGTCGGGGTCGCGTTCCAGCCGATGTCAAGCCGCCGGGACCGCAAGCGCTGACGCGGCCCGGGGCACCGCACAGCTGACGTGTTCTTCGCCCCGCCCCTCATTCCGCCGGACGCGCCGCCATCGCCCCGCGCTTGAGCATGTCCGCCCGCGTGACAGGTCAATAGGGCATCGGATGGGTCCGGTGGGCACTGTCGATCTCCTCCAGCACAGCGTCGCTCAGGGTCACGGCAGTGCTGTCCAGTGCCAGATCCAGTTGATCCATCGTCGTTGCCCCGAAAATGGCCGATGTCATGAAGGGCCGCGTCCGGCACCAGGCCAACGCCATCTGCACCGGGTGCAGCCCGTGCCGCCGCGCGATCCCCAGATAGGCATCGACCGCCGCGAAGGCGCGCTCGGTCCGGCGTCCGCCCAGATCCCCGTTGAGCGCCATGCGCGAGCCTTCCGGCACCGCCCCGCCCTGATACTTGCCGCTCAGGAGCCCCGCCGCCAATGGCGAGAAGGCCAGAAGGCCGACATCCTCGTTGACGCTCAGCTCCGCGAGGTCGGTATCGTACAGCCGGCACATGAGCGAATATTCGTTCTGGATCGAGGCCACCCTCGGCAGGCCCCGCTCGTCTGCCACGCGCAACCACTGCGCGGTGCCCCAGGCGCTTTCGTTGGACAGGCCGAAATGCCCGATCGTGCCGCGTGCCACCTCGCGCTGCAACGCCTCCAGCGTCTCCTCCATATGGGCTATGGTCGCCTGCCGGTCCTGCCCGGACGGGTCATACCGCCAGTTCTGACGGAACATGTAGCTGCCGCGGTTGGGCCAATGGAACTGATAGAGATCGATGTGATCGGTGCGCAGCCGCCGCAGTGACCCCTCGATCGCGCCGGGGATGGTTTCGGCGCTGATCGGTGCCCCGCCCCGCGCATGGCGGAAGCCCTCTCCGGAATGCTTTGTAGCCAGGATCACCGCGTCCCGCCGGCCGCTGCGTGCGATCCATTCGCCGATGACCTCTTCGGTGCGTCCGGTGGTTTCGGCGCGGATCGGGTTGACCGGATACATCTCGGCCGTGTCGATGAAATTCACCCCCCTCTCCAGCGCCCTGTCGATCTGCGCATGACCTTCGGCGGCCGTATTCTGGCTGCCCCATGTCATCGACCCGAGGCAAAGCTCGCTCACCATCAGCCCGGTCCGGCCCAAAGGATTCATCTGCATGTTGCGGCTCCTGTCCCTGCCGTTGTCAATCTATTGCCGGCGCGACCTTAGCGTTTTTTCCCGGCGCGTCACCCCCGGTTGTCCGGTATCGGGGATTGAGAACATAAGAAGAACATTATATCTTCCCCCGATGACCTCCACGCATCTTCTCTCCCGCACGCCGCACCTGCCGCGCCCCGCCCTGACCATTCTCGAGGGCGGCGTCACGCTGCCGCTGGCGCGCCTGCACGAATGCTGCGGCCCAGGGCGCCACAGCTTCGCGATGCTGGTCGCCGGCGCCTCACGGGGGGCGGTCTTCTGGATCGCGCCACGCTGGCGGGGCGATACGCTCAACCCGGACGGCATGACGGCCTTCACCGATCCCGCGCGTTTCACCTTCGTGACCCCGGACAGGGCCGAGGATGTGCTCTGGACCCTGGAGGAGGTGCTGCGCAGCGGCGTGGTACCGTTGGCGGTGGCCGATCTGCCCGGTCCGCCGGGCCTGACCGCGGTACGCCGGCTGCACCTGGCCGCCGAGACGGGCGCATCCGGGGCAGGCAACGCGCAGGACGGCACCGCGCCGCTGGGCCTGATCCTGACACCGGGCGAGGGCGGCGCGCCGGCGGTCGAGACACGATGGCACATGGCCCCCGCCCATGATCCCGGTCACACCGCATGGAGGCTGGACCGGCGCCGCGCGCGCACCGCCCCGCCCCGGTGCTGGCGTCTGGAGGGCGGACCCGGCGCCTGGCAGCTGACGAAATCGTGACCCTCGCACACACCGCGAGGGGCTGTATGCTGCACCTGCCCGGAAAGGACCGTCATGCACCGACTTCTGCCCCTGCTGATCATCTGCATTGCGGCGTCGCTGGCCGCCGCCGCGCCGCTGCCCTACCGGCTGGACACCGCGCGCTCCATGGTCGCGTTCACATATGACCTGCAGGGCCGGACGACGGAAGGGCGGATGCCGGTCAAATCCGCCGACATCCGGATCGACCTCCACGAGATCGGCCGCAGCACCGTCTCGGTCACGCTGGACGCGCGACGGGCACGGGCGGGATTCATCTTCGCAACCCGCGCCATGAAGGGGCCCGAAATCCTCGATACCGCGCACCATCCCGAGATCCGCTTCCGCTCCACCCGGATCAGGGGCAGCCTGTCCGCCGCCACCGTCACCGGAGACCTGACAGTGCGCGGAATCACCCGACCGGTCACGCTTGCCGCCGGGCTCTACCGCCAGCGCGGTACCGCCCCGGACGAACTCGACCAGCTCACCGTGCTGATGACCGGCCGCATCAGCCGCAGCGCCTTCGGCGCCAAAGGCTTTGCCGGTATGGTGGGCGACGTGATCAGCCTGCGCATCATCGCCCGGATCGGGAAATAGTGCCGCCCCGAGACGGGCTGGACGGACCTGCACGCCGGCCTGACGCGGAAAACGACACGGAACTGTCGAATCTGCGCTGGCCTTCCTGGCCGGGCCTGCGATGCTGCGAATGTCATGCGCATCCTGATTTCCTTCGCCGCCCTCTTCCTCTCGGTCATTCTGCTACAACTTTCGACCGGCGGGGTCGGCCCTCTCGACGCGCTGTCCGGTGTCTTCCTGGGCTTCACGACCGCGCAGGTGGGCCTGCTTGGCTCGGCGCATTTCGTGGGTTTCTTCATTGGCTGCTGGTGGGCGCCACGACTGATGGGCAGCGTCGGTCATTCGCGCGCCTTCGCGGCCTTCACCGCGGCCGGGGCGATCGGGCTGCTGGCCCACATGATGGTGGTCGATCCCTATGCCTGGGCCCTGATGCGGGTCGCCTCCGGCATTTGTGTCGCCGGCTGCTACACGGTAATCGAAGCCTGGCTCCAGGCAAAGGTCACCAACGCCACGCGCGGCCGCACGATGGGGGTTTACCGGGTGGCCGACATGGGCGCCAACCTCATGGCACAGCTTCTCATATCGGTGCTCGCGCCGGCCTCCTACGTTTCCTACAACCTGCTGGCTCTGCTGTGCTGTGCCGCGCTGCTGCCGCTCACGCTGACCACGGTGCGCCAGCCCGAAACACCCGATGCGCCGCGCCTGCGCCCGCGTCTGGCGCTGACATGTTCCCCGCTCGCCGTCGCCGGGGTCGTGGTGGCCGCCCTGTCCAGTTCGGCCTTCCGCATGGTCGGGCCTCTCTACGGCCAGAGGGTCGGCCTTGAAACGGACCAGATCGCCTGGTTCCTCGCCGCTTTCGTCCTTGGCGGAGCACTGGCGCAATATCCGGTGGGCTGGCTGGCCGACCGCTTTGACCGTCGCAAGGTGTTGATCGGACTTTCGCTCGCGGCCGTGATCAGTTGCCTTGTCACCGCCTTCAGCGGCCAGCTCTCCTCTGGCGGGATCTTTCTGACCGCGGTATTCTTCGGACTCACGACCTTTCCGATCTACTCGGTTTCAGCCGCCCATGCCCATGACTTCGCGAAAAGCTCACAGCGGGTCGAGCTTTCGGCGGCACTCATGTTCTTCTTCGCGATCGGGGCGATCGCCTCGCCGCTGCTGGCCTCGACGCTGATCGACGGTTTTGGTCCGCCCGCCATGTTCATGATGATCGCCATGGGCCACGTGGGGTTGGCTGTATTCGGGATCACCCGCATGTATGCGCGTCCCACGACCATCACGCGTACACCCTATATCTGGACGCCGCGCACCAGTTTCATCATCGGTCGCCTCACCGGCCGCAGCCGGGACCGCTCCTGACATGCGGGCCCCTGGATGCCGGTCTCCATTGGCGGAGCGCGCCAGGGGCGCGCGCAGTCCTGTCTCGTTGCCGGCCTTCGGCCGCCGCCTCGGGATGCCTCCGGCGGGAGTATTGCAGGAAAGATGAAGACGGACCGGGTGCCTTCATCTTTCCCCAAATACTCCGGGGGAGGTTGTCGTTGTCCCGCCAATGACGCCGGCGACGGTCAGCGCCCACGGGACACCTGCCGAACCGGAAAGAGCCCTGTCGCATCACCCATGGGCCGGCGGAACGGTATCTTCCGCGGCCTGTTCCTCTGCCTGCTCGGCATACCATTCCTGTGCCGCCGCCAGCGCCACAGGGGACGCTGTCGGCTGCACGCCAAGGTAACTGCCGGTCTCGTCGACGGGCACCGCCGGACGCCGTGTCATCCGCCAGCCTGCGTAGAGCGTGATCGCCGCGAAGATGATCACCAGGAACAGCCAGAACCCTTTCGGCCCCGCGACCTCCATCAGCTGGCCGGTTGCCATCGGCCCCACGATCGCGCCCACCCCATAAGCGAAAACCAGTCCGCCGGACGCCGCGGCCATGTCGTCAATCTCAAGGTAATCATTCAGATAGGCAATGAAGAGCGCATAAAGCGGGTTGGCCACACCGCCCACGATGAAGGCCAGAACCAATATCACCTCGAATCGCGTTCCCAGCACGAAGCTCGCCCCGGTGGCCACCGTCCCGATCGCCGCGAGGGCAAGGATCAGTATCCGCCGGTCCATCCGGTCCGAAAGCCATCCGACGGGAAACTGCCAGACCATCGAGCCGGTGAAGATCGCGGCGACAAACCCGGTGATCTGCGCCACGCTCAGCCCCGCAGCCGCGCCATAGACAGAGGCCATGCCGAACTGCGCCGCGAAGGCCCCGCCCAGAAGCAACGTACCGATGCTTGCCAGCGGGGATTTGCCATAGAGCTGTCGCAGGCTCATCGGCTTTGTCGTCTCGAAGGCGGGAGTGGGACTGATCGACAGGAGGATCGGCGCGAAACTCAGCGACACCAGGATGGACGGAATCACGAACAGGAAGAATCCGCTCGCCTCGCCGAGGTTCATCATCCCCTGCGCCGCGATCATGCCGAGCATCTGCGCCACCATGTAGACTGACAGGACCTTGCCGCGCGTCTGGTTGGTGGCGGCGTTGTTCAGCCAGCTTTCGGCGGTCACGTAAACCCCCGACAGGCAGAACCCCAGCACCACCCGGATCGCCGTCCAGCTGTAAGGGTCGGTCAGGATCGGAAAGGCGATGAGCCCTGCCGAGATGAACGAGGCCAGCGCCGCGAAGACACGCACATGCCCGACCCGCCGGATCAGCTCCGGCGTCAGCCGGCTGCCGACCAGGAACCCCAGGAAATATCCCGACGTGATCACCGACAGCTGCAAGGTGCCGAACCCCTCCAGCGCCCCGCGCACGCCCATCAGAGTGGCCTGCATGCCGTTGCCGATCATGATCAGCGTCATGCCCAGCAGAAGGGCCCAGACGGAAGCGAGAACCTGGAACATCGCAGCGGACCCTTGCGGCTTGGGCCGGCACGCGCCGGCGGAATCGAGTGTCGGCTACCAGCCCGTGCAAGGCCGCGTCAAACCGGTTTGCGACACGATCGCGCGCTCCCGGCGGCTTTCTTTGTCCAACCGGCTCTGGCCCTTCGGCGCCACAGCGATTAAACGGGGCCAAACGGACGCGAAGGGGCGCAGGACACATGGCACGGCATCTGATCACCTCGGCAATCCCCTACATCAACGGGATAAAGCATCTCGGCAATCTTGTCGGCAGCCAGCTGCCCGCCGATCTTTTCGCGCGTTATCAGCGTGGGCGCGGCCACGAGGTGCTGTTCCTGTGTGCCACCGACGAGCACGGCACACCGGCCGAACTGGCGGCCACCAAGGCAGGACAACCGGTGGCCGAGTACTGCGCCGAGATGTGGCAGGTGCAAAAGGACCTCTCCGACGGGTTCGCCCTGAGCTTCGATCACTTCGGTCGCTCTTCCAGCGCCCAGAACACGCGCCTCACCCAGCACCTTGCCACGAGACTGCACGCTGCCGGACTGATCGAGGAAGTGACCGAGAAACAGGTCTATTCGATTGCCGACCGGCGCTTCCTTCCGGATCGCTACATCGAGGGCACCTGCCCCAATTGCGGGTATGAGCGCGCCCGCGGCGACCAGTGCGAGAATTGCACCAAGCAGCTTGACCCCACCGATCTGATCGAGGCCCGCAGCGCCATCTCCGGCTCCACCGACCTGGAGGTGCGTGAAACCAAGCATCTCTACCTGCGCCAGTCGAAGATGCGCGACCGTCTCGACGCCTGGATTGATTCCAAGACCGGCTGGCCCATCCTGACCACCTCGATCGCGAAGAAATGGCTGCATGACGAAGGCGGGCTGCGCGACCGCGGCATCACCCGCGATCTCGACTGGGGCATTCCCGCGCAGTTCGAGGGCGCGCCGTGGTCGGGCATGGAGGGCAAGGTGTTCTACGTTTGGTTCGACGCGCCGATCGAATACATCGCCTGCGGCGCAGAATGGGCCGAGGCACGGGGGCTGGACGCGGCCGCCTGGGAACGATGGTGGCGCGAGGACAAGGGCGCCGCGGATATTACCTACACGCAGTTCATGGGCAAGGACAACGTGCCCTTCCACACCCTTTCCTTTCCGGCCACGCTGATGGGCTCGGGCGAACCGTGGAAGCTGGTGGATTACATCAAGTCCTTCAATTACCTCAACTACGACGGCGGCCAGTTTTCCACCAGCCAGGGCCGCGGGGTGTTCATGGATGACGCGCTCCAGATCCTGCCGGCCGATTACTGGCGCTGGTGGCTGCTTTCCCACGCGCCCGAGGGCGGGGATTCCGAATTCACCTGGGAAAATTTCCAGATGAACGTGAACAAGGATCTGGCCGATGTTCTGGGCAATTTCGTATCGCGAGTGACCAAGTTCTGCCGCGCCAAGTTCGGCGAGACGGTTCCCGAGGCGGGCATGCAAGGGCCCGACGAGGCGGCGCTGACCGAAGCCCTGGAAAACCGCATCCGCGCCTACGAGGGCCACATGGAGGCGATGGAGATCCGCAAGGCCGCCGCCGCCCTGCGCGCCATCTGGGTGGAGGGCAACGAATACCTGCAATCCGCCGCCCCCTGGGCCTCGGTCAAGGAAGACCCGGCCACCGCTGCGATGCAGATCCGCCTGGCGCTCAACCTCATCCGCCTCTACGCGGTGCTTTCGGCGCCCTTCATCCCCGATGCCGCGCAGCGCATGCTCGTGGCGCTGGACTGCCGCGATGCCGGCTGGCCCGATGATGTCGCGTCCGCGCTGCGCACCCTGCCGCCCGGCCACGCCTTCACGGTACCGGATGTGCTTTTCGCCAAGATCAACGACACAGCGCGCGAGGACTGGCAGGCCCGTTTCTCCGGCATCCGCGACTGACCGCCGCGCCGGATCGGCCGGAGGGACGCTCAGGATTGACCTTGTCACAGTGCTGTGAGACGGCTCGGTGGCACCGTTCGCAGGGCCGGGCGCGGACCGGAAGGATGGACACCCGATGTCGCGCAGCACCAGTTTTGATGAACTTTTCGACGGCATGCAGGATCCTGCGCTCGTACTTGATGCGGAGTCCGGCGCCATAAAGGCCGCCAACCGTGCGGCGGGCCGTTTGCTGGGCTACACGCAAACCGAACTGGAGGGCATGACCGCCGCGGATTTCCACGCGCACGAACTGCCCAGGTTGCGCGATTTCATGAAAGAGGTGGCCCGCAACGGCGCCTGGCAAAGCGATGCGATGTCGTGCCGCACCCGCACGGGAGAGCTTGTCCCGGCCGAGATCCGAAGCACCGCCTTTCATCCCGCATCCGGCAGCGATCAGGAGCTTCTGGTGCTGATCCGCGATCTCAGGGGCGAACAATTGGCCGAAGTGGGCCGCTCGGTCCGCAAGCTGGTCCATGACCTGCGCAACGCCCTGACCACGGCGCAGCTTCTGTCGGACCGCCTTGCCGGGCACGAGGACGCGCATGTGCGCGCCGGGGCCGACGTGATGTCACGCTCTCTCGAGCGGGCGCTGCAACTTTGCCAGCAGACGATGCTGGCCGGTCGGGTCGAGGAACAGAAACCCGATCCCACCCGCTTCATGCTCGACGATGTGGTGGAGGAACTCCAGGCCACCACGATCCTTCCCGGCGGCATCGGCCCGCAACTGGAATTCGACTCCGGCGACGCGGTGTTGCTGGACGCCGATTTCGACCAGGTCTACCGGATCCTGCTCAACCTCGTGCGCAACGCCTCGGACGCCGGGGCGGCGCATATCGCGATTTCCGGACGCCGGGACGACGGCCTGACCCGCATCACCGTTTCCGATGACGGCCCCGGCCTTCCCGAAGAGATCCTGCGCCAGCTCCACACGGACAAGGCCGGCACGGGCAGTACGGGGCTGGGGCTGATGATCGCCTCGGAACTGGCGCAGGGTCACGGCGGCGGACTTGAAGTCGGGCGCACCGGCGCCGGTGGCACGGTCTTCGAAATCACCATCCCGGATCAGGGCTGAGGTGGCCGGGCTGCCGGGGTGCTGCGGTATTCGGGATCGAGACGCGTCCGCTTGAGGTGATTGGCATAGGTCGCGATGGTGAACTCGCCCACCACGGCGATGATCTCGAGCAGCGATGCCTCGTCAAGGCCACGCCGCTCAAGATGGGCGATTTCCGAAGATGGCAGACGGCCATGCAGCTCAAGTATCCGCCGCGCCGCCTGGGCAAGCGTGCGCGCCCTGTCATCGTTGGGCAGACCCCTGTCCAACAGCGCCTCGACGATCGGCTCGGGCGTGCCGGCCTCCACGGCTTCCTTCGACAGCGCCGCCTGACAATAGCCGCATTCAACGTGCTCGGCGGTGATCAGCCCCACCAGCAACCGCTCGGCCGGGCTCAGCCGGCCATGCGCCTCCAGTTCGGAGTCCAGCGCCAGAAAAGCGGACAGAACCGCCGGGTTACCCTTCAACGTCCGAAAGAGGTTGGGAAGCCCGGCAGGATATACCGTGCGCATTTCGGCCAGCAAATGATCGACATCGACGGTCAAGGGGCACCTCGTCTCACGCTCGTCATCAACCATAGGAGTTCCCGCGAACCGCGTCCATCACCCGCCGGATCATCTCTCATCACGGATGGTTTATCGCCGGCGGAGTGTGCCGCTGTCGGCACTGCCACGGCCAGGATCGGGCGCGGCGGGGATGGCGGCGGCGGGCCTTTCGGGTCTCCGCCGCCCCCGGCATTGCTCAGGTGGCCTCGTCGTCCATCGCCTCGACGGCCGCCTGCAGCTCGTCCTTGCTGACCTCCTTTTCGGTCACGTCGGCCAGTTCGACCACGTAGTCGATGACCTTGTCCTCGAAGAGGGGAGCCCGGAGCTGCTGCTGCATCTGCTGGTTCTGCTGCACGAACTCGAAGAATTCACGCTCCTGGCCCGGATATTGCCGCGCTTGCGACATGATCGCCTGGGTCATTTCCTGATCCGTCACCTCGATCTCTGCCCGCTGACCCAAGTCGGCTAGCAGAAGACCCAGGCGGACCCGCCGCTCGGCCAGTTTCCGGTGCTCGTCGGTCGGCTCGATCTCGGGGTGGTCATGGCCCTGCACATCCGGGTTGTCCTCGTGCCAGAGCTGATGGGCGATCTGCTTGGCCTCCGCCTCGACCATGCTCGGCGGCAGGTCGAAATCCACCATCCCGTCCAGCGCATCCAGGAGCCGGCGCTTCATCACCGCGCGCGCGGCCCCGGCGTATTCCTCTTCAAGCCGCTCGCGGATCTGGGTCTTGAGCCCCTCCAGATCGTCCGAGCCATATTTCTGCGCCAGCTCATCATTGATCTCGGCGGGCTTGGGTGCCTTCACGGCCTTTACGGTACAGTCGAAGACCGCCTCCTTGCCGGCCAGGTTCTCGGCCTGGTAATCTTCGGGGAAGGTGACGGTCACGGCGGTCTCGTCGCCGACCTTCACGCCAACCAGCTGTTCCTCGAAGCCGGGGATGAAGCTGCCGGATCCCAGCGTCAGCGGATAATCCTCCGCGGCGCCGCCCTCGAAGGGCTCACCATCGACCTTGCCGACGAAATCGACGACCACCTGATCGCCATCCTCGGCCGTCGCACCCTCTGCGCGGTCCTCGAAATCCTGCGCGCTCTCGGCCAGGTTGGCCAGCGCCTCGTCCACGGCGGCATCATCCGCCTTGGCGACCATCTTTTCCAGTTCGATCGACTTCAGATCGAGCTCGGGAATTTCGGGAAGCTTCTCATAGGACATCTCCACGTGGACATCCTCGCCTTCCTTCCAGTCCTCGTTGGCCATCCGGATGTTGGGTTCGGCCGCCGGGCGATCGCCACTCTCCTCGAAATGCTGGCTCATGGCGCCGTCCACGGCTTCCTGCATCGCCTCACCCAGCACCCGCTGCCCGAACTGCTTCTTCAGCAGCGCCAGTGGAACCTTGCCCTTGCGAAACCCCTTCATCTCGATATCCGGCTGCGCCTCGGCCAGCTTCTCGGTGACCTTGTCGTCAAGCTCCTGAGCGGTCAGGATCATCTTGTAGGCGCGCTTCAGGCCTTCGTTCTGGGTCTCGGTGACCTGCATAGTCGTCCTCATTCATTACGGTATGCCGCGCGGGCGCGCGGTGGGGAGAAATCAGAGGCCCTTCTAGGTGTGCCCGCCAATGCTTGCAAGCAGAGTCTTGGCCGCGTCTGCCGGGCGCCCGGTCGCGCCCTACCAGCGCCCGGTCGCGGCACGCGCCATCAGGGCAAGCCGGCTGCTCACCGGGGGCGGATCAAGATCGCCATCGGCCACGCGGCCCGGATCGCGCCGGGCCCGCTTCAGCACTCCGGCCGCCTGCCAGAGCGGCAGAAGTGCCGGACGCGCGGCCCGCGAGACCGCAGAACGCCGCTTGCGCGCCCGCACCAGCCGGTCCAGCCCGTCCTGTGCCAGCGCCCGGACAGCTTCCGGGCGCCCGTCCACCAGCGGCACGCGCCCCGCCCTTTCAAGCGCCGGCACCGCCCGCAGCCAGTTGGCCAGCCCCAGTGCCCGGCCCGCATCGCGCACAACCTCTTCCTCGGCCGGCCCCAGCGCCCGCGCCACAGCCAGCATCAGGTTGCCCGAGGTGCGGTCGACATAGGCGTCGAAATGCGCCGCGTCCTCGAACGGATCGCGGTAGATGTCCCAACGCCGGGCCGCGACAAGCTGCTTTAGACCCGCCGCGCCCGCGTTGTCCACCGCCCGCGCCAGCGGGGTCGCCACCTCGTGGCGGCGCACCGGACCACCCGCCTCGATCTCGCCGAGGACATCATGCCACCATTGCAGGCGCATCTCGGCGATCATCGCCTCGCCCGTCACCCAGGGCGCGCGCGCGACCTCGACATTGAATGCATAGACGGCAAACAGCACCGGACGCGCCGCCACCGGCGCCGCCATGGTCGCCGCGAAACGATCACGGTCGGCGCGTTCGACGATTTGCGCGCAGGCGATGAGATCGTCGTCGAACGCCATCCGCCTCAGCGCCCCCCCGGTTCCGGCCGCACCAGCACCAGCGCATAGGACACCGCCTCCGGGACCGCCTGCCAAAGCGCGATCTCGCGCCGTGTCGCGGCCACCAGATCGGCAAGCGGACCTTCGCCCGCCGCTTCCGGATCAGCGCTCAGCGCATCCAGCCGGCCCTCGAGCTCGCGGTAATATCCCGCCCATGCCGCTCCTGCGACCCGCCGGTGATCCAGGACGGCGAAGCCCGCCGCCCGCACCCGTTCCTCGATGCCGGCCAGATCGCTGATCGCCGGATACTCCGCCCAGAACGCCCGCGCCGCCCCGGGCGCATCCTCCTCCAGGACCGGCTCGGAAAACGCCACCGCGCCGCCCGGCGCCAGCGCTCCGCGCCATTGCCGCAGCCCCTCGGTCACGCCGAGGAAATAAAGCGCCCCGGCACACCAGATCAGGTCGTAAGGGCCGGTCAGGCCGGCCATGTCGCCCTGCCGGACGGTCACGTTCTCCAGCCCGGCGCAGGCCGCGCGCGCCTCCGCGACCAGGTGATCCATCATCTCGACCCCCTCGATCCGTGCCCCGGGACGCGCCCGGGCCAGGGCCGCCAGGTCGGCGCCGGGGCCGCAGCCCGCATCGGCGATCCGCGCCCGCGCGCCGACATCCAGCCGTGCGAGCGCCCACCGGACGTCCTCCGGCGTGCCGGGGCCCTGCCGGGTCATGCCGCGGTGCAGCCGGGCGATCGCCTCCGGTCCGGTCACGCGACGACGCCCTCGTGCACGAGCTTCCAGTTGATCGCCTCCAGAAGCGCCTCGAAACTGGCATCTACGATGTTGGGGCTCACCCCCACGGTAGACCAGCGCCGCCCCTGCCCGTCCTCGCTGTCGATGATCACGCGCGTCACCGCCTCGGTGCCACCCTGGGTGATGCGGACCTTGAAATCCACCAGCCGCATGTCCGCGATCACCGCCTGGTATCGCCCCAGGTCCTTGGCCAGCGCCTTGGCCAGCGCATTGACCGGTCCGCGGTCGCCCCCCGCCTCGTCCATCGACTCGCTGACCGACAGCTTCTTGTCGCCATCGACCTTGACCACGACCACCGCTTCCGAAAGGCTCACCATCCGGTCGTACTTGTTCTTGCGCCGTTCGACCGTAACCTTGTAACGCTTGACCTCGAAGAACTCCGGCAGCCGCCCCAGCTCGCGCCGCGCCAGCAATTCGAAACTGGCCTGCGCGCTGTCGTAGGTATAGCCCTGATCCTCGCGCGCCTTGATCACCTCCAGGATGCGCGCCAGCGCCGGGTCGCCCGGCGCCACCTCCAGCCCCGCCTCGGCCAGCCGCCGGCGCAGGTTCGACTGCCCGGCCTGGTTCGACATCGGGATGACCCGCGCGTTGCCCACCACCTCCGGATCCACGTGCTCGTAGGTCGAGGGATCCTTGAGGATCGCGCTCGCGTGCAGCCCCGCCTTGTGCGCGAAAGCCGAGGCGCCCACATAAGCCGCCTGCTTCAAGGGAACCCGGTTGAGAATGTCGTCCAGCTGTCGGCTGGCATGGGTCAGCCCGGTCAGCGCGGCACGGGTCACACCGGTCTCGAAACGCTCCGCATAGGGCGGCTTGAGCAGCAGCGAGGGGATCAGCGTGGTAAGATTGGCGTTGCCACAGCGCTCACCCAGACCATTGAGCGTGCCCTGGACCTGCCGCACCCCGGCATCCACCGCCGCCAGGCTCCCGGCCACAGCGTTGCCGGTATCGTCATGGGTGTGAATGCCCAGACGATCGCCGGGAATGCCCGCGGCCATCACCTCGCCCACGATGCGCCCGATCTCGGTCGGCAGGGTACCGCCATTGGTGTCACACAGCACGATCCATCGCGCCCCCGCATCCAGCGCGGCGCGCAGACACTCCAGCGCATGCGCCCTGTTGGCCTTCCAGCCGTCAAAGAAATGCTCGGCATCGAACAATGCCTCGCGGCCCTGCCCCGCCACATGCGCGACCGATCGCGCGATGTTCTCGCGGTTCTCCTCAAGGGTGATTCCCAGTGCCGTCTCGACATGGAAATCATGGGTCTTTCCCACCAGGCAGACGGCGCGCGTCCCCGCGTTCATAACCGCCGCCAGAACGTCGTCATTCTCCGCCGACCGGCCTGCGCGCTTGGTCATGCCGAAGGCCGTCATGGTGGCCCGCGTCTTCGGCGCAGCCTCGAAAAAGGCGCTGTCGGTGGGGTTCGCACCGGGCCAGCCGCCCTCGATGTAATCCAGCCCCAGATGGTCCAGCGCCCCGGCGATCTGGACCTTTTCGGAGGTCGAGAAACTCACCCCTTGCGTCTGCTGCCCGTCCCGCAGGGTGGTGTCGTAGAGATAGAGCCGTTCCTTGCCCATCAGATCGCTCCCTGCTTCATCTTTCCACAAATACTCCGGAGAGCATGAGGGGCCGGCCCCTCACTCCGCCGCGCGAACGCCCAACCGCCCCTTGGCAGCGCCCGGCCCGCACGGGGCGCTTATGAACACCGTGCGACAGCGCCCCACGCCCCGAACGCCATGGCTGCATCACCACCTCCGCCAAAAGCGCCCGCCCCGTGGGAGGGCGGGTCGGGCGCTGCCCGGAACAAGCCCGGGCGGGACGTTTGGCCATGGTCCGTGTCACTTCAATTCCTCCAGCTTGTCGGGGTCGAAACCTGATTTGGCGACGAGCGACACTCCTCCCTTTGACATTTGAACTTCTACGCCCGCATCGACCAAAGCAGCTTTCAAGGCATCAACTTCTGAGAAGTCTTTGGAAAGCATAGCGCTTTCTCGAAGATCACCTAGCTTGTGAGCGAAGTGCTCAAGGATTCCATCGGAGAGTGTAACCCAAGCCTTCGTTTCAGGTGTCAAAAGACCCAAGAAATTGGCGCACTCTTTTAGGACACGTTTCGTGGCCTCGCTGCCACCTTCCGCAAATTTTGCAACTTCTTCCAATCTTGAAAGAGCGAGAGGGGTATTCAGATCGTTTGCGATCGCATCGACAATGCCCCATTGCTTCGCATGTTCAAAATTCGAGAACTGGTTCAGCTCAATACCTTTCACGAGTTTGTGCCATTTCCTAAGCTTGTCCTCAGCAGCAAAGGCCTTCTCCGCCGTCCAGTCCATCGGCTTGCGGTAATGCGTGCTCAGGAACACGAACCGGATCACCTCGCCCGGCACCTTCCAGCCGCCGTCCCAGTTGCCTTCCAGCAAATCCCGCACGGTGAAGAAATTGCCCAGGGACTTGGCCATTTTCCGCCCTTCCACCTGCAGCATCTCGTTGTGCATCCAGAGCTTCGCGAACTCCCCGTGCGGATGCGCGCAGCAGCTTTGCGCGATCTCGTTCTCGTGGTGGGGAAACATCAGGTCGCCGCCGCCGCCATGGATGTCGAAGCTTTCGCCCAGCAATTCGTAACTCATCGCCGAGCACTCGATATGCCATCCGGGCCGGCCCCGGCCCCAAGGGCTCTCCCAGCCCGGCAGGTCGTCGGAGGACGGCTTCCACAGCACGAAATCCATCGGGTTGCGCTTGTAGGGCGCCACCTCCACCCGCGCCCCGGCGATCATGTCATCGACCGACCGGCCCGACAATGCCCCGTATTTCTCGCGCCAGCTATCGATGGCGAAAAGCACATGCCCCCCGGCCTCGTAGGCATGGCCCCGTTCGATCAGCGTTTCGATCATCGCGATCATCTGGGGGATGTATTGCGTGGCGCGCGGCATGTGGTCGGGCTCCAGCGCGCCCAGCTCGCCCATGTCGTCAAGAAACCACTGCGTCGTCTGCTCGGTGAGCCGCCGGATCTCGGCCGTCACGTCGCCGTCCCCGCCCACGTTTTCCAGCGCCCGCGCGTTGATCTTGTCATCAACGTCCGTGAAGTTGCGCACGTAGGTCACGTGATCCGGCCCATATTCAAGCCGAAGCAGCCGGTAGAGCACGTCAAAGACCACGACGGGGCGCGCATTGCCCAGATGCGCCCGGTCATAGACCGTGGGGCCACAGACATACATGCGCACGTCGTCGGGGTCGATCGGGCGGAAGTCCTCCTTCGTCCGGGTCCTGGTATTGTAAAGCCTGATGGTCGTCATTGATGTCCTCGCGCGCGCATCCCGCGGCGGGCTTATCAACTTGCGTTCATGTTTGGAACAGAAGACCGACCCGCCGAGATGTCTCAGCCGGTGATGCAGCAGATAATGGTCGTTGCCGTGGTCATGACACCGAGCTTAGGCCGAACCCGCGGGCCGGTCAAGCAACCGACCGGCCGGTCGTCCGGCTCCCCGGGGACATGCCGCCGCGAACCGGGCCGGAGATCCCTTCCGCACCCCTGTCCAAACTCGTCGGACCGTTCAAACCGCCGAAGCCGCTGTCGGTGCGGCCACGTCTGTTCCGTTTGCGACATTATTTCGCATTCGGAACAGACCCGCGGTGCCGAATCGGGCCTCACTGATCCACCGGCGAGGAGGAAACGCCCATGACGCAGATGTGCAAGATCACTCTGATCGTCCGAACAATCGGCGCGGAAAGGGGCTTGGCCCCGCGTGGCGGACCACTGGAAAGCTGACCCGTTTCAACCCTTTACGGACAGCTTTCAAGGATCACCAACATGACGGAATCAACCACCGCACGCCGTTCGGGCGGGCGCGCCGCGCGCCGCGCCAGCCGCGCCGCCCCGCTTGAGGATGCGGTCCGCCCGGTCCGTGCCGGCCTCGACGGCGGCAGCTACGCCCCCCTGACCGACGCCGGGGTCCGGAGCATTCACACCGCTGCCCTCGACGCGCTCGCGGAAATCGGTCTCGCGGACGCGCCGGCCAGTGGCATCGCCCACCTGACCAGGGCGGGGGCCACGCTTGGCGCCGACGGGCGGCTGCGTTTTCCGCGCGCCCTTGTCGAAGACGCGGTCGCGCATGCCAACCGCCGGATCACGCTGCACGGCCGCGACCCTGCCCATGACCTGCAACTCGGCGGCACCCGCGTGCATTACGGCACCGCCGGTGCCGCGGTGCACATGGTCGATGTCCAGACCCGGCACTACCGCGAAAGCACCCTGCAGGATCTTCACGACGCCGCGCGCATCGCTGACCGGCTGGACAATATCCATTTCGTCCAGCGCCCCATGGTCGCCCGCGACATCGAAGACGCCCGCGAGATGGAACTGAATACCGTCTATGCCTGTTGTGCGGGCACTTCCAAGCATGTCGGCACCTCGTTCTCCGAGCCCGGCCATGTGACCGCCGCACTGGAGATGCTTCACATGATCGCGGGCGGCGAGGATGCCTGGCGCACCCGGCCGTTTGTCAGCAATTCCAATTGCTTCGTCGTGCCGCCAATGAAATTCGCAACCGAATCCTGCCAGGTGATGGAGGCCTGTATCGCGGGGGGCATGCCGGTGTTGCTTCTGTCGGCCGGCATGGCCGGAGCTACCGCGCCCTCGACCATTGCCGGCGCCATCGTGCAGGCGGTGGCGGAATGCCTTGCGGGGCTTGTCTACGTGAACGCGGTGAAACCCGGCCATCCGGCCATCTTCGGCACCTGGCCCTTCGGGCTGGACCTGCGGACCGGGGCGATGACCGGCGGCTCGGGTGAACAGGCCCTGCTGAGCGCCGGCTGCGCGCAGATGCACCGGTTCTACGACTTGCCCGGCGGCGCCGTGGGCGGGATCGCCGATTCCAAGCTGCCGGACATGCAGGCCGGTTGGGAGGCGATGTGTTCCAATGTCATGGCCGGCTTGTCAGGGCTCAACATGGTCTACGAGGCGGCCGGGATGCATGCCTCGCTGCTGGGGTTCTGCCACGAGTCGCTGATCCTCGGGGATGACCTGATCGGACAGGCGTTGCGCTGCACCCGCGGGATCGAGGTGACGGAGGACACGATCAACCTGGATGTCATGCGCGAGACCTGCCTTGATGGCCCCGGTCATTACCTCGGCGCGGCGCAGACATTGGGGCGGATGCAGTCCGATCATGTCTACCCGGCCCTGGGCGACCGCACCTCGCCAAAGGAATGGGCGGAACTGGACAAGCCGGACCTGGTGGCCCGCGCCAGCGCCCGCAAGGAGGCGATCCTTGCGGAACGCGCCGCGGCCCGGTTCGATCCGATGCTCGATGCCGCTATCCGCAGGCGGTTCGACATCCGACTACCGGCCTGATCCGGGTCGGTCATCCGGAGGCAGGCGCGCGACGGCATGCGCCTGCAACTCAGTTGCCCAGCATCCAGGTGCCGTCAGGCCAGAAGGCGTGGAAGGCAAAGGCGAACATCACGTCATGCACCACGTCGTTGCCATTTGCGTCGCGCACCCGCACATTGCCAACGTCCTTGCCCTGCGCGATCACCTCGGCATCAAGCGCGGACGCCTGACCGGACTCCCAGCTGATCGTGACACCGGCCTCGGTCACGCCGCCTTCCTCGCGCACCCGCGTCAGGGGCCACGCGCGGTCGCCCACGCGCACCACCCGCACCAAGGGCGGGACGCCATGCGGCGGTTGTTCACCGCGGTAGAGAAACGGGCGCGATGAACTGTCGTAAGAGACGTAAGGATTGCGCCCGTAGCGCCGCGGGTAGTTCGGTTCGGCCATCACCAGGCCCTCGGGGTTGCGGGCCTTGAAGGTGTCCCAGCTTTCCATCCAGCCGGGCAGCATCTTCAGCTCCGTGCCGGTAAGATCACCGACGATTGCCTCGCCCACGGCCTGCTGCCACCAGCTTTCGGTTTCGCGATCATACATCACCATGTCCGAATTGCGCAGCTTGCCGGACACGCCGAATGTCAACGTGCCCTGTTCGACACGGCGATCGAAGGTGATGCCCGAATTGCAAAGCGGGCAGAAGGTGACCGCGACGGGCACACCTCCGACCGTGTCATTCACGATCTCGTGAAATGTGAGGTAGCGGATGGGATAGGCGCGCGGCACCGCCCCGTCGATCTCGAGGGTCATAACCGGTTCGTTCCCGCCGATTCGCGTCTCGTCCGACACCTTGAGGAATTCCGGGTCGCTGATCGCCGGGATGCCGTCCTTCGGAGGACCGCCCGACATGATCTCGGACCAGTTGTCGATGCTGGACTTCTTGAAATTGGTATCCGGCCACTGGTTTTTCCAGAGCCTGGGCTCGGCATGGGCCGATCCCGCCACGAGAAGCATCACGGCAAGAAAACGGGCGAAAACGAACATGTGCATACACTCTGGATCAGGGACGTCGTGATGCTCATGATGGGCCGTAACGCCCGATCTGCCTAGCCTCTCCCACGCGATTGTGAGCCGGGCGGAGGGCCGACGCCTCAGCCCTCCCTGTCGCGATTCATCCTCTCCATGACCGCATCCCAGCGCCGGTCGCGCAACAGACGGCGAAAGGCGCGTTCCAGCTCGCCGACAGCGTCGCGTTCGTACCAGCGTCCATGGGCCAGGATCATCCGGTGCGGTGCCCAGGCGATGATCCGGTCTATGCTGTCGGCCAGCGGCTCCTTCCGGAAGGTCATTCGCATGCCGGGAGGCATCTTGCCGTCGCTGTCATCGACTCCCATCACCCAGATGAACGGCCGCGTCCAGACGGGCAGCTTCGCGGTCTCGAAATTCCGGATCAGATCCGTGACGACAAGGGTTTCGGACTCACGGTGGAAAAAGACCACCTCGTGATGCACGCGGCTGCCCTCGACGATCATCTGCTCGATCTGGCCACTCCACGGCGCCTCTGCCTGCGGTCCGAGTTCGTGATCGCAGTGCAGCGTCACGCCCTTCCTTTCTGCCCGCGCGACCGCGCCCGGCGCGGCCCAGGTTACTGCTTCGGGATAGGCTGCCCGCCAGTCGGGGATGCTGGCATGGCAACGCCAGTTCGGGACGATCAGATGACGGACCGGACCAAGTGCATCAAGTTCCCCCTTCAGCGCATCGGTCAGCACGGTTGGCGCGTGCACCCAGAGATCGCCGTTCTCCAGCTGCACGACCGTCGCCCGGGTGGGGAACGGCATGCGGTACGACATGATTGCCGGCCCGTCGATCAGCCATATGCCTTTGGCCGGGGACTTGAGCGTGTTCAGCGGCTCGTAGCCCGTGGACCTCATGGGGCGGCCGTGACCCGGGTCATCACGTCCGGTCGACCGCTGACCGCACCGTTGCGCGCGTTGCCGCGCTTGATGTCATCGATCACATCCATGCCGGAGGTGACGCGCCCTACCACGGTATATTGCCCGTCAAGATGCGGCGCATCCGCAAACATGATGAAGAACTGGCTGTTGGCGCTGTCGGGATCACGACTGCGGGCCATGCCGACGACACCGCGCTCGAACGGGATCTCCGAGAACTCGGCCTTCAGGTCGGGCGCGTCACTGCCGCCGGTGCCGGCGCGGCGCATGTCGATATCGTCGATATCGCCGAACTCCACGTCGCCCGTCTGGGCCATGAACCCGTCGATCACGCGATGAAAGACGACCCCGTCATATTCCCCGGCCTCGGCCAGCGACACGACGCGCTTGACGTGGCCCGGTGCCACGTCCTCGAACAGGTCGATCTCGACGGTGCCCTGCGCCTCGCCGCCGACAACCATTCTGAGGGAATCGCCTGCCGCGGGCGCGGCCAGCATCCCGAGGACAACCGCCAGCCTAAGCATCCGCGGCCACCTTCACACTGATCATGCGGTCCGGATTCTGCGGCGGCTCTCCGCGCGTTATCGCGTCCACATGCTCCATCCCGGAAACCACACGCCCGTAGACCGTGTACTGACCGTTGAGGAAATGGTTGTCCTTGAAACTGATGAAGAACTGCGAGTTCGCGCTGTCGGGATTCTGGCTTCGGGCGGCGCCGATGGTTCCGCGGTCATGCGGGATGCGGCTGAACTCGGCCTTGAGGTTGGGCAGATCGCTGCCCCCGGTACCCGCCATCCGCGGATTGTACCCGTTTTCCATGTTCGCGTTGGCAACGTCGCCCGTCTGGGCCATGAACCCGTCTATGACGCGGTGAAAGGCAACATTGTCATAATGGCCGGCACGCGCCAGTTCCTTCATCCGCGCGCAATGGGCGGGGGCCACATCGGGCAGCAGTTCGATCGTGACGGTGCCGTCCTTCAGCTCCAGCAGAATCGTGTTCTCGGGGTCTTTGATTTCGGCCATCGGGCCCTCCTTGATATCGTGCCCCGTACCTAGGCGCTCGGCCGGTGATTGCCAAGCGCCGAGGTTGACGCCGATGTGCCTTCGCGCCATGACGGCCCCGCGACAGTCCTGAAAAGGAGGCGACATGGCCTGGAAGACGCTCGACGACATGGACCTCGACGGAAAGCGCGTGCTCACCCGTGTGGACATAAACGTGCCGGTCGAGGAAGGCCGGGTTACCGATGCCACACGCATCGAACGCGTCAAGCCGACGGTTGACGACATTCTGGCTAAGGGCGGCACACCGATCCTGATCGCGCATTTCGGACGTCCGAAGGGAAAGGTGGTGCCGGACATGTCTCTCCGGGCCGTGTTGCCGGCTGTCGAGGCCGCCCTTGGCCGCTCGGTCATCTTCATCGATTCACTCGAGGACGCCGAGGCGCCGGCAGCCGGGGCGCAGCGCGGCGAGGTCCTGCTGCTGGAAAACATCCGCTTTCACCCCGGCGAGGAAGCCAACGATCCCGATTTCGCCCGCAGGCTCGCGGCACTTGGCGATGTCTACTGCAATGACGCGTTTTCGGCCGCGCACCGTGCCCACGCGTCGACCGAAGGGGTGGCGCATCACCTGCCATCCTGCGCGGGGCGGCTGATGCAAGCCGAACTGCAGGCGCTCGAAGCCGCGCTCGCGACACCGCAACGGCCGGTTCTCGCGGTAGTGGGCGGCGCCAAGGTCTCGACCAAGATCGACCTGCTGTCAAACCTTGTCGAAAAGGTTGATCAGCTGGTGATCGGCGGTGGCATGGCCAACACGTTTCTCGCCGCTCAGGGACTCGATGTCGGCAAGTCCCTGTGCGAACATGACATGCTTGCGACCGCGCGCGAGATCGCGGCGAAAGCGGCGCGCACCGGATGCGAGATCCTGCTGCCGCGTGACGTGGTGGTGGCGCGCGAATTCCGTGAAGGTGCCGAACACGAGACGGTCAGGGCCGAGGATTGCCCCGCCGATGCGATGATCCTGGATGCCGGTCCCGAGAGCGTGGCCCATATCCAGCAGGCCCTCGATCGCGCCAGAACGCTGATCTGGAACGGCCCGCTGGGAGCGTTCGAGATCGCGCCGTTCGATACCGCCACCAATGACGCTGCCGCTTATGCCGCGGGGCTCAGCCGGCAGGGCAAGCTGATCTCCGTGGCCGGAGGCGGAGACACGGTCGCGGCGCTCAACAAGGCTGATGCAGCCCAGCAGTTCAGCTATATCTCCACCGCCGGCGGCGCCTTTCTTGAATGGATGGAAGGCAGGGACCTGCCCGGCGTTGCGGCGCTCAAGGGCTAACGGCGCTTCGGCGGCGACCACCATGTAAAGACGTTAGCGCCACCACAATTGCAACACCGCGGCCGCTCGCCTAGAACCCGGCGCAGTTCATGAAATCACCGGGCGGGACAGGGACAATGACCAAAGCGATACAGGCAGAGAAAATCCGGACCGGCAACGGCTTTATCGCCGCGCTCGATCAATCGGGGGGCTCGACACCCAAGGCGCTCAGGCTCTACGGCGTCGCCGAGGATGCCTATGCGTCGGACGCCGAGATGTTCGACCTGATCCACGCGATGCGCAGCCGGATCGTCCGCGCCCCGGCCTTCTCGGGGGATCGCATCATCGGCGCCATCCTGTTCGAGCAGACCATGGACCGCGATATCGGTGGCAAGCCTTCTGCCGAATACCTGTGGGAGGATCGCGGCGTGGTCCCCTTCCTTAAGGTCGACAAGGGGCTGGAGGCCGAGGCGGACGGCGTGCGGCAGATGA
This sequence comes from Roseovarius sp. TE539, assembly GCF_003298505.1. Taxonomy (GTDB): domain Bacteria; phylum Pseudomonadota; class Alphaproteobacteria; order Rhodobacterales; family Rhodobacteraceae; genus Roseovarius. The sequence goes on from NZ_QNGB01000005.1 coordinate 84,645, forward strand.
AGCCGATGCCCGATCTGGACGCGGTTCTGGCCCGGGCCGTGCAAAAGGGCATGTTCGGCACCAAGATGCGCTCGGTCATCGACGGCGCATCGCCGTCCGGAATCCGGGCCAATGTCGCCCAGCAATTCGATGTGGCGCGCAAGATCCTGGCGCACGGGCTGGTGCCGATCATCGAGCCCGAGGTGACGATCTCGATCAGTGACAAGGCGGCGGCCGAAGACCTCCTGCGCGAAGAGATCGCCGCGCAACTCGACGAGTTGCCCGAAGACAGCCATGTCATGCTAAAGCTGACCCTGCCAGAGGCCGATAACCATTACCGTCCTTTCGTTGAGCATGGCCGGGTGCTGCGTGTCGTGGCGCTGTCGGGGGGATACACCCGCGAAGAGGCCAATGCCCGGCTGGCGCGGAACGCCGGCGTTGTCGCCAGTTTCTCGCGCGCCCTGACAGAAGGTCTCTCGGCGGATCAGTCCGAAGCGGACTTCAACCGTGTCCTGGAGCAGTCGATCGAAAGTATCTACAAGGCGTCCGTCGCGGGGTGAAAAGGCGGGCTGGCCCAGGTCGTGCCGGATCGGGCTCACCCGTGGGTCTGAGGGTCGTTCGGGATTGAATGCGACACGCCCCGGGCCGGCTGCGTGGAGTCCAGCCGCGCCAGGATCCGGTCCGTATCCACATCGCCAATCGCACCGGCCACCCGGCCCCGCGGCCCCGCGAGGCGTGTCGCAACATACGCCTCCGAAACCGCGGCTGGGGCCTGCCTGATCAGGACCGACGCGGTCAGAAGCGTCGCAATGCTTTCGGCATACCAGCGCGCCAACCCCTCGTCGGGCAGGCTTGGAAACCGCTCCATATGCGCTCTCAGAGCGGCATCATACCCCCGGTTCGTCCCCGCGGCAGCACCGAGTTCGTCGCTCAGAAGATCGCCCGCCTCGGGCGCACGTCGCAGGGTGCGCAGGATATCGAGACAGATCACGTTGCCCGACCCTTCCCAGATGGAGTTGAGCGGCGCCTCGCGGTAAAGAAGGGGCATCGGCGTGTCCTCCACGTAACCCATGCCGCCGATCGCCTCCATCGCCTCGTAGATCACTCCGGGACACAGCTTGTTGCCAAGGAACTTGGCCAAAGCGACCGCCAGCCGCGCATAAGCGCCCTCGGCGGGATCCCCGCCGCCGAACCGGCCCGCCACGTGCAGCCCGAGCGCGAGCGTCCCCTCCCAGTCCAGCGCCAGGTCCGCCAGCACGCGGCGCATCAGGGGCTGATCGATCAGCCGCTTCTGGAAGGCGCTTCGGTGGCTGACCCAGTGATGGGCATGCCCGATCGCCGCCCGCATGAGGCCCGCCGGTGCCATCGCCGTATCAAGCCGCGTATGGTGCACCATCTCGATGATGCGCCGCACGCCCTCGCCCTCCTCTCCCAGACGGATGGCCCGCGCGCCCGCGTACTCGATCTCGGCCGAAGCGTTGGCGCGGTTGCCAAGCTTGTCCTTGAGGCGCTGGATCCGAATGGCGTTGCGTTCCCCTTCCAGCCAGCGGGGCACCAGAAAACAGGTCAACCCGCCCTCGGACTGTGCCAGCGTCAGGAACCCGTCGGACATCGGCGCCGAACAGAACCACTTGTGACCATGCAGGACATGCCCGTCCTCGCTGCGCCGCGCCGTGGTCGTATTGGCACGCACGTCCGATCCGCCCTGCTTCTCGGTCATCGCCATGCCCATGGTGACGCCGTGTTTGATCGCCATCGGAACCGGCCGAGGATCGTATTCCCGCGCCAGCAGTTTCGCCGCCCAGTCGCGGGCCGTTCCGGTATCTGTCCCGATGGCGGGCACCGCCGCGTAGGTCATCGTCATCGGACAGCAGACGCCCGGCTCGACCTGGCTGGTGATATACACCATTGCGGCGTGTGTCGCGTGCCCGCCATCACCCGGCTCCCAGGCGGTGGCCGCGTAACCAGCCTTCATTCCGGCCCGCATCAGCTCGTGGTACGCGGGATGGAACCTTACCTCGTCCAGACGCCGCCCACCTGCATCGAAAAGCACCGCTTCCGGCGGGTGCCGGTTGGCATCGCGCCCGGCGGCGCGCATCCCGGCACGGCCCATCAGCGCACCATAGGCCGCCAGCGTCCCGGAATCGGCCCCGGCGGCGCCGGCGTGATCACGCAATGCAGGGTCCTGCGCCCAGAGATCCGTATCACCCGGGTCCTCGGGCTGGTTGAGAACCTCGTGCGTGCCCAGGTCGCTGCGCGCTGGAGAATGTGTCATCGGCCGCCTCCCTCGCCATGCATGCAGGGTAACGCCGCAAACCGGATCAGGGAAAGGGGATTCACATGCTTGCCGCTCTGTGGCATTGTGTTGGCGGCGTCCGCAAGAGGCGCAAAGGCAGAGGCAGTGCAGACATGTCCAAAGGCAACCGCCCCGCGATCGGGGTTCTGGTCTACTTCACCCTCGCCTGCGCCATCGGCGGCTATTTCACGTTTGCCGCGGTGCAGGGCGATTACGGCATCTTCAGCCGTGCCGAGATCGAGGCCGAGACACGCGAATTGCGGACGCGCCTCGAGGAGATAGAAGCGCGGGTCGCAAGGATGGAGAATCTCACCCGTCGCCTGTCGGACGAATACCTTGACCTCGATCTTCTGGATCAGCAGGCCCGCGACGTGCTCGGCCTGCTCCGTGCCGATGAGCTGGTGATCCGCTGAACGGGTCGATACCCGGCCGCCACGCCGTTGCCTGCCCACCTCGCGAGGCGGCCCGGAAGGGCCGAAGAGCGCCTGCGACACAGGATGCTCAAATTCGCTCTCGAAATGGCGTGCCTGATGGTGTAAATGGTAGTTTAACGCTAAACTACCTTGCATCATAAGGAGTCGTCCGCCCATGGCCGCCCCAAAAAGCACAAAGAAATCCAATATTTCCGCGGATGAGCTCAAGGGCCATTACCGCGATATGCTGCTGATCCGCCGATTCGAGGAAAAGGCGGGGCAGCTTTACGGCATGGGGCTGATCGGCGGGTTCTGCCATCTCTACATCGGGCAGGAGGCCGTTGTCGTCGGTCTTGAAGCGGCCGCCGAAGAGGGCGACAAGCGCATCACCACCTACCGCGACCACGGCCACATGCTGGCCTGCGGGATGGATCCGAACGGTGTCATGGCCGAACTGACGGGCCGCGACGGCGGCTATTCGCGCGGCAAGGGCGGCTCGATGCACATGTTTTCCAAGGAAAAGCATTTCTACGGCGGCCACGGCATCGTCGGCGCCAACGTGCCGCTCGGCGCAGGGCTCGCCTTCGCGGACAAGTACCGCGGCGAGGACCGCGTGACCTTCACCTATTTCGGCGACGGTGCCGCAAATCAGGGTCAGGTCTATGAAACCTTCAACATGGCTGCCCTTTGGGATCTGCCGGTGGTCTTCGTGATCGAGAACAACCAGTATGCAATGGGCACATCGCAGAAACGTTCCACCTCCACGCCCGACATCTACACCCGTGGCGAGGCCTTCGGCATCCCCGGCGAGGCGGTGGACGGCATGGATGTTCTGGCGGTCAAGGCGGCAGGCGACAAGGCGGTCAAGCACTGCCGGTCGGGCAAGGGGCCATACATCCTGGAAATCAAGACCTACCGTTACCGCGGCCACTCCATGTCCGACCCGGCGAAATACAGGACCCGCGAGGAAGTTCAGAAGATGCGCGAGGAAAAGGACGCGATCGAACATGTCCGCGACCTGCTGCTGAGTGGCGATCACGCCAGCGAGGAGGACCTCAAGGCGATCGACAAGGAGATCAAGGAAATCGTGAACGCCTCGGCGGAGTTTGCCAAGGAAAGCCCGGAACCCGAACCCGAGGAACTCTGGACAGACATCTACGCCGACGTGACGCCGCAAAACCAGGTTGCCGGAGAAGGAGAAGAAACCAATGCCAACTGAAATTCTCATGCCGGCGCTCTCCCCGACCATGGAGGAAGGCACCCTGGCGAAATGGCTCGTCAAGGAAGGCGACACTGTCAGTTCCGGTGACATCCTCGCCGAGATCGAGACCGACAAGGCGACGATGGAATTCGAAGCCGTCGATGAAGGCACGGTGGGCAAGATCCTGGTGGCCGAGGGCACCGAGGCCGTGAAGGTCAACACGGCCATCGCGGTACTTCTGGACGAAGGCGAAGACGCCGGCGACATCGACAAGGCAGCCGCATCGGCCCCTGGGTCCGGCTCCGGGCAGACGCAAGAGGCACCCGACGAGAGAGCACCCGAGAAAGCCACCGCCAAGGCCAGGTCCGGCGCCGCGCAAGGCGAGGCGCTGACGCCCAACACCGAACCGGACTGGCCCCAAGGCACCGAGACAGCCAACCAGACGGTGCGCGAGGCGCTCAATTCCGCCATCGCCGAGGAACTGCGCCGCGACGACTCGGTGTTTCTCATGGGCGAGGAGGTTGCCGAATACGAAGGCGCCTACAAGATCACCCAGGGATTGCTGGACGAGTTCGGCGCGCGCCGGATCATCGACACGCCGATCACGGAACACGGTTTCGCCGGCATCGGCGTCGGGGCCGCGCTTGGTGGTCTTCGGCCGATCGTGGAGTTCATGACCTGGAACTTCGCCATGCAGGCCATCGACCAGATCATCAACTCCGCTGCCAAGACGCTCTACATGTCCGGCGGCCAGATGGGTTGTCCTATCGTCTTCCGCGGACCCAACGGCGCCGCCGCGCGTGTCGGCGCCCAGCACAGCCAGGACTACGCGACATGGTACTCGCAGGTGCCGGGCCTCAAGGTGGTGCAGCCCTATTCGGCCTCTGACGCCAAGGGCCTTCTGAAATCCGCGATCCGCGATCCCAACCCGGTGATCTTCCTCGAGAACGAGATCCTCTATGGCAAGAGCTTCGAGGTGCCGGTGCTTGATGATTTCACCGTGCCCTTCGGCAAGGCCCGTGTCTGGCGCGAGGGGGATGACGTAACCATCGTCAGCTTCGGCATCGGCATGACCTACGCGATGGAAGCGGCCGAAAAGCTTGCGGAGAACGGGATCGAGGCCGAGGTGATCGATCTGCGCACCCTGCGTCCCATCGACTACGACACCGTGATCGCGAGTGTGCGAAAGACCAACCGCTGCGTCACCGTCGAGGAAGGCTGGCCGGTCTGCGCCATCGGCAACCACATCTCGGCGGTGCTGATGGAACGGGCCTTCGACTGGCTCGATGCGCCGGTGATCAACTGCACGGGCAAGGATGTGCCCATGCCCTATGCCGCCAACCTGGAGAAGATGGCGCTGACCTCGACCGACGAAGTGCTCGAGGCCGTGCGCCAGGTGACCTACCGGTAAGGAGACAAGAGCGATGCCGACAGAAATACTCATGCCCGCCCTGTCCCCGACCATGGAGGAGGGCACCCTTGCCAAGTGGTTGGTCAAGGAGGGCGACGAGGTCAACTCGGGCGACCTGCTGGCCGAGATCGAGACCGACAAGGCGACGATGGAATTCGAGGCCGTGGACGAAGGCACCATCGGCAAGATCCTGGTTGCCGAAGGCAGCGAAGCGGTGAAGGTGAACACGCCCATCGCGCTGCTGCTGGAAGAGGGCGAGAGCGCCGACGTTATGGACAACGACGCAGAAGGGACGCAAACCACCAGCGACCCGGACCCGCAACCGAAGGAACAGGACGGCTCCGGGGACGGCAAGGCGTCACCCGTGACCGAATCTGACACCCCCGCCCCGGCCGCACCAAGGGATGACAAGGGCGAACGCATTTTCGCCTCCCCCCTCGCGCGTCGGATCGCCGCCGAGAAGGGGCTGGATCTGGCCCAGATCACGGGCTCCGGCCCGCACGGGCGAATCGTCAAGGCGGATGTTGTCGATGCCAAGGCAGCCGACGCACCGGCCCCTGCCGCAGCGCCGGAACCAAGTGCCGATAAGGCCCCTGCCGCCGCACCCGCCGGCCCCTCGGCCGATGCGGTCGCGGCCATGTACCAGGGGCGCGACTACGAGGAAATGAAGCTTGACGGGATGCGCAAGACCATCGCCGCGCGCCTGACGGAAGCCAAGCAGACCGTGCCTCATTTCTACCTTCGGCGCGATATCCGCCTGGACGCACTGATGAAATTCCGCAGCCAGCTCAACAAGCAACTCGAAGAGCGGGGCGTGAAGCTCTCGGTCAATGATTTCATCATCAAGGCTTGTGCACTGGCCCTGCAATCCGTGCCGGACGCAAATGCAGTCTGGGCCGGGGACCGGATTCTCAAGCTCAAACCATCGGACGTGGCTGTCGCCGTGGCGATCGAGGGCGGGCTTTTCACGCCGGTACTCAGGGATGCCGATATGAAATCGCTCTCCGCGCTTTCGACAGAGATGAAGGATCTGGCCGGGCGCGCGCGTGACCGCAAGCTCAGCCCCGAAGAGTACCAGGGCGGCACCTTCGCCATATCCAACCTCGGCATGTTCGGGATCGAGAATTTCGACGCCGTCATCAATCCCCCGCATGGCGCGATCCTGGCCGTGGGCGCCGGGGTGAAGAAACCCGTGGTCGGCACCGATGGAGAACTGACGATGGCAACCGTCATGTCGGTCACCCTGAGCGTGGATCACCGGGTCATCGACGGGGCGCTCGGCGCGCAACTCCTCGAACAGATCGTCCAGAACCTGGAAAACCCGATGGTGATGCTGGCCTGAACGGCAGCGGATCTGCCGGACATCGTGGCAAGGCCCCGGGGCAATGACCCGGGGCCTTTTCCTTTTCGGGCCACAGTCCTGCCAGGCCATTGGCGCCGGCACACGTCATGCGCGCAGCGGGACCGTAGGTAAGGTTTCCCTCACTTGGCCCGCCGGGGCGCGCGGCGCATAGTCCCATGCATGGAGTTTCGAGTGTCACACCGTCAGAGACGGAAATATTCAAGGAAACAAGATGATTGCGATCGACATGCACACCCCGGATGCCGTCATGATCTGCCGGGTGATCGGACTTCTCGGATTTGCAATCTATGTGCTGGGTTTTTTCCTGCTCTGCACCAGCCGTCTGACCAGTGAAACACCCCTGTTTTTCTTGATGAATCTGACCGCGGCATGCTGTGTGCTGATTTCTCTCGCGGTTGATTTCAATCTCAGCTCGGCGCTCATACAGGGATCTTACGTCATGATGTCACTCGCCGCGGTCACCATGCGCGCCCGGATGTGGCGCAGAAGGGCCACGGCACATACGGCGCCGAATTTGACTGCTGAAACCTGATCGCGGTCAGCGCACGCCCAACAACTGGTCCATTGCCACCGAGGGTTGATCACACCCCGCTTCTCCGACGATCCTGGCCGGGACACCGGCCACCGTCTTGCAGGATGGAACCTCTTCAAGAACCACGGACCCCGCCGCGATACGGCTGCACTTGCCGACCCGGATATTGCCCAGAACCTTGGCGCCCGCACCGATCAGCACCCCGTCCCCGATCTTGGGATGACGATCTTCTTCTTCCTTGCCCGTACCACCAAGCGTCACCGAGTGGAGCATCGACACGTTGTCACCGACCGTGGCGGTTTCACCGATCACGATGGAATGGGCATGGTCAATCATGATCCCCTTGCCGATACGTGCCGCCGGGTGAATATCCACACCGAACACTTCCGATACCCGCATCTGGAAGAACCGGGCGAGATCACGCCGCCCTTGTGTCCACAGCCAATGCGCGATGCGATAGGCTTGGATCGCCTGGAAACCCTTGAAGAAGAGAAGCGGCTGCACGTAGCGTTCGCAGGCCGGATCGCGGTCATGGACCGCCACGATATCGGCCCGCGCGGCGATTGCGATATCCGGGTCGGCGGCATAGGCCGCATCACAGATTTCCCGCAGGATCTGGCTGCCCATTTCGTCCGACGCCAGCTTCAGGGACATTCGGTAGGCCATCGCCGATTCGATGTCGCCATGGTGAAGAATCGACGAATGGACAAGCCCGCCAAGCAGCGGCTCGTCCCGGATCATCTCCTCGGCCTCGCGGGTGATCCGTGCCCAGGTCGGATCCAGTTCGGCAAGCTTTGCACGCGTTTCAACCATTTTCATGCTCCTTCCGCTGTGCTTCATTATAGCAGATAGATGGGGCAGGCAAAATGCAATGCCGTGATCGGGGGCGTGACGGGTATGAATGACGAGGCTCTGGCACGATTTCGTGAACTCATCGCGGAGCGGCTTGCCGCGCTCGACAACGAGGACGCCCGCGGCGAGGCGGGACAGGCCACCGTCGAACTTGATCAGCAGGCTGTCGGCCGGCTCAGCCGCATGGACGCGCTTCAGAATCAGGCGATGGCCAAGGCCAGCCATGCTCGCAGACAGGGTGAGCGGCGGCGCCTGAACGCCGCGCTCGCCCGCATCGAGGAGGGCGAATACGGCTTTTGCGAGGACTGCGGCGAGGATATCGCCGAAGGACGGCTCGAACTCGACCCGGCGGCCGGCAAATGCATCCAGTGCGCAAAAGGCTGACCGCGGCGCACCGGCGGCCTAACCTTCCAATGGCAGAACAGCGAAGGCTCCGGGTCCGAAGCGCGCCGAAATCTGTGCGACCCGCAACTCGTAGGCACCATCCAGATCGTCCTGGGCCCGCGCAGTGGCGCCGTAGGTCCATTGCGGCCCGTTCACTGTTTCCTCGCGCAGGATGACGTTGCCCTGTACCACGCGCACAAGATAGCTTTCGGTTTCCTCGCCCAACGGCACTTCGGGCGTGTTCCATGGGTCACCGTCGATCCGGGTTCGGCGAATCCATGTCAGATGCAGATTTCCTGCCGGATCGGGCGCAGTGCGCATGTGAACGGGGCGCAGGGGGCGCAGGCCGATGCCGTCAAACGCCATGACCGCGTGACTGTAGGACGGATCGTCCACCGGACGGCCGGCCGGCCCGATCCGGTAATGCCGCGCCCGCCCGCGCTGTGCAGCCTTCAGGGCGATCTGAGTGGGTGTTCCATCCATCATCACCACCCATGACCCGGCCGGCCAGCCGCCTTCGGGCACCGCCACCTCGGTGCCCAGTTGCCCGCGCAGCCGGTGGCGCAGAACGTAGGTGTCCGCCTCCACCAGTTCCGCATCCCGGAACTGTATCAGTTCCCACGCGCCGGGCGTGCCGTCCCCCACAGCGCACAGATTGCTCCCGTTCAGCATCGCCGTCTCCGAAACGCTTTCCACAGTCCCGTTCACCATCTTCAGGAAAAGGCCCTCACCTCTGTCGATACGCCCCGGCGCCATTGGCGCGAGGGGTGTCTCCGTGATCCCGACCCGGGCGCGTTTGGAAATGATCTGATCCAGGACGTAATCGGCGTCAGAGTCCGAGGAATGGACAGCGGCCGACCCCGGCCACGTATCGCCACTGACAGCCACATGTGGCGCATGCGGAACTTCGTCGCCGGTCATCAGCGGCAAATCCAGAAAGAAGGGCAGAACCGGCAGAGGCGGCACGAAGGGGCGCAGCCGCGGCGGTGTCTCGGCAATTTCCACATGGCGGTAACTCTCCGGCTCGATCCGAACCGCCTCGAGGCGCTGCGCATGGCCCAGCTGCTCGACATTGTCGATACGGAACCGGCCCTGCCCGCCCGACCCCTCAAGGCCGAGGATATCCCCCGGCCCAAGATCAAGGCGCGAGGGCGGAAGATGCAACTCCACCCGATCGCCCGAGGCGCGCGCCTCCGACAACCATCGCTCGACCACCTGCCGGCCTTCCGCGCGTGTCATCACCAGCGGCATTTCCGAACTCGAAACCGCATGGGTGGCGTCATCGTGCAGGATCGCCTCCTCGGCGATCACCGCGTAATCGGCATTCGCTTCCACGAAACGCAGCCGCACCCGCCCCGACAATTCGGAACCGCCGTCGCGGATTCGCCGGATCGGGGCATCGCCGTCCATGCGCACCATGGCCGTTTCAGGCACTGCTTGCTGCGTCAGCCCGTCGCGCATCCGGAATCCCAGGCTGCCGCCTCTCTCGACCGCATCCACCCCGTAGCGCAACAGCAATGGCTGCAGCACCGCACGCGCCGGTTCGACATCGGTGACTGTGTAACCGCGCACGAGCGCATGCAGCCCCGACGTGTCCACCGCCTCCAGGCCCGAGCGTGCGGCAACCTCCCGTATGACAGCAGCCAGCGACCGCGCAGAGGCACGCCCGGTGATCCAGTGTCCGCGCGCGTAGTTTCCACCGTCGCGCCAAAGGCCATCGTTGTTGGGAAAGAACGGAAACGGGCGCGCGTCCCAGGCCCAGACATGGGCATGATCCATGTCCAGCATCGGGCCCTCGTAGATATCCGAAACCGGATTGTTGGCAGGATCGGTCCAGTAGCCGGTCATCGCGCGCAGATACTGGCGTTGTACAAGCGTATCCTGCTGCCCGTTCGAATGATAGGGCAGCGCCGACTCCGAGGATTTGGGATCAAGGAACTTGTTGGGCTGGTTGGTGCCCTTGTCCACCGCCGCGCACCCCATCTCGGTAAAGCGTACAGGCTTGGACCGCGGCACCCACGCCGTCGGTTGCGCTGCGCGTACCCCGTCGACGCGTTCGTGGTGGCGGTGCTCCCACCAGTTACGAACATCCTTGACGCGCCAGATCCAAGGCTCGCCATAATCGCCATCGGTAATCGGCGTCCGGATCTGTGCCGCTCGGGCCTCGCGCGAATGGTAAAACCAGTCGTAAAGCTCACCGCCCTCGATATTGGCCTGCAGATAGTCAAGGTCATAGATGCTGTCCGCCCCGGCGTCGGCGTCTGCATGATCCATCCCGTCGCGCCAGTCCGACAAGGGCATGTAATTGTCGATGCCAACAAAATCTATGTTGTCGTCAGCCCAGAGCGGATCGAGATGGAAAAACCGGTCGCCGCTGCCATCCTGAGGCTGGTGGCCGGAATACTCGGACCAGTCGGCGGCATAGCTGATCTTGACGTCGGGCCCGAGGATCTGGCGCACCTCGGCCGCCAGGTCGACGAATTGCTGTACCGCGGGAAAGCTGTTCCCGGGGCCGCGGATCTGTGTCAGCCCGCGCATTTCCGATCCGATACAGAAACTTTCGACACCGCCAGCCGCGGCGCAAAGGGCTGCCTGATGCAGGATGAAGCGCCGGAGGCCCCATTCATCCGGGCCGTGGTAGCTGACAGGGCTCTGCTTGACCGCTCCGCCATAGCTCAGCAGTGATCGCGCATCACCAGGCTCCTCCGGGGCCGGCGAAACCGGCGTGATGCCGAAATCCGCTGCCTTGGCGGTGCCGAAGAACGCCGCCACCTCGGCCACCGCCGTGGCAGTGCCGTCAGGGCTTCCCGGGCGCCCCGGCGCGATCGAGGTCGTGATCCGCCCACGCCACGGCAATACAGCCTGCGTACCGGCATCGCTGTAGGGGTCGGGAAGAACATTGCCTTCGAACTGGTCCATCAGGATGAACGGATAATACATCACCTCCTGACCGGCCTGCCGCAACGCCAGGATACCCTCGATCACGGAGGCGTCGGTGGGCGTGCCTCCATAGACCGGCCGGTCCTCCGCATCCCGAACAACGAGCGGAGCATCACCACGGGACAACCCGGCGACCTGCCAGGGCATGTTGACCGCATCGAATTGCGCGTGTTCCACCTTGGGCCGGACCGTGCAGTGCCCGCAACGCAGGTCGTCTCCGAACCAGCTCACCACCAGCGCGACCGACCCGCAGGCCGGAAGCTCGCCACGCAGATTGTCCAGCGCGGTCGCGAAATCGGCCTTTTCCGAAGGCGTGTTCACATTTGCAAGCTCCACTGACCCAGGGCCGGGATTCATGCGTACCGGCGTGGTGGCGAGCGAGTATTCACCGCTGCCCGGCAACAGCGCCACCGCCCGTACCCCGTGTGCCGGATCAAGCGCCGCGCCCGGCTCTTCCGGCTGTGCGGGACGGCTGACCTCGAAGGTGAACTGCGGAACCCGGTTGCCGAAGCGCCCAAGCTCCAGATCCTCGATCACCACGTAGGCGGTCCCGCGATAAGCGGGAACAGTGCCCGACCCTTCAACCGCTTCGATCTTGGGATCGGGAAGCTGATCGGCACTGCCAGGATAAATTCGCATCGCGAGGCTGTCGCGCGCAATCTCGGTCCCGTCGGCCCAGGCCCGTCCGACATGGGTGATCTCGCCCTCGCACAGCGCCAGCGCCACGCTCACAGAATAGCTGAACTCGCGCCGGGCCGGGGGGCGCGGGGCGCCCTTGCCGCCGCCACCCCCTTCCACCGTGACCTCCTCACGGAACTCCGTGGCCCAGATCACCTGCCCCGAGACCCTCATCCGGCCATGGATCTGCGCAATCGCGTCACCCTCTCCGGCACCTGTCAGGCGCAGCCTCTGCACCCGTCCGGTTTCGATCACTTCCGAGCCACTGCCCAGAAGCCGCTGATCTATCGACCGCCCGATCACGGCACCGGCAAAGCGTCCGGCCGCAGCCGCCGAAAGGCCCAGTACACTGCCGCCCAGCGATCCGCCGATTGCCGCGCCCGCCGCCGATAAAATTACCGTCGCCATCTACTCGCCCTCCTCGGGAAATGTGAACCGGGCCACGATCCGGCGCCGCCACGGTGTGCTGAGCGGGCTCTCCACCACGCCATGACCCGAGTACGCATGGATAAAGCTCGCCTGCGCGCCAATTCTTCCAGTCAGTCCAAGATGCTTGGCCACCGATCCCGCCCGCATCCGGAACAGAAGCACGTCGCCCGACGCCTCGTCCTGCCCGGTTGGTTTGGCACGCAGATGCCGCAACGCCGCCTGCCACAGCACCTCTTCACGCGCGGGCTCCGACCAGTCCATCGAATAGGCCGGTGGTTGCTCGGGTTCGGTTCCCACCACCTCGCGCCAGATCCCGCGGATCAGCCCGAGACAATCCGCGCCCGCCCCGCGCCGCGAGGCCTGATGCCGGTAGGGCGTGCCGATCCACTCCCTTGCCGCCCTTGCCGCACGTTCACCCTGCACGTTCATGACCGTCGGCTCCCACCGTCCAGTCGTGCCGCTTTCGCCGGGTCGGTGATCGTCCAGTCGTCGCCAGGAATGTCGGGGAAGCCTTGAAAGTTCAGAAGATTGTCGAACTTGATCCGGCAAGTCTCCATACGCTTGTCGCAGCCCGCCTCAAGCCGCAGCCTGTCGCCCGGCGCCACTGCCGCCCGCAGCGGGTGCCACAGTTCGATAACCCGCGCGCCGTCTGCCTCGCGGTCGCGCTTGATCAGCCCTGTCAGGCCTTTGGCCGCGCCCGAAATCATCTCCAGGCGCCCGTGCCGGAACCAGTCCGGATCGAACCCCGGCAGCCCGCCGAAACCGAAGATCCGGCCCTCTTCCACCGTTTGAACATCCCGTTCGGTCGCGTAGCCCGGCGTTTCAAGGTCGAAGCGGCAATCGCCATCGCCAAGCACCGCGGTACAGGGCTTCTGATAGACCCGACCCACCGGCCGGTTCAGCGCCTCGGCCAGCCCCCGCAACTCTGCCTCGAAGGCGCCGCCCGCGCGGCGCAGCTCGCCGATCGTCCCGGTGAACTGCAACTGCCGTTGGCGCACTGCATCCCAGTTCACGATCCAGGCGCGCACCTCGGCCCCGTCGAAGCGCCCCGCCTCGATATCCGCCTCGCGGATCGCGACATCACTCAGTGCGCCCAGTGCCTCCGTGTTGTCCACGGCAAGGCCGGTGCCCTGCTGAACCGCCAGCGCGCTGAGGCCGGTTTCGGCACGAAATGTGATCCCCTCGAAGCTCAGATCCCGGTCATGATCGGTGAACCCCATGACCACACCATCGCGCCGCCTGACCGACCAGCAACGGCAAGTGGTCGTGGTCCCGCCCTTGAGGTGGGCCAGCAGGTCCGCGTCAAAGCCGCTCATGCCCGGATCTCCACCACCGGCACGCTGGGCACCTCGCCGGCCTGGAAGCTGGCAAGGCTGGTCTGGATACGGTCGGTGTCGAAGCGCACGGGCACGTCGAACTCGAACCCCGCTGTGATCTCCAGCCCGGCATTGGGCGGATGCCGGAAGCGGATGATGCCGGTGACTTCATCCACGCTGTAATGGATTCCGTCCTGCTGCTCGTCCCCGGAAAGACCGATCCTCACGGTGCCGCGTACCGGCTTGTGAATGGGCCGCGCATAACTCTGCCCGCCCGAGCGATAGGTCTTCGTCAACCGGAATTCGGCGGTCACGTCATCACCCGTCGCGATCAACTGATCGCGGTAATCGGGCAAGGCCCCGGCACGCCCGGACTTGAAATCTGTCCAGTCCTTCCAGCGAAATCCATGCATCTGCCCGCGCCGCGCCTCGAAAAATGCGATCAGCGTCTCGATATCGTCCAGTGAACGCATCGCGACCCCCGCGTCGAAGCGGCGCCGCGAATGTGCCCAGGGCGTGTTGCGTTCCTCGTACCCGTTGGCCAGTGTCACCACATCGGTGTGGCGCTCCGGTCCGCCCATCGAGCCGAAGCTCAGGCTGGCAGGAAATCTAACCTCATGAAAAGCCATCGTCTCTCTCCCCTTTGATACCTCAGCGGTTGCGCCGGCCATGTCCGATTGCGCGGCCAAGCCGCGCGGCGATCTGGCCCTGGCTGCGGCGGAACCCCTCGGCATCGGGGGTGGTGACGTTCATGACCACGTGCACCGCGCCGCCGCCTCCGCCGCGCACGCCGAGTTTTCCGTCAGACCCGCGCGCAAGCGGCATGATCGCCTCGGGCCCCGCCTCGCCCATCAATCCGGTGCCGCCACGCATCGGAAAGGTGACCGGCCCGCTGACGACACCACCGCTGGCAAACGGCTGCACTCGCCCTTGGGCAAAGCTGGCCCCGTTCCCGAACGGGAAAAGCCCGCTCACCAACCCGCCAACCCCCTGTGCCAGAAGCCCGCCGACATGATCGGTGACAGGGCGTACCGCGGTATTGAACGCGGTGCTGATCATCGAGTTGGCCAGCGTGTCCAGTGTCTGGGAAAGGCTGTCGCCGCGCAGAACCGCCCCGTCGATGGCGCGTTTCAGCCCCCTGCTCATGCCCCTTTCAAGGGTCGCCACATCGCGGCCGGTGCCGGCAAAGGAGGCGCGCACCCGCGCCATCTCACCGTTGAAAGCCGCCGCCATGCCCGCCGCCGCACCGAAATTCTCGTCCAGTGCCGAAACTTGTGTATCCAGATCGTCCAACCGGTCCAGATCATCCATCGCCCTGATCTCCCTTCTTGTCCGGGTAAGCCCGCAGCAGTTCGTCAAGCCGCGCCCGCGCCAGTGGCGCCTCCGGCTCCGAGCGGCCCAGCAACAGCCGCAGTTCCGCCGGGGTCAGCGCCCAGAAATCCCTCGGGCGCAGGGCAAGGCCCCGAATCCCCGCCTGCATCAGAGCTGGCCAGTCGAAGCCGCTCATTCCGGGCCCGCCTCTGCCGGCAGCATGAAGGCCCGGGCGAGCAACTCCGCCGCCGCGCGCGCGGCACCGACGGGCCCGCCCGCGATATCTGCGGACACCAGATCGGATGCACCGCCCTGCCAACCGCCGCCCCGCAGGCCCGCCACGATCAACCCCAGAACGTCCCGCGTGGAAAAGGCACCACTCTCGAACCGCTCCACCAGTTCCACCAGGGTGCCGGTCTCCAGCTCGGCCTCCAGTTCCGCCAGCGCGCCCAGGGTCAGCTTCAGCACCCTGCGCTCACCGTCTATGTCCAGCGCCACCTCTCCGGTCCACGGGTTGGCCATGATCACACCGCCGAAAAGCTCAGCCGCCCGGCCGAGGCCATCGACAACTCGTAGGTCGCCTCACCATCATGAGCGCCGGCATATTCGATCGCTGTCACCTGGAACGGCCCCTCCACGATGCCGAAATCGGGAATCACCACCTGGAAGTCCGGCGTTTCCCCGTCGAAGAAGATCTGGCGCGCGCGCTCGTCGCTGGCGGCGTCCCGGAAAACGCCGGATCCGCTGATCGTCGCGGATTTCACGCCCGCCCCGGCCAGCAATTCGCGCCAGCCGCCATCGCTTTCCAGGCTGGTCACATCAACACTTTCAGCATTGAAACTGATCCGCGTCGCCCGCAGGCCCGCCACCGTTTGGAACTGACCGTCATTGGTCAGATCTACCTTGACCAGAAGGTCCTTGCCGTTTTGCACTGCCATCGTCTTGTCTCCGAATTTGAAAGTTTAGCCTGCGTCGTCCACGCGGGCGCGGAATGTCAGGTCGATCCGGCGCAGGTTGCCCATGCCCTCGCGCCGGGCACGTGCCCTCTGGAACCAGATCGCCACCAGCCGCCCTCTTGCGAGGCTCAGATCAGCGCCCGCCAGCGCGTCGCTGATCGCCGCTGCAACCGCTTTGGCAGCCTGGAAGCCCGCCGCGCCGGTGACCACTGAAACCGTGAACCGGTGCAACGCACCCGCGCCGGTGCCGTCCGAACGGTCGCGCACATCCTCCGCACCCAGGGTCACGTAAAGATCGGGCAACGGGCCGGGTGGCACCGCGTCATAGATCGCCCCTCCAGCCAGCGCCGAAAGCGTCGCATCCTCCGTCAACCTCTGATAGACGGCCGCCTGAAGTGCCGCAGTGCTTGCGTAACTCATAGCGACACCTCCTCTTCGGCAAAGCAGATCAGGTAGCGTGCCCGGGCATCCTGCTCGGCCACTGCCATGATGACGAAGGCCCGCGACCCGTCGCGCAACCGCTGCCCCGGTTTGGGCCGCGACGGCGCGCCATGGGGGGCCGCGCGCACCACGATCCGGTGGGTCATGTTGGAAAGCGCCGCCTCCTCGCCCGCCCGGTCACGGCCCGTGCGCGCGTCCACATCCGCCCAAAGCGTGCCCAGAGGCACCCAGACCGGTGCAAAACCGCCGGCGCCGTCGGGCGCGTCGGATCTCGCCTCAAGAACCAGCCTTCGGTTGAGCCGCGGTGCCCCCATCACACCGCCCCCCCGCCAAACAGGCGCACGGTCCGGTAGCGCTCGATCAGGCTCGTCACCCCGAAGGGCATGCAGCCGCCGCCGAGCGCCATCTCGTGGCGGTATTCGTAATAATGCGCCGCCAGCAACAGCACCGCCTGCCCCAGGTCGGCCGGCAGATCGCCCCAGCCGGGTCCGTACCCGGCGGTAAAGCGAAGCTCGGCCCGCCCCCCCGGTGGCATGCCCGGCAGGCAAGCACCAGTGGGACGCAGCCACGGACGCTGCATGTCCGGCTCCAGCTTGTAGAACGACGGCTCGATCACCTCTTCCTCGTCGTTCCGGTCGAGCAGCCTCAGCGAAAGGATCATTGTGACGGGTGCCACCGGAAGGGCCTGCCCGGCACGATCGCGCCACTCCGTCAGCGTCCAGGAGAAATCCCTCGAGATCAGCACCTTGCCGGTACGCGCCTCGATCGCCGCAAGCGCAGCACGCAGGAAACTTTCCAGCACCGCGTCCTGAAGGTCACCGTCGGAAAACCCGGTTCCCAGCCGCAGATGCGCCTTGAATTCCGCCAGCGGCAGCGCCGCCTGGGGCACCGTGGTTTCTTCGATTAACATCATGGAATTACTCCGAAACATTCGGCTCCCTCCTTGGGTTGAGGCACGCGCCGCCAGCGCTGCCCGGACGGAGGGGAGCAGCTGGACAGCACATTGTCGTGGTGGCGGCGCGCACCCGAACCGGCAGCCATTCCAGGCCGCCGGCCCACCCGCTCACCCCTTAAGAGGTGGCGAATTTCAACAACTTGATCGCCGCGAAATCGCTCACATCACCGCCCACACGCTTTGTGGCATAGAAAAGGACATGCGGCTTGGCGCTGAACGGGTCGCGCAGAACCCTCAGGTCCGGGCGCTCGGCCACGGTGTACCCAGCGGAAAAATCCCCAAAGGCCACCGCCATCGCGTCGCTGGCGATATCGGGCATGTCCTCGGCGATCAGCACCGGGTATCCCATCAGGCGCGCCGGCTCGCCGGCAGCCATGCCATCGGACCAAAGGAACCGCCCATCGGCATCCTTGAATTTGCGGATCGTGCCCGCGGTGCGCGAATTCATCACGAAACTCGCGTTCGCCCGGTATTCCGCGCCCAGGGCGTAAACCAGGTCGATTATCGCGTCCGGGCCATCGAAATCTCCGTCCGCACCAGTGGTTACATAACCCAGGTTGCCCCATGCCCAGAGCCCGTCATCCACCGCCGGATGGCTGAGGAAACCCATCGGCTTGTCGCTGCCGTCCCCGGATACGAAAGCCGCGGCCTCGGCCCGCGCGAACTTGTCGGCGATGCGTCCGGCCAGCCAGGTCTCGATGTCGAAGGCGCTGTCGTCCAGAAGCCGCTGGCTTGCCTTCGGCAACGCGCTCAGCTCGTGCAGCGGAATGGTGATCCGGTCGATCAGCGGCGTGTCCGTCTCGGGCACCGCGCCTGCCTCGCTCGCCCAGCCATGGCCCATCTCGGAATGGTCGATCAGCACGTCAAAACTGGTAGCTTCGACCGCCACGACATTCGCTATGGCACGCACGGAAGCGGTGTCGCTCAGGGTCGAGCGGATCATCTCGGAGGTCTGCGGATCCACAAGATAGCCGCCATCGGCCGCCACGGAGCCGGACAGCGCCTTGCCCTCCAGTTCAAGCCCCCGCAACCCGTCATCGTCACCCGAGCGCAGATAAGCGCCGAAAGCCTTGCGATGCGGGGCGCCGGTCTCGGCCTCGACGGCCAGTGCGGGGCGCGCAGCCGTGATGGACGTGCGTTCAAACATGGTCATTTTCTCTTCCTGCTGTTTCAGTCGGTTGGTGATATCGGACTGGAAGCCCCTGAAGTCATTCATGAAGTCCGTCACGGCGGATTTCACCTCGGCGGCCGGAGAAACATCCTCCCCGACCCGAGACGTGATCTCGGTCTTGCTCATCGCTTGTTCCTGTTCCTGCTTTGGGTGTTCGCGGCGCGTGTGTTGTCAGGTCATCCGCGCCATCTCCCGGCGGGCCTCGGCAAAGGCCACCGCCAATTCACGCAGGCAGTCACCGGACGGGTCTTCACCCTTGGCCGCCACCCGCGCACTGGGCAGCATCGGGAATGTCACCAGCGACACCTCCCATAGCTCCAGTTCCTGCAAGAGCCGACGGCCCTTGTCGTTCCTGCCCGCCCTGACGGTCCGGTAACCGATACTCAGCCCGTCGATGGCGCCCGCCGCGATCAGCGCCGCGGCCTCGCGCCCCCGGCCCACCTTTTCCAGAAGCCGGCCCTTGACGTAAAGGCCGCGCGCATCCTCGCGCACCGCGTCCCAGACACCGATCGGCTGTGCCGGATCATGCTGCCAGAGCATCTTGACCTGACGGCCCTCCTGCTTGAGACGCCTGAGCGAGCCCGCATAAGCTCCCTTGGCCACGATGTCGCCACCGTGATCAGGGGCGCCGAAATGACTGGCGTATCCCTCGATAAGCGTGCCGTCTGTGACGCTGAGCGCCTCCTCGCCGAAGCGGCAGAACTTGGTTTCAAGTCGCGTCTGCATATCCATGCGTTTCATCCTTCCGCAGGCCGGGCTTCGGCCCGGCACGTCATTTCCCGCCATCCGGCCCGGCGATCAGGGCATTGCCGCCAGAAGCGGCTGGAACGCCTGCGCCAGGATCGCGCCGACCATGCCGAAAACCGCCAGCCACAGCCGTTTCTCAAGCCGTTCCATCATCTCCTCGATCTTCGCCAGCCTCTGCGCCAGCGCCTCGAATTGCAGCTTGGCCACCCTCTCATGCGCCTCCAGCCGCAGGGCCGGCGCACAGTCGAACGCCTCAAACCCATAGCGCGCCCGCGGCTCCCCCGGCTCAGCCATCGGCAGACTCCGCTCCCGTCGTCCCTTCTGCCGGCATCGGTGGCAGGCCCAGCATCTCGCGTTTTTCCGTCGCAGTCAGGAAATCGGCCCCCGCGACACGCGTCCACTGAGACTCGCGTTCCGCCGACAGTGCCGGAACCTGGTCGAGATCCGGCTTCAGACGCAGCCGCTCACCGGTGAATTCCCCCAGCCAATGGATCAGCGCCGCTGCCACCCGCGCCGACAGTGGCAGCACCGTGAGACGGAAAAACGCACGGTTCGCCTCCTGGTAATTGGCATAGGTCGCGTCTCCCGGCACTCCCAAAAGCATCGGCGGCACTCCGAAGGCCAGCGCGATCTCGCGCGCCGCCGCCTCCTTGGTTTTCTGGAATTCCATGTCCGACGGCGAAAAACCCATCGGCTTCCAGTCAAGCCCGCCTTCCAGAAGCATCGGCCGACCGGCATTCCGCGGCCCCTGATGATGGGACTCCATCTCGCTCACGAGACGGTCATACTGATCCGTGCTCAGCCCCGACTGCCCTTCGGCACCGCGATAGACGATCGCGCCCGAAGGTCGGGCCGCGTTGTCCAGAAGCGCCTTGGACCAGCGGCTCGCAGCGTTGTGAACGTCCACCGCCTGCGCGGCCGCCTGCATCGGGGCGAGCCCGTAATGATCGTCCTGGGGGTGGAAATTCCGCAGGTGGCAAACCCCTGGCGCCGCTTCGGACACATCGAAGCGATGGGTGCGCCCGCCAACCCGGTACTCGTAGGCCACCGGCCAGCCATCCTGCCCCGGCACCACCCGGATCCGGTCCGAACGCAGGACATGCAGCTCCCGCGGCACCGAGCCGGACGCGCCTACCGCCTCGACATAAGCGTTGCCGGTAAGAAGGAGCTGTGCGTAAAGCGCCTCCATCATCTCGGCCCGGCCCTGCGCCGGGTTGGGACGGTCCAGCAACCCGATTACCGGGTGTCCGGCAAAACGCTGCGCATCGTCCTCCAGCACGAGCGGCAACGAGGCCGCGGCCTCGGCCACCAGTTTCACGCATCGAAACCCGACCGGGTTCCCGGCGAAACCCGTCCGCGCAAGCGACACCGCGTCTCGCGGGCTCCAGGCCGCGCGGCCGGCCCCGTGCCAGGCCATCAGCGGCCCGGTGGCGCTGGCCTTCTGTTCGGTCGCCCCTGCCCCCGTGCCGCCCTGCCGGAAGAAATCCATGATCATCTCTGGGTGTCTCCTTGGGTTCTGCTTGCTGGTGCCGGGCGTTTCCTGCCCCGCGTCGAAACTCAAAAGACCACAAAAGGTTTACAAAATCCGTATCAGCCCGTGCGCTGCATCTGCGGGGAGGTTCACCCCGCTTTCGGGGCCGTGCAGAGGGGCGCTGCCCCTCTTGCCGCGGACAGGCCGCGGCAATTCACCCCGGGATATTTCCGGCCAAAAGAAGGACAACCGGAAGAGGCGAGGGCCGCATGTGGACGGCTCACACCGCCCGCACCCGGGGATGGCGCCATTTCGCCGCCGGTCCGATCATCAACTCATGCAGCGCCCAGACAAGCGCATCCACCCGGTCGGGGCTGCCACGGCCCTCGAAACCGCGCGCCGTCATGGCACACATCTGGTCCTCCAGCGCCGAGAGCCCGCGCAGATGGCTCACCCGCCCCTGCTCATAGAGCGCCGCCACCGGCTCGGCCCGGGCGGCCTTGCCGCGGCTTGCATGGACCTTGCGCAGGGGCACCAGAGGATCGACCTGCCGGATCACCGTTTCCACAAGGTCACCACCCTGGTTGACCTCGGCCACGAGCCGCTCGGCACCCCATGTCTCCATGGCCCCTACGGCAGCGGCGGCCCAACGCGCCGGCGATGCGGCGCTGACGCTGAGATCGGCCAGGACGCAGGCCCGCCAGTCCTGCACCGGGCCGCGCGTCGCGGCCCCGACCACCACGATCCCGCATGCGTCGGAGCCCTGGTTGCCGCTCACCGGCGGGTCTACGGCCACGACAATCCGGTCA
Source organism: Roseovarius sp. TE539 (assembly GCF_003298505.1). Lineage (GTDB taxonomy): Bacteria > Pseudomonadota > Alphaproteobacteria > Rhodobacterales > Rhodobacteraceae > Roseovarius. The sequence continues at coordinate 106,300 of NZ_QNGB01000005.1, forward strand.
AGGTCCGGCACCGCGGCAAGCCGGACCCCGTCCAGCGCAGCAGGCGTCCAGAGTGCATCCTCAGCCTCGTCCACCAGTATGCCGTCAAGTTCCTGCCGGCCCAGCCGCGTGCCGGCATAGCGCGCCCGCACCTCGTCAAGGAAGCTTTCTGCCAGGAAGGCACGGTTGGCTTCCGTGGGCGCGCTCGTCACCACTGTGGTCGGGGTTTCCAGAAGCTCTTTTAGCACGCCAACGTTGCGGGGCGTGGTGGTGACGCAGACACGCGGTTCCTCGCCCAACCGCAGTGCGAATTGCAGCATGTCCCAGGTCTCGCGCGCCTTCTTCCACTTGGCCAGCTCGTCGACCCAGGCGGCATCGAATTGCGGACCGCGCAGCCCCTCGGGCTCATGTGCCGAAAACGCCTGTGCGGTGGCCCCGTTGGGCCAGATCAGCCGCTTGCGCGTCGCTTGCCATTCGGGGCGCCTGTCGGGCGGGCTGCAGGCCATGATGCCGCTTTCGCCGAAGACCATCACCTCGCGCACCTGGTCTATCGTCTCGCCCACCAGCGCCATGCGCCGCGCCGGCCCCCGATCCAGTGGCCGAGAACCCTCCATCCGCATGCGCACCCATTCCGCCCCGGCGCGGGTCTTGCCGGCGCCACGCCCGCCCATCACCACCCAGGTGCGCCAGTCCCCGACAGGGGGCAACTGGTGATCCAGCGCCCAGAACTCGAAAAGGTAGGGAAGCGCCAGAAGCTCACCGTCCTCCAGGTTGTCAAGGAACTCGGCCTGCACTTCTGGCCCTTCTGAGACGATCCAGGCGGCTCCCGATAGAAGTTCGGGCGGTGTCGAAATCAAGGGCCCATTCGTGGACGATGCCCTTTTGCTCTTTTTGACGTCTTTCAATTTGTGCCTCCGCTTCGATTGCGATGCGCAGCCATTGCCGGATATCCGATATGGCCCGCGAGGGATTCTTCAGGCCCTCGAATTCGCCGGCCCTTATCCGGTCCTGCAGCGCCTCCAGATCGGCCCTCATGTCGCTGAGTTGGCGCTCAAGGGAGGTTACCGAGGTCGTCAGGCCCGAGGGCCCCTCATCGGGGGTGATCAAAACCATGCGTGCTCAATGCCCCATGTGGTGAATTGCTCCTTGTGCCCTCCGTGGTGGAAGACTGGGTTCGGGCCTTCCAGCAAGTCACAACCTATACGTGTAATTATTTGTAATGTCAATTTTTTCGGTAAAACAACGACGGGCAAACGCCCGGTATGATTACATTTTCTCAACACTCTCGAGGCTTGTGATCTTGGACAGAAGCGTGGGGCGGAGCTGGGCGGATCGACTGGCCTTGACAGTCCTTCCATGGCTGTAACTTGAACAAAACCGTCCATTGGATCATTTCTGCCCCGGAAAATGCTGCTGTATCCTGATTAAAATGAATAAGAACACCAATACTCCACAGGTCATGATACCATGCCGCGACGGAAGGGCCGCCAGGACGGGAATTCTCTGGTACGCTCAGGCAGGGTATACTCTCACGACCCTGGAAAGGATCCGCACAGAATGAGTTATCCAGCCTATACACGGGCCGAACGCATCGCCGACGGCACGATCCAAGTGATCGGATTTCTTGGCGCGATTACAGGGATTTGCCTACTCTTCACGGTTGTCTCTCTGGATCTGAACGGGCCGCTTCTGACCGCCGTGATCGTCTATGCGGCGGGACTTCTGGTCATGCTCGCGGCCTCTGCAGCCTATCACCTTGCGGCGCATACGCCCGCCCGGCCTTATTTGCGCCGCCTCGACCACGCGGCCATCTATTTGAAAATTGCCAGTACTTTCACACCCTTGAGCGTTATTCTGGGCACCGCCTTCGGATACGCCGTGCTGGCCTGTGTCTGGGTTCTCGCCATCTTCGGCGCGACCGTGAAGTTGTTTAAAAAACGTGGAAAAATGACAACCGGCTGGGCACCCTACCTGGCCCTGGGCTGGATCGGAGTGGTGCTTTTCATCCCGCTCACCGCTGTCTTGCCGGGGTTCAGCCTGGCCTTCATTATCGCCGGCGGGTTTCTCTATACCGCCGGGATCGCGTTCTATATCCGCGAAAAGCTGCGCTTTTCGAACGCCATCTGGCATGGCTTCACGCTCGCCGCATCGGCGTGCTTTTTTCTCGGTATCTCCGGCGCCTTGCCCGCCGCACCCTGAGGGCCTCGACACCCGTAACCATTGCCGTGAAAGACGGGCGCGCTACCTCCCGCTCATGGCTGAAACACGCGTCCTATATAACGGCGATTGCCCGGTCTGCTCGGCAGAAATCGGGCATTACAGGCGATACAGTGATCGCAATAAACTGCCGATCCGTTTTGACGACCTGAATGCCCCTGAACTCGCGGATTGGGGGCTTGATGCAGACACGGCCGCGCAACGCCTGTATGTCGCCCGCGGGGGTCAGCTCCATTCCGGAATCCCCGCTTTCCTGATACTTTGGTCCGAGATGCCGCGTTATCAGTGGTTGGCGCGTATAGTCGGCCTGCCCATCATCAGGCAATTCGCCGAAATCTGTTACGATCGGGCTCTCGCGCCGTTGATATACAAACGTCACCTGCGCCGCAAAGCGCGGACATCCAACTAGGAAACCGGCGCCGCGGACAATTGCGCGTCCAGCTTCATCAAGGCCAAGGCAGCGCGGTTGCGGCAAGGCTTGGGCGCGGCCGGTGCAGCCGTGGTTTCGGCAAGCCATCGATCGCAGGCATCCCTCCATGCGCAGCCGCGACATCTCTGAACCATTCGGGACCAATCAGCGCAGTCGAGATACCCATTGGCCCGCGCCGCGACCGGATCAGCGCCCGTCGTCTGGGCCATCCGCTTGAGAAGCCAGTAATGCCGCCGCTCATTTCCCAAAGGTTTCATAACTCTACCTCCGCCAACGGTGCTCAGGCATGTCCGCCATGCATGAGCCGTTCGAAGAGATCGGCGTTTCGGCACCTCTCTGGCGGTGCGCCCGCGCGCGACGAACCTGCCCGTTTGTTCAGCCAATTCTCGCATTCATCGGGATGCGCGCAACCTGTGCAGGACAAAACCGCATCGCTGACATCATCCGTGTCCATCCGTCCCTCGAACATCGCCTCTTCAAGATCCAGACCAAGCGTATTCGCCATTCGGTCCACCAGACCGGCATGGCGCTTGAAAGTCTTCGTGTCGGACATCTCGTATCTCCCCTGGTGCCGCCGCTTTGCGATCGTTGACTTTAGGGTAGGATAATTCGGGGGGCTGAACGGGGCATTGACTTGCATCAAACCGGCAAGTCCGCGAGATAGGCGCGAACACAGGCCTGCACGTGGCGAAATCGGTCCCCGCCAAGATGCTTCCCGCCATACCAACGTGTGACAACGACGATATGGTTCGAAAGCGCCGACCGCTCCAGCATTTGAAGGATCAGAATTGACGCACCGGTTTCTCCGTCATCGGCCCGGAAGGATGTTCCCTCGGACAGCACGGCCGCCCATGAGTTATGCGTGGCGCGGGCAAACTTCTTCTTGCGCTTCAGCGTCTTGAGAAAATCCTCGATACCTGCATTGTCAGTCACCTCTCCACCCGAAACCGCGTATCTGGAACCACGGTCGCTGACGACCCCCATAAGCTGCCGCATCACAGGCCGGCAGCAACGCGGCGCACCGTTTCTATACGCTGCGCATTGGGCGGATGGGTTCCCAGAAACCTGTTGCCCGGATCGGGGATACGGGTGAAATAGGCGGCCCCGCGCACCGGATCGTATCCTGCGCGCTTGGCGATGATGGTCCCCAGCGAATCAGCCTCGAGCTCGAAATCCTTGGAGTAGATCCGCGATCCGATTCGGGCACCGGTGTCACCGGCCTGATTCACGATGCCTGTATCGCCACCAAGAACCGAGGCCACGATTGCGGTTCCCAGACCCACCGCCAGCGCGGTGCGCTGCTGTCGGGCGATGTGGCCCTCGATGTGATGTGCGGCCTCATGGCTCATTATGAAAGCAAGCTCATCGGGGTTGCGCACATCCGCAATCAGCGGAAGCGTGAAGGCCAGGATCGGGCGGCCGGATTCATCGAGCGTTTGAAAGGCATTGGGCGGGCGGCCGGGGCGGTCGTCCACGACAATTCTGAAATCGCAATCAAGCCCGCGCGTGCGGGCCCTGCACTCCCTTTCCGCCACCGGCTCCACGGTGTTGACGACCGATACAAACTGCTGCGCCGCCGTACGGGCCTCCGCGTCGGTCATGCTCCGCGCACGCTGCGGTGCGGCGTCCTGTGGCACCGGGACGGTCGTGCATCCTGCACCCGCTGACAGGACGACAAGACAGAATAGAGCAAAGATTTGTCGGCGCATGGCACGTTTCCGATCAGTCAGCATTCATACAACCCGATATTTATCAGGCTTTTCCAGTGCCGCCAGCCCACAGTGGCATTGCATCAGAGGCATTGCAAAAGCCCGCCGTCCCGCTAGGCTGCCGTCATGTTTTCTATCGAGCACGAATTTGACGCCACGGTCGTCACGCTTGTTGATGAGGGTCCGCCGCCACTTGGCGAGGATGTCGTCGTAAATGCCTTCGAAGAGTGCATTACCGTTGAACAATACGACGCGCATCACGACCGGACAGTGAGAATCACCTTTTCGATGTCTCAGGTACGAGACCTCGCGGCCGCCCTGAACTTGCCGGAAGGTGTTTACACACTGAAAACCACGGGTCCGTGAGCCAAGGTCAATCGATCCTGAAAACCTTGTGGCGTGCCGTCTGCCCGCGTATCAGGACCAGACGGGATTTCGGCAACCCGAGCGCCTTTGCCAGAATCCTGCGCACCGCTTCGTTGGCCCGTCCCTTTTCCGGTGCGGCGCTCACCCGGACACGCAGGCCCAACTCCGACATCTCGATGCGGTCCCGCGAGGCGCGGGGCGTGACGGTAACCGCGATTTCCGCTCCGGATGGATAAAGTCCGCTCAGATCGGGAAACTTCATCGTGATCCTTTCCTGGGTCGCGGCGCAAGCATATCCTTACGGGGCCCGGCGGCCAATGCCGGTATCATGTCAAGGCGCGCAGGGCTTGACCCCGGCCGCCCGCCGAAGGACATCTATCCCGAACGGAGAAAAGGTAGCCCCGGAATGCCCATCACCGACCAAGCCGCATTGGAGTTCCTGATGACCCGCCGGTCGCGGCCCGCCAAAATGCTGGCCCCGCCAGTTCCGACGCGCTCGGAACTTGAGCCAATACTTAGGGCTGCATTGCGCAGCCCGGACCACGGCAAGCTGGAGCCTTGGCGCCTCATCGTTCTGGAACGCGCGGCCCTTGTACGGCTCGCCGATTTGGTCACGGCGCGGGGCGGATCCCTTGGACGCGATGAGAATGATACCGTCAAGGCGCGGGCGCAATTCAACGACTCGCATCTCGCTGTCGCTGTAATCGAGGTTCAAAAGCCGTCCGACAAAGTGCCTCCGATCGAGCAAAGCTATTCCGCCGGCGCAGTTTGCCTCGGCCTGCTCAACGCCGCTCTTGCCTCGGGCTGGGGGGCGAACTGGCTCAGCGGTTGGCCCGCGCATGACCGCGGTTTCGTCGACAGCGGCCTTGGCCTTGCGGGGCACGAGCGCGTGGTGGGTTTCGTCCACATAGGCACGGCTCGGGCGGAACCTCCGGAACGTCCCCGTCCGGATACGGAGTCCACGGTTACATGGGTTTCAGAATGATTTTCGGATCTTTCTTCAAGGCCCTGGGGCAGATAGGTGACCGGAGATTCCGGCGGGTGCTCTTGCTGGGCGTCCTGCTGACACTTGCGCTTCTGGTGGCCGCCTATGCCGGGTTCCTGACCTTCCTGCAGTGGTCACTCGGCGAAGAAGCGCAGCTTCCGGTTATCGGCAAGGTGCGGTGGCTTGATGACCTTCTTGGCTGGGGCAGCCTTTTTCTGATGCTGGCCTTCTCGGTTTTCCTGATGATCCCGGTCGCCTCGGCGATAACCTCGATGTTCCTGGAGGAGGTGGCACAGGCGGTCGAGGATCGACATTACCCGCACCTCCCACCCGTGCCGCGCATTCCCTTCGGTGAGGCCTTGCGCGACACCGTGAATTTTCTCGGCATCCTGATAGGCGCCAATATCGTGGCGCTGATGATCTATCCGTTCGCGACCGGTTTTGCGCCATTCTTGTTCTTTGCGCTCAACGGTTTCCTGCTGGGAATGGAGTATTTCCAACTCGCGGCGATGCGGCGGATAGGCCGCGCCAACGCGAAGGCGATGAGGCGGCAACATCTGGGAACCATCTGGCTGGCCGGTATCCTCATGGCGCTGCCGTTATCGATTCCCGTAATGAACCTGGTGATCCCGATCATCGGCGCCGCAACGTTCACCCATCTGTTTCATGCGATTCACTCGCGGACGGCCCCATCCGCTTGAACATGTCTATATCACGCACAGTGACCGCGCCGGTGAAGATCACCCCCGCGATTATCACCCATAAAACCGCGGCGATGGCGGTGGTCAGCCATGCCTTCTTTTTCAGATGGTGCTTTTGAGGCGAACCATCATGCGTTCCGGGAACGACGTCGCCTGCTTCGCCCTGGGTCTGGATCCGGATGGGGATGATGGTGAGAAAGGTCATCGACCAGATGACCAGGAACAGCACGATACCCGAGGCGATACCCATCAAACCTGCTCCAGCTCAACCAGGGTGCCATTGAAATCCTTGGGATGAAGAAAAAGCACCGGCTTGCCATGCGCGCCAATCTTGGGCTCGCCGGAACCAAGCACACGGGCGCCACTCCGGGCAAGGTTATCGCGTGCCGCGATTATGTCCTCCACCTCATAGCAGACATGGTGAATCCCGCCCGACGGATTCTTTTCCAGAAATCCGGCAATCGGGCTGTCGGCCCCGAGGGGGTGCAACAATTCGATCTTCGTGTTCGGCAGATTGATGAACACCACCGTCACGCCGTGATCGGGCTCATCCTGCGGCGCCCCCACCTCCGCACCGAGCGCGTCACGGTAGAGTGCGGCCGCAGCATCCAGATCGGGCACGGCGATGGCAACGTGATTTAGGCGTCCTATCATGGTCGGATCCCCGGCTTTTGCATTTCCCGAATGTTATGTCCTCACCGGCATCCCGTGACAAGCGACAGGGGGACGCAGCGGGCGGATTAACCCGCGATTCATCAACCCTGCGTAACCCTAGGCCGCAGAAATGCCAGCAAGGACATTCACGATGACAGACAAAGAAAGCCTTCTTCCTCAGCCCGCACCAACGCCCGGTCGCCCCCTTCTGGGCATGACTGCTCTGGTTGTCGAGGACAGCCTCTACTTCTGCGACGCGTTGCGCCTGCTCTGCCTGCACAGCGGTGCACGAATCCGTCGTGCGGATTGCCTGCGTTCAGCGCGAAGGCATCTTCAGGTCTATCGGCCAAGCGTCATGATCGTCGACATGGGGTTGCCGGACGGGTCCGGCCTGGACCTGATAAAGGAGGTCGGCAACGGAGAACCGCGCGTGAATGTGATTCTGGGCACCAGCGCCAGGGAAAACGGCGCGGAGCTGGCGCGCGCGGCCGGCGCCGATGGTTTCCTCTCCAAACCGGTCGAAAGTCTCGGGGTGTTTCAGCAGACAATCCTGGAAAACTGTGCACCCGAGACGAGGCCGGCCGGGCCGAGAATCATGCGCACGGACATGATCGATCCCGATCCGATCGCCTTTCGCGAGGATATGAGCCATGCTGCAAGCCTTCTGGAAGATTGCCACGAAGGACCGGTCCTGGATTACGTGGCCCGGTTCCTCGAAGGAGTGGCGCACACCGCCCGGGACCGGCCGCTCGAACAGGCCGTGCAGGCAATCCTTCACGGCGACCCCGGGGCGCCCGCAGCACCCGCCAAGGTTGCCAGGCTTGCCGGGCTGGTCCAGGAAAGGCTCGGGGAGCGCATGGTTATCTGAAAGCAGGCTCCAGCGACCTAAAGGTGACATCGGGGCGCGCCACGCGTATGATGCAAACTTGTTGCGGGGCTCCGGATGCGAGGGTGCGCATGCGCTTCGATCGCGAAAAGGCAGACATACGGTTCGGCTGTGGATTGTCTCCGCGCATTGCCCCGCCGCGCGACATTCAACAGATGATCGACCAGTTGAAGGGGCCGGACGAGGCATCGGATGTCTTCCCGATCCCAAAGACCGAAACAATCCTCGAACTGGCCCGCGCCTCTCGAGCGGCGAGGCAGCAACGCCGCAAGGCCACCACCGAAAAATCGCGTGAAAACGCCCGCGACGCCCGACGCAGTGTCAGGCGCAGGGTGCAACGCCTCGCACTCGACTCTCTGGCAAATGGTTTCCTGCGCCGGGCGCTCACCGTGGACGGGTTGCGCGAAAGGCTCTGCGCCTTCTGGGGAGATCATTTCACCGCCAGTGGCAAGGGGGTCCTGTGGCGCCATGCCAGACCAGCCTATGTCGAAACCGCGATCCGCCCCCATGTCACCGGGAATTTCGCTGACATGCTGCGCGCCGTGGCAATGCAACCCCTGATGCTACACTATCTCGATCAGCACCTGTCGGTCGGTCCCACGAGCCGTGTGGCACAGGTCAACCGGACGCTTGACGGGCTCAACGAGAATCTGGCCCGCGAAATGCTGGAACTGCACACGCTCGGCGTGGATGGCCCCTATGATCAGTCGGATGTCCGGCAACTGGCCAGGTTGCTTACCGGGCTGAGCTACAACCTTAAGCAGGGTTTCATCTATCGTTCGAGCTTCGCGGAGCCGGGGCCCGAGACCATCCTTGGCGTGACATACGGACAAGGCAAGGGCCGGCTTGAGGACATTCATGCCGCGTTGGACGATATTGCAACGCATCCGTCCACGGCAGCGCATGTTGCCCGCAAACTGGCCGTGCATTTCGTCTCTGACGAACCGGCCGAGGCGCTGGTGGCTCACATCGCTGCGCGGTTCCGTGACACGGACGGCGATATGGCCGCAGTGACGGAAGCCTTGCTTGAGCATCCGGCCGCCTGGCAACCGGCGGCCGAAAACGTCAAGCGACCGGTGGATTTCATCGGCTCCGCCCTTCGTGCGCTCGATATCGTGCCACGCCACATCCCGAAGAACGATCCGCGGAAAATGCTGGACCTTCTGATCATGCCGCTTGCTCTCATGGGACAGGACTGGACCGGACCCTCGAGTCCGGAGGGGTGGCCGGAGGCCAACGAGGAGTGGATCACGCCGCAGCGTCTCGCGGCACGTCTGCAATGGGCAATGAGCGCGCCATTCGCGCTTCGGCGTGTGCTGCCCAACCCGGAAGATTTCGCACTTGGCGCCCTTGGGCACGCGCCGCCGCAAGACGTGATACGCGCCGCACGGGCCGCAGAAACCCGGGCCGAGGGGGTGGGCATTGTCCTGGCCTCGCCAGCCTTCCAGAGGATGTAGCAGAAATGGCAGGACACGCACCGGCAAGACGGGAATTTCTTTCAAATGGGGCCGCTTTGGGCTGCTGCCTTGCCGCCAGCCCGATACTGACGCCTGTAACCCTCGCCAGTGCACCACATGATCATCGGCTCGTGGTGATCATCCTGCGCGGCGGGATGGACGGGCTCGACGTCATCCGCCCCCTTGGCGATGCCGCGTTTTCAACCCTGCGCCCTGACCTGCGTCTGAAGGAAACGGACCGCGGCATGGATCTGGACGGTTTCTTTGCACTGCATCCTGCCCTGGCGGGGCTGATGCCGCTTTGGCGGGCCGGGGAATTCGCGGCATTCCACGCGGTCTCAACACCCTACCGGGGCAAGCGCAGCCATTTCGACGGCCAGGACGTTCTGGAATCCGGGATCGGGCTTGAGGATCGGCAAACACGCAGCGACGGTTGGCTCAACCGGGTCCTGCAGCAACTTCCGGGTGCAGAGTCAGAGACGGCCTACGCCATAGGCCGCTCCGACATGCTGCTTACACGGGGCGCCGCCGAAGTTGCCGACTGGGCGCCGGACGCGGCGCTCGTCCTAAGCCCTCAGGCGCAATCACTGCTGGAAATGGTAATGCACGACGATCCACTTTTTCGGGATGCGACAATCGAAGCGATCGCCCTGTCGGGGACCGATCTGGCGGCGCAGCCCGGCAGGTCCGCGCCTCGCGGCGGGGACATGATGAACGCGATGCGCGAAAACATGCGGGCCGCACGCGGTGGCGCCCGTCCGGCAAGCATTGCCCGATTTGCCGCAGATCGTTTGAGGCAAGATACCCGGATCGCGGCTTTTTCTCTCAACGGGTTCGATACGCATTCGCGTCAGGACAAGAGCCTGCCAGGGTCACTTGAGCGGCTGGCGGAGGCGATCATGACGCTGCGCAACAATCTGGGGCCGGTCTGGGAACGCACCACCGTCGCGGCGATGACCGAATTCGGCCGAACCGCACGGCTCAACGGTAGCGGCGGCACGGATCACGGCACAGGTGGTGCCATGCTGCTGGCCGGGGGGGCTGTCCGTGGCGGCAGGGTGCTGACGGACTGGCCCGGACTGGCCGAGGCGGATTTGTTCCAGGGGCGCGATCTGCGCCCGACAAGGGATCTGCGCGCACCGTTGGGTTGGCTTTTGCGGGATCTTTTCGGGTTCGAGAAGCGCGTTATCGAGACTGCGATCTTCCCCGGTGCCGACATGGGGCCCGACCCGGGGCTCACACGTTGAGCACGGGGCTATGCAGGCAGTCCGCCACCGCTTATCCTGATGCTGCAATGGCAACTGGATCGACCGATGACGCACAAGGACCACCCGCGAGGACCCATCGTCGAGAACTGGAAAGTGCCCCCACAGCCGGGTCACATGATCTTGTCAGGCCGTTATGCGCGTCTGGAACCGCTTTCGGCGGATGCCCATGCCGCGCTTCTGTTCCATGCCTTCGACGGGGATGAAACTGTCTGGGATTACATGCCGGTCGGTCCTTTCGCGTCAGCCGCGCAATTCCATCGCTGGATGCGCGAGGCAACGGCCAGGGACGACATCCTTTTCTTCGCCATCGACGATATCGAAATGGGCGCACCCGGTGGTTTCGCCTCCTATCTCAGGATCAAGCCCGAAGCTGGCTCGATCGAGGTCGGTTTCATCGCAATGGCCCCGCGACTGCAGCGCACCCGCGCTGCGACCGAGGCGATTTACCTGATGATGAAATGGGCCTTCGAGGCCGGGTATCGCCGTTTTGAATGGAAATGCGACGCGCTGAACACGGCATCGCGCCGCGCCGCGCAAAGGCTCGGGCTGAGCTACGAGGGCGTGTTCCGGCAAGCGGCGGTGGTCAAGGGCCGCAACCGTGACACCGCCTGGTTCGCCGCGATCGACAGCGAGTGGCCAGCGCTCGACGAGGCGTTCCGGTTCTGGCTCGCCCCGTCCAACTTCGACGAGCGGGGCCTGCAGCGCGAAGCACTGAGCGATCTCACCCGCCTGGTACGCGCCACCGATGACCCCGCCCTTCGGGTCGGGTAGCGCGGTCAATCCTGCGGGATCACCCGAAGGCCCAGTTCCATCAGCTGGTCCGAACCGGGCTCCGACGGCGCGTTCATCATCAGGTCCTCGGCGCGCTGGTTCATCGGGAACATGATGACCTCGCGGATATTGGCCTCGTCCGCGAGAAGCATCACGATCCGGTCGATGCCCGCTGCACAGCCGCCATGCGGGGGGGCGCCGTACTGGAACGCATTGACAAGACCGCCGAAACGCTTCCTGACCTCCGCCTCGTCGTACCCCGCCCTTTCAAAGGCGCGGATCATCACGTCAAGCCGGTGGTTGCGGATCGCGCCCGAAACGATCTCGTAGCCGTTGCAGCTCAGGTCGTATTGATACCCCAGCACATCCAGCGGATCACCCTCGAGCGCCTCCAGCCCGCCCTGCGGCATCGAGAAGGGATTGTGGGAGAAATCCACCTTGCCGGTTTCATCATCCTTTTCGTACATCGGGAAATCGACGACCCAGGCGAAGGCGAAGCGGTTCTTTTCGGTCAGATCCAGCTCCTCTCCGATGACATCACGGGCCTTGCCCGCAACAGCTTCGAAGGCATGCGGCTTGCCCCCCAGGAAGAAGGCGGCGTCGCCCTTGCCGAGGCCCAGTTGCCGGCGGATCGCTTCGGTGCGTTCGGGGCCGATATTCTTGGCCAGGGGGCCGGCGGCCTCGATGCCGTCGTCACCATCCCGCCAGAATATGTATCCCATCCCCGGCAGGCCCTCCTTCTGGGCAAAGGCGTTCATCCGGTCGCAGAACTTGCGGGAGCCGCCGCCCGGGGCGGGGATGGCGCGGACCTGGGTGCCATCCTGTTCCAGGAGCTTGGCGAATATCGCAAAGCCACTGCCGCGGAAATGCTCTGACACGTCAGCCATCTTGATGGGGTTGCGCAGGTCCGGCTTGTCGGTTCCGTACCACAGCGCCGCATCGCGATAGGAAATCTGAGGCCAATGCTTGTCGACCGTGTGCCCGCCACCAAACTCTTCGAAGACACCGTCGATCACCGGCTGGATGGTATCGAAAATATCCTGCTGCTCGACAAAGCTCATTTCCATGTCGAGTTGATAGAAATCGGTGGGTGAACGGTCGGCGCGCGGGTCCTCGTCACGAAAACACGGCGCGATCTGGAAATACTTGTCGAAGCCAGACACCATGATCAACTGCTTGAAAAGCTGTGGCGCCTGCGGCAACGCGTAGAAACGGCCGGGATGCAGGCGGGAGGGCACCAGAAAGTCGCGGGCGCCTTCCGGGCTCGATGCGGTGATGATCGGGGTCTGGAACTCGCGGAACCCGATATCCCACATCCTGCGACGGATCGACGCGACAACATCGGAGCGCAGCTTCATGTTGGTCTGCATCGCCTCGCGACGCAGATCGAGGTAGCGGTAGCGCAAGCGCGTCTCCTCGGGATATTCCTGATCGCCGAACACAATCAGCGGCAATTCGGCCGAGCTGCCAAGGACACGGACGTCGCGGATATAAACCTCGATCTCGCCGGTGGGCAGACGCGGGTTGATCAGGCTCTCGTCGCGCGCCTTGACCTCGCCGTCGATGCACACGCACCATTCCGAGCGCAGGTTCTCGACTTCCGCGAAAACCGGGCTGTCAGGGTCTGCCAGAACCTGCGTGACGCCGTAGTGATCGCGCAGGTCGACGAAAAGAACCCCGCCATGATCGCGGATGCGGTGAACCCAGCCCGAAAGGCGTACGATCTCGCCCACGTTGGTTTTGGTCAGCTCGGCGCAGGTATGGCTGCGGTATGCGTGCATGGGGTCCTCTCAGGGTGCGGCGGACGAAGGTATTGATCCGCGCCGATACACCTTGCCTGTGGCCTAAAGTCAAGTGTCGCACTGCAGCAAGCCGCCCTTGCCGACAAGTCGTAAAATATTGGTTATGGCAAAATCATTTACACGCGACGGGATTTGCGCAAAAATATGCCCGCTCGAGCAGAAATGCTGGCCACACCAGCAATTTGGCACGTTTCGCATAAGCGCGATCATACGCCGCCAGCGGCGCAACGCGAAGGGGGTGACCCATGTGGACAAGAGCACTGAACGGTATGCTGAACCGTCTTGTACAGGACGGAGAATTGAGCGTGACCTTTCCTGATGGCTCCACGGGGCATTACGGAGACTCCACAAGGGGACCCAGTGTTGCGATCACGCTGCATCCCGATGATCTTCCGAGGCGACTGGTGTTGACGCCGGATCTCACGCTGGGCGAATCCTACATGCATGGACAGTTGACGATCGAGGATGACGATCTTTACGGTCTGCTGACCTTGGTGATCCGCAACATCGCCCGGCAGGGATATACCTGGTATCAAAGGCCGATCACGGCCATCCGGCATCTGATGCGTTACATGGCGCAGTTCAATCCGGCCCCGAGGGCACAGTCAAACGTGGCTCACCACTACGATCTGTCCGGTGAATTATACGACCTGTTTCTCGATACGGACCGACAGTATTCCTGCGCCTATTTCCGCGATCCCGAAATGACGCTCGAAGAGGCGCAAGAGGCGAAGAAACATCACATCGCCGGCAAACTGCTGATCGAGCCCGGAATGCGGGTTCTGGACATAGGTTGCGGATGGGGCGGCATGGGTCTGACGTTGGCACGGGACTACGGCGCCGACGTGACCGGTGTGACGCTGTCGCGTGAGCAGCACGCCATGGCGAATGCCCGCGCCGAAGAGGCCGGGCTTGCGGACAGGGCGCGTTTCCACCTCACGGATTACCGAAAGGTCACCGGGCAGTTCGACAGGATCGTCTCGGTCGGTATGTTCGAACATGTCGGTGTGCCCCATTACAATGAATACTTCGGCAACGTTCGCAAGCGGCTGACGGAAGACGGCGTGGCGCTGATCCACACCATCGGCCGGTCGAGCCCGCCCGGCAGCACCAACCCGTGGATTGCCAAGTACATTTTCCCGGGCGGTTACATCCCGGCCATGTCCGAGACATTGCGTGCCGTTGAACATCAGAGCCTTTATACGACGGATGTGGAAATATGGCGGCTGCACTACGCTGAAACCCTGCGCCATTGGCATGACCGCTTCATGACGAATGTGGACAGGGCACGCGAGCTCTATGACGAGACGTTCTGCCGGATGTGGCGCTTCTACCTTGTGGCCAGCGAGCTTACTTTCAGGCTGAATCGTCAGGTGGTTTTCCAGTTCCAGCTTTCGCCGGTGCAGGATACCGTACCGTTGACCCGCGACTACCTTTATCGCGAGGATGACTCCGGAATTCGGCGGCATGCAGCGGAATAGAGCGCCTTTCAGGCCATTTCCGCCTGTATGAGGCCCCGCAGCGAATTTCCGACAAAAAGGCGTGTGGCCCGGTGCAGATCATCCGGGGTCAGCACCGCTTCGCGGACCTTGGCAGCGGCCAGCAAACGTTCCCGCAGCACACCGGGCAGCAGGCCACATCGGAGCGGCGGCGTCAGAAGGCCGTCACCGAGATCGGCGAAAACCGTGGTGATCGTCCCGTCGCAGACCTGTCCCGCCTCGTTCAGCAGGATCGCCTCGTCCAGATGCGGGGGCAGTGCGGCCCGCGCCGCGTCATAGGCCCCTCGGCAGGTGGTCTTGTGCCTGAGCCAGGGATCGCAGGCGCGCAGCCTTTCCTCGGCCAGGCCGACCCGCCAAACCGTATCGGGAGGCAGGATTTCGAAGCTCTGCACGGAAATCTCCGCCTGCCCCCGTGCATCGAGGGTCAATCGCACCCGCAACGGCCCTTCGCCCGTCAGCCGGTCAAGCTCTGCCTCCGCCCCCGAGGGATCCAGACCCAGAGCGGCGGCACTATGCCGGAACCGCGCGATATGCTCCGCGCCATGCCTAATCCCGCCGGCCCGGGTCCAGCGGAATGTCTCGATCAGGCGAAAGCCGGGATCAGCCGGCAGGCGAAACGACTCTTCCAAAGCGCCTCCTCGTATTCGCTGTCGGCCGTGCTGTCATGGACAACACCGCCGCCGACATTCAGCGTTGCCTGCCCGTCTTCAAGCATAAGCGTGCGTATCGCGACATTGAACTCGGCGCGTCCATCCGGAGCCGCCCATCCGATTGTTCCGCAATAGATGTCGCGTGCATGGTCTTCCAGTCCGGCAAGGATCTGCATCGCCCTCAGTTTGGGCGCTCCCGTTATCGACCCGCAGGGAAACAGGGCCCGGAAGATCGCGGCAAGCCCGGTATCTTCCTGCATCCGACCGCAGATGAGCGATGTCATCTGGTGAACGGTGCTGAAACTTTCGACCGCGAAAAGCTCTGGAACCCGAACGGTTCCGGGGCGGCAGATCCTCGACAGGTCATTGCGCAGCAGATCGACGATCATCAGGTTCTCGGCCCGGTTCTTTTCGTCCTGGATCAAGAATGCGCGCCGGCGGGCATCGTCTTGCGGAGTCTCGCCGCGGGGCTGCGTTCCCTTCATCGGGCGTGTTTCGATTTGACCTTCGGCATCGGTGCGAAAGAACAGCTCGGGAGAACGCGACAGGATGTCGGGCAAGCCGGGCTGACGGATCATGGCACCGTACCGAACCGGCTGCGCCCGGCAAAGCGCAGCATACAACGCCCCCGCCTCCCCGTCTGCGCACATCTTCAGCGGAAAGGTGAGGTTGGCCTGATAGATATCTCCGGCGGAGATGTAATCATGCACCGCCTCGAAGGCATCTGCATAACGTGCTCGGTCCCAACACGGCACGAAATCCGCAAGCGCCGCCCGACCGCCCGGTGCGGAGGGCGAATCGTCCGGGCACGAATAGACACCGAACCGCAGAAGAGGCAGGCGGCGCCTCTGCGGCGTGAGGGCCAGAAGCCGCGGTTCCAGCGCGAACCCAAGTTCATAGCTCGCATAACCTGCAAGCCAATTGCCCTGCGCTTGCGCGTCGTCGATCGCAGCCAGCGCCGCGGGCACTTCATCGGGTTCGATGGCCGTGATCATGCGCTGCGGCCGGTCGAAACCGCACGGCTCTCCGTCCGGGCCCTTGTCGAAGAGAATCTGCAAGAACGTATCCTTCCTCAGTTGCCCGGAAACTAGCGCCGAACACATCCCGCGCCATCCTCAAAACGTCCCTTCGCGACAGAATTGCGATGCCCCTTGCACCGCGTCGCGTGATGGATATAACCCGCTTCAATTTGCGTGCGCGGCGAATGTCGCGTCCTTTGCCGCTGTCCGGGGAAAACCATGCCGAAAAGAACCGATATCTCTTCCATCATGATCATCGGCGCGGGCCCCATCATAATCGGTCAGGCCTGTGAGTTCGACTATTCGGGCGCGCAGGCATGCAAGGCCCTTCGCGAGGAGGGCTACCGCGTCATCCTGGTCAACTCGAATCCGGCAACGATCATGACGGACCCGGGGCTGGCCGATGCAACCTATATCGAACCGATCACGCCCGAGGTCGTGGCCCGCATCATTGAACTGGAAAAGCCCCATGCGCTGCTGCCGACAATGGGCGGACAGACCGGGCTCAACACCGCGCTGGCGGTGGCTGATATGGGGGTTCTGGAAAAATTCGGCGTGGAACTGATCGGAGCGAACCGCGCGGCGATCGAGATGGCCGAGGACCGCAAGCTTTTCCGTGAGGCGATGGATCGTCTGGGAATCGAGAACCCCAAGGCCACGATCGCGAACGACATGGATGAATGCATGGCCGCGCTGGAGCATGTGGGGCTTCCGGCGATCATCCGTCCGGCCTTCACCCTCGGGGGAACTGGTGGCGGCGTCGCCTATAACCGCGACGACTACATTCACTTCTGCAAGTCGGGGCTGGACGCCTCGCCGGTCAACCAGATCCTGATCGACGAGTCCCTTCTGGGATGGAAGGAATTCGAAATGGAGGTGGTACGCGACAAGGCTGATAACGCGATCATCGTATGCTCCATCGAAAACGTCGATCCGATGGGGGTTCACACCGGCGATTCCATTACCGTCGCACCGGCTCTTACCCTGACTGACCGGGAATATCAGGCTATGCGCAACGGTTCCATCGCCGTCCTGCGCGAGATCGGCGTCGAAACCGGCGGATCGAATGTGCAGTGGGCCATCAATCCCGAAGACGGTCGCATGGTGGTGATCGAAATGAATCCGCGCGTCAGCCGCTCTTCTGCACTTGCGTCCAAGGCAACCGGTTTTCCGATCGCCAAGATCGCGGCAAAACTCGCGGTCGGCTACACGTTGGACGAGCTCGACAACGACATCACCAAGGTGACGCCTGCCAGCTTCGAGCCCACGATAGATTACGTCGTCACCAAGATTCCACGCTTCGCATTCGAGAAGTTTCCGGGCAGTGAGCCGACCCTCTCAACCGCCATGAAATCCGTTGGCGAAGCAATGGCGATAGGCCGCACGATCCACGAGTCGCTGCAAAAGGCGCTTTCGAGCATGGAAACCGGCCTTAGCGGTTTCGATGAAATCGCCATCGATGGCGCGCCGGACAAGGCGGCGGTCACCCGCGCCATCAGCCGTCAGACACCGGACCGGATGCGGACCATAGCGCAGGCCATGCGTCACGGGCTCAGCAATGATGACATTCACGCCGCCACCGCCTACGATCCGTGGTTCCTGTCTCGTATACGCGAAATAGTGGACGCCGAGGAACAGGTTCGCGAACACGGGTTGCCGACCGATCAGGAGGGCCTCCGCGCGCTCAAGATGATGGGGTTCAGCGACTCGCGTCTGGCCGCGCTTACCGGCTTTGCCGAGGAAGACATCCGCAGAACACGTCTTTCGGCGGGTGTCAGGGCGGTTTTCAAACGCATTGACACCTGCGCCGCCGAATTCGAGGCGCAGACCCCCTACATGTATTCCACCTACGAGGCGCCGGTGATGGGCGAGGCGGAATGCGAGGCGCGACCCTCTGACCGCAAGAAGGTGGTGATCCTGGGTGGCGGACCCAACCGGATCGGTCAGGGCATCGAGTTCGATTACTGCTGTTGCCATGCATGTTTCGCGCTCACGGATGCCGGCTATGAGACGATCATGATCAACTGCAACCCTGAAACGGTCAGCACCGATTACGACACGTCCGACCGACTCTATTTCGAACCGCTGACATTCGAACACGTGATGGGCATTCTCAACGCAGAGCAGGAAAACGGTACGCTTCACGGCGTCATCGTGCAGTTCGGCGGGCAAACGCCACTCAAACTCGCCAACGCTCTGGAGGCAGAAGGCATCCCGATCCTCGGAACTTCACCAGATGCGATCGACCTCGCGGAGGACAGGGAACGTTTTCAGGCACTGGTTAATCAACTGGATCTGCGGCAGCCCAAGAACGGGTTGGCCTACACCGATTCCCAGGCCCTGAGCATTGCCGATGATATCGGTTTTCCGCTGGTCATCCGGCCCTCTTACGTTCTTGGCGGACGCGCCATGGAAATCGTTCGCGACATGGCCCATCTGGAACGCTATATCGCCGAGGCGGTGATTGTCTCCGGCGACAGTCCTGTACTGCTGGACGGGTATCTGTCCGGTGCGATCGAATGCGATGTCGATGCGCTTTGCGACGGAAAGAACGTTCATGTCGCAGGGATCATGCAGCATATCGAGGAAGCCGGCGTGCATTCGGGGGACAGCGCCTGTTCCATCCCGCCCTATTCGCTCGGCCCCGAAACCATCGCCGAGATCGAACGCCAGACCATAGCGCTGGCACGCGGGTTGGACGTGGTCGGGCTCATGAATGTGCAATTTGCCGTCAAGGGGGACGAGATTTACCTGATCGAGGTCAATCCGCGGGCCTCGCGCACGGTTCCTTTCGTTGCAAAGGCCACGGATTCCGCCATCGCGTCAATTGCGGCGCGTCTCATGGCCGGGGAAACCCTTGATCAGTTCACGCATCGCGGACCATATCCCGCCGGTGCGACGCCGGGAAGCCTGCCGATGGCGGATCAGATGACGCTGGCCGATCCGGCAATGCCCTGGTTCTCGGTCAAGGAGGCGGTGCTTCCCTTCGCGCGCTTTCCGGGCGTCGACACGATCCTGGGGCCGGAGATGCGCTCCACAGGCGAGGTCATGGGCTGGGACGTGTCCTTCCCGCGGGCTTTCCTCAAGGCGCAGATCGGGGCCGGAAATACCCTGCCAGACGGCGGTAACGTTTTCTTTTCGATCAGGGACTCGGACAAGACAGAACAACTTGCCGAAACCGCGCAAGTGCTGGTGGACCTTGGTTTCTCGATCATTGCAACACGGGGGACGGCAGAGTTTCTCGAACGTCACGGCATCTCCTGCGAGGTGGTCAACAAGGTTTACGAGGGCCGCCCGAACGTCGTGGACATGCTCAAGGACGGGCGGATCCATCTTCTCATGAACACTTCGGAGGGCGCGCAATCGGTTGAAGACAGCCGCGAGATCCGCTCTGTCGCACTTTACGACAAGATCCCTTACTATACCACCGCCGCCGGTGCCCATGCCACGGCCCTTGCGATGAAAACGCGTCTGGAGGGATCCGTGCACGTCACGCCGCTACAGGGCATGCCCTGACATCCCTCTCGCCGCCAGCCATGACGTCGCGGGAGAACGGGATTGCAATCCCTGCATGGATAAACTGCGGATTGGTGTTTGCGTTTTTCCCGCGATCCATTAGATGGAAATCAGGAGCGCGAAGCTCTGGCCGCTAACCCAACCCTCAAAATCAGGAGGCAAACATGACCCGCGACGAACTGAACCGCGAACTTCGTATGCACAGTGCTTCCTGGCCGGCGGTCCTCGTGGTGTACGGGCTCATCATCGGAACGATGGTCCTGACCGCGATGTCCATCACCTGATCCAGGCGCACATTAACGGATAGGTGCCACTTCCTCCCGGTGGCACGACCGTGGTCCCGAAAGTAAATGGCAAAACGGCGGATACCCAATGGTATCCGCCGTTTTCATTTCACCGGAGCCTCGACCGTCAGCTCTGAACCTTTTCGTCATTCGGGTCGATCTTGGTCGAAGCCGCGTCACCCACATTGTCAACTCCGCGCTCTTCCAGCAGCGTCGTAAGCCAATTCGGATCCATCTCCGGAACCGACGACAGAAGAAGGTCGGTGTAGGGATGGTGTGGCGGGGTGAACATATCCTCCTTCGGCCCCTGCTCGACAACCTTGCCATACTGCATCACCACCACCTCGTCGGCGATCGCACGGACCGTCGCAAGGTCATGCGTGATGAACATGTAAGCGAGGTTCAGTTCCCGCTGCAGCCGGTCGAGCAGCTTCAGAATACCTTCTGCAACCAACTGGTCCAGCGCACTGGTCACCTCGTCACAGATGATGAAGGTCGGGTTCGCTGCCAAGGCCCTTGCGATACCGATCCGCTGCTTCTGGCCGCCGGAAAGCTCGGGAGGATAGCGGTTGTAGTATTGTGCGGGCTCCAGTTCGATGAGATCCAGAAGCTCGTCAACCCGGCTTTTCAGGTCTCCACCATGCAGGCCCTGATAGAACTGGGCCGGCCGGCCGATGATTTCATGGATCTTGACCTTCGGGTTCAGCGCCGTATCCGCCATCTGGTAGATCATCTGGGCCTGGCGCAACTGGTCCTTGCTGCGGTTGCGGTAGTCGGGCGGAAGCGCCTCACCCTTGAATTGGATCTCGCCTTTGGACGGCGGCAAGAGGCCCGTGATGCAACGTGCCGTGGTTGATTTTCCCGAACCGGATTCACCCACAACCGCAACGGTCATGCCCTCATAGACATCGAACGAGACATCATCCAGAACCTTTTCACCGCCTGTATAGGAAGCGTCGATGTTCTTGACAGATATCAGGGGCACGGAATCCTTCGGTCGCGCCTTCTGCTCGCGCTTGAAACTCCGGACCGCCCAAAGGCTCTTGGTATAGTCTTCCTTGGGGCTCTTGAGCATCTGCTCGGTTGGCGCTTCCTCAACCTCGTTGCCCTTCAGAAGCACCTTGATCGTGTCCGCCATCTGCGCCACGACCGCGAGGTCGTGGGTGATATAGATGGCAGCGGTGTTGTACTCGTCCACAATATCGCGAATAGCGGCAAGCACTTCGATCTGGGTCGTCACGTCCAGTGCCGTCGTAGGCTCATCGAAGATGATCAGGTCCGGCCGGCACGACATTGCCATTGCCGTCATCGCCCGCTGGAGCTGCCCGCCCGAAACCTGGTGAGGATACCGGAAACCGATCTCATCAGGGTTGGGCAGTCGCAGTTTTTCGTAGAGGACCATGGCGTCCTCTTGCGCTTCCGTCCGTTTCTGCAAGCGGTAATGCAGAGGGGCTTCGGTATGCTGATCAATGATCTTGTGCGCCGGGTTGAAAGACGCGGCCGCGGATTGCGCGACGTAGGCAATGCGCGCCCCGCGCAAGCTGCGCTTCTCGGCCTCGGTTGCGGTCGACAGCTCCATACCGTCGAATTCGATCGAGCCGCCGGAGATGCGCGTGCCGTCACGGGCATAGCCCATCGCGGCCGCTCCGATGGTCGATTTTCCGGCCCCGGACTCACCGATCAGGCCCATTACCTCTCCGCGATGGAGGGTCAGGTCGACACCCTTGATGATATCGACCCATTGCTCGTCCGAGTAGCCCTGAATCTGAAGATCGTGAATCTCCAGCAGAACTTCCTTCTTGTTACTCTTCATCTTTGATTACTCCTTGAGACCGGAGGAACGGTGCAGCATCCAGTCGACCACGAAGTTGACCGAGACGGTCAACAGGGCGATCGCCGCCGCCGGGATCAGGGGCGTGATGTCACCGAAAGAGATTAGTGTCGCGTTCTCCCGGACCATGGACCCCCAGTCAGCCGTGGGCGGCTGAATACCGAGACCCAGGAACGAAAGGCCTGCCACCAGCAGGAACACGAAACAGAATTCCAGCCCGAACTCCGCGATCAGGGGCGCTGTCGAGTTCGGCAGGATTTCACGGCGGATCAGGTACCAATTGCCTTCTCCGCGCAATTTCGCCGCCTCGATGTAGTCCATGACCACCACGTTGCCCGCAACGGACCGCGTCAGGCGGAACACGCGCGGTGCATAGATGATTGCCACCGCGACGATGATGACCGAGATGTCAGGACCGAAGATCGACAGCATCAGCAACGCGAAGATCAGGGACGGGATCGACATGATCACGTCAGCGATCCTGCCCAACAACTGATCCAGCCACCCACCCTTGGTGGCCGCCAGCAACCCTGCGGAGGCCCCGAGGATGAAGGCAGCGACCGTGGCCACCAGTGCCAGGCCGACCGAGTTGCGCGCGCCGTAGATGATCCGGCTGAACATGTCGCGACCCAGCTGATCGGCCCCGAGCAACATGTCCTCGCCCCGCGGTGCGAATGCGGAGGAGATCACCTCGGCCTCGCCGTGCGGGGCGATATAGGACGCGAACACGCCCATCACCAGGTAGGTGAAGATCACGAACAGCCCGAAGGCAGCCGTCATCGGCGCGGTCCGAAGCTCCTTGGCCGTGTCCGGAGACAGGGGAAGAAGGATGATCATCGCGACCGCAAGGAACACGAAGATCTCGGTCAGACCCCAGCCATAGGCGCTTGACGCGAAGGCAAGCACGGTGAACAGGCCCACTACGCTCAGGAACAACGTGTTGTTGCCACGTAGTGGCGCGCCAACATCGCCCTCCGCAAGATAGACCAGGAACTCACGGAACCCGTAGGAAATCATCCCGGCCAATGCCAGCAGCCCGGCCAGGGCGGCCACCGTCTGCAATGCGCCGACGCCACCCACGATGCCAAGAATGAACGACACCAATGTCAGCGAGAACAACAGCATGAACACCGCACGCTTGTTGAAGTATGCCGCGATACAGGAGGCGACCAGAAGCACGGTGTAGTAGCCGAATACGAAGACTGTAAAACTCATCTGTCTGCTCCCTTACTTCGGATGCCGCAGGCGCGGATTTGTCAGGATTGCGCCGACATCCGCTGCAAGATTGAGCAGGATGAAAGTCGCGGCGAAGATCAGACAGCTGGCCTGAACAACCGGGAAGTCACGTTTGCTGACCGCGTCAACAAGCGCCTGACCGATACCGGGATAGACAAACACGACCTCCACAAGCACCACGCCGGTGATCAGGTAAGCGAGGTTCAGGGCGACCACGTTGATGATCGGTGCCCATGCATTGGGAAGCGCGTGCCTGACGATCACTTTCCAGGGCGGTGTGCCCTTGAGTCGTGCCATCTCGATATACGGAGACGCCAGCAGATTGATGATTGCGGCACGTGTCATCCGCATCATGTGCGCCGTCACGACCAGAACCAGTGTAAGTGCCGGCAGGAACGTCCTTTCCAGCAACGCCCAGAAACTCATGCCTTCGCTCAGGCTCGAGATTGCCGGGAACATGCTCCACTTGACCGCGAAATAAAGGATCAGGATGTAGCCGAGGAAGAACTCCGGCGAGGAGATCGACGTCAGCGTCATGACGTTCGCCACCCGGTCGAAGATCGAGTTGCGCAGAAGCGCCACGATAACACCCAGAATGATGGCGAACGGGACCGCGATCACGGCCGCGTAGGACGCCAGGAACAGCGTGTTCATGAAACGGTCGCCGATCAGGGTTGTAACACGTTCATCGGTCACGATGGAGTTGCCGAAATCCAGTGTCACGGCCCCGCCGAGCCACTCAAGGTAACGCACGATCGCGGGTTGATCGAGGCCCATTTCCTTGCGCAGCGCCCTCAGGTTTTCCTCTGTTGCACCCTGTCCGAGAACGGCCTGGGCGATATCGCCCGGCAGCAACTCGACCATGAAAAAGATGATGACCGAGATCACCAAAAGAATGATCAGGCCAAGGCCGAGCCTTCGTCCGATCAGCCCTAGAATGTCTCCCATTTGTCCCTCCTGCTGAAATGCCGGCAATTCTCGGGCGTTTGTCCCTGACTCTTGCCAGCCTTACAGTTTTTTTGGCCGTTCACGCATGACTGGACGAAACCGGCCCATCGTTCGCGGCAGTTGTTCCGAAGCAGGCGACAGTTGCGATCGCGCCGTTCCGGAATGCGATAACCCGGCGCCGCAACGGGCGCCGGGCCGATCTCGATTCTTCAGCCTTCGAACCACCAGCGGCTGGTAGCCCGGGCACCGTCCATCTGCCAGCTTGCCGCCAGCTCGGGACCGTGCTGCACATTCTTCCGGCGTGCATAGACGAAGTTGGGGAAGAACGGGATGATGGTGCCGCCGTCGTTATTGGCGAGCATGGCCATCTCGCGATACATTTCAGCGCGCTTTTCGTCATCCAGTTCCGCCTTGGCCTTCAGAAGCAGTTCGTTGAACCGTTCGTTCTGCCAATGGCTCTCGTTCCAGGCCGCATCCGATTTATAGGCCAACGAATACATCACGTCCGGCGTCGGACGCGCGCCCCACTGAACCACGCACCAGGGTTTCTTCAGCCAAACGTCCGAATAATATCCGTCATTGGGTTCGCGCTTGACATTGATGTCGATCCCGCTGGCCTTGGCGTGTTCGGCAAACAGAACACACATGTCCACGGAGCCGGAAAAGACCGAATCCGCGACGCTGATCTCGGTACTCAGCCCCTCGGCGCCCGCCTTCTTCAGCAGAGACTTGGCCTTTTCGGGGTCATAGTCGTTCTGCGGAATATCGTCGGGCCAGTAAGGCATGGCCGGTGAGTGATGGAAGTCGTTACCCATCGTCGCCGTGTCGAAGGTGATCTTCTTGATGATTTCTTCGCGGTCGATCGAATGCTTGAGGGCATTGCGGACATCAACATTGTCGAAGGGGGCCTGATCACAGAACATCGGCATAGTAATGGCCGACGCCGATGGAACGTTGTCGATGGCGATATTGGGATCGCGTTCCAGCAGGCTGAGCGTCTTGAGCTCGAGCTGCGTGATCGCATCCACGTCGCCTGTGACCAACGCGGTCTGGCGCGCATTCGGGTCATTCAGTACGGTAATGGTGACCTCGTCGAAATAGGCCCCGTCAAGGTGCCAGTCGTCGTGGCGCACAAGATGATACTGAACGCCGAACTCGGTCTCCATCAGCTTGTACGGACCGCAGCCCTGACCCGACTTCCAGTCGATCGAACCGTCATCGTTGGCAGGGCAGACTGCCAGGTGGTAATCGGTCATCAACCAGGGCAGGTCCGCGTTGCCGCCCGCAAGCTTGACGGTGATCGAATGGTCGCCGTTATCAACGATCTCCTCGATGTCCGAGACCAGCGCCGCCGCTGCCGAGGTCGTGTCTTCGCCGCGGTGGTGGTTGAGCGACGCGATGACGTCATTCGCGGTAACCTTGTTGCCATTGTGGAAGGTCGCCCTGTCATTGAGCTTGAAGGTCCATTCCTTCGCATCCGGCGTCGCCGACCATTCGGTTGCCACGTCCGGCCCCAGGGAGCCATCGGGCTCGATCAGCGTTAGGTAACTGCGGAATGTGTGCGCCAGCATGATCGTCGAGTAGGTGACGTATGTGCCCGGATCATGCGTGTCGCCGGTGTTGCCGTCATGCGACCCGAGGCGGAAATGGCCCCCACGCGACGGCGCCGCCTTTGCCGATGTGCCCCACAGCCCGGTCGCGGCAGAGGCGCTCAGGCCTGCCGCCATCGAATAGTTCATGAACGACCGGCGAGAGATCTTGCCTTCGCGGGCAGCATCCGCCAACCGGTCAATGAGTACCTGGTCCTTGATCTTTGTCATAACTTCTCCCTGAGTTTTCGTGGATCATTTCTGTTCCAGGCCCCCGGTGGCCCGGAATTTCATTGCATGGCAATCCCGTAAGGCACGGCTTTCTTTTTCTGATGCGGTGCAGTGATGCCATGACGTTGTTTCAATTGGTCCCATGTTCTTGCGGTAACATTTCTTCCGAAACCTGACCCGCGATCGCGCGGCCCCGATCCGGGGGCCGCGCTGCGCATTGGCGCTCGTGTATCAGCCGGCAAACCACCAGCGGCTTGGCGCGCGGGCACCGTCCAGCTCCCAGCTCGCCGCAAGGCTTTCGCCCCGCATGACATTGCTGCGGCGCGCATAGACGAAGTTGTTGAACATCGGGATGATCGTCCCGCCGTCATTGCGGGCCAGAAGGGCCATCTCACGGTACATTTCCGCGCGAAGTTCGTTGTCCAGTTCCGCCTTGGCCTGGATCAGCAGCTCGTTGAAGCGTTCGTTCTGCCAGCGGCTCTCGTTCCAGTCAGCATCGGACTTGTAGGCCAGCGAATACATAACGTCCGGCGTGGGCCTTGCACCCCAGGAAACCGCCGTGAAGGACTCCTTGAGCCAGACATCCGAGTAGTATCCGTCGTTCGGCTCACGAATGACCTTGACATCGATCCCGGCCTGCTTGGCCTGCTCCGAATAAAGCACGCACATGTCCACCGCACCGGAGAATACACTGTCGGCGGTGTGAATGTTGACCGACAGGCTGTCATGACCGGCCTTCTTGAGCAGTGATTTCGCCTGATCGGGATCATATTCGCGCTGCGGGATATCTTCAGGCCAGTAAGGCATCGCCGGCGAATGATGGAAATCATTGCCCTTCGTGGCCGCACCGAAGGCGATCTTCTCGATGATCTCGTCACGATCCATCGCAAGTTTCAGCGCGTTGCGCACATTGACGTCATCATAGGGCGCGGTGTCACAGAACATCGGCATGGTGATCGCCGCGGCGGACGGTACGTTCTCGACCTCGATGTTGGGATCGCGCTGAAGCAGGGCCGATGTCTTGAGATCGATCAGCGACACCGCATCCACATCCCCTGTCACCAAGGCGGTCTGACGCGCGTTCGGATCGTTCAGGACAAGCATTTCCAGCTTGTCGAAATAGGCGCCTTCCAGGTGCCAGCCTTCGTGCCGGCTCAGTTTCCAGCTCACACCCCATTCGCCGTCATCAATCCGGTAAGGACCGGAGCCGTCCCCGCTCTGCCAGTTGGCCGTGCCGTCCTCGTTGGCCGGAACGATCGCGAGATGATAGTCCGTCAACAGCCAAGGCAGATCGGCCAGTCCGCTTTCGAGCGAGACAACCACGGTGTTGTCGCCGTCGGTCTCGATGTTGGTCACCGATGTCAGCAGGGCCTTCGCGGCTGAAGTCGAATCATCACCGCGGTGGTGGTTCAGTGAAGCCACCACATCCGTCGACGTGACCGGCTTGCCGCTGTGGAACGTTGCATTCGGGTTAAGCTCGAAGGTCCAGACGGAGGCGTCTTCGTTGGCGCTCCAGTCGGTTGCCAGATCCGGGCCCAGCGTCCCGTCGGGTTCGATCAATGTCAGATAGCTGCGGTACTGATGCGCCAGATAGATCTGCTGGCGCGACACATATGTGCCCGGATCGTGTGTATCCGAGGAGTTCCCGTCATGCATGCCGACCTTGAAGGTTCCGCCCTTGCGGGGTTGCGCGTTCGCGCTGCGTGTCCACAGGCCGGTGGCGGCCGAAGCCGTCATCCCTGCAGCCAGGGAGTGGTGCATGAAAGATCGTCTGGAAATGCTGCCTCTCCTGGCCGCGTCGGCCAGCTTGTCAATAAGGATCGGATCGGATTTCTTGGTCATGTTATCTCCCTGAGGTTGTTGCTTATTGGCCATTAGACCGCAGCGTCTTGCGGGGCTCGTCATAAGCTTCCACGTTCATCGCAGTGTTGAGCAGCTTGTTTGCGACATGTCAGTAACAAAACACGAAATCCGTGATGCTGCTACCCTCTAGTTTGGCGATTCAGAAAATTTTATGTCGGTCGTTCACGGAGATTTGTTTCGGGATCAGCAACGTTTTGACCTTGCCGGTTATGAATACCGCGCATTTCATTCGGTATGCACTTGCACACATCGGAACAGATTTTCTTGTCGCCTTCGCCGGCGCCCATGCTCAAGCGTCTTTAAACCCGACAGCGGGATCAACCGCGCCGCGTGCGCAATTTCGCAAAATAGTCCAGCCGTTTCCTGAGTTCACGTTCGAACCCACGCTCCACGGGTTGATACAGCACCGGTCGTGTCATCCCGTCAGGGAAATAGTTCTGTCCCGAGAAACCGTCTTCGGCATCGTGATCATAGGCATAGCCGGCCCCGTAGCCCTCTTGTTTCATCAGGCCGGTTGGCGCGTTCAGGATATGCTTTGGCGGAGGGGTCGAGCCGGTTTCTTCAGCAGCGCGCATCGCGGATTTGAAGGCGGCGTATCCCGCGTTGGACTTGGGCGCCAGTGACAGGTAGATCACCGCCTGGGCCAGCGCCAGCTCTCCTTCCGGGCTTCCCAGGCGCTCATAGAGTTCCCAGGCATGAAGGCAGAGGGTTTGCGCATGGCTGTCCGCAAGTCCGATGTCCTCCACCGCCATGCGCGTGATCCGGCGCGCGAGGTACCGTGGGTCCTCACCCCCCTTCAACATCCGCGCCAACCAGTAAAGCGCCGCGTCCGGATCTGATCCGCGCACCGATTTGTGAAGTGCGGAAATCAGGTTGTAATGCTCGTCGCCGCTCTTGTCGTATTTGGCGGCGCGCCGCATCAGTCTTTCGGCAAGGGCATCCGTGCCTAGCCGCCCCTCGACCTTCCAGGCGGCAATCTGTTCGACCAGATTCAAAAGGGCGCGCCCGTCGCCGTCAGCCATGCAGAGCAGGGCCTCGCGTGCCTCTCCGTCAAGCGGCAGGGTGCGGCCCAGTTCCTGTTCCGCGCGTTGCGCAAGCAGCTCCAGGTCCGCCAGTTCCAGCCGCGCCAGCACCAGAACCTGCGCACGCGACAGCAGCGCGGCATTCAGTTCGAAACTCGGGTTTTCGGTCGTCGCCCCCACGAGCAGGATCGTGCCGTCCTCCATATGCGGGAGGAACCCGTCCTGCTGCGCCTTGTTGAAGCGGTGAATCTCATCCACGAAAAGCAGCGTGCCCTGCCCGTTCGCGCGACGGTGGCGGGCAGCTTCGAACACTTTCTTGAGCTCCGGCACACCGGTGAAAATCGCGCTGATCTGGATGAAATGGAGATCAGTCTCCTTGGCCAGCAGGCGCGCGATTGTGGTCTTGCCAACACCCGGCGGTCCCCAGAAAACCAGCGATCCAAGCTGCCCGGACGCGAGCATCACACCAAGCGGCGCATCCGATCCCAGCAAACGGTCCTGACCGATCACCTCGCCCAGACTGCCGGGGCGCAACCGGTCCGCCAACGGCTGATGCCCGTCGTCCTGCGCCTTGCCGGCGGTCGGGGTTCCCGGCGCGGTATCGAACAGATCAGTCACTTGCTATAACCTGAATCGCAGGACCGCCCGCCGGGTCCCGCGCTGCACCTCGAGCGCCAGCCGCCCACGCGCTTCGGTCAGAAGCTCACCGGCCTGAGCCGGGGTGCGGACTGGTACGCCGTCGATCGCGCGCAGCACATCGCCTTCTCGCAGACCGGCGCGCGTGCCGATTGCGCCGGGATCCTCAACCACGACGCCTTCGGCACTCAGCGGAAGATCGTACCGCGCCACGATGGCCGGATTGATCCTCGACAGAACCAGCCCGGGGATGGCAGCCGCCGGCCCGGTCTCCACCTTATCGGGCGGCGGGATGTTCGGTGGCGCGATCATTGAAACTGAAACCGTCCGGACCCGACCCTGCCGATAGAACGACACCGATGCATCTGTGCCCAGCCCCGCGACGGACATTCTGAAGATCATCTCGGCAGGTGTATTGACAGGTTCGCCATCCACCTCGGTGATCACGTCGCCGGGGCGGAGTCCGGCGTCACGGAAGGGGCTTTGCGGATGCACTTGGGAAACGGCAACGCCGCCGGGCCGATCAAGACCCAGACCATCTGCCATGTCGGATGTTACAGTCTGGCCACCAAGCCCTGCCCATGGTCTTTCAAAACGCGTATTGCCGGCCCGAGCCTGCGTCAGGACCTGACGCACCAAAGCGGACGGTATCGCAAACCCGATCCCGTCAGAGCCGCCCGACCGGGTCAGAATCGATGTGTTGATACCGATCAGTCGCCCGTTCACATCGACCAGGGCGCCGCCCGAATTGCCCGGGTTGATCGGCGCGTCCGTCTGAATGAAATATCCGCGTGCATTGCCGGTTGCGGTACCCGACCGCGCAAGACCGGAAATGATCCCGCTGGAAACCGTCTGGCCAACGCCGAACGGGTTGCCGATGGCCAGTACAAGTTCGCCCACCTCCACCGTGTCGCTGTCACGCAGCTCAAGGGCCGGCATCTGTCCGGCGTCTTCGAGCTGCAGGACTGCAAGGTCACTTTCCTCATCCGAAAGCAGCACTCGCGCGGAAAATTCGCGACGGTCGTTGAGCACGACGCGAATATCAGTTGCCCGCCCGACAACATGAAAATTCGAGACCACGAGTCCGTCTTCCCCGAGTATGACACCCGAACCAAGGGAGTTCTGGATGCGTGGCCTCGGCTCGTTGAAATCGCGGAACAGACCTTCGAAAAACGGGTCATCCTCGAAGGGGCTGCGGCGCCCGCGCACGATCCGCTTGGCGTATATGTTTACGACCGCCGGCGCCGTAACGCGAACCACCGGAACGAAACCCGTCCTGATTTCCGCTTCACCTTGCGGCACGCGCATTTCCTCGGCGGTTGCCGGAAAGACGGCCAGGGCGAGGAAGACGAGGATTGCACGGATCATGGCGCCCCCGATTGTGAACCTGCCACAGCATATGCGGAACCGCCCGGCTGATTGCAAGCGCGCCACATCGGCCGCCTGCCGCGGCAGGCGGATCCTCGGTATGATCCGCTTGCAATCCCTCCGGAAGCGGCAAAGCGGTATACCGAAAACGAAAAACCCCCGGCCGAGGCCCGGCCGGGGGTCCGTAACGCTGCTGATGCAGGGCGCTGTTACTCTTCCGCGGCCTCTTCGGCGGCAACCCGGGCACGATCGGTCGCACCCTTGGCATCGGTGTCGCGATCCACGAATTCGATTATGGCCATCGGGGCCATGTCGCCGTAACGGAACCCGGCCTTGAGAACGCGGATATATCCGCCCTGCCGATCCTTGTAGCGGGGGCCCAGAACATCAAAGAGCTTGGCCACGTGGGCGTCCTGCTTGAGCTGAGACGCGGCTTGGCGGCGGGCGTGAATATCGCCGCGCTTGCCAAGGGTCACAAGCTTTTCGGCGACGCGGCGAAGCTCCTTCGCCTTTGGCAGGGTGGTTTTGATCTGTTCATGTTCGATCAGCGAACCGGCCATGTTCGCCCAGAGCGCCTTGCGGTGCTCGTGGGTTCTGTTCAGGCGCCGGTAACCTCTGGCGTGACGCATTTTCTTTCTCCTTCGTGTTTATGCTTTGTCAGGGGCGAGATGCGTGTCTCACCCTCTCCTTGGGGCGGGATGCCCGGGGTTTGATGAGCCGGATACGGGATCAGGCCCGCGTTCGGCAAGGATAGATATGCCAGGCGCACACGCGCCTGCCATCAGGTCATGGTTCAGAACTGGTCCTCGTATTTCTTGGCCAGTTCCTCGATATTGTCGGGGGGCCAGTCCTCGACATCAAGGCCCAGGTGCAAGCCCATGCCCGAAAGAACTTCCTTGATCTCGTTGAGCGACTTGCGGCCGAAATTCGGCGTGCGCAGCATCTCGGCCTCGGTCTTCTGGATCAAGTCACCAATATAAACGATGTTGTCATTCTTGAGGCAATTGGCGGAGCGAACCGAAAGTTCCAGCTCGTCCACTTTCTTGAGCAGCAGCGGATTGAATTCGAGCCCGTCATCCTCGTCCTGCCGACCCGCCGATTCGGGTTCCTCGAAATTGACGAAAATCGAAAGCTGGTCCTGGATGATGCGGGCGGCGAATGCAACGGCATCGTCAGGGGTGAGCGAGCCGTCGGTTTCAACCTTCATGGTCAGCTTGTCATAATCGAGAACCTGCCCCTCACGGGTGGGTTGAACATCGTAGCTGACCTTCTTGACCGGTGAGTAGATCGCATCGACGGGTATCATTCCGATCGGTGCATCCTCCGGCTTGTTGCGGTCTGCCGCGACATAGCCTTTGCCGGTGTTGACGGTCAGTTCCATGTAAACATCCGCGCCCTCGTCGAGGTGGCAGATCACATGGTCTCTGTTGAGGATTTCAATTCCGGCACTATCGGATATGTCACCCGCGGTGACGACGCCCGGCCCTTTTGCATTGATCGACAGCCGCTTGGGCCCTTCGACCTCCATGCGCAGGGCCACGCCCTTCAGGTTGAGTACGATGTCTGTGACGTCTTCGCGCACACCCGCAACCGACGAGAACTCGTGCAGGACGTTATCTATCTGCACGCTGGTGATCGCGGCGCCCTGAAGCGAGCTGAGCAGAACGCGGCGCAGCGCGTTGCCGAGCGTCAGGCCGAAACCCCGTTCCAAGGGTTCCGCAACGACAGTCGCCTGACGCAGCGGGTCATTGCCCGGCTTCACGTCAAGCTGCGTCGGCTTGATCAGTTCGGCCCAATTCTTGTGGATCATGCGTCCCTCCATTCCTGTCCCGTCCCCATGTCCGAAGGTCCGGAACTCCCGAGGTTTAAAATGACGATTGCGGGGCCCTGCACCACGGCAGGGCCCCGCATTGGAAAATCCCGTTCAGACCCGACGGCGTTTCGGCGGGCGACAGCCATTGTGAGCAATCGGCGTCACGTCGCGGATCGAAGTGATGTTGAACCCCACCGCCGCCAATGCGCGCAGCGCGGATTCACGCCCGGAACCGGGGCCCTGAACTTCGACCTCGAGGGTACGCATACCATGATCCTGCGCCTTCTTGCCTGCATCCTCGGCCGCGAGCTGCGCGGCATACGGCGTGGACTTGCGCGACCCCTTGAAACCCATCGTGCCGGCCGAGGACCACGCGATCGCGTTGCCCTGAACGTCGGAAATGAGAACCTTGGTATTGTTGAAGGAGGAATTGACATGCGCCACGCCCGTGGCGATGTTCTTGGAGACTTTCTTCTTGCCGCGGGTAGCCTTGCGGGTATCTCGTGCCATTCTCTGTGCCCTCCCTTACTTCTTCTTGCCGGCGATGGGTTTCGCCGGGCCCTTGCGGGTGCGGGCATTGGTATGGGTGCGCTGACCGCGAACCGGAAGGTTGCGACGGTGGCGCAGGCCACGGTAGCAGCCAAGATCCATCAGGCGCTTGACGTTCATCTGAACTTCGCGACGCAGATCGCCTTCGACCGTGTAGTTGGAATCAATGTGTTCGCGGACCGCGACGAGTTCTGTGTCCGACAACTCGTTCAGGCGGCGGCTGCCGTCGATGTTGACCGCGTCGCAGATCGACTTCGCGCTGGAAGGCCCGATTCCGGTAATATAAGTGAGGGCGATGGGAACCCGCTTGTGGGTGGGCAGGTTAACGCCGGCTATACGTGCCAAGTGTCATGTCCTTTCGTTGCGGGTCCGTAGCTCCAGACCCTTTTTTCACAACGGAGGCCCGATGGATGATCCGCCGGGCCGCTGTCATTAAGGTGATTTCGTCCGGACGCCGGAAGCTGTGGCGATTCCCGGACCCCCTTGCGGGATGCCGCTATTTATTGGGTGGCGCACCCGCCGTCAACCCCGTGTCAAGCACTTTGTGGATGCGGAGCGGGAAACGCCGATTTCACGGGTCGGGGCGGCCGATCTCGGACCATGCTTACACCCCGCGCCAGGTGCCTCACGCAAGTGCGTCGGCAATGGCCGCCTTGACCTCGTCAATCTCACCCAGACCGTCAACGCTGCGCAGTTTGCCCTTCGCGTAGTAATAGCCGATCAGCGGCGAGGTTTTCTTGTAGTACTCCATCAGGCGCTGGCGCAGGCTTTCCTCGTTGTCATCCGCGCGGCGCTTGATGTCGGTGCTGCCGCAGTTTGCGCATTTGCCGTCTTCCGGCCAAGGCTTGGTGATGTCGTTGTAGACCTCGCCACAGCCACCGCAGGTCGAACGTGCGGTGATCCGGCTGACCAGCGCCTCGTCATCGACCCGCATCTCGATCACGGCATCAAGTGTTTCGCCGGTCTCCGACAGCAGGGTATCAAGCGCGTCCGCCTGCGCCAGGGTGCGCGGAAACCCGTCGAATATGAAGCCGCTGGCATTTTCGCCTTCCAGCTTTTCGCGGATGAGGCCGATGACGATATCATCGGTCACCAGATCACCGCGCGCCATCACTTCGGCCACCTTCTTGCCCATCTCGGTGCCGCTGTCCTTGGCCTCGCGAAGCATGTCGCCCGTGGAAAGCTGGATCATGCCCCGATCCTCGACGAGGAAATGCGCCTGCGTGCCCTTGCCCGCGCCCGGCGGTCCCAGAAGAATGATGTTCATTTGCGTCCTGTCCCTTTTCTGCGGGCGCGCTTTTTGCCTTTGCCCTTGCCGCCCAGCTGCGATTTCTCGATCAGGCCCTCATACTGATGCGCCAGAAGATGCGATTGCACCTGCTGGATCGTGTCCATTGTCACCGATACCACAATGAGAACCGAAGTGCCGCCAAAATAGAAAGGTATGGCCAGTTGGCTACGCAGAATCTCCGGAAGGAGACAAACTGCCGCAAGGTAAGCCGATCCGAGAACAAGGATTCGGGAGACGACATATTCCAGGTATTCCGCCGTCTTCTTGCCCGGTCTTACTCCGGGTACGAAACCGTTCTGCTTCTGAAGGTTGTCGGCCACGTCATCGGGTTTGAACGACACGTTATAGGTGTAGAAGAAGGTGAAGAACACGATCATCGCCGTGAAGAACAGAAGATAGAGCGGCTGACCGGGCCCGAAATAGGCCAGCAGCGTCGACATGAAGGGACTGGCCTCGTTGCCGCCCGAGAACGTGCTTATCGTCGTCGGCAGGAGCAGGAGCGAGGACGCGAAGATCGCCGGGATCACGCCTGCCGGGTTGACCTTGACGGGCAGGTGCGAAGACCCGCCATCATAAACCTTCATCCCCACCTGACGGCGCGGATACTGGATATGGATCTTCCGCAGGGACCGTTCCATGAACACAACGAAGGCAATCACGGCCACCACCATCAGGAGAACCCCGATGATCACGGCCGGGCTTATCGCACCGGACCGCCCCTGGCTGAAGAACTGGGCCAATGCCGCTGGAACCTCGGCGATGATCCCGACGAAGATGATCAGCGAAATGCCATTGCCGACACCGCGCGCTGTGATCTGTTCGCCAAGCCACATGAGGAACATCGTACCGCCGACCAGCGTGATCATGCACGAGGCGATGAAGAAGAGCCCGGGATTGGTGACCAGATCGCCCGACTGAAGGCTGACAGCGAGGCCGTAGGATTGCAGCGTGGCCAGTGCCACCGTCCCATAGCGGGTATACTGGTTGATCTTCTTGCGCCCCTGCTCACCCTCTTTCTTGAGCTGTTCAAGCTTGGGTACCATGGCCGTCAGAAGCTGCACGATGATCGAGGCCGAAATATAGGGCATGATGCCAAGGGCGAAGATTCCCATCCGCCCCAAGGCGCCACCGGTGAACATCGACAACATGCCGCCGATCGACGATTGCGCCCCTTCCATGAATTCCCTGAGTGCGGCGCCATCTATTCCGGGCACAGGAATGAAGGTGCCCAGCCTGTAGACGATCAAGAGCCCGAGCGTGAAAAGGATCCTTTTGCGGAGGTCGGTCGCCTTGCCTAACGCGGACCAGCTGGTGTTGGCGGCCATTTGTTCTGCTGCAGATACCATGCGCGGTCTCTTTTCTTAAATGACGACGCCGCCAGGAGCCGTTTTCCAGCTCAGGCGGCATCTTCGGAAAACTCAAAGGTATGTAAGCGGCACGCGCGCCGCTCACAACCTATTAATCGGCAGCCTGCGCGGTTGTGACCGAAAGAGACCCGCCTGCTTTCTCGACCGCGTCGACGGCGGATTTCGATGCGCCGGCCACGTGGAGATCCAGCTTGGTGCTGACTTCGCCCTTTGCAAGCACGCGCACACCGTCGCGCTTGCGACGGACCAGGCCGCTTGCGACAAGCACGTCTTCCGTGATCGGCTGCCCCGCGTCGATCTTGCCCGCCTCGATGAATTTCTGGATCAGGCCCAGATTGACGACCGCGTATTTCTTGCGATTGGGCTTGTTGAAGCCACGCTTGGGCAGGCGCTGATAGATCGGCATCTGGCCGCCCTCGTAGCCCTTGATGGCAACGCCGGAGCGGGATTTCTGCCCCTTGATACCGCGCCCGGCGGTCTTGCCCATACCCGAGCCGGGGCCGCGCCCGACCCGTTTCTTCGGTCTTGTCGCGCCCGGATTGTCGTGCAGTTCATTCAGTTTCATGTCGCTTCTCCTGAGCCGGATGCAGCCCCCAGCGACGGGAGTGGCCGACCACGGCATTTCTTGATGTGATTCAGATGCGCCCTGCGGGGGCACCGGTGGCGTATAGACGTTGCGCCGGGCCGGTGCAAGTGTCCAGCTCCGGCCGCGCGGATTGATTTTTCCGCCCGGCCCGTGTGACATTCCATTCATGACGGGTTTCATTCGCCATCCCCTTGCCCGCCTCTGCTGCATGCCGGCCCTGGTGCTGTCGCTGGTTCACCCGGCTGCGGCGGCCTGCGCGCGGGATGCGATGCTCGTGCTCGACGGGTCCGCCTCGATGGCGGAGGTCGGGCATGACCCTGCGGCGCCCACAAGAATTATCGAAGCGCGGGCAGCCCTGCGCCTTGCGATGCCGCAGATCGCGCCGCTGCGCCGGGTCGGGTTGCTCGTTTACGGACCGGGAGGCGCCGATGCGTGTTCGGGGATCGACCTGCGCTTCGGTCCTGTAGCGGATGCTGCGGAACCGGTGATCGCCGGCGCGCAGGCGCTGCAACCGGGCGGATTGACGCCGATCGCGGACTCGGTCCTCGCGGCGGCACAGGCACTGGACTACCGTACGCGGCCCGGCATCGTGGTGCTCGTCACGGATGGCAACGAGACCTGTGGCGGGCGCCCCTGCGCATTGGGCGCGGCGCTGATGACAGAAGCGCGCGACCTGACCGTGCATGTGATCGGTTTCCGGGTGAATGTCGATTTCTTCGGCTGGAACACCCCGGAACAGGAAAGTTACGGCGAAGGCCGCACGGTGGCGAAATGCCTGGCCGACCGGACAGGTGGAAAATATGTTTCGACGGACACGGTGGACGAGCTGGTGGCGGCACTCCGCGAAACGCTGGGCTGTGCTGTGATCGGCGCCGGCCACCGTGCGGCCCCGGTGGAGCCGGTGACAGCCCATGAAAATGCCCCGGCCATCGCTGACCGGGGCGCTTGAACGGTGGCGACGGAAATTTTGAAAATTTCCGGTCCGTTTTCTTTTCAAGAAAACGGATCAGCCCTTTTCTTCGACGATTTCCACCATGTGCGGGATCTTGGCGATCATGCCACGCACTGCGGGCGTGTCCTCGAGTTCGCGGGTCTTGTGCATCTTGTTCAGGCCCAGCCCGATCAGCGTCTGGCGCTGTTTCTCGGGGCGGCGGATCGGAGAACCGATCTGTCTGACGACGATGGTCTTTGCCATGTGCTTGTCTCCTTACGCTTCCGCTGCCGTCTCGGCAGGGGCCTCGGGCTTGGCGGGCTCGTCCTTCTTGAGGATGTCCGCCACCTTCTTGCCACGGCGCTGAGCAACCATGCGCGGGCTCGACTGGAACTGCAGTGCATCAAGCGTGGCGCGGATCATGTTGTAGGGATTCTGAGACCCGTTCGACTTGGCAACCACGTCCTGTACGCCCAGCATCTCGAAAACGGCACGCATCGGGCCACCGGCAATGATTCCGGTACCCTGCGGCGCGGAGCGCATGACCACCCGGCCGGCGCCGTGATGGCCCATGCCGTCGTGATGCAGCGTGCGGCCCTCACGCAGGGGCACGCGGATCATCTGGCGCTTGGCCTGTTCGGTGGCCTTGCGGATCGCCTCCGGGACCTCCTTGGCCTTGCCCTTGCCGAAACCGACACGACCCTTCTGATCGCCCACGACAACGAGTGCCGCAAAGCCGAACCGCTTGCCGCCCTTAACAGTTTTCGAAACGCGGTTGATCGCGACGAGGCGATCGGCGAATTCCGGCGCTTCGTCGCGGTCGCGACCTCCACGGCGGTTGTCATCTCTTGCCATTTGGCATCCTTTCCTTGCGGCACACGACGGCGCCTTCAGCGTGTCAACCCTGGTGTTCCCGCACGCCTGCGCGAACCCGGATCATCGAGGCGGCCAAAGCCAGGCCCGGCCGCCTGCACTCAGATTTTCAGGCCACCCTCGCGGGCAGCGTCGGCCACCGCCTCGATGCGCCCGTGAAAGAGGAAGCCCCCCCGGTCGAACTGCGCCTCGGTGATACCGGCCTTCTTGGCCCGCTCGGCAATCGTGGCACCGATCTTGGTGGCAGCCTCGACGGTATTCTTGCCGTAGAACCCCAGATCCTTTTCGAGCGTGGACGCCGAAGCCAGGGTCACACCGTTCACGTCGTCGATGATCTGGACGCTCATGTTCTTGCTGGACCGGTGAACACTCAGGCGCGGACGCCCTGCATTGACCTTGCGAAGTTTGCTCCGAACGCGCAGGCGGCGTTTGAGGAACAGTTGTCTCTTGCTGTTTGCCATCTCTCGCGTTCCTTACTTCTTCTTGCCTTCCTTCTGGAAGATATACTCGTCCTTGTAGCGGATGCCCTTGCCCTTGTAGGGTTCGGGGCGCCGCCAATCGCGGATGTTGGCCGCGACTTCTCCGACGAGCTGCTTGTTGGTTCCCTCGACCACAAGTTCGGTGGGCTTGGCAGCCGTCACCGTAATGCCATCCGGGATCGGGAAATCCACGTCATGGCTCAGGCCGAGATTGAGCTTGAGTATGTCACCCTGGACCTGTGCGCGATAACCCACGCCACGGATTTCCAGCTCTTTCTTGAAGGTCTCCTTGGCACCATGCACCATGTTGGCCACAACCGTACGGGTCATGCCCCATTGCTGGCGCGCACGCTTGGAGTTGCCGCGCGGCGTCACGGTGATCTGCCCGTCTTCCACCGCCAGGGTGACATCGTCTGTAAAGGTGAAGGACTTGGTGTCCTTCGGCCCCTTGATCGCGACGGTCTGGCCCGAAATCTCGGCGGTGACACCGTCCGGGAGCGCCACGGGTTGTTTTCCGATACGAGACATTCCAGACCTCCTCAGAATACCGTGCAGAGCACTTCACCACCAATATTGGCGGCGCGGGCTGCTGCATCGGACATCACACCCTTGGGTGTGGAGACAATCGACACCCCGAGGCCCTGACGGACCGAGGGGATGTCCTTGACGCCCGCATAGACGCGACGACCGGGTTTGGAAACCCGCTTCATCTCGCGGATGACGGGGGCGCCGTCGAAGTATTTGAGGCTCACCTCGAAGGCCGGATGGCCGTTCTTGCCGGTGATCTTTTCGTGACCGCGGATATAGCCTTCATCCGCGAGCACGTCGAGAACCCAGCCACGAAGCTTGGAGGCGGGCACCATCACGGTGGATTTCCCGCGCATCTGCGCGTTGCGGATCCGGGTGAGCATATCGCCGATAGGATCATTCATTCCAATTCTCCCTTACCAGCTCGACTTGACCAGGCCAGGAGCCTGACCGTTCGACCCCAGATCGCGCAGGGCGATCCGCGAAACCTTCAGCTTGCGATAATACGCATGCGGACGACCCGTCAGCTGGCAGCGGTTGTGAAGCCGCGTCGCCGAGCTGTTGCGAGGCAGTTTCGCCAACTTCAGGGAGGCGCGGAAACGCTCTTCCATCGGCTTGGATTCGTCGTTGATTATTCCCTTCAGGGCCGCGCGCTTGGCAGCATACTTCTCCACCAGGTGCTGACGCTTCTTCTCGCGTTCGACCATTGCTTTCTTAGCCATAATACTCTCTCCCGCCGGATCAGCTGTTGAAGGGCATGTTGAAATGCTTCAACAGCGCCCTGGCTTCAGCGTCGGTCTGCGCCGTGGTTGCGATGATGACGTCGAGTCCCCAGACCTCGTCGACCTTGTCGTACTCGATTTCGGGGAAAACGATATGCTCCTTGATGCCCATGGCGTAGTTTCCCCGACCATCGAAGCTGTTGCCCGGGACACCACGGAAGTCGCGGATGCGCGGCATGGCGATCGTGATCAGACGGTCAAGGAAGTCGTACATTCGATCACCGCGCAGAGTGACCTTGGCGCCCATCGGCATGCCTTCGCGGACGCGAAAACCGGCGATGGAATTCTTGGCCTTGGTGATCACGGCCTTCTGGCCAGCGATCGTGGAAAGATCCTCCTGGGCCGACTTGGCCTTCTTGGAATCACGAACCGCCTCGGCACCGCACCCGATGTTCAGGACGATCTTGTCCAGGCGCGGGATCTGCATGTCGTTGGTATAGCCGAACTCCTCACGCAGGGCCGGTTTGATCGTCTCGCGGAACTGCGCGCGCAGGCGCGGGACATATGCGGCAGTATCAAGCATCGATCACGTCCCCCGTTGTCTTGGCAATGCGGACCTTGTTGCCGTCCTCGATCCGGAAGCCGACTCGCGTAGGCTTGCCGTTCTTGTCGACGATGGCGAGATTGGAAAGGTCGATGGGCATGGGCTGCGGGATGCGGCCGCCCTGGCTCTGCTGGCTCTGCTTCGTGTGACGGATCGCCATGTTGACGCCATCGACCACGGCCTTGCCGGACTTGGGATCGACGGACTGGATCGCGCCTTCCTTGCCCTTGTCCTTGCCGGCCAGCACGACGACCTTGTCGCCCTTTTTCAGTTTTGCGGCCATCTTACAGCACCTCCGGGGCGAGCGAGATGATTTTCATGAATTTCTTGGCCCGCAATTCACGCACCACCGGCCCGAAAATACGGGTACCGATGGGATCACCGGAATTATTGAGGATGACAGCTGCATTGCGGTCAAAACGGATCGCGGTGCCGTCCTCGCGGCGGACTTCCTTGGCGGTGCGCACGACAACGGCCTTGCGGACGTCGCCTTTCTTGACGCGGCCGCGCGGAATGGCTTCCTTCACCGACACGACGATGATGTCGCCGACGGACGCATATTTGCGCTTGGAACCACCCAGGACCTTGATGCACTGAACCCGGCGCGCGCCGGAGTTGTCAGCAACATCCAGATTGGTCTGCATCTGGATCATTAGGTTTCTCCCGACCTTTGGGGTAACGACCCCAGGGTTTCGATCAAACCGGAATGTGTTTTCCGCTTTCTGGTCCGTTCATCCGGGCTGGGGCCCGGCGAACGCCCGGTCAGGCTTCCAACACCTCCCAGCGTTTCGATTTCGAGTAGGGGGCGCATTCGATGATACGGACGAAATCCCCCTTCTTGAAAGCGTTCTCGGAATCGTGCGCGCGGTATTTCTTGGTCTTGCGCACGGTCTTCTTAAGGACAGGGTGCGTGAAGCGGCGCTCGACCGAGACCGTGATGGACTGGTCGTTGGCGGCGCTCGTCACGGTGCCTTGCAGGATTCTCTTGGGCATCGCGTTCGCTCCCTTACTGGTCGCCGGCCGCCGCGGCGGCCTTTTCGTTGAGGATCGTCTTGACACGCGCCGCGTTACGGCGGGCGATCTTCATGCGGGCGGGGTTTTCCAGCTGCCCGGTGGCCGACTGAAAGCGCAGGTTGAACTGCTCTTTCTTCAGGCTCGCCAACTCCTCGCGGAGCTGATCCGGGGTCTTGTCACGTAGTTCCTGGGCGTTCATCGCCTCTTTCCCTTCTCGAAACACCAGCAGGCCCCTGACGGTTCATTCAGGGTCACCCGGCACCTGGTGGATGAATTGCAGATACGCGAATCCCCGGGCATTCCGGGGCTGCGCGAATTGGCGCTCTATAAGGGACATCGGCAGGGAGGGCAAGGAATAGTTTCGGCCATGTGCCATGCTGCGCAAGCCCCGGCCCTTTCAGCCCCATCCGTAGTTGAAACTCACGCTGATCCGGTCATCCTCGGCCATGTTCATGGGCACCTCGTGGCGCAGCCAGCTTTCCCAAAGCAGCACGTCACCAACCGCCGGAGCAACATATACGAAATTCCGCTGCTCGCGCCGCGCATCCCGGCGCCGTGCAGGGGCTGCCATCATCCGGGCCGAGCGCGGATCCTCCAGCTTCAACGCCGCCGCGCCCTCCGGCATGGCCACGTAGGTGGTTCCCGAAATCACCGAATGAGGATGAATATGAGATGAATGCGAGCCGCCCTCGGGCAATATGTTGATCCAGATATCCTCCAGCTTCAGGTCACGGCCATCGAGGTCGAATTCCAGATCCTCGGCGAACGCCGCAACATGGGCATCAAGCGATTTCACCAGGTCGGAGAAAACCGGAAAGCGCCAGGGCAGATCGGTGAGCGAAGCGTAGGAGGTGTAGCC
Organism: Roseovarius sp. TE539; assembly: GCF_003298505.1. Lineage (GTDB taxonomy): Bacteria > Pseudomonadota > Alphaproteobacteria > Rhodobacterales > Rhodobacteraceae > Roseovarius. Next base: position 148,833 of record NZ_QNGB01000005.1, read on the forward strand.
GGGATAGCCGTTTTCCGCGCACCAGTCCTGCCCCGCCTCGTCGTCCTCGGCAATGGAATAACACGACGCCTCGAATTCCGATGCGTCAATGACGGGGCCGTGTTCCGAAAGCGCCGCGCGGTAGAGACGGGTGACGAAGAGTGAGTCGATCCGTGGCATGGGAAGGATCTAGCTCCGGACAGGGAAAGTGTGCAAGTGACGTCCGGGATCCTCAAGGCGAAGGGACGGCGAATCCGCTGCCCGGTCCGTGCGTGCCTCGTGGCGGGCGATACCTTCCATGGTGTCTTCCCTGCGATGCGCCTTGCAGTTGTCAATCGGACAACCCCCGCCGATCACTCGACGGGGGTTTGTCATCTCGTAGGATGGGTGCTTGCCCCCATCTTCCCGATCACCAGTCCTCGCGGACAACGATGCGGGTCTTGATCGGCAGTTTCATCGCCGCAAGGCGCAGGGCCTCCTTGGCGATGGCGTCACTGACGCCGTCGATCTCGAACATCACCCGGCCTGGCTTGACCTTGCAGGCCCAGAAATCGACGGACCCCTTGCCCTTGCCCATCCGCACCTCGGTGGGCTTGGAGGTCACGGGCGTATCGGGGAAGATCCGGATCCAGACCCGGCCCTGACGTTTCATGTGCCTGGTCATGGCACGGCGGGCCGCCTCGATCTGACGCGCAGTCACGCGCTCGGGCTGGGCCGCCTTGAGGCCGTAAGACCCGAAGTTGAGATCCGAGCCACCCTTGGCGACGCCCTTGATGCGCCCCTTGTGCTGCTTGCGGAACTTTGTACGCTTTGGTTGAAGCATCTGTTATCCCTCCTCAGCGGCGGCCGCCGGCGCCACGGGGCGCGGGACCATCCTGAAGCTCCTGGGCCTTGCGATCACGGGCCGACGGATCGTGCTCCATGATCTCACCCTTGAAGATCCAGACCTTGATACCGATGATCCCGTAAGGGGTTTCGGCCTCGGAATGGGCGTAGTCGATATCCGCACGCAAGGTGTGAAGCGGCACACGGCCTTCGCGATACCATTCGGTCCGGGCGATTTCGGCACCGCCAAGTCGCCCTGCCACGTTCACCCGGATGCCGAGCGCACCCATGCGCATGGCGTTCTGAACCGCACGCTTCATCGCACGACGGAAACTGACCCGCCGCTCGAGTTGCTGGGCAATGCTGTCACCGACGAGTGCCGCATCAAGTTCGGGCTTGCGCACCTCCACGATGTTGAGATGCAGTTCGCTGTCCGTCATCTTCGAGAGTTTCTTGCGCAGCGTCTCGATATCAGCGCCCTTCTTGCCGATGATGACACCCGGACGCGCCGTGTGTATCGTAACACGGCACTTCTTGTGCGGCCGTTCGATGATCACCCGGCTGACGCCGGCCTGCTTGCATTCGCGATTGATGAATTCGCGGATCGCGACATCCTCGAGAAGAAGATTGCCGTAATCCTTCGTGTCGGCGTACCAGCGGCTGTCCCAGGTGCGGTTGACCTGCAGGCGCATGCCGATCGGATTGACTTTGTTACCCATTAGGCTTGCTCCTCGATTTCACGCACCTTGATGGTCAGTTCCGAGAACGGCTTGCGCAGGGCGCCGAAGCGGCCTCGCGCACGAGGCCGTCCACGCTTCATCACAAGGTTCTTGCCGACATAGGCTTCCGCAACGACCAGTTCATCCACATCGAGATTGTGGTTGTTCTCGGCATTGGCGATCGCGGACTGCAGGCATTTGCGCACGTCCTCGGCAATCCGCTTCTTCGAGAAAGTGAGATCGTTGAGAGCCGTATCCACCTTCTTGCCGCGGATCATTGCCGCCACCAGATTGAGCTTTTGCGGGCTTGTGCGAAGCATGCGCAGCTTTGCCATCGCCTCGTTCTCGGCCACGCGGCGGGGGTTCTTTTCCTTGCCCATCAGATTTACCTCCGCTTCGCTTTTTTGTCGGCCATGTGGCCATAATAGGTCCGGGTCGGCGAGTATTCACCGAACTTCTGGCCGATCATATCCTCGGAGACGAGAACCGGGATGTGTTTGTGCCCGTTATAGACACCAAACGTCAGCCCCACGAACTGGGGCAGGATCGTCGACCGGCGCGACCAGATCTTGATAACTTCGTTACGCCCCGACTCGCGCGATGCTTCGGCCTTCTTGAGGACGTAAGAATCGACGAAGGGGCCCTTCCAAACAGAACGTGCCATGTATCAGCGGCCCTTCTTCTTGGCGTGACGCGAGCGCAGGATCATCTTCTGCGACGCCTTGTTCTTGTTGCGGGTGCGCATACCCTTTGTCGGCTGGCCCCAGGGACTGACCGGGTGACGCCCGCCCGAGGTACGGCCCTCGCCGCCGCCATGGGGGTGATCGATCGGGTTCATCACGACACCGCGTACAGAAGGCCGAACACCCTTGTGGCGCGACCGTCCGGCCTTGCCGAAATTCTGGTTCGAGTTGTCCGGATTGGACACCGCGCCGACGGTCGCCTTGCATTCCTGGCGCACCATGCGCAACTCGCCCGAACTGAGCCGGATCTGGGCGTAACCTCCGTCACGGCCAACGAACTGCGCATAGGTGCCCGCGGCGCGCGCGATCTGGCCGCCCTTGCCGGGCTTGAGTTCGATGTTGTGGACGATCGTCCCGATCGGCATGCCCGAGAACGGCATGCAGTTGCCCGGCTTGATGTCCACCTTGTGCCCGGCGACGATCCTGTCGCCCTCAGCAAGGCGCTGCGGAGCAAGGATATACGCCTGCTCGCCATCTTCATAGCGCACAAGCGCGATGAAAGCGGTCCGGTTGGGATCGTATTCGATACGCTCGACGATTGCCGATACGTCGAACTTGTTGCGTTTGAAATCGACAACGCGATAGAGGCGTTTCGCCCCGCCCCCGCGACGCCGCGAGGTGATCCGCCCGGTGTTGTTGCGGCCGCCCGATTTCGTCAGACCCTCGGTGAGGGATTTGACGGGACGTCCTTTCCACAGCTCCGAACGGTCGATCAGCACCAGCCCGCGCTGGCCCGGCGTCGTCGGCTTGTACGACTTGAGTGCCATGCTTTCTGTCTTCCGTTTAGCAAGCGGCGGGTCGCCCCGCCAATGTTGGTGGCCGGGGGCAATCCCGGCTTGGGTACAGGGCCCCGAAGGTCCCCGGTGAAAACGCCGGCATCATGCCTGGCGGACGGGTGGTGATCCCACCCGGAAAATCCGGCCCCGGACGAATCCGGAACCGCGGATGCAGCCTCCTATCAAAGACCCGTGGTCACGTCGATAGTGTTTCCCTCCTCGAGGGTCACATAGGCCTTCTTGACGTCGTTGCGTTTGCCGGAAACACCCCGGAAGCGCTTGGTCTTGCCCTTGGTGATCGTGGTATTGACCGCTTTCACCTTCACACCGAAGAGAGCCTCGACGGCCTCCTTGATCTGGGGTTTGGCCGCGTCCATCGCCACCTCGAAGACAACCGCGCCATGCTCGGACGCCATGGTCGCCTTTTCGGTGATCACCGGTTTACGGATAACGTCGTAATGTTGAGGTTTCGCGCTCATTTCAACCGAGCCTCCAGTGCTTCGACACCCGCCTTCGTGATCACCAGCGTGTCACGCTTGAGGATGTCATAGACGTTCGCGCCGATACTGGGCAGCACATCGAGACCCTCGATGTTGCGCGCGGCCCGGGCAAACCCTTCGTTGACCTCGGCACCGTCGATCACCAGCGCCCGCTTCCAGCCAAGATCCTTTACCTGCCTGGCCAATTCACGGGTCTTGCCCTGCGATTCGGCCTCGTCCAGAACCACCAGCTCACCGGCCTTTGCCTTTGCGCTGAGCGCATGCTTGAGGCCCAGCTTGCGGAACTTCTTGGGCAGTTCGTGTCCGTGGCTGCGCGGCACCGGCCCCTTGTAGATCCCGCCCTTGCGGAAGATCGGCGCGTTGCGGTCACCGTGACGTGCGCCGCCGGTGCCCTTCTGGCGGTAGATCTTCTTGCTGGAATAGCTGGTTTCCGAGCGCGTCTTGACCTTGTGCGTGCCCGCCTGGGCGCGGTTGCGCTGCCAGCGGACGACACGGTGCAGGATATCGGCGCGCGGTTCCAGTCCGAAAATATCTTCGCCCAGCTCGACCGAGCCCGCCTTGCCGCCGTCCAGTTTGATGACGTCGAGTTTCATTCGTCGCTATCCTTCTTCTCGGCCTCGATATCGGCCTCGGCCTCGGCTGCGGCTGCCGCTTCCTCGGCGGCCTGCTCCTCGGCAAGACGCTTGGCTTCGGCTTCTTCCTCGGCGGCGGCAGCGGCGGCGGCTTCCTCAGCCGCCTTCGCGGCGGCTTCCGCCTCCGATTTCAGGGCCGCCGGCAGGATCGCGTTTTCGGGGAAAGGCTTCTTCACCGCATCCTTGATCGTGACCCAGCCACCCTTGGAACCGGGAACCGCGCCCTTGACCATGATGAGCCCGCGATCCGCGTCCGTGCGGACGACCTGCAGGTTCTGCGTGGTCACGCGCGCCGCGCCCATGTGGCCGGCCATCTTCTTGCCCTTGAACACCTTCCCGGGGTCCTGGCACTGACCCGTGGAGCCGTGCGAGCGGTGGCTGATCGACACACCGTGGGTCATTTCCAGCCCCCGGAAATTGTGCCGCTTCATCGCCCCGGCGAAACCCTTGCCGATCGAGGTGCCGCAAACATCCACGAACTGTCCTTCGAAGTAGTGGTTCGCGGTGATTTCCTCACCCACGTCGATCAGGTTTTCCGGCGCGACGCGGAACTCCGCAACCTTGCGCTTGGGTTCCACCTTGGCGGTGGCGAAATGTCCGCGCATCGCTTTCGAAACGCGCTTCGTCCTCGCCGTCCCGGCACCCAGCTGAACCGCCGAATAGCCGTGCTCCTCGGGCGTGCGCCGGGCTACCACCTGCAGCTTGTCCAGCTGCAGCACGGTAACCGGCACCTGCCGCCCGTCTTCCATGAAGAGCCGGGTCATGCCGACCTTCTTCGCGATCACTCCAGAGCGCAACATGTCTCGGTGCCCTCCCTTAAACAGAGATCTGGACGTCGACACCCGCAGCGAGGTCGAGCTTCATCAGCGCGTCAACGGTCTGCGGAGTGGGGTCGACGATGTCGAGAAGCCGCTTGTGGGTGCGTATCTCGAACTGGTCGCGGGATTTCTTGTTCACGTGGGGGCCACGCAGAACGGTGAATTTCTCGATCTTGTTCGGCAACGGTATCGGCCCGCGCACGTCGGCGCCGGTCCGTTTGGCCGTGTTCACGATTTCCTGGGTGCTGGCGTCCAGCACGCGGAAATCGAAGGCCTTCAGCCGGATGCGAATATTCTGGCTTTGCATTTTCTTAGCCTTTCGCGGCGTTTGAGTTGATAGGAGGCCGGCCGGATCATTCCGCCGTCCTCGTCGAACCTTTTCCCCGGGCTCTTCCGGGGGAAGACGTCCCGGGGATGACCCGGGACCTCATGATTTCCGCACGGACCCCGGGACAGCCCGCGGTTTGCGGTCACTCGATGATCTTGGAGACGACGCCGGCGCCGACGGTGCGGCCGCCCTCGCGGATGGCGAAGCGCAGCCCGTCCTCCATCGCGATCGGCGCGATCAGCTCGACCGCGAACTTCAGGTTGTCGCCCGGCATCACCATCTCCGTACCCTCCGGCAGCGTCACCGTGCCGGTCACGTCCGTGGTCCGGAAATAGAACTGCGGGCGGTAGTTGGCGAAGAACGGCGTGTGGCGCCCGCCCTCCTCCTTGGTCAGGATATAGGCCTCCGCCTCGAACTTCGTGTGCGGCGTCACCGACTTGGGCTTGCACAGGACCTGGCCGCGCTCAACGCTCTCGCGGTCGATGCCGCGCAGAAGCGCGCCGATGTTGTCCCCCGCCTCGCCGCGGTCCAGAAGCTTGCGGAACATCTCCACGCCCGTGCAGGTCGTCTTGCGCGTGTCCTTCAGACCCACGATCTCGATCTCGTCGCCAACGTTGATCACGCCACGCTCGACCCGGCCGGTCACCACCGTGCCGCGGCCCGAAATCGAGAACACGTCCTCGATCGGCATCAGGAACGGCTGATCCACCGCACGCTCCGGTGTCGGGATGTAATCGTCAACGGCCGTCATCAGCTCCTTGATCTTCTCCTCCCCGATCTCCGGGTCACGCCCCTCCATCGCCGCAAGCGCCGAGCCCGCCACGATCGGAATGTCGTCGCCCGGGAACTCGTACTCGCTCAGAAGCTCGCGAACCTCCATCTCCACGAGCTCAAGAAGCTCCTCGTCGTCAACCTGGTCAACCTTGTTGAGAAAGACCACGATCGCCGGAACGCCAACCTGGCGGGCCAGAAGAAGGTGCTCGCGCGTCTGCGGCATCGGACCGTCGGCCGCGTTCACGACCAGGATCGCGCCGTCCATCTGCGCCGCGCCCGTGATCATGTTCTTGACGTAGTCGGCGTGACCGGGGCAGTCCACGTGCGCGTAGTGGCGCGCATCCGTCTCGTATTCAACATGCGCCGTCGAGATCGTGATCCCGCGCGCCTTCTCCTCGGGCGCGCCGTCAATCTTGTCGTAAGCCTGAAAATCACCGAAATACTTCGTGATCGCCGCCGTCAGCGTCGTCTTGCCGTGGTCAACGTGACCAACAGTACCGATGTTAACGTGCGGCTTAGAACGGTCAAACTTTTCCTTTGCCATGATGGCCTCCTTGTTTTCGTTGCGGTGCGTGCAAGCACGCACCCTACGGGTGAGTAGGGTGCGGGGCCGTCCCCGCACCGCTGCCTATGCGAATTTCGCCTGGATCTCTTCACTGATGTTGGTCGGCACCGGTTCGTAATGCGAGAACTGCATCGTGAACTGGGCCCGGCCCGAGGACATCGAGCGCAGCGTGTTGATGTAACCGAACATGTTCGCAAGCGGCACGTTGGCCTCGATGGCGATGGCGTTGCCGCGCGGCTCCTGTCCGGAAACCTGGCCACGGCGGCTGGTGAGATCACCGATGACCGATCCGGTATATTCCTCGGGCGTGATAACCTCGACCTTCATGATGGGTTCCAGAAGCTTGGCGCCGGCCTTGCGCAGCCCCTCACGCATGCCCATGCGCGCGGCGATTTCAAAGGCCATGACCGAACTGTCCACATCGTGGAACTTGCCGTCCACCAGCGCGACCTTGAAGTCGATCACCGGGAACCCGGCAAGCGGTCCGCTGTCCATCACGCTCTCGATACCCTTCTCGACACCGGGGATGTATTCCTTGGGAACAGCGCCGCCGACAATGCGGGACTCGAAGGAATAGCCTTCGCCCGGCTCCGTGGGCGAGATGATCAGCTTGACCTCGGCGAATTGGCCCGAGCCACCGGACTGCTTCTTGTGAGTGTAGGTGTGCTCGATCTCGTGGCCGATCGTCTCGCGGTAAGCAACCTGCGGGGCACCGATGTTGGCGTCGACCTTGAACTCGCGCTTCAGGCGATCGACGAGGATATCGAGATGCAACTCCCCCATGCCCTTCATGATGGTCTGCCCGGATTCAAGATCCGTCTCCACCCGAAAGGACGGATCCTCGGCGGCGAGGCGCTGAAGACCCTGGCTCATCTTCTCCTGGTCGCCCTTGGTCTTGGGCTCCACCGCGATCTCGATCACCGGGTCGGGGAAGGTCATGGTTTCCAGAACCACCGGCGCCTTGGGATCACAGATGGTATCACCGGTGGTGGTGTCCTTGAGGCTGGCCAGCGCGATGATGTCGCCGGCGAACGCTTCCTCGATCTCGGTCCGGTCATTCGAATGCATCATCATCATGCGGCCGATACGCTCTTTCTTGCCCTTGGTCGCGTTGAGGATCGTATCACCCTTCCTGAGAATCCCGGAATAGATGCGGGTGAAGGTGAGTGATCCGACAAACGGATCGTTCATGATCTTGAACGCCAGGCCGGAAAACGGCATCGTGTCATCAGCACGCCGCGGGATGTCGCGCGTTTCGGTTTCGTCATCCGGCGCGAACCCCATGTAATCGACCACGTCCATCGGGCTGGGCAGGTAATCGATCACGGCGTTCAGCAACGGCTGCACACCCTTGTTCTTGAAGGCCGATCCGCCCAGCACCGGCACGAAGCTCAGGCTGAGAGTCCCCTTGCGTATCAGCTTGCGCAGGGTCGGCACGTCAGGTTCGTTGCCCTCGAGGTATTCCATCATCGCGTCGTCGTCCATCTCGACGGCGTTCTCGATGAGCTTGCCGCGCCATTCCTCGGCCTGCTCCTTGAGGTCGGCACGGATATCTTCCTGGAACCAGGTCGCGCCGAGATCCTCGCCGCGCCAGACCCATTCCTTCATGGTCACGAGGTCGATCACGCCCTCAAGCTCGTTCTCGGCGCCGATCGGCAAGGCGACGGGCACGGCCCGCGCGCCTGTACGATCCTCGATCATCTTCACGCAATTGAAGAAATCGGCGCCGATCTTGTCCATCTTGTTGACAAAAACGATGCGCGGCACCTTGTAACGGTCCGCCTGGCGCCAGACCGTCTCGGTCTGGGGCTCAACACCGGCATTGGCATCCAGGACACATACGGCGCCGTCGAGAACGGCCAGCGACCTTTCCACCTCGATGGTGAAGTCCACGTGGCCGGGGGTGTCGATGATGTTCAGGCGGTGCTTTTCCGAGTCAGGCTCCTTGCCATTCTCGGTGCGCTCCCAAAAGGTTGTGGTCGCGGCGCTGGTGATGGTAATGCCGCGTTCCTGCTCCTGCTCCATCCAGTCCATCGTCGCCGCACCATCGTGCACTTCACCGATGTTGTGGGACTTGCCCGTGTAGAACAGGATCCGTTCCGAGCAGGTGGTCTTGCCTGCGTCGATATGGGCCATGATGCCGAAGTTGCGGTAGCGTTCGAGCGGATAATCGCGTGCCATGAGTCGTGTGCCTCTGAAGGGTTACCAGCGGTAATGGCTGAAGGCCTTGTTCGCCTCCGCCATCTTGTGAGTGTCTTCGCGCTTCTTGACGGCGGAACCACGGCTGTTGACAGCATCAAGCAGTTCACCGGCCAGACGTTCTTCCATCGTGTTTTCGTTGCGACCGCGCGATGCGACGATCAGCCAGCGGATCGCGAGCGCCTCGCGACGCTCGGGGCGCACCTCGACGGGCACCTGGTAGGTGGCGCCGCCAACGCGCCGCGAACGCACCTCGACGGACGGCTTGATGTTGTCAAGCGCCTCATGAAAGATCTCCACCGGCGCGCGCTTCACCTTGTTCTCGACACGATCGAGCGCGTTGTAGACGATCTTTTCGGCGACGGACTTCTTGCCGTCCACCATCAGGTTGTTCATGAACTTCGACAACACCCTGTCGCCGAATTTGGCGTCGGGCAGAATCTCGCGCTTTTCAGCGGCATGACGACGGGACATGTGTTTCTCTTTCCTCTTGTCATCCTCGGGCCTGACCCGAGAATCTCAAACCAGTGAGATCCCCACCCTAGCGGGGATGACGCCGAATGGCGTCACTTGGGGCGTTTCGCGCCATACTTGGAGCGGCGCTGCTTGCGGTCCTTCACGCCCTGCGTGTCGAGCACGCCGCGCAGGATATGATAGCGCACGCCCGGAAGGTCCTTGACACGTCCGCCGCGGATCAGGACCACCGAATGTTCCTGAAGGTTGTGGCTTTCGCCGGGGATGTAGCTGATCACCTCGTAACCGTTGGTCAGACGCACCTTGGCGACTTTCCGCATGGCCGAGTTCGGCTTCTTCGGCGTCGTGGTGTAGACGCGCGTGCAAACGCCACGCTTTTGCGGGCATCCCTGCAGGTGCATGGATTTCTGTGACCTGACTTTCGGCTGCCGCGGCTTGCGGATCAGCTGCTGGATCGTTGGCATTCCGGTTTTTCCCCGTCTCTCAACACATGTGTCTGCACGCGGCCGCGTGCGGTTCATCTAAGCGTGCGCCTTACGCGTCCGCAAAACGCAAACACCGCCGCCGCATCCTGATCGTCAGGCACGACGCGGTGGGTTTCCAGAGGATCGGGGCGTGAGCGCCCGGATCTTGACCACTACAGTTCTGATATCGGCGGCGGGGAATGCCCCGGGCCGGGATGACGCGCGTATAGGCGGAGTCGACGGGGTTGTCAACAGGCCCCGCGGCTTGCCTTGCATCGCCGGCAATGCAATGATCACGGACTGTTACAGGTAATCGGGCAAGGCGACAAATGAACAGTCGCAACATGCAGGTCATCGGGCTCTGTCGGTTCTCTTATCCCGCGATCGGGGGCTTCCAGGTCGAGCACGCTTCGGTCCCCGAGCGCGAGGCGTATCTCTACGCGCCGGAACGTATGGAGGAACGATTCCGAACCTTCGAATCCTTTACGCTTCCACCGCTGCGCGCCCAGACAGACCCGGATTTCACCTTTCTGGTGATCATCGGAAAAAGCCTCCCGGACCCCTATCGCCAACGGCTTGCGGCATTGCTTGCCAACCTGCCGCAAGCAGTGATCCAGGAACATGAGCCCGGACGCCACCGCGATGTCATGAAGGCGGCGATCAATGCCGTTCGTGAAACCAGTGATCTGCCCAGTCTGCAATTCAGGATGGACGATGACGATGCCGTTTCGGTAAATTTCGTCGAGCGCCTGCGCGAGGCTGCAAATGACATCCGGCCATTGATCCGACGCAACCGCTATGTGGGAATTGATTTCAATCAGGGTTTTGTCGCGCGGCCCGGCGCGGACGGCGTCGGCGTGCGGGCGGTCGTGGAAACATTGTGGACCCCGGCGCTGGCGGTGGCAGTAAAGCCCCGGGCCTCTCGCGGGGTGATGAATTTCAGCCACGCCAAGTTGTGCCGGTCCATGCCGGTCCTGAGCCTGACAGGCGAATTCATGTTTGTCCGCGGGCATAACGAATTCAATGACTCCCGCCAAACCCGGGACCTCAAACCGCCAAGGGTTTCCTTGCTCGACAAGGGCGGCGAAGCCTATTTCAAGGAAAACTTTAATATCGACGCCGCGCATGTCAGGGCGCTTTACGCCACGTGACAGGCCGCATCTGGATAAGGCCGGGGAGGTTCTGATGCGCGTGATCGGAATATGCCGCTTCTCCTACCCTGCCCTCGGCGGGTTCCGGCGCATGCATGACAGCATCGAGGACCGCGAAGCCTATCTCTACCAGTCCTCCCGCATGGATCTGCGGTTCCGGCATTTCGAAACCCTCACCCTGCCTTCGATCGCCGCGCAGTCGGACCCGGATTTCACCTTCCTGATTCTTGTCGGAGAAAGCCTGCCGGAAATCTGGCGTAGCCGGCTTGAGACACTGATCGCGCCGGTGCCACAGATCCGGCTGGTCGCGAGCCCCCCCATGAAGCACCGGCTGGCAATGCAATTGGCCATCCAGGAAGAGCTTGGGTCCAACACGACGGACTCATTGCAATTCCGGCTGGACGATGACGACGCGGTGAACTTGAACTTCGTGCGCAGGAGCCGCAAGCTGATGGGCCGGAGCGAACGCATTCACCGTCATGCGAGAAACATGGCAGTGGAATTCAACAGCGGGCATTCGGTGATCCTGTCAGCACAGGGCATTCGCGCGGCTCCGGTAACTGCGGGATTCTGGGCCTGCGGGCTGGCGGTCCTGTTCCGGGCAGGCGATCCCAAGACGGTGATGAACTTTGCTCATCACAAGCTCCATCACGAGATGCCGACCCTCATTCATCCGGATCCGGACATGTTTCTGCGCGCCAAGCATGACGACAACGATTCCGGGGACAAGTTCGACCCCGGCGAGCTGGAGCCCCTGACCGACGACAAGCGTGCGCTCTTCCGGAGCGCCTTCAACGTGGACGAGAGCCGGGTAAAGGAGGTTTTTGGCGCCCCAGCCGTCCCTCCCGGTAAAGGGTGAAAATGCCGCTGGCCACCACGATTGCCGCCCCGAACAGCGTGATCGGCGCCGGCCATTCCCCGAACGCGATCCAACCCAGCAACAGCGCCCAGAGCAGCCCTGTATAGCGGAATGGTGCGACGAAGCTGATTTCACCAACACGCATCACCATGATCGAGAACAGGTACCCCCCGATGATCATGACGCCCGCGCCGATGGTGAAGCCGGCCGCACGGACATCCATCGGCGCCCAGTCGACGGAAAGACTGGCCAACCCGAAGAACACCATGACCGCCACCGAGGTGATGAAAGTGACCAGCATTGATGGCGTGGCGGTCGATAAACGGCGGGTTGCAAGATCGCGGAGAGTGACGAAACCCACCGCTGTCAAGGCATAGAGCGAATAGATCGTGAACCCTTCGGCACCGGGGCGGACGATCAGCATGACACCAACGAAACCGGCAAGGATCGCCGCCATCCGCCGCCAACCGACCGGATCCTTCAGAAACACGGCCGCGGCCAGGGTCAGGGTCAGCGGCAACGCCTGAAGGATCGCGGTGACATTGGCTATGGGCATGCTGAAAAGCGCGGTCAGGAAGAAATACGCCGCCCCGATCTCGCCGAGGGTCCGCAGCGCGATCACATGAAGATCCTTGCGCGGCAACCCGCGCACGAAGGCCCCCATGCGCCATGCCATGATCCCGACCGCGACAGAGGTCAGCACCCCACGCAGGAACAGAAGCTGGAACAACGGCACCTCACCTGCCAGCGCCTTCATGAACGTGTCGTTCAGCGTGAAGGCGGCCATCGAGGCCATCATCAGCAAAGCGCCGGTCAGATTCTCGGAACGTGGCATCCTTCACCTCTTGTCGGTTCGCGCGGAGTTAGACAGCTGCCCCGAGCCTCGGCAAGCGCAAAACCGCACCCCCGGAAAAGCAAAGGCCCCGCCAGAAGCGGGGCCTTCGATCATGTATCCGAGCCGGTTCAGTCGTCGCGGCTTTCCGGTGTTTCCACCAGTGTGTCGAACTCATCACCACCGACCACGTCATCCTCAGCCGGCGCTGCAAGGGCCGCGGCAGCCTCGGCCTCTTCTTTCCGGGCCTCGATGACGACGTTGTCACGGCTCTGCGCGACACGCCGCACGTCCTGGGTGGCGCCACCGGTTCCCGCCGGTATCAATCGACCGACGATCACGTTCTCCTTCAGGCCCACCAGCTTGTCACGCTTGCCCTGAACACTCGCTTCGGTCAGCACGCGGGTCGTTTCCTGGAAGGACGCGGCAGAGATGAAGCTGCGCGTCTGAAGGCTGGCCTTGGTGATGCCCAGAAGGATCGGTTCCCCCTGCGCGGCGCGGCCGCCCTTTGCTATCGCCTTGTCGTTGGCGGCATCGAATTCCGCCTTGTCCACATGTTCGCCCTTGAGCAAGGTCGTTTCCCCGCTGTCAAGGATCTCCCACTTCTGGAGCATTTGGCGCACGACAACCTCGATGTGCTTGTCGTTGATCTTGACGCCCTGCAAGCGATAGACGTCCTGCACCTCGTTGATCATGTACTCTGCAAGTGCCTCGACGCCGAGGATGCTGAGGATGTCATGCGGTGCGGGGTTGCCGTCCATTATGTAATCGCCCTTGAGCACGTAATCCCCTTCCTGGACGGGGATATGCTTGCCCTTGGGCACCATGTATTCGACCGGGTCCAGTGTGTCGTCGGCCGGCTCGATCGTGATGCGGCGCTTGTTCTTGTAATCGCGCCCATACCGGACATAGCCGTCGATCTCGGCGATGATCGCGTGATCCTTGGGACGCCGCGCCTCGAAAAGTTCGGCCACCCGCGGCAGACCGCCGGTGATGTCCTTGGTCTTGGCACCCTCGCGCGGAATTCGCGCCACGACATCGCCGGCCTCGATCCGATCACCTTCCTCGACGCTGAGGATCGCGTCAACGGACATCGGGTATGTAACCGGGTTGCCCGCGTCATTGCGCACCGGCTCACCGTCATCGCCAACGATCAGGATTTCGGGCTTCAGTTCGTTGCCCTTCGGCGCCGCGCGCCAGTCGGTGACGATCTTCTGGGTCATGCCGGTGGCATCGTCGGTTTCGTCACGCAGCGAAACACCGTTGGTCAGATCGACGAACTTGGCCGTGCCGCCTCTCTCGGCAAGGATCGGAAGTGTGTAGGGATCCCATTCGAAAAGCTTGTCACCACGCTCGACAGGTTCGCCGTCGCGGGCATGAAGCTTGGTGCCGTAACCGACCTTGTGACTGGCCAGTTCCGCGTCGCCCTCGCCGATGATCCGCAACTTCATGTTGCGGCCCATCACCAGGGTTTCGCCACTGGAATTCTCGAGCGTCTGCGCGTTTTCGTAGACCACGGTGCCGGCCTGGTTGGCTTCGAGGAATGATTGCTGCCCCCCCTGCGCAACGCCACCGATGTGGAAGGTCCGCATCGTCAGCTGTGTACCGGGTTCACCGATTGACTGGGCCGCGATGATGCCCACAGCCTCGCCCGTGTTGACCATCGTCCCGCGCGCCAGGTCACGCCCGTAGCACAATGCGCAAACGCCGTCCTCGGCTTCACAGGTCAACGGCGAACGGATCCGCGCCGTCTGTACCGCGGCTTCCTCCACGATGTCGGCCATGCGCTCGTCGATCAGGGTGCCGGCTTTCACGAGCACCTCCTCGGTGCCCGGGCGAAGGATGTCATCGGCCGCGACACGTCCGAGCACACGTTCCCCGAGGGTGGCCACGATCTCACCGTCATTCACAGCCGCTTCCGCGGTGATACCGCGATCGGTGCCGCAATCATGATCCCGCACGATGCAGTCCTGAGCCACGTCGACAAGACGCCGGGTCAGGTACCCCGAGTTCGCGGTCTTGAGAGCAGTATCACTGAGGCCTTTACGCGCGCCGTGGGTGGAATTGAAGTATTCAAGAACGGTCAGGCCTTCCTTGAAGTTCGAGATGATCGGTGTCTCGATGATGTCGCCATTGGGCTTGGCCATCAGGCCGCGCATCCCTCCCAGCTGTTTCATCTGGGTGACCGAGCCGCGCGCACCGGAATGGGCCATCATGTAGACACTGTTCGGCTCCACCTCGGCGCCATCCTCACCGGTCACGGAGGCCGAGATCGTACCCATCATGGCTTCGGTTACCTGATCGTTGCACTTGGACCAGGCATCGACGACCTTGTTGTACTTCTCACCCTGGGTGATCAGGCCATCCATGTATTGCTGTTCGAAGCCCTTCACCTGATCGCGGGTTTCGCCCACGATGGACCACTTGTCATCGGGGATCACCATGTCGTCCTTGCCGAAGCTGATACCGGCACGGAAGGCCTCGCGGAAACCCATAGACATGATCTGGTCGCAGAAGATGACACTCTCCTTCTGGCCGCAATAGCGGTACACGGTGTCGATCACCTGCTGCACTTCCTTCTTGCGCAGCAGCTTGTTGACCAGGTCGAAGGGGGCCTTGGTGTTCTTCGGCAACAGCGCACCCAGACGAACGCGACCTGGAGTCGTCTCGCAGCGGATCGTCACCTCGTTGCCTTCCTCGTCGATCTGCGGGATCCTCGCCGTGATCTTCGCATGCATGTGCACCTCGCCCGCGTCCAGCGCGTGCTGCACCTCCTCGATCGAGGCGAATGCCATGCCCTCTCCCTTCATGCCCTCGCGCATCAACGACACGTAATAGAGCCCCAGGATCATATCCTGGCTCGGCACGATGATCGGCGCGCCGTTGGCCGGGCTGAGCACGTTGTTGGTGGACATCATCAGCACCCGTGCCTCAAGCTGCGCTTCCAGCGAAAGAGGCACGTGAACAGCCATCTGGTCACCGTCGAAATCGGCGTTGAAGGCCGAGCAGACCAACGGGTGAAGCTGAATGGCCTTACCCTCGATCAGCGTGGGTTCGAACGCCTGGATACCGAGACGGTGCAGAGTCGGCGCGCGATTGAGCATGACCGGATGTTCACGGATCACCTCGTCGAGGATATCCCAGACTTCGGGACGCTCCTTCTCGACCAGTTTCTTCGCCTGCTTGACCGTTGAGCTGAGGCCCTTGGCCTCGAGCCGCGAATAGATGAACGGCTTGAACAGTTCCAGCGCCATCTTCTTGGGCAACCCGCATTGATGCAGCTTGAGCTCGGGGCCCGTCACGATGACCGAGCGACCCGAGAAATCGACCCGCTTGCCCAGAAGGTTCTGGCGGAAGCGGCCCTGCTTGCCCTTGAGCATGTCCGACAACGACTTGAGCGGGCGCTTGTTGGCGCCGGTGATGACCCGGCCGCGGCGGCCGTTGTCGAAGAGCGCATCGACGGATTCCTGCAGCATCCGCTTCTCGTTGCGCACGATGATGTCGGGCGCGCGCAGTTCGATCAGCCGCTTGAGGCGGTTGTTGCGGTTGATCACCCGGCGGTAAAGGTCGTTGAGGTCCGAGGTCGCGAAGCGCCCGCCGTCGAGCGGAACCAGGGGGCGCAACTCAGGCGGAATGACCGGTATTACGGTCATGATCATCCATTCCGGGCGGTTGCCGGATTCCAGAAAGCTTTCGACAACCTTGAGGCGCTTGATGATTTTCTTTGGTTTCAGCTCGCCGGTTGCTTCCGCAAGATCCGCGCGCAATTGTTCAGCTTCCGTTTCAAGGTCGATCTGGGCCAGCATGTCACGGATCGCCTCGGCACCGATATTGGCGGTGAAGGCGTCCATGCCATAGGCGTCCTGGGCGTCCATGTACTCTTCTTCGGTTAGCATCTGACCATAGGTCAGGTCGGTCAGCCCGGGTTCGATCACCACGTAGTTCTCGAAGTAGAGAACACGCTCGAGGTCACGCAGGGTCATGTCCAGCATGAGGCCGATGCGCGACGGCAACGATTTCAGGAACCAGATATGCGCACAGGGCGCGGCCAGTTCGATATGGCCCATGCGCTCGCGCCGGACCTTCTGGAGCGTCACCTCGACGCCGCATTTCTCGCACACGACGCCGCGATACTTCATGCGCTTGTACTTGCCGCAAAGGCATTCGTAATCCTTGATCGGCCCGAAGATGCGGGCGCAGAAAAGACCATCACGCTCGGGCTTGAAGGTGCGGTAGTTGATCGTCTCGGGTTTCTTGATCTCGCCATAGGACCAGCTGAGGATGCGCTCGGGGCTGGCGAGGCTGACCTTGATCTCGTCAAAGACCTGGGCCGGGGCGTTCGGATTGAACGGGTTGTTCGTGAGTTCCTGGTTCATTTTTCTAATCCTTAGAGACTGGCGATGGAGGGCGATAAGACGCCGTTTTCTTGAAAAGAAAACGGACCGGACCCTTTCAAAGGGTCCGGTGCGCCGCGCCTACTCGTCCTCCTCCGCATCCAGGAGTTCCATGTTGAGGCCCAGGCCGCGGACCTCCTTGACGAGCACGTTGAAGGATTCCGGCACGCCGGCTTCGAAGCTGTCCTCGCCCTTGACGATCGATTCATACACCTTGGTGCGGCCTGCCACGTCATCGGACTTCACGGTGAGCATCTCCTGCAGCGTGTAGGCGGCACCGTAGGCTTCCAGTGCCCAGACCTCCATTTCGCCGAAACGCTGTCCACCGAACTGGGCCTTGCCGCCCAATGGCTGCTGTGTGACGAGGCTGTACGGCCCGGTCGAGCGCGCGTGAATCTTGTCGTCCACCAGGTGGTGCAGCTTGAGCAGGTACTTCACTCCGACGGTGACAGGGCGGCTGAACTGCTCACCCGTGCGCCCGTCATAGAGGATCGACTGCCCGCTTTCGGAGAAGCCCGCCCGCGTCAGCGCGTCGTTGACGTCAGCCTCCTTGGCGCCGTCGAACACCGGTGTCGCGATCGGCACACCACCGGTCACATTGCCGGCCGCCTCGACAAGCTGGCCTTCGTCCATGCCGCTGATGCCCTCTTCGTAGACATCATCGCCATAGGCCAGCTTCATCGCCTCACGCACCGGGGTAAGATCGCCCGATCTGCGGTACTCCTGCAGGGCGTCGTCGATCTTGATCCCCAGGCCGCGCGCGGCCCAGCCCATGTGGGTTTCAAGAATCTGGCCCACATTCATCCGGCTGGGAACACCCAGCGGGTTGAGGCAGAAATCAACCGGGGTGCCGTCAGCGAGGAACGGCATGTCCTCCATCGGCACCACCTTCGAGATCACGCCCTTGTTGCCGTGACGCCCGGCCATCTTGTCACCCGGCTGAAGCTTGCGCTTCACCGCGATGAAGACCTTGACCATCTTCATGACACCCGGCGGCAGGTCGTCGCCGCGGCGGACCTTCTCGACCTTGTCCTCGAAACGGGCGTCGAGCGCGCGCTTCTGCGCCTCGTACTGCTCGTTCAGGGCCTCGACAATCTGGGCGTCGGCCTCGTCCTTGAGGGCAAGCTGCCACCACTGGCCCTTGGTCAGCGTCTCGAGCAGCTCCTCGGTGATCTCGGAATTTGCCTTGACGCCCTTGGGGCCTTTCACGGCGGTCTTTCCGAGGATCATCGACTTGAGGCGCGCATAGATGTTGCGCTCGAGGATCGCCAGCTCGTCGTCGCGGTCGCGTGCCAGGCTCTCGACCTCCTCGCGCTCGATCTGCAGGGCGCGTTCGTCCTTTTCCACCCCGTGGCGGTTGAAGACCCGGACCTCCACGACGGTGCCGAAATCGCCCGGTTTCACACGCAGCGAGGTGTCGCGCACGTCCGATGCCTTTTCGCCGAAGATCGCGCGGAGAAGTTTTTCCTCCGGCGTCATCGGGCTTTCGCCCTTGGGCGTGATCTTGCCCACGAGGATATCACCGGGCTCCACATCCGCGCCGATATAGACGATGCCGGCCTCGTCAAGGTTCCTGAGCGCCTCCTCGCCGACATTGGGAATATCGCGGGTGATCTCCTCGGGGCCAAGCTTGGTGTCACGCGCGGCGACCTCGAACTCCTCGATATGGACCGAGGTGAAGACGTCGTCACGCACCATGCGCTCGGAGATCAGGATCGAGTCCTCGAAATTGTAGCCATTCCAGGGCATGAAGGCGACAACCACGTTGCGGCCTACCGCCAGTTCGCCCATGTCGGTGGCGGGCCCGTCCGCGATGACCTCGTCCTTGAGCACCGTATCGCCGACCTTGACCAGCGGCCGCTGATTGATGCAGCTGTTCTGGTTGGAGCGCTGGAACTTGCGCAGGCGATAGATGTCCACCCCGGGATCGCCGGGTTCCAGATCCTCGGTGGCGCGCACCACGATCCGCTGGGCATCGACCTGGTCGATCACCCCGGCGCGGCGGGCCATGATCGAGGCACCACTGTCGCGGGCCACGACGCCCTCGATCCCGGTGCCCACGAGCGGCGCCTCGGCCTGCACCAAGGGCAGCGCCTGGCGCATCATGTTGGACCCCATGAGCGCGCGGTTGGCGTCGTCGTTTTCCAGGAACGGGATTAGCGAGGCCGCGACCGAAACCAACTGCTTGGGGCTGACGTCGATCAGGTCCACCGTCTCGTTCGGGGCCAGCATGTATTCGCCCGACTGGCGGGTGCTGACCAGGTCGTTCACGAAACGGCCCGCATCGTCGAGCTTGGCGTTGGCCTGGGCGACGGTGTGCCGCATTTCCTCGGTGGCGGACATGTATTGCACCTCATCGGTCACCTGCCCGCTCTCGACCTTGCGGTAGGGGGTTTCGATGAAGCCATACTTGTTCACCCGCGCAAAGGTGGCGAGCGAGTTGATCAGGCCGATGTTCGGCCCTTCAGGCGTTTCGATCGGGCACATGCGGCCATAGTGGGTCGGGTGCACGTCACGCACCTCGAAGCCGGCGCGTTCGCGCGTGAGCCCGCCGGGTCCGAGCGCCGACAGGCGCCGCTTGTGGGTGACCTCGGACAGCGGGTTGGTCTGGTCCATGAACTGCGACAGCTGCGATGAGCCGAAGAATTCGCGTACCGCGGCGGCGGCGGGCTTGGCGTTGATCAGGTCCTGCGGCATCACGGTGTCGATCTCCACCGACGACATGCGCTCCTTGATGGCGCGCTCCATGCGCAGCAGGCCGACGCGGTACTGGTTCTCCATCAGCTCGCCCACCGAGCGCACCCGGCGGTTGCCCAAGTGGTCGATGTCGTCGATATCACCCTTGCCGTCACGCAGTTCCACCAGCGCCTTGATACAGGCGACGATATCCTCGCGATCCAGCGTGCGTTGCGTATCGGGCTTGTCCAGAGCCAGGCGCATGTTCATTTTCACGCGGCCCACGGCGCTGAGATCATAGCGCTCGGAATCGAAAAAGAGCGTGTCGAACAGGGCCGATGCGGCCTCTTCCGTCGGCGGTTCACCCGGCCGCATGACACGGTAGATGTCCATGAGCGCGCTTTCGCGGTTCATGTTCTTGTCCATGGCCATCGTGTTGCGCATGTATGCGCCGACATTGATATTGTCGATATCCAGCACCGGAATGTCGGTGATGCCGGCGTCCAAAAGCTCCTTGAGCGTGCCGCCGGTTACCTCCCCGTCCTTGTCGGTGGTCCAGGTCAATTCGTCACCGGCCTCGACATAGATCGCGCCGGTCTCCTCGTTGATGATGTCACGGGCGACGAACTTGCCGACGATATGATCGAACGGGACCAGCAGATCCTCCACATTGCCCTCGTCCAGAAGCTTTTTCACCGCACGCGGGGTGACCTTCTTGCCGGCCTCGGCAATGACTTCGCCGGTATTGGCATCGATCAGGTCGTAGTTGGGGCGCGTCCCGCGCACCCGCTCGGGAAAGAACTTCGTGACCCAGCCGCTGTTCTTCTTCAGCTTGAAATCAACCGTGTCATAATAGGCATCCATGATGCCTTCCTGATCCAGTCCAAGTGCATAGAGCAACGTTGTCACCGGCAATTTGCGGCGGCGGTCGATGCGGGCATACACGATATCCTTCGCATCGAACTCGAAGTCCAGCCACGAGCCGCGATAAGGGATGATCCGGCAGGCGAACAGCAGCTTGCCACTTGCATGCGTCTTGCCCTTGTCATGATCGAAAAACACGCCGGGGCTGCGATGCATCTGGCTGACGATCACCCTCTCGGTGCCGTTGACGACG
The DNA here is from genome assembly GCF_003298505.1 of Roseovarius sp. TE539. Lineage (GTDB taxonomy): Bacteria > Pseudomonadota > Alphaproteobacteria > Rhodobacterales > Rhodobacteraceae > Roseovarius. Next base: position 169,658 of record NZ_QNGB01000005.1, read on the forward strand.
AAGGTGCCGTTCGGCGTCATCAGGGGCATATCGCCCATGAACACGTCCTGTTCCTTGATGTCCTTGACCGATTTCGCGCCAGTGTCCTCGTCGATGTCGAATACGATCAGCCGCAGCGTGACCTTGAGCGGCGCGCTGTAGGTCATGTCGCGCTGCATGCACTCCTCGACGTCGTATTTCGGCTTTTCCAGATCGTAGCTGACAAACTCGATCACGCTCGTCTCGTTGAAATCCGAAATCGGGAAAACCGACTGAAAGACACCCTTGATGCCTTCCCCGTCCTGCGGATCGGGTTGATCGCCGGAGTTGAGAAACAGATCATACGAGGATTTTTGCACCTCGATGAGGTTCGGCATGTCGAGGACTTCGCGGATCTTGCCGAAATACTTGCGCAAACGTTTCTGGCCAAGGTAGGTTTGAGCCATGTGTCTGGTCACCTTTCATTTCTCACCGGCCGCGAATGCTGTCGGGCTCCAGCATCGCAGGCCATTTGAGACGGCGTGTTCCGATCAATTCCCGGCCGCTGTCCCACCAGCGGCCTCCCGATCGCACGAACCTCGCCTTAGAAAATTCCCGCGGGCAGCAGGACCTCTCTGAGACAGGTTCGACTGGACCCGGAAAACCCGGATCCAGCCTGATCGCAGGGTGCATGAGATCACGCACCCTGCGCTTTCTGCGGGATGCGTGCCCGCACGCACGGATTACTTCAACTCGACCTCGGCACCGGCTGCTTCCAGCTTGCCCTTGATCTCTTCTGCCTCGGCTTTGTCGACAGCTTCCTTGACGGCCTTGCCGCCAGCCTCGACCAGTTCCTTGGCTTCCTTGAGACCGAGGCCGGTGATGGCACGGACTTCCTTGATCACATTGATCTTGGAGGCGCCGGCCGATTTCAGGACCACGTCGAATTCAGTCTGCTCCTCGGCTTCTTCGGCACCTGCATCGCCTGCAGGGCCAGCCATCATGACGGCGCCGCCCGCGGCGGGTTCGATGCCGTATTCGTCCTTGAGGATGGTTTTCAGTTCTTGTGCCTCGAGAAGCGTCAGACCAACGATCTCTTCAGCCAGTTTTTTCAGATCAGCCATTTCGTGACTCTTTCCATTTATAGATGTGTTCCAACGCCGGGTCCTGCCCCACGCGGATCATGACAGGTTGCTTATGCCGCTTCGGCCTTCTCTTCGATGGTCGAAAGGATGCTCGCGATATTCGAAGCAGGGGCGCCAATCGCACCGGCGATGTTCGAAGCGGGTGCCCCGATGCAGCTCGCGAGTTGAGCAATGAGCTCATCACGCGACGGCATGTCGGACACGGCTTTGACACCGTCACGGTCCAGAGCGTCCGACCCCATTGCCCCACCAAGAATCTCGAACTTCTTGTTGTCCTTGGCAAAGCCCTCGGCCACCTTGGCTGCTGCCACGGGGTCCTCGGAAAAGGTCAGTACGGTCATGCCCGAGAGGAATTCGGCAATGCTTGCGCATGGCTTGCCCTCGAGGGCGATCTTGGCGAGCCTGTTCTTGGCAACACGAACAGAGGACTCGGCACCGCGTGCACGGGCGCGAAGATCCTGCATTTCGGCAACTGTCAGACCCTCGTAGTGTGCAACCACCACGACGCCAGAGCTTTCGAAGATCTGGCCGAGTTCCTCGACCACTTTCTCTTTCTGGGCTCTATCCACAGTTTCACTCCAATTCTGGGGGTCTCCCCCCGGCTCAGTTTGACCCCGGATCGGGTCCGGGGCATTCGGGTCCAGTTTCAGGGTCCCGAGGCCATGATCACCCGAAGACAGCGCCTTCGCGGAAATCTCTTCTCGTTCCCCATCTCAGGAAGGAATTACAGGACCGGATCACTGCCGGTCCAACCCTCCATCTCGGACAGGACAAGGCCGGAAATCCGGCCCTGCCATTCACCCCGGGCGTAAACCCGGGGCAAATTCCTTATTCCGACGCGGCGTTGCCCACGTCGACGCTCACGCCCGGCCCCATCGTGGAGGTCAGGGAGATTCGCTTGACATACGTACCCTTGGCCCCGGCGGGTTTGGCCTTGTTGACCGCCGAGATGAAGGCGCGGACATTTTCGGCCAGCTGCTCGGCCGAGAACGATGCCTTGCCCACACCCGCGTGAACGACACCGGCCTTCTCTGCCTTGAACTGAACCTGGCCGCCCTTGGCGTCCTTGACCGCTTGCGCGACGTCCATCGTGACCGTACCCACCTTGGGGTTGGGCATAAGATTGCGCGGCCCCAGGACCTTGCCCAGCCGACCGACAACAGGCATCATGTCAGGGGTGGCAATACAGCGGTCGAAATTGATCTCGCCGCCTTGCACGGTTTCCATGAGATCCTCGGCACCAACGATGTCGGCGCCGGCGGCCTCGGCCTCTTCCGCTTTGGGGCCACGGGCAAATACCGCGACGCGGACCGTCTTGCCGGTGCCATTGGGCAGGCCGACCACGCCGCGAACCATCTGGTCCGCATGGCGCGGATCGACACCCAGATTGACCGCGATCTCGACGGTTTCGTCGAACTTCGCGCGGGCATTCGTCTTGATCAGGTCGATCGCCTCTTCGACGGTCACGTTCTGCTTGCCGTTGACGGCCTCGCGGGCGGCACGGGTGCGTTTTCCGATCTTTGCCATCTTATTTCACCTCGATGCCCATGGAACGCGCGCTGCCAAGCACGATCTTCATCGCCGACTCCACATCGTTCGCGTTCAGGTCTCTCCATTTGGCTTCCGCGATTTCGCGGACCTGCTTGGTCGTGACCGTTCCGGCGGTGTCACGGCCGGGTGTCTTGGATCCGGACTTCAGCTTCGCGGCCTTCTTGAGGTAATACGACGCCGGGGGCGTCTTGATATCAATCTCGAAGGATTTGTCCTGATAATAGGTGATCACCGTGGGGCATGGCGCACCTTGCTCCATTTCCTGCGTCTTGGCGTTGAATGCCTTGCAGAATTCCATGATATTGATACCGCGCTGACCAAGCGCCGGCCCCACGGGCGGGGACGGGTTGGCTTGTCCGGCGGGCACTTGAAGCTTCATCGTGCCGGCGAGTTTCTTGGCCATTTGGCCTCTCCTTTCTTCCAACACCCCAAGAGCGCGCCCCCGGGGATTTCTGTTGTGTGGTCCGGCTCGGCTGCCGCGGCACCCTCGCCTCCCACGGTTTCGGCGCATCCGCCCGATGCGGGCAGATGGACCTCGCCGGTCACGATTGCTTCGTCACCTGCGTATATTCCAGCTCGACAGGCGTCTCCCTGCCGAAGATCGAAACCGTCACCTTCAGACGCTGGTTTTCATCGTCCACCGCCTCGACCATCCCGTCGAAATCCTCGAACGGCCCGTCATTGACCTTGACCTTTTCGCCGACCTCGAAGGAAATCAGGGTGCGCGGCGCCTCTTCGCCCTCCTGAACACGATTCAGGATCGTGTTGACCTCTGCGTCGCGCATCGGCATGGGACGACCCTGGGGGCCGAGGAAACCCGTGACACGGTTTATCGAATTGATCAGGTGGTACCCCTGATCCGACATCTCCATGCGCACCAGAACATAACCGGGCATGAAACGACGTTCCGCAGTCACCTTCTTGCCGCGACGCACCTCGATCACTTCCTCGGTGGGCACCAGAACTTCTTCGATCTGGTCCTCGAGGCCCTGCTCAGCCACGGCCTGCCTGATCTGCTCGGCAATCTTCTTTTCGAAATTCGAAAGAACGCTCACCGAGTACCACCGTTTCGCCATCCTGACCCAAACCTTCGTATTCCCGGCGTTGCGGCCGAATTTAACAGTCATAACGGGCAGTTGCCCGAAGTCTTTCGGAAACAAAATCGGCGCGCAACACGAATCGCCGCGCGCCATTGTTCGAAGTGCCGTGTCAACTACAATCAAAGCACCCTGATTTCAAGGGGCCGGCCGCTATTTTCAGCCATCTCAGCCGAAGAAGGCCAGAACACCTTGCAGGCCCGTCCGGATCAGCAGATCGACAAGCGCGAAGAAGATCGCTGTAAGCGTTGCCATGATGAAAACCATGACGGTGGTCAACAACACCTCGCGGCGCGTCGGCCAGACAACCTTGGCGACTTCCGAGCGGACCTGCTGAATGAACTGAAGCGGGTTGGTGCGTGCCATCTGCGCTGTCTTCTCTTTCTACCGGTTTTGGCGCACATACGCCCCTGCTGCCCGGAATTCAATAGCCGACAACCAACCTCAGCCCCTTCGCGCTTCGGCGGCCAGACGATCGAAGGGGTCGGGACGCGTCTCGGGCTGAATATCCGGCTCCGGAGGCGTGCCGAAATCGGGCAGATACAGGCCCTGTGTCCATTTCTCGGGCAAGCGATCGAGAATGCCGTCGAGGAAAAGGGCGAGGCTGTCCGCGGCGTGGCGGAGAGCTTCGGCCAGCCCGGGACGGCGTTCAGCAAGCCGCCCGTACACTGAAACGGCAAGGCTGCAAAGCCGCTCACCACCAAGGCAGAGGCGCAACAGGGCGAGCATCAGGAGCGGCAGGACCAGCGAAGAAAGCGCCACCAAAGGCCAACGAAGCAGGACAAGAACCGACCCGACGATCAACAGGTATCGTGCTGCCGGGCGCAGGTTGCCTTCCGGTTCGAGAGGCTTTTCATGAACCGATCCCACCGCGGCGTGCCGGAATCGTCTGGCCTTGGTCGTCTTGTTTCCCGTCCTTTTGCGGATCCGCATCCTGCTCCTCCCGTTATCACCCAACGATACTGCGCAATCTTCACGACGGATACCGCAACACCACGGGCCTCCGCCACGTATACCCTAATCCGCAAATCGGGCAGGAAATTGGCGCAGCCCGGCCCGATCCGTGACGGTCGCAGGATGTTTTGTGGAAGAATTGGCAGGGGCAGCAGGGTTCGAACCCGCGACCTACGGTTTTGGAGACCGTCGCTCTACCAGCTGAGCTATACCCCTTCGCAAGCGATGTCCCGATTACGCCAAGCCCGTTGAAAGTTCAACCCTCATCTGTTCCGGGCGGGGCGGAGATTTCCGCCCGTTCCGGCGCCATCAGAACGCCGTCGCGCATCGCGGCCTCATGGGCCGGGGTCCGGGCGAACGGCCTGTCCCACCGGGCAATTTCCGGCAGCCGGGAAAAGCGGTGATTCATCACAAAAGCCTCGGTCGTGACCAGGTGCGGTCGGGCCTGTCGATCACGCGGTTCTTGTCCAGAGATGGCCTCCGCCCGCTGCGAGCGGATGACAGGCGCGTGTCCGGAAAAGGAAAAGGGCGCCGCACGGTGCGCCCTTTCCCTGTATTTTTTTCGAGACCCGGGCCTTTCCGGGCGTTCTGTCAGGCCAGGGTCACTCGATGATCTTGGAGACGACGCCGGCGCCGACGGTGCGGCCGCCCTCGCGGATGGCGAAGCGCAGCCCGTCCTCCATCGCGATCGGCGCGATCAGCTCGACCGCGAACTTCAGGTTGTCGCCCGGCATCACCATCTCCGTACCCTCCGGCAGCGTCACCGTGCCGGTCACGTCCGTGGTCCGGAAATAGAACTGCGGGCGGTAGTTGGCGAAGAACGGCGTGTGGCGCCCGCCCTCCTCCTTGGTCAGGATATAGGCCTCCGCCTCGAACTTCGTGTGCGGCGTCACCGACTTGGGCTTGCACAGGACCTGGCCGCGCTCAACGCTCTCGCGGTCGATGCCGCGCAGAAGCGCGCCGATGTTGTCCCCCGCCTCGCCGCGGTCCAGAAGCTTGCGGAACATCTCCACGCCCGTGCAGGTCGTCTTGCGCGTGTCCTTCAGACCCACGATCTCGATCTCGTCGCCAACGTTGATCACGCCACGCTCGACCCGGCCGGTCACCACCGTGCCGCGGCCCGAAATCGAGAACACGTCCTCGATCGGCATCAGGAACGGCTGATCCACCGCACGCTCCGGTGTCGGGATGTAATCGTCAACGGCCGTCATCAGCTCCTTGATCTTCTCCTCCCCGATCTCCGGGTCACGCCCCTCCATCGCCGCAAGCGCCGAGCCCGCCACGATCGGAATGTCGTCGCCCGGGAACTCGTACTCGCTCAGAAGCTCGCGAACCTCCATCTCCACGAGCTCAAGAAGCTCCTCGTCGTCAACCTGGTCAACCTTGTTGAGAAAGACCACGATCGCCGGAACGCCAACCTGGCGGGCCAGAAGAAGGTGCTCGCGCGTCTGCGGCATCGGACCGTCGGCCGCGTTCACGACCAGGATCGCGCCGTCCATCTGCGCCGCGCCCGTGATCATGTTCTTGACGTAGTCGGCGTGACCGGGGCAGTCCACGTGCGCGTAGTGGCGCGCATCCGTCTCGTATTCAACATGCGCCGTCGAGATCGTGATCCCGCGCGCCTTCTCCTCGGGCGCGCCGTCAATCTTGTCGTAAGCCTGAAAATCACCGAAATACTTCGTGATCGCCGCCGTCAGCGTCGTCTTGCCGTGGTCAACGTGACCAACAGTACCGATGTTAACGTGCGGCTTAGAACGGTCAAACTTTTCCTTTGCCATGGTCTTGAGGCGCCTTGTCAAGTTGGGGGGCCGAGCCCGGTTGTTATCTTCGCGCGGCGTTTATTGGGTCACGTCCGGAAAATCAAGCGCTTCCTTCACCAAAGGCCCGCCCTGCCACGCAAGGCGGGATCGTCGCTTGTCAGTCCTGGCTTTCCTCCAGGTCGATGAGGTCACTTGCGGGCACGCCATTTTCGGCAGTTTCCGGGTCCACCTCATCGCCTTCGGCATCGCCGCCCGCTTGCGCATCGTCCTTCGACGCATCCGGTTCGGGTTCGAACCAGCCATTCGCGTTATGCTCGCGGACCAGCCAGTTCTGGATGAGCTTGGCGGCATTTCGGCTCAGGTTGCTCATCTGGGTTTCCTTGGACTGGGTCAGACCGGACCCCAGCAATGTCGGCCCCGAGATCGATTCGACCACTGTCACTGTTTCCGGTTCCCCGTTGAGTTTGACACCCTCGGCGTCGTCCCAGGCCGTCACCTTGATGATTAGCGCCGATTTCGGCGAGGCCACGATCGGCACGCCGGGCACCGCGAGCACATACCCTTCGACACTGATCCCCAGATGGTAGAGACTGTCGCCATCGAAACGGCTGAAACGCTCGTCGACAGCCGATTTCATCGCTTCGATCCATTCTTCCTTGGATGCTTCGCGGGATGCCGGCCCCTTGGTCAGGTTGGGGGCCACAACGACATTGTGCCCGAGTCTGAAATCACCCAGCGGCACCGGGGCCTTGTCCAGGTCGTTGGGGTTTGTGCAGGATGCCAGGGCACTGAGGGCCACAAGCAGGGCAAGAAGGCGGATCATCGACAATCCCTCGGTGTTACGGTCCGCGACGGGATAGCGTACACAGCCACGCAAGGCAATGACCGGCATAGGGCCGCCCGCCCGCGGGCAGTGGCAAACCGCGGTGAAGAATTCTGACCCGACACCGTCATGCCGTCCGGCGGGCGCATGTCCTGTTCAGCACCGACCAGACGCTTGGCCGCCTTGCCTTTTAAGGGCAAAGCCGGACTGCACCGGGCCGGCCGGAACATCCAACCTGCGATCAGGTGAATTTGTTGTCGCGCGGAAACCCGCGCGGTGCCATACGCCCCGCGCCTGCCCGCTTGCCGGTCCATTCCGACAGGTCGGATTCGGTGCGGGTGCGCCCGGCCGGATCATGCCAGGTCAGCCCCTTCTCAAGGTCGAAAGTCGTGGCATCGCTCAGTCCGCCATCCTTGAATTTCTGAAGCCTGACGCCCTTGCCACGCGTCATCTCGGGCAAATCACCGACCGGGAAGATCAACACTTTCCGGTTTTCGCCCACGCAGGCAACATGATCGCCGCTGACCGCCCGACAGACCAGCGCACGCGCCCCGCCACGCAGATTGAGCACCTGTTTGCCGGAGCGGGTCTGCGCCACGACCTCGTCCTCCTCAACCACGAAACCATCGCCCGCGTCCGAGGCAACCAGCAGTTTGCGACCCGGCCGGTGAATGAAAAGATCCACGATTTCCGCCTCGTTGGGCAGATCGACCATGAGGCGTAAAGGCTCACCCATTCCACGGCCACCGGGCAGGTTTGCCGCACCAAGGGTATAGAAGCGCCCGTTGGTCCCGAACACCAGCAACCGGTCAGTCGTTTCAGCATGGAATATGAAGCGTGGACCGTCACCGTCCTTGAACTTCAGTTCGCGATTCAGGTCGATATGCCCGGTCATTGCCCGGATCCAGCCCATCCTGGAGCAGACCACGGTGATCGGTTCCTTGTCGATCATGGCCTCGAGAGGGGTTTCGGGAACCTCGCAAGCCTCCGAGAAACCGGTGCGGCGTGCACCGTCAGGGTGATCCTTTCCGAACGTTTTCTTCACCTCGCGCAGCTGGTTGGCAATCGACTTCCACTGACGGTCGCCATCCTCCAGAAGGTCTTCCAGCCCCGCACGCTCCTCCATGAGAGAATCGCGCTCCTTCAGAAGGGCCATTTCCTCCAGCCGCCTCAGGCTGCGCAGGCGCATGTTGAGGATCGCCTCTGCCTGTGTTTCCGACAGTCCGTCGGCCTCGGCATCCCCCCGCGGCGGGACATAATCGGCCTCGGACGAGGCACGAACGAATTCGCCACCCCAATCCTCGCGCATCAGGGCCGCCTTCGGAGCGTCGTCATACCGAATGATGTCGATCACCCTGTCGAGGTTGAGAAAGGCCACGATCAAGCCTTCCAGAACTTCAAGACGGTGGTCGATCTTCTCCATCCGGTGGCGCGATCGGCGGATGAGAACCTCACGGCGGAAGTCGAGGAACGCGCGGAGCACTTCCCTGAGCGAGCAGACCTGTGGCGTCACCCCGTCGATCAGCACGTTCATGTTCAGGGCAAATTTCACCTCAAGGTCCGAGTTGCGGAACAGCATTCCCATCAGCACCTGCGCATCGACGTTGCGCGACCGGGGCTCCAGAATCAGACGGACGTCATCGGCACTCTCGTCCCGGACATCGGCCAGCAAGGGCAATTTCTTGGTCTGGATCAGTTCGGCGATCTTTTCGATCAGCTTGGATTTCTGCACCTGGTAGGGAATCTCGGTCACAACGATCTGCCATTGTCCACGGCCCAGATCCTCGGTTTGCCAGCGGCACCGCAGCCTGAAACTTCCCCGTCCGGTGCGGTAGGATTGCGCGATGCTCTCGGAGGGCTCCACGATCACACCCCCGGTCGGGAAATCCGGGCCGGGCACGTGAGAGAGAAGCGTATCGTCACGCGCTTCGGGCGACTTGATCAGATGAAGGCAGGCATCGACGAGTTCGGAAATGTTGTGTGGCGGTATGTTCGTTGCCATGCCAACAGCGATGCCGGAAGCGCCATTTGCCAGAAGGTTGGGAAAAGCCGCCGGAAGCACGACGGGTTCGGTCAGGGTGCCGTCGTAATTGCTCCGGAAATCGACCGCGTTCTCGTCCAACCCCTCCAGAAGGGCCTCCGCGACGGCCGTCATCCGGGCCTCGGTGTAGCGACTGGCTGCCGGGTTGTCTCCGTCGATATTCCCGAAATTGCCCTGCCCGTCGACCAGCGGATAGCGCACAGCGAAATCCTGTGCCAGCCGGGCCATGGCGTCGTAGATCGCGGCGTCGCCATGCGGATGGTAGTTGCCCATCACGTCGCCGGATATCTTGGCCGATTTTCGAAAGCCGCCCGTTGAACCCAGCCTGAGTTCACGCATTGCGAAAAGTATGCGTCGATGCACCGGCTTCAGACCGTCGCGGGCGTCCGGCAGTGCCCGGTTCATGATCGTGCTCAGCGCATAGGTCAGATAACGCTCGCCGATGGCGCGGCGCAAAGGCTCCGACATGGGCGCGGGGCCGATATTGGGGTCATCCACTAGGTCGTTCATTCATGTTGTGATAACGACGGTCGAATTGGGCGTAAAGCACCGCCGCGCGAAAACTGGCGCCTTTTGTCCCGTTTCGCGGGGCGAACCCGGTGCCGTTGACAAAGGTCGGTTTCGATGGCCCAACAAAGACCCCGGGAAAGGCTTGATCTGGTGCTTGTTCCCTCGGCCCGGTCTTAATTCAGGGGGCGGTCCCGGGCATGGCACGCAGGGTTGGCGGACCTTGTGCGCACGTATGCTGTCGAAACCGGCAAACGCCTGCTCCGGACTCATCGGCCCGAACACGAGGTCGGGGCCCGATCCCGGACCGGGCGTTGATAGCCGGTGCAAACTGATTGCAATACCGTCGGCATCGCGCCATAGCTTTGCCATGACAGGGAAATGCATCCTCATCACAGGCTGTTCGTCCGGTATAGGCCGCGATGCCGCGCATGGCCTCAAGGCGAAGGGCTGGCGGGTGTTTGCCGCGTGCCGCAAGGAAGCCGATTGCGTTCGACTGCGCGACGAGGGCCTTGAAAGCCCGCGGCTGGACTATGAGGACGAGGACAGCATCAAGACAGCCCTCACCACGGTACTGAGCGCGACCGACGGTCGTCTTGATGCGCTTTTCAACAATGGCGCCTTCGCCTGTCCCGGCCTTGTCGAGGATGTGCCAAGGGGCGCAATGCGTCAGGTATTCGAAGCCAACCTGTTCGGCTGGCACGATCTGACACGGCAAGTGATTCCGGTCATGCGTGAGCAGGGGCACGGGCGTATCGTGCAATGTTCTTCGGTTCTTGGCCTCGTGGCGATACAGTGGCGTGGGGCTTACGTCGCGACCAAGTTCGCCCTGGAGGGCCTGACGGATTCCCTGCGGCTGGAACTGCGCGGCACCGGCATCCATGTCTCCTTGATAGAGCCCGGACCGGTAACCTCGCGAATCCGTCAGAACGCGATCCCGCAATTCGAACGCTGGATCGACTGGGAAAGTTCCCACCGTGCCGCGGACTACCGGGACAAACTGATCCCGCGCCTCTATGCCGAGTACACGCCCGACCGGTTCGAGCTTCCCCCCGGGGCCGTGACAAGAAAACTCCTGCACGCAATCGAAAATCCGCGGCCACGGCCGCGCTACTATGTCACCACGCCGACCTACATCATGGGCACACTGCGCCGAATTCTGGGGAGCCGGGCGCTGGACTGGGTGCTCGCCAAGGGATAGGCCAAGAGAACACGCCGGCTGTCCGTGGCAAATTCCTCGCCATCGTGCACGCCGCCCCTACATGCACCCGGACGCGCGGCAGAAACGCGCATTTGACAGGACACGTGATGCTTCAGGATCCCCTTTTCATACTCGTTATCGTTGCCTGCGGCGCCGTTGCCGCCATCCTTCTCTTCGGCATTGGCACTTTCGGAAAGGGCGGCGAGTTCAACCGCAAACACGCCAACAAGATCATGCGCTGGCGGATCGCTGCACAGTTCGTGGCAGTCCTGGTGATCCTGCTTTTCGTCTACATCCGCCGTCAGGGAGGGCAATAGAATGGTGGTGCTTAACAAGATTTACACCAAAACCGGCGACCACGGTGAAACCGCACTCGGCAACGGCGCCAGGATCGCCAAGCATTCCATGCGTGTCACCGCCTACGGCACCGTGGACGAACTGAACGCGGCTCTCGGCCTGGCGAGGCTCCAGGCGGATGCATCCGACGCCGAAGCACTGTCCCGCATCCAGAACGACCTGTTCGATCTGGGGGCCGATCTTTGCCGGCCCGAGATGGAAAGGGATGCCGAAGCCGAATATACCCCACTGCGCATTTCCGACAAACAGGTTGCGCGTCTCGAGGACGAGATCGACGCGATGAACAAGGAACTGGAGCCGCTGCGTAGCTTCATACTGCCCGGAGGGTCGGCACTGGCCGCGCACCTTCATCACTGTCGCACCGTGGCGCGGCGCGCCGAGCGGCTGTCCGTGGAACTTGCCACGACGGAAGGCGTGAACCCGGCAGCGGTAAAATATCTCAACCGGTTGAGCGACTGGTTCTTCGTGGCCGCGCGGATGGCGAATGACGCGGGGCGGTCGGATATCCTCTGGGTTCCCGGGGCAAACCGCTGAAACGATCCACGACGGCCCGCTGCACCTGACAATTCCGGTGTCTGCCGCAGGCGGCCCTGTCGCACGGGGCCGAAACGCGACGTACCGGAGCGCAAACGTGACGATTTTACCCTGTTTCCGCCTGTCAGGAAGCTATATGAACCCGCGGGAGAGCTTTCAGGGGAGTCGTTTCCCGACTTCCCGCCAATTTTAGGGAGACCATGCCAATGAAGGTGCTCGTACCTGTCAAGCGCGTGATCGACTACAACGTGAAGGTCCGAGTGAAGTCGGACGGCAGCGGTGTCGATCTCGCAAATGTCAAGATGTCGATGAATCCGTTCGACGAGATCGCCGTTGAGGAGGCGATCCGCCTCAAGGAGGCGGGAAAGGCTGACGAGGTGATCGCGGTCTCGATCGGCGTCAAGCAGAGTCAGGAAACACTGCGCACCGCGCTGGCGATGGGGGCCGATCGGGCCATTCTCGTGGTGGCGGCGGACGACGTTCACACCGATATAGAACCCCTGAGCGTGGCAAAGATCCTTGCCAAGGTCGCCGAGGAAGAGGGCGCCGGTCTGATCCTTTGCGGCAAGCAGGCGATCGACAATGACATGAACGCCACCGGCCAGATGCTGTCGGCGTTGCTTGGCTGGAGCCAGGCGATGTATGCCAACAAGATCGACATCGACGGTGATCATGCCGTGGTGACCCGGGAGGTGGACGGCGGATTGCAGACGATCAAGGTCGGCATGCCCACGATAATCTCGACCGATCTGCGTCTCAACGAACCGCGCTACGCGTCGTTGCCCAACATCATGAAGGCCAAGAAAAAGCCGATGGATGAAAAGACGCCCGAGGATTATGGCGTTGATGTCAGCCCCCGCCTCGAAGTCATCAAGACGGATGAGCCCGAGGCGCGAAAGGCCGGCGAGATCGTGGGCTCTGTCGATGAACTGGTGGAGAAACTCAAGGAAGCGGGGGCTGTGTGATGGCTGTACTTCTTCTAGCCGAAGTGAATGACGGGGAACTGGCGCTTGATGCCACAGCCAAGGCCGTGACAGCCGCCGGGGAACTGGGCGATGTCACCGTTCTGGCCGCAGGCGCCACCTGCGCCGCCGCCGCCGAACAGGCCGCGAAGATCGCCGGGGTCAAAAAGGTACTCTGCGCCGAGCATGATCTCTATGGTCATCGCCTGGCCGAGCCGGTGTCCCGCCTCATCGCCGACCTGGCCGCGGATTACGATCACATCGTTGCCCCGGCCACCACCGATGCCAAGAACATCCTGCCCCGCGTCGCGGCACTTCTGGACGTGATGGTCATCACCGATGCATCCGGGGTCATCGATGGCGACACGTTTGAACGTCCGATCTACGCGGGCAACGCGGTGCAGACTGTCAAGTCATCGGATCCCAAGAAAGTCGTGTCGTTCCGTACATCGACCTTCGATGCGGCGGGTGAACAGGATGCAGCGCCGGTTGAAAACATCGACGCAGCCGCGGACCCTGCACTCAGTGAATGGGTCGAGGACAAGGTGGCCGAAAGCGACCGCCCGGAACTGACCTCGGCCGGTGTGGTCGTCTCGGGCGGGCGCGGTGTCGGCTCCGAGGATGATTTCGCGTTGATCGAAAAACTCGCCGACAAATTGGGAGCAGCCGTGGGCGCGTCCCGCGCGGCCGTGGACTCCGGCTTCGCGCCGAATGACTGGCAAGTCGGTCAGACCGGCAAGGTTGTCGCGCCCGATCTCTATATCGCCGTCGGTATATCGGGCGCGATCCAGCATCTGGCGGGCATGAAGGACAGCAAGATCATCGTCGCGATCAACAAGGATGAGGAGGCGCCGATCTTCCAGGTGGCCGATTACGGCCTCGTCGCGGACCTCTTCGACGCGGTGCCTGAACTGAACGACAAGCTCTGAGATCAACCGCCCGCACAAGCGGGAACCCGAAGAACCCGCCCGTCACACGGCGGGTTCTTTCATGCGTCACCCGGCAATTTCGGCCATCAAGGGTGTCAGCGCCTCGGCGGCTTCTTCATGCGCGGCCGGGTTCATGACCCCGCCTGCAGCCTGAACTTCCAGCTGCGAAAAGATCATGCCCTCCGTTCCCTGCGCCAGTGCATCCGCGCTGACCGTCACATCGAGGACCTGCAGCACCTGCCCGCGCAGGGCATTTATCATGCCATCAGTCACCAGGGCCGGATCCGCCTCCAGATCCGGGCGGTCGGCGGCCCGTCCGGGCGGATGGGCCGAGAACCACAACAAGACCACCGGGGGATCGATTCGCCCCAGAAGCTCGTGCATCCGTTCCAGCCACACCGCCTGTAATTCCTGCCGCAAGGTCATGTAGCGTCGATACGAAATCCGGCGCAGGCGGCTCAGCATGTGACGTGTGAAATGGAACTCGGTAAAATCCACTTCCGGGAACAACCCTCGCAGATCCGTCCTTGCCTCGACGAAACGATCATTGCGGCGCGGATGCACCGCGTAATAACGGTTGGCAAGGTTCTGCGCACAGGGCACCTGAAGCACCACGACCCGGGCCGCCCCTGCCATGCGCAACAGATCGGGTTCGTTGAGAAATACATCCACCCCCGCATTCGGCCAGCCGAAATTGACGCAGGAAAGGCCCGTTCGCGCCTCAACCAGCGCCGGAAACGGACGGCTGATGTATTTCCCGTAGGTCTCGGTTCCGCCAAGGAAGGCGGCGAACCCTCCATTCAAGGTCCGCTTCGGGCCGCGGAACAGCAATCTGCAATCGCCGTAGCGGCACGGCATGTAATCGAGGGTCGTCTCCCCCATCTTTTCATAGGTCATCTCACCCACCAGTTTCTTCACCCGGCAGGCAGAGTCACCGGCGCACCTTTACAATTCACTAACGTGTCAATTCAACACGGAGTTTAACGGATGCCGCCCCTTGCAGCCCCCCCGGCGGCGGGCCTATTGTGGATGCGAAACACGCGAGAGGCGGGCACATGGAAATCGTAACAGTCGGCGTGATCGGGGCGGGACAGATGGGCAATGGGATCGCCCATGTGATGGCGCTGGCCGGCTATGATGTAAAAATCAACGACATCAGCCAGGATGCCCTTGATGCCGCCGTGGCCACGATTCGCCGCAACATGGACCGGCAGGTCAGCCGCGAAAAGATCTCTCAGGCGGACATGGACACCGCAATGGGGCGAATCGAGACAACCCTCAAGTTGACCGATCTGGGCGCGACGGACCTTGTAATCGAAGCCGCGACCGAACGCGAAACCGTCAAGCAGGCCATTTTCGAGGATCTGCAACCGGCGCTGCGACCGCATACGATACTGACCTCCAACACCTCGTCGATTTCGATCACCCGGCTTGCCAGCCGCACCGATCGTCCGGGCAAGTTCATGGGCTTCCACTTCATGAACCCGGTTCCCGTCATGCAACTGGTGGAACTGATCCGGGGTATCGCCACCGACCGGGAAACCTATGACACCTGCCTTGCGGTTGTCGAAAGGCTGGGCAAGACCGCGGCATCGGCCGAGGATTTCCCGGGTTTCATTGTCAACCGCATCCTCATGCCGATGATAAACGAAGGCGTCTATACCCTCTACGAAGGTGTCGGGAACGTGAAATCAATAGATCAGTCGATGAAACTCGGTGCGAACCACCCCATGGGCCCACTGGAGCTGGCGGATTTCATCGGGTTGGACACCTGCCTCGCGATCATGAACGTTCTTCATGACGGTCTTGCGGACACCAAGTACCGCCCCTGCCCGCTGCTGACGAAATATGTCGAGGCCGGCTGGCTGGGCCGAAAGACCGGGCGCGGTTTCTACGACTACAGCGGCGAAACACCGGTTCCCACGCGGTAAGGCCATTCCCGATCCGAACGCGGCGGGCTCCGTTCCCGGCGCTGACCCCGCTGCACGCAGCGCCCGGTCAGTCCTTTTCTTCCATGTCAAACCCCAGGTGACGGGCCACCGTGAAGATATCCTTGTCTCCGCGGCCACACATGTTCATGCAAAGGATATGATCGGCGGGCAGGTCCGGGGCGATCTTGGTCACATGGGCAAGCGCATGGGACGGTTCGAGCGCCGGTATGATACCTTCCTTCTCGCAGGAAAGCTGAAAGGCTTCGAGCGCCTCCGCATCGGTGATCGAGACGTATTTCGCACGGCCCGATTCATGCAGCCAGGAATGTTCAGGCCCGATGCCGGGGTAATCCAGACCGGCTGATATGGAATACCCTTCGAGGATCTGTCCGTCGTCGTCCTGCAGAAGGTAGGTGCGATTCCCGTGCAATACACCGGGCCTGCCGCCAGTCAGGGAGGCGCAATGCTCCATCGCGTCGGTAACGCCGCGACCGCCGGCTTCGACACCGATGATATTCACCTCCTTGTCATCGAGGAACGGATAGAACAGGCCCATCGCGTTGGATCCGCCGCCGATCGCGGCGATCACCGTGTCGGGCAGGCGACCCTCGGCAGATTGCATCTGTTCGCGGACTTCCTTGCCGATGATCGACTGGAAATCACGCACCATCGCCGGATAGGGGTGCGGCCCGGCCACCGTACCGATGCAGTAAAAGGTGTCACGCACATTGGTCACCCAGTCGCGCAGCGCGTCATTCATCGCGTCCTTGAGGGTGCCGCGTCCCGAAGTGACCGGTATGACCTCCGCCCCCAGCAGCCGCATTCGAAACACGTTCGGCCGCTGCCGCTCGACGTCATGGGCACCCATGTAGACCACGCATTGAAGGCCGAACTTGGCACAGACGGTGGCGGTGGCCACACCGTGCTGGCCAGCGCCTGTTTCCGCTATGATCCGGGATTTTCCCATCCGGCGGGCCAGTATGATCTGTCCCAGCACGTTGTTGATCTTGTGCGCGCCGGTATGGTTCAACTCGTCACGCTTCATGTAGATTTTCGCGCCGCCCAAATGCTCTGTAAGCCGCTCGGCATGATAGAGCGGGCTGGGCCGCCCCACGTAATGGGTCCACAGATCGTGCATCTCGTCCCAGAAACTCTGGTCCGTCTTGGCGTTCTCGTACTGCGCCTCGAGTTCGAGGATCAGCGGCATCAACGTTTCGGAAACGAACCGACCGCCAAAATCGCCGAACCGGCCCTTCTCGTCAGGGCCGGTCATGAAGGAGTTGAAGAGTTCGTTCAAGGCGCGTGCCTCCCATCGTGGTCTGTCTTTGCATATGGGACGCTGCAGGAATTTTCCAGCGAAAACCGGCAAGGGCCGCCGCGGTCAGGACGGCATGGAACCGTGACATGCCAGAGACTGTCTGGGGCAATCGGAAACGATCCGCAGACGGGCGGGCAACCCCGATCCGGCGCCACTTTTGCTAGAGGATCCGCACCACATGCGCCCGCGTGAGAAGCTCCGGCTCGGACAAGAGGAACGGCGCGAAAGGTTGCGTGCTCTGAACGACTTCCCATTCACCACGACGAGTCAGATCGTCCATCACCTCTGGGAATCCCTGTTCCTGCCGGGTCGCCTCGATAAGGTTGAACACCCCGTGCCCGCCAGGGCGCGTGACGCGGGCGAGGTGTCGCAATGTCGACGGCGGTGCATGGCCCGGTCCGAACGAGCCGACGCAGACGAAACCGGCGAAATGATCGTCCGCGAAAGGCAAGCCCTCCCCCATGTCGGCAACCTGCAGATCACCATACGCTCCGGTCTGCCCCGCACGCGCGATCATCTCGGGCGAGAGGTCGCACCCGGTTAAATGATGGTATCCCATGAGCATCAGCATCTCTCCCACCAGACCGGTGCCACACCCGGCATCCAGGATCGGCCCGTGCATCCGTCCGAGATGGCTTGACAGCAACCCGGCACCGAGAAACGGAAGACGATAGCCGTTCGCTATGGTGTCGGCATCATAGCTGTCGGCCCAGGTGTCATAGGCGCGGCGCGAATCCTCCGGGGTCTTCGCACCATAAACCCCGGCAAGCCCGTCGGTCTCGATCGTCATCCGTCATCTCCCGTGTGCTTCAAGAGCGGGAAGGATCGACTCAGGCCCTGGCGTTGTCAATGAAGGCCCGCATCAGGTCGGCATCCTTGACGCCGGGTGAACTTTCCACACCGGACGAGACATCGACCTGCCGTGCCCCTGTCTGCGCGATGGCCTCCGCCACATTGTCGGGATTGAGCCCGCCCGCCAGCATCCACGGCACCGGCCAGCGCCGTCCGGTCAGAAGCTCCCAGTCGAAGGTCAGTGCATTCCCACCGGGACGCTCCGCGCCCGGGGGCGGCTTGGCGTCGATCAGAAGCTGGTCGGCCACCTTGCCATAGAAATCTATTTGCGTGAGATCGGTTTCGACAGCAACACCCACCGCCTTCATCACGGGCAGCCCGTAGCGCCGCTTCACCTCGGCGACGCGTGCCGGGCTTTCGCTTCCGTGAAGTTGCAGCATGTCCACGGGCACTTCGGACGTGAGCGCATCGAGCAGCAGGTCATCGGCATCGACTGTCAAGGCAACCCGCGTGATCCCCTCGGGAACCGCCCCGGCCATGTGGGCGGCATCCTCGAGCTGCACATGCCGGGGTGATCCGGGGAAGAACACGAACCCGACATACGTCGCCCCCGCCAATATGGCGGCCGGAACATCGGCGCTGTCAGTCAGCCCGCAGATCTTGACTTTCATGTCGGATGGCATCTGGTGCTCAACTGGCCTCGTCGAGAATGGCGAGAACCTCGTCCTTGCCCTGATGCTTTTCGCCTTTCAGGCGCTGGACCTCGGCGCGCAGCGCCCGCATCTCACGCGCCTGCCGGGCCGCCGCCGCTCTTTCCTTGGCCTCGCGGATCCACTCCCAGATGAATCCCAGGATCAATCCGGCCAGAACCCCGCCGAACATCACGACGAAAAGCGGGATGTCATAGGTCGGGTTCAGCGCCGCCAAGCCCGACAGTTCGTCAGGCAGAACCCGGATGGTCACCATGCCGCGATTGGCCAGCGCGATCAGGATGAGGGCGAGCCCGAAAACGGCGATACATGCGTAGCGGACATAACGCATCAGGAATTCCCGTTCAGACGCTCGCGGAGAAGTTTGCCGGTCTTGAAGAACGGCACATGCTTTTCTTCCACATGCACGGATTCGCCTGTGCGCGGGTTACGCCCCGTGCGTGCATCGCGCTTCTTGACCGAGAACGCCCCGAAACCGCGCAGTTCAACCCTGTTGCCATTGGCCATGGCGTCCGTGATCTCGTTGAAAATGGTGTTCACGATGCGCTCTACATCCCTTTGGTAGAGATGCGGATTCTCATCTGCAATCTTTTGAATCAATTCCGACCGGATCATTATTCATTCCCCTGGAGTTTGGCGCGCTGACATCTTTCCCCGCGCTCGACTATAGTCAGAAAAGCAGCCGTCCGAAACAAAAAGCCACTGCCGCGGCAGGCGGATTCCCCTATTTGGGCCCGCGGAACCCTGGTCGGCAACGCAGTTCAGTACTGACGTTTTTACCCCTAACTCTTTCTGCATCGCGGAAAAATTACTGATTCGCAAACGAAAACGGCCCCGCGGACAAGGTGCCGCGGGGCCGTGCCGGCCGTGGATACGACCGGTATCAGTCCTTGTCTTCATCGCCTTTCAGCGCCGCACCAAGGATATCTCCCAGTGATGCGCCGGAGTCGGAACTGCCATATTGCTGGACGGCCTCCTTCTCTTCGGCAATCTCGCGGGCCTTGATGCTGAGGCCGAGGCGACGCGACTTGCTGTCGATATTGGTCACGCGCACATCGACCTTGTCTCCGACCGAGAAGCGGTCGGGCCGCTGCTCCGAGCGGTCCCGGCTGAGGTCGGAGCGGCGAATGAAACTCTTCATTCCCTCGTATTCCACCTCGATGCCGCCGTCCTCGATCGACGTGACCTCGACCGTGATGATCGAGCCGCGCTTCACGCCGCCCACGGCTTCCGAGAACTTGTCGCCACCCAGTGCCTTGATCGAAAGCGAGATGCGTTCCTTCTCCACGTCCACTTCGGAGACGACCGCCTGCACAACGTCACCTTTCTTGTAGTTCTGGATCGCATCCTCACCACGCTCGTCCCAGGAGATATCGGAAAGGTGGACCATGCCGTCGATCTCGCCTTCGAGACCGATGAACAGGCCGAACTCGGTGATGTTCTTGACCTCGCCTTCCACTTCGGTGCCCTCGGGATGGGTCTCGGCGAAGACTTCCCAGGGGTTGCGCATGGTCTGTTTCAGGCCCAGGCTCACGCGGCGCTTGGCCGGATCAATCTCCAGGACCATGACCTCGACTTCCTGCGAGGTGGACACGATCTTGCCGGGATGCACGTTCTTCTTGGTCCATGACATTTCCGAGACGTGAACGAGGCCCTCGACGCCCGGCTCCAGTTCCACGAAGGCGCCGTAATCGGTAATATTGGTCACGCGTCCGGTATGAACGGAATTCAGCGGGTACTTGACCGCCACCAGGTCCCACGGATCCTCCTGCAGCTGCTTCATTCCGAGGCTGATGCGGTGGGTTTCCTTGTTGATCTTGATGACCTGCACATTCACCGTCTCACCGATCGAAAGGATCTCGGAGGGATGGTTGACGCGGCGCCAGGCCATGTCCGTTACGTGCAGCAGGCCGTCTACACCACCAAGGTCCACGAAGGCACCGTATTCGGTGATGTTCTTGACCACGCCTTCCACGGTGTCGCCCTCGTTGAGCTTGCCGATGATCTCGGCGCGCTGCTCGGCGCGGCTTTCCTCAAGGATGGCGCGGCGCGAAACCACGATGTTGCCGCGGCGGCGGTCCATCTTGAGGATCTGGAACGGTTGCTTGAGGCCCATGAGCGGGCCGGCATCGCGCACCGGACGCACATCCACCTGGCTGCCGGGCAGGAACGCGACGGCGCCGCCCAGATCGACGGTGAAGCCGCCCTTGACGCGGCCGAAGATCGCGCCCTCGACGCGCGCATCATCCGCATAGGCCTTTTCCAGACGGTCCCAGGCTTCTTCACGCCGGGCCATCTCGCGGCTGATGACCGCTTCACCACGGGCGTTCTCGGCCGCGCGCAGATAAACCTCGACCTCGTCACCCACCTCGATTTCGGGCGCCTCGCCGGGATTCGCGAATTCCTTGAGTTCGACGCGGCCTTCCATTTTGTAGCCAACGTCGATAATGGCCTGGCCCGCCTCGATGGCGATGACCTTGCCCTTGACGACAGAGCCCTCCTGGGGCGTGTCCATTTCGAAGCTTTCGTTAAGGAGGGCTTCGAATTCCTCCATGGATGCGTTCTGAGCCATGTGGCGTCTGTTTCCTTTACATCTGTTTTCCGGCCGCGCGGTTGTCTCCGCCGGTCTTGGGTTGGTGCCCTGCCCCATAAGCAGTCGGGGGCAGAACGGTTTCGTTGGTCAGGCGTATCGCAAAACAAAGAGGGCCGGATGCCCCGGCCCTGCCCGATCCTGTTTGTTATGCAGCGTGTGATCCGCCTTGATGACGCCGCGCGTATAGCGGCAACGTGCCGGGGAATCAAGCCTGCTCGGCAAACTGCCCCGGCACCACAAGGCCCCGACCATTATTCGGCCGTTTGTACCATGTCCTCGACGCGGGACTTGATCTGCATCTCCAGGTCCTGGTCCTGCGTGGCAGCCTCGGCGATCTCCTGGTACGTCTCAAGGGTGATCCCGTCGGTGTCCTCGATCGCACCGGCAATCTCGGCAGTGGCCTTGTCAAGTATCTCCTGCTGCTGATCTTCCGACTCGGCGGATTGCAGGGCCGGCGTATATTTCTTGCGCAGGTCGAACACCTGCAGCAGGGCCACGGTAAACGCGTCCAGTTGCGCGCCCGAATAGCCCCCGGCGGCCTCCTGCGCGGCGGCGCTCTGGGTGGTCATGACTGTCATCGGTGCCGCGGTCATCGCAAGCGCCAGGGCCGTGGAGGTTGCGGCAAGTGTTCTTGTAAAGGGCATGAATACTCCGTCTGGTTTTGCATCTGCAGCAGGGCCAACCTGCCCGCACGACGTAAGAGCGGATGTGTGCGATACAACCGAAAACACGAAATTCGGCAAATCCCCGAACCCTCCGATCCTTGCGCCATCACCTGGCACCCTTCCGGATGTGCCGGAGAATCTGCCGACGCGGCCACCGCCAGTGGGGTTCCGATACGGGTCAGGACCGCTTCGAATCGACCACGGCAATGGCCGTTTTCACGGCCTCCTCGATGTCCATTTCCGATGTGTCCAGGACCACCGCGTCCTCCGCAGGTCTTAACGGTGCGTCGGCCCGCGCACTGTCGCGGGCATCGCGGCCGCGCAGATCGGACAGAACAGCGTCATAATCCACATCATGACCGTTGGCTGCCAGTTCCCTGAACCGACGTATGGCGCGCACATCGTCGGTCGCGGTGACGAACAGCTTGACCTCGGCCTCCGGGCAGATGACCGTCCCGATGTCTCGGCCGTCCAGTACCGCGCCGCCTGCACGCCGGGCAAAGGCGCGCTGAAAATCCACCAGCGCACCGCGGACATCCGGGATCGCCGCGACCCGGCTTGCGGCCTGCGCCACCTCGGGCGTGCGCAGATCATCCGCCTCAAGATCCTCGGCCCGGAGCGATTTCGCAGCCTCGACCGGATCGGTGCCGTCAAGGGTTCGCCGGCCGGTGGCACGGTAGAGAAGCCCCGTATCCAGATGCGCAAGGCCGAAATGCGCCGCCACTGCCCGGGACACCGTGCCCTTGCCGGCCGCCGCCGGCCCGTCTATCGCGACCGTGAATGCCATGCTGCCCGTCCTTTCAAGATCATGCCTAGACAATGCCGCCGGCCCCCTCAAGCCCAATGACCGACGGGCCGGCCGTTCAGCCCTCGCGGCGGATTTCCGCGCCCAGCCTGGTCATCAACGGCTCGAAAACCGGAAAGGAGGTGGCGATCGGGCTACCGTCGTCCACCCGCACGGGCCGCACGCACCCCAGCCCCAGAACCAGGAAAGCCATGGCGATGCGATGATCCAGATGGCTGGCACAAGTCGCGCCCCCAGGAACGCCCCCATGCCCGCGCCCGTGCACGATCCACCAGTCCTCTCCCTCTTCAACCTCCACGCCACAGTCCCGCAGCCCGGTGGCCATGGCCGTGATCCGGTCACTTTCCTTCACCCTCAGCTCCTTGACACCGCGCATCACGGTGGGGCCTTCCGCAAAGGCAGCGACAGCCGAAAGAACCGGGTATTCGTCAATCATGCTCGCGGCTCGCGCGGGCGGCACCTCGACGCCGCGCAGCGCCGGTGAAAACCGCGCCCGCAGGTCCGCCACCGGCTCTCCGCCCTCTTCCCGTTCGTTTTCATAGCTCAGCGCCGCCCCCATCTCGCGCAGGGTGGTAAAAAGGCCCGCACGGGTCGGATTGAGGCCAATGCCCGGAACCCGCACATCCGAACCTTCGGTGATAAGTGCGGCACAGACCGGAAAGGCCGCCGAGGACGGATCACGCGGGACCGCGATCTGCTGCGGCACAAGTTCCGGCCGACCCGCCAGGGTGATGATCCTGCCCTCGCCCGTCTCTTGCGTGACGGTCTCGGCGCCGAAGCCCGCAAGCATCCGCTCGGTATGGTCCCTGGTCGCCTCGCGCTCGATGACCACCGTTTCGCCGGGGGCATTCAGTCCGGCCAGCAGCACCGCCGATTTCACCTGCGCCGAGGGAACCGGCACCTCGTAACGCACCGGCACCGGAGCGCGTGCCCCGACCACCGTCATCGGCAAGCGGCCGCCCGAACGCCCCACAGCCATCGCCCCGAACAGCGCCAGGGGGTCGGTGACCCGCGCCATCGGGCGCTTGTTGAGGCTGGCGTCACCGGTGAAGGTCGCCGTCACGGGCGAGGTCGCCATCGCCCCCATGATCAGCCGCACGCCGGTGCCCGAGTTGCCGCAGTCGATCACCCGGTCAGGCTCGGCGAAACCGCCAACGCCCACGCCATGCACTGACCAGGCGCCATCACCCAGGTCGGTGACCTCGGCACCGAAGGCGCGCATCGCGCGGGCGGTATCCAGGACATCCTCGCCTTCCAGAAGCCCGGTAATCCGTGTATCACCGACCGAGAGCGCGCCCAGGATCAGCGCCCGATGGCTCACGGATTTGTCGCCCGGTACGTCGGCATTGCCGGCAAGCGGTCCGGATTTCCGGGATATCATTGGGACAGGGGGGCCGTGGCCGGACATGGGCGCGCCTTTCTCAAGCAGGGGTCCGGCGCCTGATAGCGCAGGCTGCCCGCCGCGTCCATCGCCCTCAGGTTCGCCCTGTCAGCCCGGCCCCCGGCGCAGCGGAAGGGTGGCGCAGCGGAATGATCCGCCGGTGCCCGGCACCGCGTCGAAATCCACTTCTTCCACACGGTAGCCGGCAGTTCGCAACGCGGCGTTGACGCGTGCACATGACGGCGCGGACCGTGCGATGATCCGATCCGGTGCGACCGACAGGACGTTGGTGGCCAGCTCGTCCGCCTCCTCGCGCGTGACCTCGATCCAGTCGTATTTCTCGCACAGCACCTCTGGTATGCCGTCAAGCCCGTCGGGGTAGATCAACGCATGGCCCAGACCCAGCGGATTGAAGGTACAGTCAAGATGCAACACATCCTCGCCCTCGTCCGGGGACCGGCAGGGCAGCGGCACGACCTCATGCGTATCGCCGAACCGGGCACGCAGAAAATCCAGACCCTCCCTGTCGCTGCGCTGCCCGCAGCCGACGAAGACATGCGCACCGTCCACGATCACGTCCCCGCCCTCGAGGCAGATGCCCGGCGGCACCGCGATGCGCGGCCCGATGCACGCGTCGAGAATATGTGCGATCCCCGCGATCTCCTCCATCCGGCTGGCCACGCGCATGCCCGCCTCGACGAAGGTGTCGCCGATGACAAAGCCGATATCGCGCGGGCAGGTCTGGTCCTGCACCGAAGCCGGCGCAATCTGAGGGGAATGGACCCGGACTCCGGCCGCCTCCAACACGGAGCGGAATCCGGCAAACTCCGCCTGCAGCCGTCCGGTATCAGGCTGTCCTGCAGTCGCGAGGGTCCGGTGATGCTTGCCATTGACGATTTCAACACGGCCGGGATCACGGTGATACCCCTCGCCCGTGCCCACGATCACATCCCTGAGAGTCGCGCATTCGCTGCGCACATCCATGAAGAGTCCGGTACCCAATCGCTGCCTCCCTGCCCGACGAACGCCTCAGGCCGTCCTTGCAGCGATCACCATGACCTCGACCGCGAGTTCGGGCAAGGCCAGTTTCGCCTCTCCGCAAGCGCGCGCCGGCGCAGCGCCGGGCGCCACCCATGAATCCCAGACCGCATTCATCGCGGCGAAATCACCCATGTCCGCCAGCCATATCGTGGCGCTCAGTATGCGGCTCTTGTCGGATCCGGCTTCTGCAAGCAAAGCGTCGACCTTGTCCAGGCAGGCACGGGTCTGGTCTCCGACACTGTCGCCGGGGCTTCCCACCTGACCGGCCAAATACACAATGCCGTTGTGAATGACGATCTGGCTCATCCTTGCGCCAACGTGATGGCGGGTTATGTCGCTCATCTCTCAAGTCCCTTTCTGTTATCCATGGATATTATGCCGAAAACCTCGATGGTGACAGAGCCGCTACCGCCAACGGGGCCAGGGCCGGTTCCCGGCCTGAGACAAGCGCGCTGCAAAGCCGGGCGAGGGCTGGGGCGGTCTGCACCCCGTACCCACCCTGCCCTGCGAGCCAGAAGAACCCCTCCGCCAAGGGGTCGAACCCGGCCACCGGCGTGCGATCGCGGGTGAAGCTCCGCAATCCGGCCCAGTTGCTTTCGACCCGCGTTACCGGCACGGTCACCGCCTGTTCATAACGGTAAAGTCCCTCGGCCAACACCATGTCGTCTGCCCATGCGTCATGCGGGTCGACGGGATCCTCGTCGGCGGGACTGACCATCAGACGCCCTGCATCGGGCTTGGCATACCATGTCTCGGAAACCGACCCGAAAAGCGGCCATCTTGAAATGTCATGCCCGTCCGGCGCCGGCAGCAACGCCGCCGAACGCCGCATGGGCCGCAAACCCACGGTGCCGACGCCGGCAAGACGGGCGATGTCGTCAGCCCAGGCACCGGCGGCATTGACCAGCACCGGTGCTGCATGAACGTCCTTGTCCGTGGTGACTTCCCAGATGTCCCCGCTTCGGAAGATTCCCGACACCGCGGCTCCCGTCACGATCCGCCCGCCGCGCGCCTTCAACAACCGCGCATAGCCCTGCAGCGCGCGATCAACGTCGATATCGCGCGCGCCACGCTCGATCACGGCACCGCCGATATGTTCCGGCCGCAGAATCGGGACAAGCTCGACAGCCTCCCCCGTGCTCAGCCTGTCGACACCCTCGGCCCCCTCGATATAGGATTCGAGCGCGCTCATCTCTTCATCGGTGGCCAGAAGCAACTCACCGCGAGGGCTCAAAAGACTGGATTCGGCAATCTCGCCAGGCGTCTCGAACACCTGCTCCGCCGCGGCGTTGAGGGCTCGCAGGGTGGCGTTGCCATAATTGCGGATGAATATCGCTGCCGACCTTCCCGTGGAGTGATACCCAAGCTGTGCCTCGCCCTCCAGTACCGTGACGCGCGCACCGTCCCCGGCGATCTCGGCGGCGGCGCTGATACCGGCGATCCCGCCTCCGACCACTATGACATCGGCCGGGGTCATGCGCCCTCGAAACCGCCCAGAACGGCGGTCAGGTTCTCGCCCAGCTCGTCGCAGAGGTATCCGCCCTCCTGCACGAAAAGCGTCGGCAGGCCCATCCCCGCAAGCGCCGCGCCGATCCTGCCAAAACCCGGTGTGGTGATCGCCAATCCCTTGAAGGGATCGCCCTCGTAGGCATCGAGGCCAAGCGCCACAACCACCGCATCGGCGCCGAAATCCGCGATCCTCTCCAGCGCCCTGTCGAGAACCTTCAGATAATCATCGTCGCCGGTTCCCCGCTCCAGCGGCAGGTTCAGGTTGCAGCCCGTGCCGCGCCCCGCGCCGCGCTCCTGCGCATGACCCCAGAAAAACGGGTAGAAACGCGCCGGATCGGCATGGAGCGAAACCGTCAGCACGTCATCCCGGTTATAGAATATGCCCTGTGTGCCGTTGCCGTGATGCACGTCCACATCAAGGATCGCGGGCCGCCAGCCGCGCGCGCGAAACCGCTCGGCGGCGATCGCGGCATTGTTGAAGAAACAAAAGCCCCCGGCCAGATCGGCAAACGCATGATGGCCCGGCGGCCGCGACAGGGCATAAGCCGCCCGGTCCCCGCCCGCCACCAGGTCGGCGGCGGTCACCGCCGTCTGCGCCGACCAGTAGGCGGCCTCCCAGGTGCCCGCCCCGATCGGGCAGGCGGTATCGGCCTGGTGGTAGCCCGCCTGCCCCACCGCCGATTTCGGATAACTGTCGCTGCGGTTGGCAGGATGGATGTTGGGAATGACCTCTGCCCCGGCGCCCTCGATCCGTTGCCAGCGGGTATGGATGTTGCGCAGGAAAGTAACGTACTCTGGCGTATGGACGGCTGCGATCGGGCCCGTGCCGGTATCGCCCGGTTCCGCGAAGGCACATCCGGCGTCCGCGGCGCCCTTGTGAAGAACCCTGATGCGCTCCGGTTGTTCCGGGCTTGGCCTCACCACCCCGTTGGCCATGAAATGCTGCGGGTCGTGCCGCCACTGCCGGTCGTCGAATATCGCCTTCATTCCGTTTCCCTCGTCAAACGTTGCGTGCCGTCCCTCGTCAGCACCATGGTTCCGGCCGCGGTTCGCGGGACAAAGCCCAGCCGTTCGTAGAACCGCCGAGATGCGGCGCTTTCGGCATAAACGGCCAGGGTTATCCATTCCGCCCGCCACAGCCGCGCCGCACGCGCCACCGTCTCCGCCAGAAGCCGGCGGCCAAGGCCGCGCCCGCGCGCGGATTGCGCCACCCACAGGTCCGACACGTAAACTCCGGCCGCGCCCTCCACTGTCGAGAAGACGGGCGAGAACAGCGCCGCGCCCAGTGTCTCGTCACCCTTTTGGGCCAACAGGGCCCATGCGGCCGGATGCGGCCCCTCGATGGCCACCGCAAGCGCCGCAGCCGTGGACGCGTGATCGTCTCCCAGATCGCCACTTAGGGCGCGCAGGGCCCGGTCCAGCCGCACCACATCGTCCTTGGTCTCGACAGGGCGAAAGAAAAGGCCAGTCATGTCAGATCTCGGTCCTGTCCGCCCCTTTCAACCCCAGCATCGCGCGCGCTTCGTCCGCAGTGGCCACCCGGCGGCCCATGTCCTCGACAATTCGGCGTATCTTTGCAACCTGTTCGGCATTGGAGCGCGCCAGCGTGCCGCGTGCTATCGTCAAGCTGTCCTCCAGTCCCACACGGACATGCCCCCCCATTGCCGCCGCCATGCTGACCAGCGGCATCTGGTGCCGCCCGGCCGCCAACACCGAGAACATGTAATCCTGCCCGAAAAGCTTGTCAGCGATACGCACCATGTGGGTCAGGTTTTCCGGGTCCGGCCCCATGCCACCCAGCACGCCGAAAACGAACTGGATGAAAAAGGGCGGCTGGATCAGGTCCCGATCCGCGAAATGACGCAGCATGTAAAGGTGGCTCAGGTCATAGCATTCGAACTCGAACCGGGCGCCGCGGTCTGTCCCCAGCTCTGTCAGGATCCGGGCGATATCGCGCGGGGTGTTCTTGAACACCAGGTCGTCGGTGCCCTCCAGGAACGGCTTTTCCCAGTCGTGACGCCATTCCCCGATCCGTTCGGCCATCGGGTAAAGAGCGAAATTCATCGACCCCATGTTGAGCGAGGCCATCTCCGGCGCCGCGCGCTTCGGCGCCGCAAGCCGTTCATCGAGGCTCATGATCGCACTGCCGCCGGTCGACAGGTTAAGGACCGCGTCACACCCCTGCTTGAGGCGCGGAAGGAAGGCCATGAAATGTTCCGGCGCCGCCGAGGGCCGCCCGGTTTCGGGATCGCGCGCATGAAGATGCAGGATCGCCGCCCCGGCCTCGGACGCGCCGATGCCCTGTTCTGTGATCTCGCCCGCCGTGACCGGCAAATGGGACGACATCGACGGCGTGTGAATCGAGCCGGTAACGGCACAGGTGATGAGGATCTTCGTCATTCCGCGCCGCCGTCACGCCGACCGCGAGAGCGCCGGGCGGATCTCGGCCTCAAGCTGCACCAGGGCGTCATCAAGGATGGCGATGATCTCGTCAAGGTGCGTCTCCGTGGCGATCATCGGCGGGCATACGAGGATATGATCCCCTTCCAGCCCACCCCTGGTGCGCCGTGAATAAACGATCAGGCCCTTTTCATAAGCGATTTGCGGAAATCTCTCAAAGGCGCGCAGATGTGCGGGCAGCGGCGCCTTGTTGGCGCGGTCGGCCATGAACTCGAACGCCAGCAGCAGCCCCTTTCCGCGCACGTCCCCGATGATGGCATGGCGCTGCTTCAGCGCCTCGAGCCGCGATTTCAGGCGGGCGCCCATCGCTCCGGCATTGGCAACCAGACCCTGCCGCTCGATTTCGTCGATCACCGCAAGACCCGCGGCACAGGCCAACGGATTGCCGGCATAGGTGTAGCCATGCGCGAACCCGCCCGCGTCCAGCACCGCCTCGACCAGCCGCTCGTGTGCCACCATCGCACCCAGCGGCACATATCCCGCCGCGAACCCCTTGGACATCACGATTATGTCCGGTTCCAGGCCCCAGTGATCGGTGGCCAGAAAGGCGCCCGTGCGCCCTGCCCCGGTCATCACCTCGTCGAGGATCAGCAGAACGCCATGTTCGCGGCAGATCTCCTGCACCCGCTCCATGTAGCCCGCGGGGGGCACCAGCGCACCGGTCGAGGCACCGCCCACCGGCTCGACGATGAAGGCCAGAACGCTCTCGGGACCCTCTTGCAGTATCTTTGCCTCCAGCATGTCGGCGTAATGGCGCCCGGTAGCCGGATCAGCCGGGTCCAGCCCGTCCAGATAGGCCCGCGGGGCCGGAACCTTGGGCATCTCGCGCATCATTGGCGCAAACGGCCCGGTCAGCGGCGCATACCCGGTCACGGCCAGCGCCCCCAGTGTCGAGCCGTGATAAGAGGGCTCACGCGCGATCACTTTCCACCGATCCGGGTGCCCGGCGGCCAGGGTGTACTGACGTGCCAGCTTGAGGGCGCTTTCCACGGCCTCCGAGCCGCCGGAAACGAAGAACACCCGGTTCAGCCCCTCCGGGCAAAGCGCCGCGGTCTTGGCGGCCAGCTTCTCGCTCGCCTCGGTCTCGAAATGCAGGCGGTAGCCGAAGGTCGCCTTCTCCATCTGCCTGCGCATCGCGTCCAGCACACGTTCATTCGAATGGCCGATATTGCAAACCATCGCGCCCGACGACCCGTCGAGATAACGCTTGCCGTCCACGTCCCAGATATAGACGCCCCGCGCCTGATCCAGAACCGGACGTCGCTGACGGCCCTGATAGAACAGATGGCTGGGCTTGCGGGTCATCGATACCTCATCCGGGCAGCGCCGCGCAGTCCTGCGGGCGCAATTGCAGGCTCACGTCGCTGCCGGCGGCGTAGGGGTGTTCGTCGATCATGTTGATGGCCTGAAGCTGGGTATCGCCGGCACGCACGAAATACCGCACCGCCTGGCCCTGATAATCCACCGTCTCCACCTTGGCAGGAACCGAAACGGCATCGCCGGCAGGCGCGTCCGGTGCGGCAAGCAGCAGCTTTTCGGCCCGCACCACCAGCTTCGCCTTGCCCTCGGATTTCAGGTTGGGCGCCTTCCATACCGGGATCGCCAGCTTGCCGAAGATGGGCGCCTCCAGCGCCACGCTGTCGCTGCTGCGCTCGATGCAGTCCGCGGCGATAATGTTCGAGGCCCCAAGGAAATTCGCCACGAATTCCGAGGCGGGCGTGTTGTAGACTTCCTCGGGTTCTCCCACCTGCTCGACACGGCCCTCGCTCATCACCACGATCTGGTCCGACATGGCCAGCGCCTCGGACTGGTCGTGGGTGACGAAAACCGTGGTCACGCCGATGCGTTCCTGAATGCGCTTGAGCTCAACCCTCATGTCCTCACGCAGGTTGGCATCAAGCGCCGAAAGCGGCTCGTCGAGCAGCAGGACATCCGGCTCGATCACGATGGCGCGGGCCAAAGCGATGCGCTGCTGCTGCCCGCCCGAAAGCTCCTTTGGATATCGTTCCCCGACATTGGGCAACTGTACCAGGTCCAGGGCATCCTGAACCCGCTTGGGGATCTCGCCGGCCGGGACATCGCGGTATTTCAGGCCGAAGGCGACGTTCTCGGCCACGGTCTTGTGCGGAAACAGCGCGTAGTTCTGAAACACCAGCCCGAGATTGCGCTTGTGAATCGGCACATCGTTTACACGTTTGCCACCGATCAGGATCTCGCCCTCCGTGGGGTCGAGAAGCCCCGCGATCATGCGCAGGTTCGTCGTCTTGCCACAGCCCGACGGCCCCAGCAGCGTCACGAAGGCGCCCTCCGCGATCTCCAGGGAACTCTTGTGGACGGCAGTGAAGGTACCGAACCGCTTGGCGATGTTGTTCAGGGTGACGGCGCTCATCGGCGGCCTCCTGCAATGGAGCGAAAACGGGTGTGGCAGCGGGTCCCGGCGACAAGGGTGCCGGGACCCGCCATTCAGGCTTCTTGTCAGTAACCCTTCTGGATCCGGCCGAACTTCTTCGACCATTCCTGCTCGTTGCCGTTCCAGTAAGCCGGATCGGCAAAGGTCAACCCGTCCAGCGTGCCGTTCGGATCGAAGGCCGGGAGGGTCGGGATCTTGTCACCCAGATCCACCTTGTTCGGATCGAGCGCCGGGGGATAGTTCTGACCCTCGGCCACCGCGATCGCCGTTTCCGGCGCCAGCATGAAGTTCAGCAATTCCTCGCAGGCCTCCATCGGGCTGCCCTTGATGACGAACATGCATTCCTGCCAGCCATACCCGTTGGGCGGGTCCATGTAGCCGATGTCGTGGCCCTGCTCCTGGAGCGCGAAGATCCGGCCTGACCAACCTTCGGTCGCGTGGATCTCCTCCTCGGCCAGAAGGCTCATCAACTCGGCGCCCGATCCCCAGTACTTCAGGCTGAGGTCACGATGCGTGCGGATCGCGTCCCAGATGGCCTCCATGTCAGTGGCACCGTTGGGATCCTGATCGGTTTGAAGGGCTCCGTACCAGATGCGCGTGCGCCAGTCGCCCCAACCGCCGATCTTGCCCTTGTGGGCTTCGTCGATAAGGATTCGGGCACCCTTCTCCTGCATTTCCTCATCCGAGATGTACTTGCGGTTGTAGGCAAGTCCGGTGGTTCCGTAATCGTACGGAACACAGCTCAGCTTGCCATCGCTCACGTTGCGGAACACGTCGATCAGCTTGGGGATCACGTATTGCAGGTTGGGGATATTGTCTTCGTTGAGGACCGTCGAAAGCCCGAGGTTGTGATACCGCGCGTAATCGAAGACACCCGACAGGTGCGCGATGTTGTATTCTCCCTCCTGGCTGGCCTTGACCCGGCTCAGGTATTCGTCACCGCCACCGAAAGTGCCATCGACCACCTCGACGCCGGTCTCGGACTCGAATGGCTGAAAGGCATTCTCCCGCAATGCTTCGGAAACGACGCCTCCCCAGCCGTCGAACCGGACCTGGCTTACATCCGCGGCATGGGCAAATTTCGCGAACGGCGTCTGAACACCATAGGCCAGGCCGGCCGCTCCGATCAGGCCCAGAAAACTGCGGCGGTCAAGGTCGCCGTTCATGTACCGCTCGCGCAGTCGCTCGTAGCGTGTGGTGTTGTCCATTTTCCCTGTCATGTTTTCACTCCTTGTTGGGGTTGCAGTCTGTACGATCCGAGCGGTTCTAGGCGCCGCTCTTGCTTGATAGTCGCCGGGCGATCGCGATCCCCAGCAGGGGAAGTCCGACGGTCATGACAATCATCACCGTACCCAGCGCGTTGATTTCGGGGCTGATCGAATTGCGCAGCATCGCGAAGATTTGCGTCGGCACCGTCTCCACCCCGCCCGGCTTCCAGAACAGGGTGCCGGTGATGTCGTCAAAACTGATTGTGAACGCGAACAGGGCGCCGGCCAGAACCGCGGGCAGCATCAACGGAAGCGTGATCTGGAAAAACGTCTGCCGTGGACTCGCCCCGAGGCTCATCGCCGCCTCTTCCACGTCGCGCTTGATGCTGACAAGCCTTGCCTGCACAACCAGGATCACGAAGGGCAGCGTGAAGATCACGTGCCCCGCCAGCAGCAGCGTGAAGCTCTTGTTGATCTGCAGGAAATTCAGAAACAGCAGCAGCGCCACGGCCAGAACCACCTCGGGAACCAGAATCGGTGCAATCAGGAGGGTGGAAATCATGTTCGCGCCCGGCACCCGGTAACGCACCAGTGCCAGGCTTGCCAGAACGCCCAGCGTGGTCGATATCAACGCTGTCATCAGGCCCAGAACAATCGAGGTGCGGAAAGCGCGCAGGATCGCCTCGTTCTGGGCCAGTTCCACGAACCACCGGAAGGAAAATCCGGTCATCGGGAAGGCCCCGAACTGGCTGGCATTGAAGCTCAGCAGAACCACCACGGCTATCGGCAGGAACATGAAGATGTAGACCAGAAGGGTCCATACCCGCACGAGGTTCCAGCCCAGGGATCCACTCGACGCCGCCATCAGCCAAGCCCCTTCATCAACTGCGCCATCCCGAGATAGCGGTTGTAAATCAGCACCAGCGCACCCAGAACCGCCAGCAACATCAGGCTCAAGGCACTGCCAAGTGGCCAGTTGAGCTGCGTGATGATCGCCTCGAAAACCAGGTTGGCGAACATCGCATCGGTCGCACCGCCCAGAACGAGGGGCGTGATGTATGTCCCGGCTCCCAGCACGAAACACAGCAGGCCGCCCGCGGCCAGCCCCGGCAATGACAGCGGCAGCGTCACCTGCTTGAAGGCCTGCCAGCGCGTCGCGCCCAGCGAATTCGCGGCGTCCTCGAGATTGGTGTCGATTCCGTCAAGGCTGACAAAGACGTTCAGCACCATGAAGGGAAGCAGGAAATGCACCAGTCCCAGGATCACCGACTGTTCGTTGTAGAGCATCTGGATCGGCTCCGAGATCACCCCGACCCAGAGAAGGAACGTATTGAGAGCCCCGGACACGCCCAGGATGTTGATCCAGCTCATCGTGCGAATGATGTAGCTGATCCAGAACGGCAGCATCAGGAGGAGAAGCAGGATTGCCTTGTTCCCTTTCGAACGGGCAATGAAATAAGCTGCCGGATACCCCATGAGCGCACAGACCAGCGTGGTGATAGCGGCGATCTTCAAGGTGTTGAGCAGAATGTCGCGGTAAAAGCGGTCGGTCAGCGCCTCCTGCCAGTTGTCAAGAAAGAACCCGATCTGGTCCGCCCCCGTCGCGGTGCGCAGCCAGAATGAATAGACCACGATGAACAGAAGCGGCACGAAAAGCAGGAAGGTCACCGCCGTAAGGGCGGGCGACAGCAGAATCCACGGCTGGCGTGCCTCGCGGGCTTCGACCGACATTTCCGGTTCTCCCTGTGTTTCGCCCGTCCGTGCGGGCTTGTGTTCACGATGCAAAGCGGGCAAGCATATATCAAATAGATAATTGGAATTCCGACTATTGATCAAACCTATGCAATCAGGCTCCAGGACGACACGCACCGACGGAACCGCCTCCGACGGCCGTCTCACCCCCGAACGACTGATGCGCGAACTCGACTGGAACCTGCTGCGCAGCTTCGTCGTTCTGGCGCAGTCGTCTTCCGTGACCGAAGCTGCCGGCCGCCTTCGCCTGACACAGCCCTCGGTCTCGACCGCTCTCAAGCGGCTGGAACAGCATGTCGGACGCAAGTTGATCGACCGTGCACCGGGTCATTTCCGCTTGACTGACGCCGGCGAGGCGCTCTACCGCGAAGCGCTGGATATCCAGGGGTCGATCCTGCGCCTTTCGACCCTCATGCGCGACATGACGGATGAGGTCACCGGCCATGTCCGCCTGACGCTTGCCAGTCACGTCATCTGCCCTCTTTTCGATCAGGTCCTGGCGGAATTCCACGCCGAGCATCCGCGGGCCACTCTTTCGATCGAGGTGCAGTCCTCTGCCGCCGCAATCGAAAGTGTCACCGCCCGGGCGGCTTCCTTCGCGGTCTGTCTCGTGCACAAGCGCAACCCGCGGCTTGAATATCGCCGGCTCTACCGGGAATATTTCGGGCTTTTCTGCGGCCCGCCACACCCGCTTTTCGGACGTCGTGACCTGACCCGCGCGGATCTTGCCGGCCATTCCTCTGTCAGTTTCGACACCGACCGGCTCCAGGATGCCCTCAAACCGGTGACCCTGATGCGGGCCGAGGCCGACCTCGGTGACCTTGTGGTCGGCACATCCAGCCATCTCGAAGAAGTGCGCCGCATGATCATCGCCGGACTCGGCATTGGCCCGCTGCCCCTCCATGTCGCCGAACGCGACGTGCGCGACGGGCTGATGTGGCAATTGCCGCCCTATGACCAGACTCCGGCCATCGACGTGCATGTGGTCTGGAATCCACGCGCAAGCCTGAACCGGGCGGAACAGTCGCTTCTCACCCGCTTGCTGCAACAGATCGAAGCGACCCCGATGGACAAGCGTACATATCGCTGAGACAGGCAACTTGCCTGCCCGCGCGTCATGACATCGTTCCCGCAAGTCTGAATGACCTGCCGGCAAAGAAACCTGCGCCCGGCCGATCGCCTTGTCCGGCCGGTGACACGCCCCGTTTTGCCGGACGCGGCCCGGCGGAAACTTCTCCTGCAGGCGGACCTTCTTCTTGACCGGAGAACAGGTGTTAATTATGCATCTGCCTCACTGAGCGGGTATGGTGTAATGGTAGCGCCCCAGCCTTCCAAGCTGGTCGTGCGGGTTCGATTCCCGCTACCCGCTCCAGAAAATTCTCCCTTACCCGGTTTGCGGACACCCCCGCACGGCAGTCCCCGGGAACCGGGCAGACAGGAAACCTTTAACCGCGATCCCCGTAATTCAAGCACGGGACGCGAGTTTGCCATTGCCGCTCCGGGCCTGCCCTGTTCCTCGCCAATTCGCGCTTCAACCCGGCGTTGTCGAATTCGGCCATGGCTCGCAAGAGACATTGCGCGTCAATGGCCGAATCCAACAGCACCGGCCGAACCGCTTCCGATCAGTTGCGTGTCAATCGGCATTCAAACCTGACCCCCTATCGGCATCCAGTATTGACCCCCTTGGTGGTGAGCTGAATTGATGCGGTGGATGCCCCCACCTGACGGCATCCTTTATGCCATAATAGTTCGATTGGAACTTAGCGGAGGGCACACCGATGACGACGAATATCAGCATGCTGGCGATCGACCTGGCGAAGGGTAGCT